>CAKRPJ010000043.1:0-17936 GCA_934376955.1 uncultured Lachnospiraceae bacterium | reverse complement strand
ATTTCACGGAATGCCTGTGCATTGGTAACGGCAGCCTGTATTTTCAGGCGGTTGCGTATGATGCCGGGATCCTTCCGCAGGGCTTCCAGCTTTTCCTCATTATAGACACAAACCTTTTCAACATCGAAGCCGTCAAAGGCTTCGCGAAACGCATCTCGCTTATTCAGGACACATTCCCAGGACAGTCCTGCCTGAAAGCACTCCAAGATCAGCATTTCAAATAGCTTCCGGTCATCATGCACCGGGACGCCCCACTCCTCATCATGATAACGGATGTACCGTTCATTTTTCGGATTTGCCCAGCAGCAACGTATTTTTCCATCTGCCCAATTCATTTGCATCTCACCTACCTATTTTCTAAAGCTCCGGTCTATCCAACCGGATACTGAGCCACTTTTCCTTGTTCTCTTGATAAAAAATCTGGCACACCTAACTCATCACTAAAGTAACGAGAATGCGGTGTGCCGTTTTTCCATCATCTGTAAAACTTATAATCCATTTTCATCCAGCTTTAACACTGTCTGATACAGAACATCCGCTCCCATATCGATATGTTCCGGTTTTGTATATTCGTCTCCCTGATGGCTGATGCCCTTGACACTCGGAACAAAGATCATACCGATCGGGACACCTTCGTGGGCCATCGAATTCGCGTCATGACCTGCACCACTTGGCATGATGATATGGCTGATTCCCTTTTCCGTGCAGACATCGTCGATCAGTTTGATCAATCTCGGATCACACGGTGTGGAATATTTGGCACTGGTATTTACAAATTCAAACTCACAGTTCGGAATCTCTTTTGCGAGTGCCTGAATATCTGCATAGAACTGATCTGTTACAGCTTTGTCCATATGACGCATCTCAAAGTTCGCCACAGCCTGTCCCGGAATTACATTTTCCTGTCCGGGTGATACAGAGATCTTTCCGACCGTAAATACAAGCGTGTCGTTCAGTTCTCTTGCCCGCTCTTCTGCTGCTACGATCAGCTTTGCCATTCCGACAAGCGCATCTTTTCTGTTAGCCATCATCGTTGTGCCCGCATGGTTGCTCATGCCTTTTGCCGTTACCTTATAGTCGATGATGCTGACGATTCCGCTGACAACTCCCACATCTATTCCCGTATAATCGAGTTTATCGCCCTGTTCGATATGATATTCCAGGTAACACTCATACTTGCTGATATCTCTCTTTGCGGCTTTTGCTTTTTCCGGACTGCAGCCAAACTTTGCTAATTTTTCCGCATATCCGGGAATGTCCGGATCGAGCATCCCTGACACACATCTGCTTCCAAATGTGCCGCCAAGAATACTGGACTCCTCCATGTTAAAGCCCCAGATTTCCAATGGATGGCGCAGTGTACGTCCTTCATCCTTTAAGCGGGCTGCAACTTCCATGGCACCGGTAACACCCAGCATCCCATCATAAACACCACCCTGCTTAACTGTATCCATGTGGGAGCCGATCACGATGGATTTTGCTTCCGGATCACTCCCCTGCAATACGCCATGAAGATTTCCCACCGGGTCAGTCTCCACCTGCATTCCCAACTCCTGCATGCGTCCTTTTAAAAACTCAAGCACCTCAAAATATTTTTCTGAAAATCCCAGCCGTGTGATCGAACCATCTTCATTCCGTCCAATATTGCCCGCCTGTTGGAGCAATTCATTTAATCTGCTCATATTTGTAAGTAACCTCCCCTAAATTTTCCACGTGCCGTCCTCAGCTTTCTCCTGACGAAGCACGGAAGTATCTCTTATCAGCCAATTCCACCAAACAGCGCCCCGTCAAAGGAGCATTCAAGTATAATCACATAATCATCCTATAATGAATATGGGCTTTGGCAGTCCCATGCCATAAGTATACAATAAAATCTAACTTTTGGCTACCTTAATCCACCGTGTAAAGCCAGTGGAATTGCGGTGTGCCGCAGTCTCCCGGAAATCACATCATATAGTGTATCCTGTGCAAGGAGCGTGACATTCTTTCCGACAGATAAACCATGCAATGCCCTTCACATTTCCAAGGGTTACGGCTGCGTACATGTGCTCCAGCCGTTTTTTTAAGCTGGAAACTGTCTCATAGGGTGGTGTGAAAAATCCCGCCTTTTCATAAATATGCCGGACGAACCAATCCGTCCGCTTGTGCTCATCCGCCACATAGAAGCAGCCGCAGAATGTACCGCCGGGTCTCAAGACCCGGAAAATCTCCCGATAAGCGGCCTCCTTATCCGGGAATGCGTGAAAGCCGTTCAGCGACAAAACAATATCAAACGCGCCGTCCGTAAAGGGCAGCGCACCTACATCCCCTTGCTGAAAGGTTACATTTTTCAGGTGCTGTCGGTTCGCCTTTTCCTGTGCCTGCCCCATCATATCGGCCGAGTAATCCAGACAGGTAACATCCGCCTTTGGCAGCGTCTTATAAAACGGCATGGTCAGAATTCCAGTTCCCACCGGCACCTCCAGCAGTTTGCCGGAGAAATGTTCCGGGATACCGGACAGCACATTTTCCAGATAGGTATCACATTCCACCTGATTCATATCCCACACCAGACGGCACACCGCTTTTCCGCTCAGGGTGGAGCAGGTGATCATGCCATCATAAAAATTGTTGCCGCCTGTCAGCCGATAGGCGCTGCGAATAACTTCTTTTCGCTCCATGTTCACTCCTCCTACACTATTTCACCGCCTTTTTCGCCGTAACGCACAGCCAGTTTTTCTTTTTATGGATCTGAATATCGTGGAAGCCTGCCTGCTCCAAATATGCTTTCAATACAGCATCCTTATAGATGGTCATGCCGCTGATGAGCTTCGTCCACTTCTCGTCCTTATCCGTGTCGCCGCTGCTCTCGTTGCAGATGAGAAATGTTCCGCCGGGCTTTAGTACCCGATAAACATCCCTGAAGCACCGCGGCAGGTCAGGCCAGAAATAGACGGTTTCAAAAGCCGTGACCGCGTCAAACCAGTTATCTGCAAAGATGATCTTCTCCACGCTGCCTTGCCACACCACGCAACGGCCTTCCTGAATTGCGGTCTGGTTGAGACTTCGAGCTTTCTGCACACTGACGGGTGAATAATCAATGCCCTTAACGATACCCTGCGGACATTTTTTTAACAGCCTTCGGATGTTTGCTCCGCCGCCGCATCCACAATCCAGCACCTTTGCGTCCGACGCAGGCTCTAAAAAACGAAGTCCCCATCGTGCCACGGGACTGTGTCCCAGATTCATCAAAGAAACCATGATTTTCCCGCCAAAACCTACAGGCTTGCGGGCATTTTCAAAAAATGACATATTACACCTCCGATTTCACACATTCCGCATAGGTCAGTGGAAAAGATGCTTTTAGTAAAGCGCTTTTTCGCACCGTCCACCCGTTCTGCCGCAAAAAGCTCAGGTATTCCTCCCTCGTCCATCTGTTGTGCAGCGGGAAGCCCACCATCCTCATAAAAATAGCTTTGACCTTTCCTCTAAATGAATTTTCTGCATGAGTAAAGGTCGGTGCAATGAGCACGCCGTCATCCTTCAGTACCCGACTGATCTCAGCAAGGGCTTTTTCCGGCTGCAGCACGATGTGCAGCGCGTTAGATACGATCACCACATCAAAAGACTTGTCCGCATAGGGCAGGCGAAACATATCCTGCACCGAAAAGTACAGCTTCGCAGAGTAATTACCCTGTTTGGCCTCTGCAATCATCTCCCCGGAGGCGTCCGTTGCCTCGATGTGGGCCGCCGCATTTACGATGTGTTTGGCGATCAGCCCCGTTCCGGTGGCCAATTCCAGCACCGTTTTGTTTTTCACGACCGGACAGATCAGCTCATACATTTTTTCGTATACTGCCCTGTCTTTTTGCATAAAACGATCATATAGATCTGCATTTCTGTCCCAGAAATTTTTGTGTTCTCGCATTGCTGTCATTCCTTTTGCAATTAGATCAATCTATCCAGATACACGTCATCGTCAGGTTGTGTTGGATTAAATTTGGTTAGATTTGGCTAACTTATGTATTTAGGAAAAGCCGCACTTCTGCGGCCTTTCGGCTTATTTAAATAACATTTTTTCATGGCCATATTATACCGCGCTTACTTCTGTTTTGCAATGGTATATTAGCCAGACAAATCTCAACAAGGCTTACTTCCCATCAAAGATTTCCTGCAATACCTGCTTGCATGGTATCCGTTGCAATCTTCTGACCTCAGACGCTTCCATTACACGGAAATATACGTTTATGACGAGTATAACGACTGCTATCTTTGCCTTGAAAATCAGGTGCTTTCTTATAGCACAACAAATCGAGATGGTTATCGTGAATACAAAAGCCATGGGTATATTTGCTGTAATTGTCTACAAAAATCTAAATGCACAGAAAGCAACGATCATGTAAAACTGGTAACACAGCATATATGGAAATGAAAGCCGGGCTTACTTTTGCTTGCATGAACCTAAAAAAACTAGCTAAGATACTGGCTATGGGAAATAGAAAATCGATGTCATTTATATTCAAATTGTCAAGCGGATATTCGCAATCCGCTTCGCTACTTGCTCATAACCGAATAACTGCTCCGCAGTTTATCAGAAGGAGCTTGCACTCCTCCTGATACAAGCAAGTCCCCACCCACTGCTTATTGCTTTTCGCAATTGAAGCAGGGGGCTTACTTGATTCGGTTAAAATTATCAATTTTCAATGTTCTGCATTATCTGTTTCGGTCAAAAAACACCCCGTTGTTTTTCCAACACGACATGTGATCGTTGCAGATTGACAAAATTCTAGTTTCTACACCCCTTGACCTTTCTTTCTTTCTCTCTTATAATGTGAAAGAAAGAACAAGAAAGGAAGTGCAGCTGATGCTAACATTCGAAAGCCAAAATGTCGAATTCAAGCAAGAGTATGTCCCTGACATCCGCAAAGAGGTTATGGGATTTGCAAATGCAGAGGGCGGTACCGTTTATGTCGGTATCCGTAAGGATGGAGCGGTTCTAGGTGTTGCCGATCCAGATAGTGTGATGCTTCAAATCGTGAATTCTTTAAAAGATTCATTGGCACCGGACATCATGCCATTTGTCAGGGTCAACACGATTGAATTAGAAGCAAAACCAGTCATCGAAATTGATGTAACAACCGGAACAAATCGGCCGTACTATCTACGGGAAAAAGGGTTAAAACCGAGTGGCGTGTATGTAAGAAAAGGCAGCTCTACTCAGCCAATGACCGAAGAAGGCATTCGGGAGATGATTCTTCAAAACAGCGGCAGATCCTTTGAACAGTGTAGAAGTATGAATCAGGAACTGACTTTTCACACCCTCCAAACAGAGATGCAGAAAAGATCCATCGAAATCGGATCATCCCAAATGCGGACACTCAAGCTGATTGGTGAGGATGGTTTGTATACGAATCTTGCATTGCTGCTATCAGACCAGTGCGAAACCACAATAAAAGTCGCGCTATTTCAAGGGAAGGATAAGGAATTATTCCGAGACAGGAAGGAATTTAAGGGTTCTATTTTGAAGCAGCTTGAAGATGTCTATCAATTTATAGATCTGGTCAATAAAACAAAGGCAACCTTTTCAGGTCTGGATCGAACTGACAGAAGGGATTATCCAGAGGATGCAATCAGAGAAGCTTTACTGAACAGCATGGTTCATCGTGATTACTCTTTCAGTGGAAGCAATCTGGTCAATGTCTATGAGGATAGAATCGAATTTGTCTCTCTTGGAGGTCTTGTATCCGGTCTGGAACTGGAATCCATTTTCTTAGGCGTTTCACAATCGAGAAATCCGAACCTTGCGGCTGTTTTCTACCGGATGAGATTGATTGAAAGTTATGGCACCGGAATCGGAAAAATTGAACGTGCATATAAGACTTGCTCATCCCAGCCGGAGTTTGAAACAGCAAAAGGCGTTTTCCGCGTAACACTTCCCAATAGGAATGAGCAGCCGGAAATGGATATCCGAGTATTGGATAAAGCGGACAAAGACATTTCACTGAATGAACAGAAGTCACTCATTCTTCAATATGCACGGGAAAACGGAAAGGTTACAAGAAAAGAGGTTGAAGACTTGATTGGTGCCGGAACAACAAAGGCTTTCCGATTGCTTAAGGAACTTTGCGAAGCTGGCAAGCTTGAGCAAAAAGGAAGCGGCAGGTTGAGCACCTATGTTGCCAAATAAAATCATTGCACAAGGGAAAACCTCGGCAATGGAATCAAATTCATAAGTCAGGTAAAAATACGCCTCGAAAACGAGGTGATTCCAGAGACCCTTTTGAGATCGCCAGATTGATGTCCGCCGACATCAATCTGGCTGTGCTGAAGGTAGCTCATGGCTCAAAGAAAGCAGGTTTTTACTTCGTAACCAGATCCATCAGGCTCTGATAGCTGTTTACCACATCATAGACCACTTCACCATTGCTGATCGCCTTAAAATGCTCCCGTGCACAGTGAATCTTGGATTCCTCGATCAGACGCAGCTGCATCGAATTCATAGAGCCCTTCGTTTCGGCCACAAAATAGATATGCTTGACTGTTCCTTCGTAGAAGGCAATCGCCCAGTCGGGATTATAATGCCCTACTGGTGTCGAAATATAGAATCCATCCGGAAGCTTTACATACACAGCAACATTGGTGTTAATATCCAGCTCTGCAGCAAATTTCTGCTCATTGCCGGAGTCATATACGATATGGTCGTACAGATGCTTCTTCGCCTTCATGGCATTCACACCAAGACGCCCTTTAATAGTCGGATCAGTGAAAACTTCTGTGCCGTAATGGTCATCCATCACATCGTAGGTAATGTGCTCGATGATCGCCGTGGCTTTTTCATCATTGATAAGAGCCGCAGCCTTGATAATAAATTCCTCCGGATTATCCTTAAACTGATTGAACACGCTCGGTTGAATCCCCTTCAGAATCTGAATAACTGCCTTGCGGGTAAGCCCTGTTTCCTCTACAAGCTTGCCGATCAGATCGTATTTCACATTCGTGCTGGCAGTTATGGTATGGCCATAGCTTGCAGCTTCCTCTTTCACAAAGGAAGCTCCGGATACCAGTTCTTCCTTGGACTTAATTGTCTCCATTGTTCCTGTTTCCACCTTGAAGACGATTTTTGATACTCTGAGCTTACGATCAAGGGATTGAACAGCCTTACGGATCAGTTCCTCGGTATCAAAGTCAACCACATAGGTGGATTTGGCATTGATCTTCGCCCACAATGCCTTAAATTCAGGCATAGCAAGCTTATTTTCATCCACATGCAGCTCCACGTTGTTGCTTCTGGCATTTTCGGGCATCATAGATTTGCCGTCATAAATAGTGTCGATAATCTCGATCACAGAAGCAGCAGAATCTGCCACTTCCTCAGCAACCTTGATCTCATGATTGGCCTTGTCGGCATAGTATTTATCGGTAAGGATGCCTTTCTTATCAATGTAACCGCTGACGATCAGGTCAAAGTGGATTGCTCTTGCCGTATCCTGATCAACGACCTGTTCATTGCCCTTATCATCCTTAATCACCTTGCCAACAAACAATTCTGCCGTAACCGCACGAGGCCGGTCTGCCACTGCTTCGGCAATTTCCGTCTGTAAGCCCTTTGCAAAGCTGTCATAGCTTTCGCTGGCAATAACAGTCAGCACATTAACATTCTGTACGTCTTCGCCCAGTACATTGGTGTCCATGCGCTCTCCGTCCTGATTGACGCAAAGACGCAGTCCCCGCCCAACCTCCTGACGTTTGCGCACTTCACTGCTACTCTGCTTCAAGGTGCAGATCTGGAATACATTCGGGTTATCCCAGCCCTCTCTCAGGGCAGAATGGGAGAAGATAAATCGAACCGGAGAACGCTTTGGATCGCGATCCAGCAGCAGTTCCTTGTTCTTCATGATCAGCTCATAGGCATCCACATCATCTGTCGTGGTTTCCTTACGGCCTACCTTTGAGTTGATCATCTTGCCTCTTTTGTCTATGGAGAAGTATCCGGCGTGAGTCTTCTCCGCGGGGATCGCCTGCAAATACTTTATGTAATCATCTTCACCGATACCGATCTGCAAATTACCAATGACATCATTATATTCTTCCACAAACATCTGAGCATAAATGCCGTCAGCTGCCTGTCCGGCTTCATCATAAATGCGATATTTTTCCACTTCATCAATGAAGAACAGAGAGAGAACCTTGATACCCTTATAGAACAGCTCCCGTTCCCTCTGTATATGGGATAAAATCGTTTCCCTGATCTGAATGCGCCGCAGCTGATCCTCACTGACCTTGCCGATCACATCACCGGCATAGATTTTGATGCCGTTCAGAAATTCCATCGAATCATCACGTCCGTCAATGCGGGACACCACAAAGCCCTGTTTATACTCCTCCATATTGCCGGAGTTATCGTATAGATTGTATCCTTCCGAAACGGTACGGGTAATTTTGCGAATACCACTTGTCCCCTTATAATCAAACTGAAGCGTTGCCGTAGGCGCAGCCTTGGAAAGGTTGATACTCTCCAGATATACATAGCTTTCCGTTGCAGTACTGCCGGATTCTGAGATGCCCTTTACGGAAATCTTCTTTACCAGCCGCTTATTATATGCCTCCATCGCATCCAGACGGTAAACCATGTTGTAAATGCTGTCGCTCTTATGGGTTGCGGAATAGCGCAGGGTCAACAGAGGGTTGAACTGCTTTAAGTTTTCCTTGGTCTGCTTTCCCTCCACGGACTGGGGTTCATCAATGATCAGAATCGGATTCGTCTTAGCAATGATGTCAATCGGCCTGCGGGACCGGAACTCATCCAGCTTCATACTGATGCGTCTTGCATCCTTACCCTTGGCATTGAAGGCCTGAGAGTTGATAATCATGGCACAGATGGAATTATCCGACGCAAAGCGGTCAATCTCTGTCAGCTGAGCAGAGTTATAGATAAAAAAGCGTACCTTCTTGCCATATTCCTCAGCAAAATGCTCCTGCGTTACCTGAAAGGATTTGTATACTCCCTCACGGATGGCAATTGACGGAACCACCACAATAAACTTACTCCATCCATAATGTTTGTTCAGCTCATACATGGTCTTGATATAGGTATAGGTCTTGCCGACACCGGTTTCCATCTCAATGGTCAGGTTGAAGTGTCCCTCCAACTTCGCAGACGGCTTGAGCTGATTTGTCCGTTGAACCTTTTGCAGGTTTTCCAGAATGATACGGTCGGAAATCTCCGGCACTATCTTGTGATTGCTCCAGCCGGTGAAATCCTCCTCATCGGTCAACGTCTGCTGATAAAAGCCGCTGCCTCTGTCCATCATGTACGAAGGAGTCAGATATGGCTGCCCGGCAAAGACATCCACCACGGCCTTTGCTGCATCAGCCTGAAATTTCTGATGCTTAAATCGTAGTCTCATCGTCTTCGCCTCCATTCTCATCTGCCATCTGTTCTTCCAGCAGCTTTTGCAGCGCTTCCTTACTCGGCAGTACCGTCTCATACTTGCTTGCAAAAATCTGCGTATTATCCTCCGGCAAAGTCATCTCTACAACGGCATTGTTCTTGTCGCTGCATAGTATGATTCCTATCGTTGGATTCTCATCCGGCAGCTTCACCTTCCGGTCATAGTAGTGAACATACATCTGCATCTGGCCAATATCCTGATGCTTCAATTCTCCGATTTTCAAATCAAACAGAACAAAGCAACGCAGCAGACGGTTATAGAAAACCAGATCCACCATGAAATGTTCTTCGTCAAAGGTAAATCGCACCTGCCTGCCGATGAAGGCAAAGCCGGTGCCAAGCTCCAGCAGGAACTGCTGCAAATGATCGATGATACGGCTCTCCAGCTCGCTCTCAGAATATTCCGGCAGCTCCTTCAGGCCAAGAAATTCCAATACATACGGGTCTTTGACCGCATCTTCCGCTGTCTCTACCTTCTGTCCTTCCAGAGCCAAACGGTAAATCTTATCCTTATCCGTACTAAGGGCAAGGCGCTCATAAAGTGAACTATTGTATTGCCGTTTCAGCTCAGCGAGGCTCCAATCATTTTTTATGGATTCAATTTCATAAAAATGGCGTTCATCTATGTTTTCTATCCGCATGAGCTTGAGATAATGAGACCAGCTCAGATAAAACCTTCTGCCTGTACCGACCGCAGGAAGGTTCTTGAATTGGTCAGACAGTGTCTGACTAATTTGATCCTGCGAATATACTGTGTAAAACTGCCGCATTTGCTTCAAATTTGTCGTTGAAAATCCTTTTCCGAATTTCTCGCTAAGATATTTTGACAATTCCTGCAAAATTTGCTTTCCATAGGCAGCTCTGTTCTGACCGTGCTGTTCTTCTTCCACGATCATTCTGCCGATTTCATAGTAAGCATATACCATGGCGAGATTAACGGCAGTTTTGGCGTTCTTTCTGGCTTGCGCCAGAACTTCAGAAACATTTTCCAAAAAATTTTGGTTAATCGGGGTAATTTCGTTTTTGCTCATATTCCCCCTCCTTACAGCACTTTCACAGAAGTATCCGGTGCCAGCTCTTTGAAAATCTGACTTACGTTGATTTTTGCCGGACTGCCTTCAAAGCTGCTGTCGCGGAACACGGCACGCAGTGGCTGGCGTTTCGCGATTGTTTTCATCACGCTGTCAGGGATATTCTCATCAAAGCAGGCCATCAGATCACCGTCATTATAGTTATGCACAGTGCAGCCCTCGATATCCTCAGACTGATACGATAGCGACAGCGGTAAGCCCCACTCCAACAGGCAGCCGAACAGCAGATCAAGGTCGGTGCGGTCTTCCTTGATGTTGCTCTCCAACTGGTCAAGTAAAGTCTGCTGATAATCCGCAGGTGCGTAATACACGTCCTTCATGTTGGTGTCATCCAGCTTCAGGACACGGAAACCAACATCAAGGTCTTGTGTGGTCATAGGGCTTTCAGACTTAATCTTGTCCCCTGCACGGCGGATGCGCTCCTTAGCAATACTACATATTGTTGGCTTGTATCCATGTTCTTCAAGATACTTCATCGTTGTGAGAATATTTGCTTTCAGTCGCGCATCCAGGCCGGGACGAGAAGCAGCTTCAGTCAAATTCTCCGGAAGTTGGATCACTATAAATTTTCTGTGCCCACCATCTTCAGCGTTCAATTTCATTACGGCATGTGCTGTCGTTCCGGAACCGGAGAAAAAGTCCATAACTATCGCGTTTTTGTCATTTGCGGTGCCGGCATATACTGAATCTAGCACCGTGTACAAGCTTTTCGGAAAAGAGAAACCGCCTCCCGGAACCAAATCACTGACAAGTTTTGTTCCATATTCATTTGCATCGTACTTTTTGTCATCCCACACGGATTTCTGAACACCAAATGTTTTTCCAAGCTCAATATCATATCCACCGGCAATTTTTTTGGGGCGCAGCATATTCCAAATACTTTCTACTGTTTGACGCGCATATCGCCATTTACGCTCAACGCCTTGACGATCTATCGGATATACATAATACGCGCCATTCGCTTCTACAGTTTGCGCAGGATGATAATCGTCTGGAGAAACATCGCCAAAGCCAATAATTTTATTATCCTTCACAATAACAGGGTAAAAACAGTTTTTCGCATCTGTGCGTTCGGATTCGCTCCCCCAGTTTCTTAGAGGTGACCAATCGACATCTTCATCTGCAATTCTTCTATCGGCGATTACCTTCAATGCTTTGGGAAATACGAATATCGCATACTCATTTGTGTATGAAAAATTCTTTCCCTGCTGTCCTCGCGGATTGTGAACGACAGTTACGCAAACGTGGTCATATGATCCTTCTCCGAAAACTTCCTTTAACAGTGCACCGATAGAAAACAATTCATTTTCATCAATCGCGCATACTAATACGCCATCTGATGTCAACAGATTTCGCGCAACGAGAAGGCGGGAGTACATCATTGAGATCCACGCAGAGTGAAACCGGGCTGAGCCAACAGGGTTGGAAGCAAGTTTCGCACCCTCATCATCAACTAACCCCGCCTGCTCGTCATACTCCTCTCTATCAAGAGAAAAATCGTTCCTATAAATGTAGTTTCTACCGGTGTTGTACGGTGGATCAATGTAGATCATCTTTACCTTGCCGAGATAGCTTTCCTGCAAGAGTTTGAGAACTTCCAGATTGTCTCCCTCGATGTAGAGGTTCTCCGTGCTGTCCCAGTTGACGCTTTCTTCTTTGCAGGGGCGCAGGGTTTTGCGGATCGGCTTGTTGGCTTCCACGATAGCCGCCTTTTTGCCTACCCAAGTAAATTCATAGGCTTCATCGCCCTCTATCACATCGCCGGACAGCATCTGTCGCAGCAGGTCAAAGTTAATAGCCTTCTTTGGCTTGCCGTCCTTTCCTAAAGTCTCAGTAATGCAGTTCGGGAATAAAGCCCCGATTTTCTCTATATTCTGTTCGGTCATATCAATGGATTCCATACGCATTTTGTCCATTAGTTCGTTCCTCCCAGCTGTAATGTATATTTGTCAAAATCTATGGCAACAATTATTTTTGTTATACACTCATGTAGAGCACCATGCGCATTCAGCAAAACATTACTTTTTTCATCAATATCAATTTCAATTGGTGATTTAAAATTCTTAATTTCAAACCTTTCGTCCAATTGTTCTGTTCCAGCACCCAATTCGGTTGGAGCTATGTAAATTTGAAGTGGGTCTTCAGCTTGAGAATCTTTATATTCGATTCCACCTTTGTGTTTTATATAATTAGCCCATGAACGAACTTCTTCTATTTTTCCAGAACAAGAAGTCAATAACTTTCGAACCTCTGTGTATCCTCTTGCTTTTAATGTTCCAACTACAAATTCATAAGTACACAAAGTCATTATCTTTTTTACATTCCAAGAATCATCATATTGACTCCCATCTCGATCTACAGCGTCGGTATATAACTCAAATGCCCAATACACAGCTTGTAACAGTTGGTCAAAAGTATTCGAATACCATGTAGATGCTGTTCCGAAATACGTACAGCGAAACAAATATTGAGGAACATATCCTTGCGACCAACACAGATTATAATCTGTATCTAAAATCAGCTTGCTTTTCATCGCGAAAAAGCGAGCTGTCTGCAAACATTCCGTTGTCTTTTCCACAAAATATTTCGATGCTCGAATAGATGGATTTAAAATTATCTTGAATGGATAAAATTCAACAAATTTTAATGCTTCTGAATATGCTAAATAATCATCTATAAACTCTCTATATGTCTTTTCTTCGCCACGATAATTTATCATACAAGCAGCAAGCTCAGATTCATCTGCGTCTGAATGCTGACTAATAAAATCTTCTATCTTTTTATATTCCTCACCATTCCAGCGTATTTGTAAATAATCATCGCACTTTGGGTATGTTTTCACAGTAAACTTAAAGTTTCCTCTCATAAACTATCCAACTCCTTTCTCAGTTTCTTCAGCTCTGCATTCATCTGCATCTGTTTATTAAACTGCTTTTCTTTTCTAATTTTCACCTTTAAAGTATCTATCTGCTTTTCTATCTGCTCCCGCTGTTTCTGCTGTTCAACGCTTTCCTTCAGCGTTATGTTTTCGCCTCCGATAAGCCGGTCTCCTGCGATCTGCCGGATGAAATTCTCATAAACTGCGTCTATCGTCAGACCTTCCAGATGTAACGGCAATTCTTCTTCTGAAAACCACTCTGTGCGGTAATAGCGATCGACCTTAAATGCTGCCTTTCTGGAACCGGCAGCCTCTTTATACCCCATAGCTGCCTGATATTTTCCGTCATACTCCAGCAGGAACAAGATGTGATAGGGTACCTCCCGATCAATCAGGCGAAGGATATTTTCATCAAGATCAGGTGAAGTAAGTTTTATCTCAAACACCTCAATCTCTGTAACCAGCTTACCGGGTGCAAGATTCAACGTGGTCGCTGCCAGCTTGTTTCGCCAATAAATAATTTTAATCTGCTCCGTGAATGCCGTTTTAATGGCAGGCGTGACCGACAGATTTTCGTAAAACTTCTGCTTGGGAATCCTCTTATTGAACTCCGTTGACTTTGGCAAGCCCAGCACGGCTCACACCTCCTCACATAAAATTATTTCACAACTACGAAACAAATCAACTCAAAATCATCCAGTCCGGACACTGCGCTCATCAAGGCAGATGTGCCGCCTGCGGAGAACAAGCTGTCAATGTCACTTTCTTCTTTTACATCTATAATAGAATTGATCGCCTCACTCAAAAGCCCTGACATATCTGCCATGTTGCGTCCGTCGTCTGTTTCACGATTGAAGCGCTCATATACTTCCGATATCGGCTTGCTTTTTCCACGACAGAGCAAACGTACATCATCCAGCAGTTTTTTCGGATTCAGGTAGTCACAAATAATTTCTCCGTCTGCACCGATATACACCATATAAAACGGATGGATTCGATTACGGTTGTCCACATTGACGCTATTGTTGATGTTTTTCAGAACAAATATTACACCCTCCGGCAACTCCTCCGTAGCCGGAACAACAGCATGAAGTCCCCGCGGTTTCTTATCCATATCACCATTGTGCTTCATATAGTCCAACAAGTCGAGCCGGAATTCATTTAAACCCAAATCCATGATAGAAATACCGTCAGACATATCCTCAATGTCCACGACTTCTTCCTGAAGACGCTTAAGCTGTGCTTTGCGGTATTCTAAGTCCCCTTGCTCCTCCGGATTGATCAGATCATCGTCACCGGTGGAGGTCATAACTGTAATCTTCATGCGGGTTTCTACGCGTGACTTTAGATTGATATAGTCGTCCAACGTAAGATCTGGCCAGAAATTCACCAACTGGATCACCTTATTCCGACTTCCAATACGGTCGATACGACCGAATCGCTGAATGATGCGAACCGGATTCCAGTGGATATCGTAGTTAACGAGATAATCGCAATCCTGCAAATTCTGACCTTCAGAGATACAGTCAGTGGCAATCAGAATGTCAATCTCATTTCTGCTGTTTGGCATCAGCACCTCACGGTCTTTAGAAATAGGTGAGAAACAGGTCAGCACATTGTTCAGCGTTGCCGGAAATCCCTTAATCGTTGTCCGTCCATCGATGGTGCCGGTAATAACTGCTGTGTTGAGTCCGTATTTGTCTTTCATGTACCTGCTCACATGATCGTATAGATACTCTGCCGTATCCGAGAATGCAGAGAATATGAGCACTTTTTTATTATTCGGATTGATGGGATGCGTGATCTTTTCATCCAGCAGACGCAGAAGCTCTTGCAGCTTCGTGTCATGCTCCGGCGTAATATCAGCCACCATCAAAGTCAGCAGCTCCAATACTTCTGCATCCTGCTCCAATTCCTTACGCCAGCTTTTCCAGTCCATGTCCGCAAGCTCGATTTTAACCTTCTTACCAACCGTGAAGAACTCCGTATTTTCATCATCGATATCCCAATCATCTCTGCTTGCTTCATACATAGAAATATCAGCGGATCCGTATTTTTCAAAGCGATTGATAGCCTCAATCGTTCCATTAATCAATTCCTTGATGCGCGTCAGCGTCAGCTGAAAGGAGTTGACAGAGCTTTCCAGTCGTTTCAAAAGATTGATGCTCATAAGGCGCTGAATACCACGTTCACGGCCGGTCTGAGTCAGATTCTCGCCCTTGTTGTGGGTGAGGTCTTTATACTTTTGCAGCTTGCTTGGGAAAATGTAGTTGGATGGTGTATAAACACAAAGTGTCAGCTGCATCAACTGGTCGTAAATCTCGTTGTAATTGATCGCATTGTTCAAGTCTGTCAGGCATGGGCGCACCGAGATTGGCGGCAATCGTTCCGGAAATTTTCCAATCTCATTCGTATCGTAATATTTTTCAATATGCTTGCGCGACCGGGCAATCGTCACACTGTCCAGAAGCTCAAAGAAATCAAAATCCAATGTGCGCAGCAGTGCATCCGTTGTGCGATGTTCCTGATCCAGCTTACTCCACGCATTAAAAGCCTTCTGCGCCTGTTTGAAAATGTCTTCAAGACTCTTTGTTGTATTCAGACGTTCATCCAAATTTTCAGAATTGCCCTCATAGGCTATGGCGAGCTGATTTTTCAAATCCACAAAGCGATTGTTGACCGGTGTTGCGGAAAGCATCAATACTTTCGTCTTTACGCCGGCACGGATGACTTTTTCCATCAGCTTCTGATAGCGGTTCTCCTGCGTATTGCTGTGTGTTCCGATACCATTACGGAAATTATGCGACTCGTCAATGACGATGAGATCATAGTTACCCCAGTTGAGGCGGCTTAAGTCCAGACCATTGGACATGCCACCATTACGAGACAGATCTGTATGGAACAGGACATCATAATTCAGGCGATCTGCAGCAATAGGATTATTTACATAGTTGTCTTTATAAGTATTCCAGTTTTCGGCCAGCTTCTTCGGACAGAGAACAAGGACAGATTTATTGCGATTTTCATAGTATTTCACAACAGCCAGCGCAGTGAAGGTTTTACCAAGACCAACACTATCGGCAAGGATGCAGCCGTTGTACTTTTCAAGCTTATTAATAATCGCAAGCACAGCATCGCGCTGGAAATCATAGAGCATGCTCCAGATTTTGCTCTGCTTAAAGCCAGTTGCTTCGTTGGGCAGCACATCCTCAGAGATATCTTCTAAGAACTCACTGAAGACATGGTACAAGGTCATAAAATAGATAAATTCCGGAGAATTTTCTGCATAGGCCGTACTGATATTCTCAATCACCACATCTGTGACATCCTGCATTTTTTCATGGTTATTCCACAACTGCTCAAACAGTTGCATATACTGCTGGGAGAATGGGGCCTCCATGCAGTTGACCATGTTGTAGGTGTTGTTACCGCGCTCACATCCGATATCTACCGTAGTGAATCCGGACATTGGCATGTAAGCTGTCTGTGCATCTTTCGCATCAACAGTCATGAAACCTGTCATATTTTCTCCAGTCGTATTCGACTTGAATTTGGCTTTTCTTCGGATCCAATCTGCGCATTCTTTAGCAATCGCGCGCTGGGTCATCTCATTGCGTAGCTTAATCTCAAATTCTGTACCATACAGGCTGGTTTCTCTGGAAAGACGAGGAATATAAAATTCGCGCTTCTGCTTTTCTGTTTTTTCCTTCACAAAGGTTGGTGAAGTGAAAATAAACCGAAATTCTTCTACAGATTCCAGTTGTTTTTTTAATTCCTGATATGCATACATCGAGAAGCAAGCTGCCGCAACAGATATCTTGCTTCCTCGTTTTATCTCCCTCCGCAGATCATCGCGGACAGTATTCGTAATGTTATCTAAAATTTTCATGTCATCCGATCACCAATCGCTCATTTAACTCTATCTTACCTTTTTATCTGTCCCATAATCCGGACTGTATTCTTAGATTGTAGCACAGTCATTTCGGTAAGTAAATTAATAACACCGACTTCTCGCAAGTACCATATATGATAAATCGTAAATCTTGCATTGCTGCTATCAGACCAGTGCAAACTACAACAAAAGTCGCGCTATGTCAAGGGAAAGATAAGGAACTATTCCGATTATAGATTTGGTCAATAAATATGAAACGGTCTGAATCCCGTGTTGTGCGCAGGACTCAGGCCGTTTAGCTTAACTTCTCTGTTATTCCTTCGCCAACGACCAGCCTTGGCTCTTAGTCTGGAGCTGTACCATGTGGGCGAAGATGCCGCCATCATGCAGTAACTGTGCAGGCGCTCCCTGTTCGGCAACCGTTCCATCTTTGAGCACCACAATCTTATCTGCACTGGAAACCGTGCGCATTCGGTGCGCGATAATGAGAACCGTTTTATCCTTAATCAGACGCGACAGTGCTTCCTGAATCGCTGTTTCATTCTCGACATCCAGACTGGCGGTGGCCTCGTCCAGCAGGATGATGGGCGCATCCTTCAGGAAGGCGCGGGCGATGGAAATGCGCTGACGCTCACCGCCGGAAAG
>CAKRPJ010000042.1:0-18806 GCA_934376955.1 uncultured Lachnospiraceae bacterium | reverse complement strand
GACAGCACCGGCATTTTTAATTATTTTGTTCATTATTTAGTTATCAAGGTTCCTAGACTTAAGTTGATGACATTGAGTTGAAAGCTCCCACTGACAGATCGCGAAGCGACTGCGTTCATGAGCAAGTAGCGAAGCGGATTGCGAATGTCCGCTTTACTTACATAAGATCTCCGCAACTTCTTCTGATAATTCTACAAAACCAGTCTTGCTCCACATCCGATACACGTTATAGATGGAACCGGCATAGGCACTGAGGCTCAGGATCTCCTTTCTGGTTCCGGAGCCCGGATCGATCCATTTCCGGATCAGATATTCCGTTATCTTGGCTAAGAACAGATCCCCCATTCCGGCAGCAATCAAAGCGTCAATAAACTCGCGCTGTGAATATAAGAAACGAAAGCAGTGGAGTGCATATTTTTTATCATAAAAAACAGTCTGTTCCGTTTCTTCTGCCTGATAGAGTTCCATGATCCGGCTTATATGCTCGATCAGAATGTCCTCTAATGTGTCATAATTTCTGTAAAATGCCATTCTTGAAACGCCGGCCTCTGCCGTGATATCTGAAACTGATATAGCGGAAAAGGGTTTTTCACCCATAAGCTGCAGCAAAGCTGCATACATATCCCTTTTGACCTGAAGGTTCGATTTACTTATCCTTTTTTTCATGATCCTTGCTCCGGATAAACTATTCCTTGTAGAAATATTGAAATATCCCCTCTTTAATGTTACAATCTGTAATATCATTATAAAGCATTTCGCAGAATTATACAATCTGACATTTCACTAATTATTATCTTGAATATGGAGACGATCAATATGAAAACAGCCGTCATGACCGATACAAACAGCGGCATCACCAAAGATATCGCCGGGGAACTGGGGATATATCTCATATCTATGCCTTTGATCATCAATGACACAACTTATTATGAAAATGAGACCATAACAGAGGAGGAATTTTTCCTTGCTCTTTCCGGTGATAAACATATCACCACCTCACAGCCCTCTCCCGGCGATGTGATAGAGCTGTGGGATCAGATACTAAGCGAAGGCTTCGATGAGCTCGTATATATTCCAATGTCCAGCGGCCTTTCCAATTCCTGTGCAGCCGCTATGGCTTACGCCGAGGATTATGAGGGCAAGGTCGAGGTTATCGACAACCACCGCATTTCTGTTACCTTATACGAATCTGTACTTCATGCGAGAGAGCTGGCCCTTCGGGGTGCTTCCGCAAAGGAAATTAAAGCCGAATTAGAAAATGATGCCTTCAATTCCAGCATTTATCTGACCGTTAACACCTTAGAGTATCTTAAAAAGGGCGGACGGATCACACCGGCCGCAGCTCTTGTCGGAACGATGCTGTCGATCAAACCGATCCTGACGATACAAGGCGAAAAACTGGATTCCTATGCCAGATCCCAAGGGCCGATGAAGCGGGCGGAGGAGAAAATGATCACGGCGATCTGCTCAGATCTTGAAAAGAGATTTCCTCATCTCGATGCCTCAAGACTGCATATCGGTGCTGCCGGCGCCGGACTTACCTCGAAACAGCAAGAGGAATGGGTAGCTCTGCTTCAAAGCAAATTCCCGGAAGCCGATGTTTTCTACAGTCCGCTTTCTGCCAGCATCAGCGTTCACACCGGCCCCGGTGCGGTAGGTGTCGGTATCAGCTTCCGATAATCGATCAGATAAAGTGTTTTAAGGAGGAATCAATATACTATGTTTCAGATCTTTGTTGACTCCGCAGCCAATCTTCCGGCTGTGATCGCCAGACAATATAACATCAATGTCATCTCTTTTGTAAACCTTATTTCCGGAAAAGAAGTCACCTGCTATGACCCGGAGCTTTCGCCGGAGGAGGAACGGCAAAAGGGAACTGAATTTTATAATGCCATGCGTGAGGGCTGTGACATTAAGACCGGTCTTATCAGCACCGCAATTTTTGAAGAAAAATTTAAGCAGGCATTACAGGCAGGTCAGGACGTATTGTACTTTTCCCTGAGTAAAAATATCAGTGGAAATTTTAACTCCGCAAGACTTGCAGCAGAAGAATTGTCCGATCAGATCGGAAACGGATGTAAGCTTCGTCTGATCGATACCCTGAACGCCTCCCTTGCTCAGGGTATCCTTGCGATCTATGCCAGCATCCTTCGCGAAAACGGTATGTCCGTCGATGAAACGGCAGATTATCTGGAAGCCTGCGTAGGAAAAATGAACGGGATCTTTACGGTAGGAGATCTCAAATATCTCTCCCACACCGGGCGGATCAAGGGAAGTGTGGCTGCCATCGGAAATGTTCTTAAGATCAAACCAATACTCCGGGGAAATAAAGACGGCTATATCGTTTCTTATAAAAATGTCCATGGCCGTAAATCCGCCTTAAATACACTGGTCGATCTTGTCTGTAAGAATATCATAAAGCCTGAGGAGCAGATCATCGGCATCGCCCATGCGGATGCATACGAAGAATCTCTCTATGTAATGAACAAAATCCAGGAACGGATCAAGGTGCGTGACTTCATCAATACCTCCTATGACTTCTGCACCGGAAGCCATGTCGGCCCTGATACGATCGCACTTTTCTTTATCGGAAAGGATCGGGAGCTCGCACAGGCGTGATCCGGCAAAAGGTCTGTCGGGTCATACGATATTTCGTATTTAACTCCTTGAAGCTTTCGCCTAATACTACTATAATAGTATTCGGCATGTAAAGCGGACATTCGCAATCCGCTTCGCTACTTGCTCATGAACGCAGTCGCTTCGCGATCTGTCAGTGGGAGCTTTCAACTCCCACTGACATAAGCATCCCCCCTCACCCGCCGCTTAGTGCCCCGCGCACTTGAAGCGGGGGAATGCTTATCTGCGTTCAACTTTGAAGCCCGAATGTGGGGAAATTAATTCAGGAAAAGGGGGATTTACTAATGAATCCAAAAATGACAGAACAATTAGACCAGCTTTTTCACCTCTGGGATCGTGGTCTGTGTCCCGGTGCACAGGCAGTGATCCGGCAGCATGGAGAGACACTCTATGAAAAATACTTTGGCTATGCCAATCTGGAACATGAGATCAAGATCAAAGAAGACAGTATTTTCCATGTTGCATCCATTTCAAAAGAGTTTACCGTATTGGCGGTGCTTCTTTTATGGAAGGACGGAAAGCTTGATTTAGATGATGATATCCATAAATATCTTGCTGAGTACATCAATATTGACACGCCGATCACGATCCGCCAGATGATGAATAATGTCAGCGGTCTCCGTGACCAGTGGGAGCTGTTATTCCTGCGCGGCATCACCATCAACGATCAGATCACGCTGGAAGACATCAACAAGACGATCTCACTCCAGACAGGATTAAACTTTGAGCCGCAATCCCAGTATTTATACAGCAATACCGGCTTCCATTTACTGGCTCTGCTGGTTGAAAAGCTGTCCGGAATGAAGTTCCCGCAGTTTGTGAAGGAGCATATTTTCACGCCTCTCGGAATGACACATTCCTTTGTACGGGAAAGCTATACCCAGATCGTTCCAAATCTTGCCTATTCCTATGAGGATCTGGGAGACGGTAATTTTTACTATCACCCATTAAACTATTGCCTTTACGGACCGACCAGTGTAAACAGCTGTGCTTTAGATCTTTGTAAGATCTTAGACGAATATATCCATCCGGATAAGATCGATCCGGAGATTATCGATATAATGAAAACTCCTGCCATTTTGAGCAACGGAAAACCGTCAGAATACTGTGCCGGACTGAAGACACACAAGCTTCATGGTATGGATGTTTTTGAACATAGCGGAGCGGACGCTGCTTATCGCGGTGAAGTCTACTGTATTCCGGAAATAGAGCTTGAGATCGCACTGATCAGCAACACAACGACCTATCCTATGGGCAAGCTGGCCGATCAGGCTGCCTGCATCGTCCTTGGTCTGCCGGATTGCACACAGCCGGAAATTCCGGAGCATACCTCAGCACCTGCACGGAGTGGTTTATTTGTTACCTCACTCCCGGCAGATCCGCTGCTGGTGGATATTTTTGAAAAAGAGGGCAGCCTGTTTGTGAAAAAGCTGTGGTGCGACACCAAGCTTGTACCGGAAGAAGATGGCGGTTACCGCGTCGGCACCTTAGACGAAAAGATCTATTTTACCGATGATGGCATTTTATACCAGCTTCCTAAGGGTGTTGTTACCTTAACACCGGCCGCACCGGCAGATCCTGATCTTTTTAAAGAAGGTAAATACTATAACGATGAAACCGATTCCTATATAACACTTACAAAGACAGGAAACACCTGTGAGCTTTGTTCCGATCGTTTTGGCAAAACCGTGCTTTACACCGGAAAAACCGGTGACATCATGTTTTATATGGATGTAGAATTTACCATGTATGTGAAGCCGGACGCTGATACTCTCATTATGGACGGCGGCAGGATCAAACATATCAAATACAAAAAAATGTCATAATCAAGCGGATATTTGATTCGGTTAAATTGAACGCCCGTTGGACTCAATGTGTGATTCTGGCCGCGGAGCATTAATCGCAGGCAGCGGTACCAGTTATGTTCTGGCCGCTGCCTGTAGATCTTCTTATCCCTGTCATCATCATTAAGGAGTTTATTGCCTGTTCTGAAGAAAGCACTCTATAGAGTAGATTTGTATCATGACATTAAGCGGATATTCCTAACGGATTGTTTCAGCAGCCCACTCCGTGACAGATCCATTCGTTGCATCAATCGTGAAGTCATATTCCATTCCATTGTAGATGATCTTACCTTCATATTCCGGGCGTCCATCATCATAATCCAGCTTCCATTCACAGATATCCTTTTCTGTCGCACCGATTACACGGCTAAGGACTGTTTTCTTTGCATCTGCCTCACTGACCGTGATGTTATTCCTATTTGCGCCCGCTGTTTTTTCTTCATATCCGGAGCTGATGACTTCTCCGGTATCTGCTGCAATTTCATAGTCATACTTTGTGCCGCCGGCATACCATTCAATTTCATACACCCTGCGTCTGTCTTCATATTCCAGCCTGGACTTGGTGATCGTGGCATCCGCCGCATTCACTCCGGCATGTTTCAGTGCGATATTCTGTGCCGCTGCTTCGTCGATGATTCCGGTATCCGTTACGGTCTTTTTCGTAGCAGGGGTTGATAAAGCGGAATCTGTTACCTCCGCCTGTTTCGGGGCTGGGGCAGATACAGCAGAGTCTGTTCCCTCCGCCTGTGGCTGGGAATCCGGGACATCCTTTTCATGTCTGCTCATTTCCATGACACTCCCCGTTTCTGCGTTGATCGTGTAGGCATAGGCAAGCTCCCCCGAAGTAAACTTTACCTTATAGCAGGGCACTCCCGCCACCTCACTCAATGTCGTAGTGGAAATGTCCGCAGCCTCTGTTCCAATATTAGCTGCTTTTAGTGCCGCTTCCTGTGCTTCTTCCATACTGATCATTTGTTTCTGATCCGGCCCCTGCTCCTGGCTGATTTGCTTCTGCATAGTTGTCGCTATATTATCTCTGCACCCGGTCAATGCCATTGCAAGAACAAGTGCCGCACCGGTTAAAATCCATTTCTTTTTCATAATCTATCTTCGCTCCATTTTGCCTTCCAGCTTATGCTTTCTTACGGTCAGCGCAGCAAGTGCGCAGAATTTCCACATCCAATTCAGTTTTGTTTAACTTGATCCCCGGCCTTCGCATTCTCCATCTGGGCCTTCGCCTTTCTTGCCACTTTTCCCGCCGTGCTGAGCGTACTGCCGCGAACAATCATTCCGTTCCCGAATTGTTTCCGTATATCATCCATAGTTTCATCAATCTTTTTCTGCTTCTCCCGTTTTTTCGTATCCTCAAACATAGAGAGCTGTCTGTACTCACCCTCGGTAAGCTCCGTAAGCCCCATCCCGATCAGGCGCAGCGGCTCACATCTCCAGCACTCATATAAAAGCATTTTGACCTGCTCAAAGATCTCCTCGGTAATGTCCGTCGGATTCTTAAGCTTTTTCTGATGGGATCTGGTCTTAAAATCCAGCGTCCGGTATGTTACCGTCACGCAGCTGCATTTTTTACCGTCACGCCTCATTCTCGCGGCCACGACATCACATTGTGCCAGAAGCAAAGAGAAAGCCTGTTCGTAAGTTACAATGTCTTCTTCCACCGTATTCTCCGCACTGTAGCCCTTTGCCTCCTCCCGCTCGCCGCGCACCGGGGAGTCATCGATACCATTTGCATACAGATACAGCTGATGTCCGTTCTTATCTCCTAATATCCGCTGTATCTCTGTCTCCGTGCAGTGGGCCATCTCACCGATCGTTCTGATTCCTGCCCGAAGAAGCTTCTGTTCCGAGGCCTTTCCGAGAAACAAAAGATCACGCACCGGAAGGGGCCACATTTTTTCCGGTATCTCCTCCGGAAAAAGTGTATGCACCTTATCCGGCTTTTCAAGATCTGAAGCCATTTTTGCCAGAAGCTTGTTCGTTGCAACTCCCACATTGACCGTAAAGCCCAATTCAGTCCTGATCCGATCCTTGATCTCGAAAGCAAGTGCCACCGGATCGGGATAGATAAGCTGCGTTCCGGTCATGTCGAGGAATACCTCGTCTATAGAAAACGATTCCATGACCGGCGCATATCCTGCACAGATGGCTTTAAAGGCCCTTGAGCATTTTTCATACAAGGCAAAGTCACTGGGGACGCAGACCATATCCGGGCATTTTCTTAATGCCATTGCCACCGGCTCTCCGGTCACGACTCCACATTTCTTTGCCGGGATGGATTTTGCCACGACGATCCCTCTCCGTGATCTCGGGTCGCCGCCGATGCAGGATGGGATCTCACGCAGATCCGGCAAACCCTCGCGCACACGCTTCATTGCTTCCCATGACAAAAATGCGCTGTTGACATCCACGTGAAATATTCTTCTCTCCATTCTACAGCTCCTATCTTACCCACTCATAAGCGATCCGCGGAGTACCGTCTGCAACATGAATAATACCGCGTTTTTCAAAGCCCTCCCTTGCGAGAGCTTTTTGCATAACAAAATTTTTCTCATACGTATCGATCCGGATATGTGGGATCTCATTTTTTGCAAACTCCATGATCCTGCCCAGAACCTGATGCCTGCTTCCGTCACTCGCAGCGCGGTGGATCGCTGCATAAGGCGTATCCGACTTCCATTCGCCCTGCTCGATCACGCTGTATGCCGGGTCATCTCCCACAATAAAGGCAAATACCCCATAGAGCTCACCTTTCTCCTCCAAAACATACAGGTTTCCCGCCTCAATATCAGCCTCCAGACGGCTCTCCGGCGCATCACTCTCTCCCCACTGGACATCGTTCCCATTATCCCGCATAAAACGGCGTGCCACTCCATAGATCTCACAGATCCTTGAAAGCTCCTTCTTTTCGGCTTTTCTGCAACTACTCATAATATCTACTCTCTTTCTTCTGGGTTTATAAATTCTGTTCCACGCTGCCTGCTTCCACAATCATATTATCATAAGATTTTAATTCTTTCTACACCCCATCTTAGATAAATCTACAAGTAAAAATGCCAGATAAAGAAGAATTCCCCTCTACCTGGCATTTTCAGATTAAGCCTCCTATTGTGGCTCCTTTTAACAACTTTGTTTTGGAATTATGCGTCCGCGGAATCGAATCCCAAAGATCTCTCCTTGGTCATTTTCCATAAGCATTAGGTCATCCGTTCCAACTGCTTCCTCAACCTCTAAGATTCCGGGTAATAGCATTCTGCAGGAAGTCACTTTGTTTCCGATGGATAATTCCATTTTTCCATCCGTGTCGGTCAGCTTTACTCTGATCCCCTCGCCGGATTCGTATGTTCCTACCGCTTTACTTCGCATTGCCGAGTCCCATTCTTTTACCACTTTTTCATCTTGAGCTTCCAGCTTCAGACCAGACGCCCACCGAATACACTTTTCCGCGATTCTTACAGAGGGTACCCCCGTTGTATTGCAGAAAACTAATATGCCGATCTTCAGTCTTGGCTCCCACAACATATAATTAGAAATTCCGGTCAGGCTTCCTCCATGTCCCCATACTGTCAGGTTGTGAACCGGCTTTCCTGCAAGTCCATAACCATACCATTGTCCGTAATGATATTCCTGTCTGGGGCTGCACATTTCCTGAACTGCTTTTCGGCTAATGATCCTACCATTATCCGTCTTTCCTTCATTCATATACATCCGAACATATTTTTTCATGTCCCGGATCGTAGATTTGATCGCTCCGCCGCCCATCAAGACAAATGCGTTATCGTAGAAGTCACGGCTGCATTCCCTTACATTATTTCTGTGAATATATAATTCCGTACAATTTTCATCTTCTGAAGGTTTTATAAATTCACAAAAAGTCCTGTCCATTCCGAGAGGCCGAAGAATATGGTCGCGGATATATTCTCCGTAAGAGTTCCTATCTCCCATACGGTGAATGATTTCTGACAAAATTCCATAACCATCATTACAATAGCTCATATAACGTCCGGGCTCGCAAAGTCTATTCTGCTGCTCGTTAAGCCGCTTACAAACCAGATCCAATCCTTTATCTGCAAGCTGCTCATCATATCCTAATTCCTGATAGTTGCTGCTGTCCTTTTGATATAAAATTCCCATTTCTTTCGCTACATCAGTAATGAGGATCCTCTTTAAAGGAAAGAATCCCGCACTGTGCGTTAAAAGATGAGATATTTTTATCCTTTTATCTGTCAATTCAGGAATATAATCGGCCGCTGCCGCATCCAGATCAATTTTGCCCTGTTCAGCCAGCTGCATAATAGCCAATGCGGTGAAGGATTTTGTGATGGATGCCATTCCAAAAACAGTATTGCAGTCTGCCGCAATTTTATTTGCTGTATCTCTCCACCCAAAATACTTTTCATAAATCGTGCTTTGCGGGGTGAAAATCGAAACCGCCAGTCCGGCAGCATCATATACATCCATGACTTTTTCAATATATTGTTCTAACTCGTTTTGCCTGCTATCCATGCGTTTTCCCCCAGTCTGCTTATTCCATAGAATTGATCTTGGCTACATTATGACATGCCACAAAATGACCCGGAATAATTTCTTCCATTGCAGGGCTCTTTTTCCGACAAATATCCGTACAAAATTCACATCTCGGAGCAAATCGGCATCCCGGCTTTGGATTAACGGGTGATGAAATCTCTCCCTTCAAAAGGATTCTTTCATTTTTTCTGTCTATATCCGGAACAGCAATAGCCGCAAGCAGTGCTTTCGTATAGGGATGATACTGATGCCGGAACAGCTCATCACCACTGCTGTACTCCACAACTTTTCCAAGATACATAACCAGGATATCATCAGAAATATGTTTTACAACTGACAGATTATGTGTGATAAACATATACGTCAGACCGAGTTCCATCTGCAGATCCTGCATTAAATTCAGGATCTGAGCCTGAATGGAAACATCAAGGGCCGAAACCGGCTCATCACACACAATAAATTTAGGATTCGTTGCCAGAGCACGGGCAACTCCAATTCTTTGTCTGCGTCCTCCGTCTAACTCATGCGGATAAGCACCGGCAAGATTAGGAGCCAAACCAACTGTCCGCATCAGCTGTGCCACTCGACGCAGCATTTGCTGTTTGTCATTATACACTTTGTAGATCTCTAACGGTTCCTGTATAATCTCACTCACACACATTCGCGGATTCAGCGAGGAAAACGGATCCTGAAAAATGATCTGCATATTCCTGCGTAACTCTTTCAGCTGGGGTTTTGACACATGAGTGATATCCTGACCCTCAAACCATATTTTTCCATCCGTACTATCCAGTAAGTGAAGAATCGTTCTTCCTAATGTAGATTTTCCGCAACCGGACTCACCTACTACCCCAAGTGTTTTTCCCTTTTTTATAGAGAAGCTGACATCATCCACTGCATGAAGCAAACCAGCCGGAGTTTTAAAATACTTTTTCAAATGCTCAACTTTCAAAATCTCACTCATTTTTCTCCGCCTCCTTCTGCACTTTCAGACATCTGCAATAATGTCCGGGGGTTATTTCTACGGGCTGAGGATGATTCTTTTCACATTCCGGCATTTTCATGCTGCATCTTGGAGCAAAATAGCAGCCTTCAGGCAGATTGGCCGGATCCGGCATTAATCCCGGGATAGGAACGAGTCTATCATCCTTTTTGTCGATATTCGGAATGGAACGGAATAAACCTATGGTATACGGATGTTTTGTTTCTTTATAGATATCCTTCAGATTTCCGTATTCAACAATCTCACCCGCATACATAATAGCAACATGGTCACACTCTCCCGCAACCACGCCTAAATCATGCGTGATCAAGATCATGGATGTCTTTAATTCTTTTTTCAGCTTTGCCATCAATTCCAAAACCTGTGCCTGAATCGTTACATCCAATGCCGTTGTCGGTTCGTCCGCGATCAACAGTTCCGGATTACATGCCAATGCGATAGCGATTACTACTCTCTGCTTCATTCCTCCTGAAAACTGATGCGGATAATCATCATATCGTGATGACGGAATTCCCACCAGCTCCAGCATCTGTTTCGCTTTTGTTTTGATTTCAGACCGGCTTTTCTTTTCGCTATGCAGTTTGATTACTTCAGCGATCTGATCTCCCACTGTTACCACCGGATTCAGAGAAGTCATCGGATCCTGGAATATCATTGATATTTTCCCACCTCGGATTTTCCGCATTTCTTTCTCATTTTTCTTTAAGAGATCTTCTCCTTCAAATTTAATTTCACCGCTTTTTATTTTTCCGTGAGGCCCCGGAACAAGGTTCATAATACTGAGGGCCGTTGTGGTTTTTCCGGCTCCGGTTTCTCCTACCAGACCGATCGTTTCCCCTTTATTCAGCTGAAACGATACATTGTTTACCGCTTTAACAATACCACGATCACTTTTAAATTCCACGTTTAGATTCTCAATATCAAGAATTTTTTCCATATCTGTCCTCCTTTGTTCCACCTGTTATTTCAGCTTTGGATCAAGGGCATCTCTAAGCCCATCACCAAACAGGTTCAGAGAGAGGATTGTTGTCATAATTGCCAATCCCGGAATCATAACCACAAACCAGTAATCGCGGATGTACTGCCTTCCTGCTGAAAGCATACTTCCCCATTCAGCCATCGGTGCCTGAACACCCAATCCAATAAAGCTCAGTGAAGCTGCATTAATAATTGATCCTGCCACTCCCAGAGTTACCTGCACGATTATAGGTGCAAGGCAGTTCGGAAATATATGCTTCATAATTATTCTTGCATCACTTGCTCCAATAGCATGGGCCGCCTCAATAAATTCCTGATCCTTTACTGTTAGAATAGAGGCCCTTACCGTTCTTGCATATCGAGGGATTGCTGCAATACTGATTGCCAGCATCATATTGAAAAGTCCGCTGCCTAATGCAGCTGCAACGGCAATTGCGAGAAGGAGGCTGGGAATTGCCTGGATTATATCGCAAAAACGCATAATTGCATTATCTGCTTTATTTCCATAGTAGCCTGCCAATGCACCCAAAATGGTACCTCCGACAGCTCCCATTCCTGTTGCGACAAAACCAATCAGTAAGGATACTCTGGCTCCATAAAGAATTCTACTGTAAATACATCTTCCCAGATTGTCTGTTCCAAACGGAAACTCCCGACATGGAAATGTAAAACGGCGCATTACATCTTGATCGTCATATCCATAGGGTGCCAGCTGATCGGCAAAAACCGCGCCCAAGATCAAAACGATCAGGATGAGCATTCCCAAAATGGCTACTTTGTTCTTTCTTATTCTGTGCCATGCCTGTATAAACTGGCTTTGTTTTTTATACATGGAAATATCCTCTATTTCCAGGTTTATCTGCATGTTTTTTTCATCCATCAATCTTCTCCCTCCTCTCCATTCTCTGCATCTTCCTCTTTGACCTCTGAGCTTTTCTTTGCTCCTTTGTACTGTGATTTGATCCTTGGATCTACAAAGGCATACAGTAAGTCAACTCCTAAGTTTACGAAGCTGAAGACCACTGCCAGGATCAGAACACCGCCTTGAACGATCGGATAATTCCTTGTTTTAATCGAATCTACCATTAATTTTCCGATACCCGGTATTGAGAAAATAGTTTCCGTCAATATCGAACCACCTAACAGCATTCCAAACTGGAGACCAACCGCCGTGATTACAGGAATCAATGCATTTTTTAAGGCATGGAAATAGATGACTATGCTTTCTTTCTGTCCCTTTGACCTTGCAGTTCTTATGTAGTCCTGATGGATTACTTCTAACATACTTGACCGTGTCATACGCATGATAACTGCAGCAGAGCTTGTCCCTAATGTCAGTGCCGGAAGGATCATATACTCTATAGAAGTGTATCCCGATGACGGAAGCCATCCCAGCTGAACAGAGAAAATAAGGATCAAAAGTATTCCCATCCAGAACGCCGGCATCGCATTTCCAAGGAGTGATAACAGGGTTGCTACATGATCAAAAACAGAATACTGCTTTGTGGCAGCTATAATTCCGCATGGAACACCGATACAAAGTGACACCAGAACGCCGGAAGATGCCAGCCGTAATGTTACAGGAAATCTTTCCATTACTTCCGAGATTACCGGTTCACGAGTCACATAGGATATTCCCAGATCACCATATAACAAAATAACTTTCATGTAATTGAAATAACGTTCCCAAAAACCGGCATTTAACCCCAAGGTTTCCCGGAGAGCTTCTATTTCCCCTTTTTCTGCCATTTCTCCAAGTATCATCTTTGCCGGATCTCCCGGAGAGATATACATTAGAAGGAAAACAACAAACGAAACTCCAAGAAGGACCGGAATCATCATAAGAAGTCTTTTCAGAGTATATTTCAGCATGTTCCTTCACCCCTTTTTATATGGCAATGGGGAAGCCGACCGGCTTTCCTGACCCGCCAGGCTTCCCCATCTCTGATTGTCTGACATCTCTAATTTACTTTTTCCATTCAAATGTCCACGGTTCAAAATCATACGGCGTATATTCAATTGGCATCAGATCATTAGAATATGCGTATGTATTAACACCCTGCCAATAGTATGTTGCCGGGCAATAATCCACAAGCTCTTTCTGAAGCTCCACATAAATCTGTTCCCGTTTTTTATCATCCAGCTCTTTTCTTCCTGCTTCCAGCAGCTCATCCACCTTAGGATTATTGGTATGGGAATAGTTAGAGGCACCGATCATAGAGGAATGGTATAAACCGTATAAGGTATTATCCGGGTCACCATTGCTGATCCATCCAAAGAAACAAACATCATACTCTCCGGAATTTACTGCTTCATAGTATGCCGCATACTCCAGTGTTGTAACGGTAGCCTTTACGCCAATCTTAGCCCAGGAGTTCTGTACCACCTGTGCAGCATCGATTCGCGCCTGATTTTCATTGGTGTAGATCTTAATTTCAAATCCGTCAGGGTAACCGGCTTCTGCAAGCAGTGCTTTTGCGGCATCCAGATCAAACGGAGCCACGTCAAGATCCTCCGTAGCATACTGAGTTGTTGAAACCATAGGCCCAACTCCGACCTTTCCTAATCCGTTATACGCGGCAATCTTGATGGCTTCTTTATCAACTGCCATTCCGAGGGCTTTTCTCACCTTTACATCATTAAGCGGTGCTTTCTGCGTATTATAGCAAACATATTGAATTGTAAAATTCGGTCCCATCAATAAGGTCAGCTTATCATCACTTTCTATTCTGTCTATGTCTGTTGTCGGAACATCATAGGAAAAATGAGCTCCGCCGGTCTCCAATTCGATGGTTCTGTTCGCGTTTTCGGTGATCGTCTTCCAGATTAAATTTTTAATATGGGCCTTTTCTCCCCAGTAGTCCTCATTTCTGACAAAAGTAACCTTTTCTCCGTTTACACAATCCACATATTTATATGGGCCTGTACCGATCGGATTTTTAGAAATATCGGCCGTGTCTGCGTTCGCATACAGCTTACTCGGCAAAATAGAAAGTCCCACATTAGAAAATGCTGCATATGCCGATGCATTGGGATACAGATATCCTACTTTTATTGTATTATCATCAATAATCGTAATATCATCCTGGTTGATGAATGATGCTTTAGACGAAACGTGTGCGGAATTAACGGCTCTAATCAACGACCACTTTACGTCCTCTGCCGTCATAGGATCTCCGTTATGAAATTTTACGCCCTTACGAAGATGGAATACGAGATGCGTATCGTCTTCATATTCCCATGATTCCGCTAATACTCCCTGAAAATTTCCGTCTTTATCCATTTTCATCAATTTTTCAAACACCATCGAAGCCGGACGCGAAGAAAAAGCATCACTCTGGTTTTGAATGTCAAGAGTCTGAGGGTATGCTCCATGAGCAATTACCATAGTTTTCGTTTCATCCAAACTGTCTCCGGCTCCGGTAACCTCAGCTTCAGCGCTTTTTGTGGTTTGATTCTGTGAACTATCCGTTGACACAGGATTTTCTTTTTTCATACATCCTGACACAGTTAAGGCCATCAGAATCATGGAAGCAACGATCAATACCTTTTTTTTCATACGCGTTCTCCTTTCCTTTTCTCTTGGTGTCTTAATAATCAGCAACCGTATTTCCAGCGCATAATCTGCATGTCTATCATTTCTACGATTTTCTGCATTTCTGCTACCTGCCGGTTACATTGCCTTCTAAAATCCGTCTGATACATAAGATAGTTTTCCTGGGAGGTATTTTCCCTTGTTACTCCCCGCATCATGTTAAAGATATGAAGATCCGAATAGCCTGCATAAGCAGGATCGTGATAATACTGGCTTCCATAGGTATAATGCAGTCTCACCATATTTCCGGATACTTTTTTAATAATATCATCCGTATCCTCAATACCATATTCGGCAATCGCTTGATCCAAACGCACAAGAGCCTTCTTAAGATTCTGGATTTCGTCTATTACACACTGAGGATCAAAGTCTGATGTGCATTCCTTTTGAATGTCAACAAGCATTGCTTCTGTTCTCTTTGCAAAAGCAGCCATGTCTACCGGAAGTTTGTCGCTTTGAAGGATTTCCCAAACAAGCTTCAGATTGATTTTTGTATCTCTCATCAGGAAGTCTTCATTCACCTTATCCAGAGTGTCTGCAACTGAGTGCCACCATGGTGCATAACACTTCGCCCAAAGTGCATACTCGCCGTCAGTTTTCGATGCAAAGCCTGACAGCATGCTGATCGGTACTCCTACTCCGCTGAAGGACTCGTCTCCGGCTCTGCACAAACCAGTCGTTAAAACCGGTCTGACACCCGAAAATTCCTCAATAATATTTTCAGATAATCCCTCTTTTTCCATCAAAGAAGTTCCTCTGGAAACTAATTCATCGTTTTTTCCACCGATCAGATCCAGATTAATGTGAGCCACACAATTCTTGTTCAGATCCTCCCACTGATTGTCCACATACCACGAGGATCCGGCATATCTTCCATCTGAATGACCTGACCAGAATGCAATTTTTACACTTCGTTTCAGTTCATCTCGATGTTCATATAAAATTCTTGCAATTTCCAGAGTTGCAGCATTGGAAGTAGCATTATCTGTAATTCCTTCGTACCAAGAATCATAATGTCCTGATACCAGAACATATTTTTCACTCTTTCCCGGAATTGTTATTACAGGCATAGATGTCTTCACAATTCCATTATTCATTTTTATATTTAAAGCTGCTTTGCAGCCCTCTTTAGTACAAATTTCTTTTAACTTAAGTCCCGTTTCGCGATTAACTCCCAAAAATGGAATTCTACAGTAACGATACATATCGTGGATCGTAGGATTTCCCCAAACTGTACCGATCGTCATGTGATGAAGCCACGGCTCCGGCTGCGGCCAGATAACAACGACTCCAAGTGCGCCTGCTTTATGGGCAGCCAATGCAAAATCTCCTGTACGTTCACTTGTCAGGACAATTTTTCCTTTGAATTTTTTCAACCTTTCTTCGTTTTCAAGGTCAGTCAGTTTTCCTTTTTCACTTTCTGCATCATAATATAAATCAGCAGTCAGATCCTCTGCTTCACCACTGTAAACTGCCGCCAAGGCATCATACTTTACCCCATTTACAGTAACTGATGCACTGACCGGGAGGCTTCTATAGCAATCATAAGACAATGTCTTACACGGTACTCCCTCTTTTTCCAAGTATTTAACAATATACTCTACTGCTTTTTCACCCTGCTCTGATCCACTGTAACGATGCAGCTTAGCAAATGCTTCCAGTGTTCCCCTCATCAGCGGCAGGCTGACTTCTTCTGTCAACTTTGTACCCGAAACATCACATACGTTTTTGCTCATGTAAGATTCCTCCTATTCTTTTGATAACACCTTGTCGTATTAGGTCTTTTTTTGCAAAAAACCTGTTTTCAGAATAGCCTATTTTTTTTTTTTTTGTCAATACAATTTTTAGAATATTTATAATTTATTTTTATTTTGTATGTTTTATGTAAACTTAAATATTTTGTTTTCTGGATTATATATCCATATTTGTTTATGTTTTTCAATATTAACTTGTATATTGAATTAATTTAGAATTGTTGTTATGTATTCTGATTTCTTTTTAAGGGAATCTTGTGTTGGCTAGTGAAAAAATTTTAAATTTGAGGATTGTATTTTTTACAATTCTAGCACATAATAAAGGTGCAGGTAGAGATACGCTGTATACTCATGATATCGAATTAACGTTTAAGCGATATGTAATATCGTCGATCATGAGGCCACCGTCTCGGTGGCTTTTTTACTTTATACAAGACTTAATTAATTTGTAATGCAACAAATACAGCCGATGGAGTAACGGAAGGTTACCTCATCGGCTGTTTTGATTATAAATTACTCTGAATTCTTAATGTAAATCTCTCACCACTACCTCCAGCACGCTCCCGGCAATGCATCGTGCTTTATCCGAGATCGTAAAGCAATTGGCAAGCTCCTCTTTTCGCGGATCGATGTCAGCCACCTTAAAGCCCTTTGTTACCGGATATCCGTCCCGCAAAAGCCCTCGGACGATGCCGGAAAATGCGGCTGTAAGCGGTGTGGCAGTCCCGTCATTTCCTATGACTGCAGCGACCGGTGCTCCGGCCTCCACAATGTCCCCGATCCCTGCATAGCCCTTAAAGGTACCTTCCACCGGGGCATGAAGCACTCTTTCCTTGGCATATCCGCCGACCATGCCGGGAATCCCCGTATTGGGAGCCGCCATACCGGAATAAATTACACGCCCCAGATTGTGGCCTCTCTTGGTCTCGATCACCACATCCACATCTTTTCCTCCACAGAAGCCGGGGCCCAAGCCTATCGTTAAAGGCGCCATCTTTCTATGTGTTCCCAGATTTCTTTTTGCTAAGATCGCATCGATGACCACACGGGGATGAAGCATGTCTATCGACGCTCCTTCCGGATCCACGAGAACCGGAACCGCGCCGCTTTCGATAATTTTCTCCGCCTGTTCCCACGAGAAGATCCGGATCGCCTTCATTCCCTCCACGATTGCCTCACCGTCATACACTGCCTCGCAGACAGAAACCTGACGGCGGATCGCGGCAGGCATCTTTGTTTCCAATACCAGCACCTTAAATCCGCATGACCAAAGCCTGTGGATCGTTCCGGTTGCCAGATCTCCTCCGCCGCGGACTATGATCCAACTGCTTTTCATAAATATTCTGTTCCTCTCTCTCTAAAAGCTGTCAGCATACAGCTATATATCCCTTTCTTCTCCAGAAGCCTGCGGATCCTGCTGCCGATACTAAGAAGCTCATCCCCGTCGCAGGGATTTAACATCACACAGTAATTTCTGGTTCCTACATTTTTTTTCGTTCCAAGATCGGATGCCAGAAACTCGGCTGCAAGCTCCGGGGTCAGCCGCTCATCCGGATGACAGCCGAAGCTTTTTTGCGCCTCCTCCAGCCGGAAGCAGACCTCCCTAAGGGGACGTCCCACACTCCGGATCCCCATAACCCCGACCACCGTGTCACACTCCTTAAGGATCACCGGTTCATGGGCGGCAGGAACCTTACACGGCATCCGCTTTGCTCCGTCTGCCTCGATCAATACAACCTCCGCCATGTCAAAATACAGATTGCGCTCCGGTTTAGAAAGGCCCGTAATTTTTTTAATATCCGCAGCTCCCGCTCCCGGTTCCGTGCCTACTACTGCATAGGAGCCTGCCCGCCACAGCTTCCTTACTTCCTCCTCGTTTTTTGCCCACAGTGTTTTGTCCGGCATCTCGATATGGGTCGTAGTCGTCACCAGCGTTTTAAACCCGCGGGCCGCAAAGGCTGCTGCCAGTGTATACATTGCCGTCGTCTTTCCTCCGGCACCGACAAAGGAAATAATGCGGCTGTTTCTTACTGCAAAATAGTCCAGCATATCCATGATACCGCCGCCTCTTTTCCGTTACAAAATCTCAGGTCACCATTACCGGTTTTCAGTTGCCATTATCGGCTTTCGGGTTCCTTTGTTTCACGGACAAAATCGCCGTGGACACCGCCGGTCTTATTTAAAAGCCGGATGTCTGTGATCTCCATATCCTTCTGGACTGCCTTACACATGTCGTAGATCGTAAGAGCGGCCGCCGACACTGCGGTTAATGCCTCCATCTCCACGCCGGTCTTTCCACTGCAGGAAACCTTCGCCAGAATACGAATCTGAGATCTCACCTCATCCGGTTCAAAGGAAAGGTCGATGCCGTCAAGCAGCATCGGATGGCACATGGGAATAAGCTCCGAGGTTTTCTTTGCCCCCATGATCCCGGCGATCTGGGCCACGGTCAGCAC
>CAKRPJ010000041.1:0-21715 GCA_934376955.1 uncultured Lachnospiraceae bacterium | reverse complement strand
TTGGATCGAATACAAATGACATTTCCTAATTTCTCCATTTTTATAATCAAAATAGAGTGCTTTGTCTAAAATACTGATGTCACACAAATCCGCCAGATCTGCCAAAATCTCAAGATTTTGATCCAGTAAAAGACCATATCTCTCACCATCCGCCCGGACATATTCTGTTAATATGTACTCATCGGTCTCCGTCACATACGTAAGGAAAGCATCCTTCTCCAATTCCTTTACAAATCTCCCGCTCTCTCTGTCATAAACTCCGGGAGCACTGTGAAGTTCCGATACGAACCGATATTTCTCTGTGATAAATTCTTCTTTCAGGTCTTTTGAATGTGCTTCTTTTTTTTCTTCAGAGATTAAAGTTCCATCCTCCGAGCTATATGCCCGAACCGTTCCGTCATACCAGATCACATCCAGCCATGATTTTTCTCCATTTCTTCTGAACTGCTGGTCATAGATTTTTTCCGGATCCGGAAAGCTTCCTTCCGCCTCCAGCCTTCCTTCATTATCATAGATGCGGAATCCATCATAACTGAAAAGCATCACTCTTTTCCCGTCTCCCGTCACTCTGGCCTCGTCATGGGAATACTTCGCATCGTAACGCGCCACACATGTATCCTCATGAGTCTCCTCCTTCATGACACGAATATCCGGCTGACTCCTGTTCGCCAACGCCGCATACTCTGTCCTGAGTTCCGCAAAGCTGTATTCTTCATCACTCTTTTCATGTACCAGGGCGTTTTCTCCCTGATCAAAGATAGAAAATCCCGGCTCATCCGTCACGGCAAGTGTATGCTTGTCCGAAACACTGAAATTGCTGATGTTCCATGTATCCGTGAAAGCGATTTCCTTATCATCCAGCGTATCCGGATCAAATTCAGACAGAAGGTTTCCCTCTGAAACCCAGATTCCCCTCGCATCCGCCTTCGCTTTCATCCGGAGGTTCGACTCCATGTCACCGATATAGGTTCCTTCCTCCACATTGACGAGTCCAAAGAGGCTGTGACCGCTCTTTCCGGCAGAGAACACAAATTTATCTCCATGGAAGCCGCCTGCAAACTCTGTATAATCCGAGCTCTCGTACACGATCAGGTCATCCTCCGGATGCTCTGTATCCATCACATATAGTCCGCCGTCCGAAAAACTGATCGCCAACATGGTTCCGTCCATATTCAGGCAGAAAATTGCATTGTCCGGATCCGCAAAGGAATCATTAAATGCAGAGGGCATTTTTTTATCTCCCATAGAGCGTTCCCGCAGCAGCTGACCATCTTTCATGTCATAGAATGAAACAATATTTCTGTCCCGATCCAGCGCCGCCGCAACCTGTCTGTCTCCGGAGATTGTCAGAGTCGAAGCCATTCCTGCCCTCCACATCTGCTCTCCGCTCTCAATGTTGTAAAGTGAAACTCCGTCTTTTCCCGCGGCCAGCAGATGACTGTCATCGGAAAACAACGCATCCGCTAATGCTGAATCCATCATCGGGCAGGTCATTAACGTTTTTAAGCTTTCCGCATCATAGACCGCAGCCTCGGACTGGTATACAGCCGCAATCTTTTTCCCGTCCGGGGACATCTTTATCTTATAAGGAGCCGACGGAAGCTTTACAACTCCGCTCGACCGAAACTTGTCGGAGAGATCATACACTCCCAGCGCATTTGCCAGCGCCCGCTTAGATTCCGGAAGCCATTCCGGTGTCAGGATTCCTTTCTCCTCGGGAAGACCTGCGAGAGCGTCCCTGACCGCCTCGTCCACATCCCCTGACTCAAGAGCACTTTTCGAGTATTCCGCAAGCTTCAGCCAGTTCTCCGTCGTCTGCATCCGCTTTAAGCCCACAAATGTCATGGATGCACCTGCTGCAAGAACCAGGAGAACTACACCGATATCCAGCCGTTTTGCCGCCTTTAATCGTCTGACCCGCGGATCCCGGTCTCTCAGATGTAAAAAATCCGAACGCATGTCCTGCGCCGTCTGATATCGCAGATCCGGATTCGGATTCATCGCCTTTTTGATGATCTTTACAACCTGCGGACTATATTCTTTTCCTGAAAGCGATACGACTGCCTTCGCATTTTTTGCCGGCTTTGATCCGCTGAGCAGATGATATAACGTTGCTCCGGTACTGTAAATATCTGATCTTACATCAGGAACGATGATTTTTTTTGGAGACGTGAAAGAGCTTTTTTCATTCCTCTTTTTCCCCTCCACCTCTGTAGCTTCCGTATCAGATTCCGTAATCGTCCTCTCCACTGTAGAATCATCAACCTCTGTCTCACCGTCCTGTCCTGACTGTGATTCCGCCTCCGTCTCCGACTCGCCGTTTACCGTATCACTATCTGAAGAAAAATCAAGTCCGTAATGCTCCGGTGAGGCGTATCCGGCACTGCAGCCGATCACGGCATCCTCGCCGAGTGATAAAGCAATGTTAAAGTCAATGAGTACGATATGGTTATCCGGTGTCCGCATCAGATTCGCAGGTTTGATATCACTATGCACAAATCCCTGAGGTGGATCTCCATGTGTAGGACTGTGGAGATATTCAAGAGCATCCAGAAGCTCTTTCGCCCATTGGATCACCTGTGGCTGTGAGAAATGTTCTCCTCGTTTTAACGGACGATCCAAGCTTTCCCCTTCGATATAGTCCATGACGGTATATACCGTGTCATCTTCAACAAAGAAATCATATACCTTCGGAATATTCGGATGATTCAGGTTTTTCAGAACGTCTGCCTCTCGGCGAAGCAGAGCCGTTTTCGTCGTAACCCGGCGCTTGTCCGCCTTCAGGACTACTTTCTTATTCAGTCTCAGATGATCTGCAAGATATACGTTTCCGCCACCGCCGGATCCCAGTTTTTTTATGATTCGATACGTCGATGCAATAACTTCCTCCACCTGGTACCTCCCGCTTTGTTACTTTCCTTTTATTTCTTTCCCATATTCTTCATCCAGCTTCCCGTTCAGCTTGATCTTTCTGACCATATACCAGCTTCCCAGAATCACTGCAAGTCCGGCGGAACATGCACATAGGAGAATTCCGCCGTAAAATAATTGTTCATCCAGCATTTCGCTTCTCCCCCCTTCATCAGCTTACCTCTATACTATGTATCTTTTCAGTACAGGTTTGGAGGAAGCGGACCGATAGGCTCCATAATATCGTAATAAAACTCCCACAATCGTTCCTTAAAAAAAAGCAGAAACAGCAATAATATAATCAGTCCCGCTGCCGCTATCTTCCATCCCTTCTTCATACTCTCTTTCTCCTTTAACCTTGACTTTTCCCTTTCAACACCTTAATATAAAACTGCTTTATATACTTACTTATGGGAGGGCTTTCCGGTGACTACCTATTATTTTTCCATACTTTTAATCTGCACACTTATCTTCGGCAGCATCATCGGTGCTTATTTTACAACTGCCGAGTACCGGATCCGTTTTGACAAACCGCTTATCACAAAAGACTGTTACTGTCCGGAATGCGGTCATGTCTTAAGCGGTCTGCACCAGATTCCTGTGATCAGTTGGATCGCTCTCGGTGGAAAATGTCACTACTGCGGAACAAAGATCCCGCTCCGCTACCCGCTTATTGAGTTCGGCTTCACCTGCTTCTACGGGATTACATTTCTGTTATTTTCCGCATATCCGTTCTTTCTTAGTGGGCTGTGGATCGCTGCTGTGATCCTTCTTCTGTTCTTCCGCTGCCGTTCTCATCTTCGCGGAACACTAAAAGGAATCATGATCTTCACCGGCTATCATCTCGTTTACTCAGCCGTTTTTCTCATCATTTACGCAGCTCTTGGACTGCTTTAACAGCCTTAAGGACCGGCTTCTGACAGCCTTATCCGGATGTATAAAGCATGCCTGAAGATCTAAGCGATTCGGATCAAAACTCCCGATATATTGTCCTTCTCTCCCATCTCCATGACATGCCATATCAGATATTTCAACACTTCCTCTGCCTCTGTATCACTCTGCACATTTTTCCTGCTGATCGCCTCAACGAGAATATCTTCCCGAAGTCTCTTAAAAAGCCCGTCGGATCCCAAAAGGAAGGTTGCTCCCGGTGAAAGATTTCCGCTTGACTGATTCATCCACAATTCATCGGCTTTTCCCATGAAATTTGCCAATAAGGTCTTTAACTTTCCATCTCGTTCGACAATCGATACCTCGTCTTTCGTAATCTGCAAAACACGATCATCTATCAGCAGGATCTTGCTGTCCCCCACATGAAATACATGATATTTTTCATCCAAAAGAACCAATATTGACATCGTACATCCAATATCAATCCCCTTTTCCCTTCGATAAGTCCAAATCAGCTCATTCAGCTCGCGGATCGTCATATCCAGATCATCTAGAACGGTCTCGGCATCAATTTTTTCCGGATACAGATCCACTATTCCATGAAACCAGCGTTCGATCCCGTCCCGGATCATCTCTGCTGCGATCTCGCTCTGTGCAAAACTGCCGATTCCGTCGCACACACATCCCACTGCAAATAATATTCCTTTTTTTGAACTGCTCAGGCAGCATGCCCGGTCCTGATTTTTCTCCCTGTAATTTCCTTTTACAGAAAGACAGCCTGCATACTTTTTCATTACCCCTGCCTTTCTCAGCACACCCGGTAGATCATAAATCTCTTTTTGCACACGATCATAATCGTATCATTTCTTTTCAGAGTGTGCGGCATATTTGGTGTAAGATTTTCTCCACTTACGATCGTACCGTTTGCGGATCCGATATCAATGATCTGCCATTCGTTTCCACTTGGCTCGATTCGGAAATGGCGGCGGCTGACAAACGAAACCGCAGCGTCAAAGTTATAATCCGAGCACGGCTCGCCATTCTTATCCATTCTCCCGATCGTCGCATGGCCTTTTCGCAGATCGATCTCAATAAATTTCGGACAGGTACATCCGGCACAGTCTTCCAGCCTAAGCCGGATCACGCGGTTATCATCAAGCTCTCCGTCTCCTGCAATGGCAGTGCTGTCATCTTCATCTCCTTCCTGACTGTATGAACGATACGCTTCAACAGTGTCCTCGTTTCTGGATGGTGCAGAAACCGGCTTCGGTGCAGACATGGATTCCCATTTCGGTACAAATTCTACTTTTTCCGGTTCTGCCGTTTTCTTATAGCCTGCCAGCAGGTCTTCCGGTTCTTCTTCCTCTTTCTTTTTTCCCTTTAAAAATCCGAATAATCCGGCTCCCTTTTCCTTCGGTGCTTTTTCTTTCGGCAGTTTTTCCTTCTTTTTCTTGTCTTTTTTCTTATCCGGTTCATCATCACCGAACAGGTTATTGATTAAGCGATTTTCCTCATCGCTCTTTCCGTAAGCACCGGCGCTTACTCCCGGACGCGTTCCCTGCTCGCGGGCTTTCACTTTCTCTGCCAGTGCGGATTCCTGCTTCTCTTTCTTTTCTGCCATTTTCTCCGGAATGTCCTGAACGAATGAAACGATCTTCTTCATATGATCTTCAGCTGGCTTTGCCAAAGCAGCAGGTGCTGCCTTTTTCTCCACCTGATCTTTCTGAAGATGTTCCAACATCGTCATTAAATTGGCATTCGGACTCTTGATTACACGAAGCAGATTGACCGTATAACTCTGATCATCCTTGATGTCCATTTTCAGGATCAGTCCGGCAAAAAAGCTCATGATCTCCTGGTCAGAATTAGTCTGTGACTTAGTCGGCACATAAATATATTTCACTGACTGCTCATTTTTTCCGACGAGTATATAATTCTCATCTAAGACAAAGTTATGGTAGTCAAGGAACCAGTCGCTGCATGCTTTAAACGGCTGGAGCAGATTTATGAGTAATTCAATAAATTCCCGCTTTTTCATCTGGGTCGGCATATAGCAGAACCGTACTCCATCTGTCAACTCATAACGGATCTCCGTCTCTCCATCGATCTCCATCATTTTTAGCGGAAACAAAAAATCCGGACAGTCTCTGCGGAGCACTTTTACTGCGATAAGATCCAGATTACTTTTTTCTGATACATCCAGCTTTGTGTAGCTTTTATTTGCGTCTGAAACATCTGTCAGCATCTCACATTCCCCTTTTCATTAAAATTACAAGCTAAAACAAATCAAAATATTTTAATTCAAGAACTACTATATTTTCCTGATCATCATAAACGAATGCTTTTCCATTTAAAAATGGAAGTGCCTTTGAATATTCAGCATCAATGACCATATTGCCGTAGCGATTGATATACCCCCATTTTCCGGCATATTGCACCGCCGCTGTCTGATCTGAGAATGAATACGCATCCACATACTGGCATGGAATTACGTTTTCTCCTGTCTCGTCTGCAAATCCCCAGTTTCCGCTGCTGTCCGATACAGCGTAATAGCCGCCTTCATATCCTTTTGCATCCGAAAATCTTTTTTCATAACAGGCTTTTCCCTTTTGGTCGATCAGAAAATAACCATTACCATCCGCAACAACTGCGTATTTGCCGCTGAATACCTGCCCTCTGCTGTTTACAGCAACATCGGTAAACTCAAAATCGGTTACATTTTTCATATTCCCATCTAAGACTGCCCATTTTCCATCTTTCTTTACAACAACCATGCCGTTATCGTTAAGATGGGCATCCTCGTAATCTTCTTCATTCAGGCGTTCAAACATATTGGAATAAATTCCATACTTGCCGTCCTTCACACCAATGATCTTATCTCCGGCGATGTCGATCACCTGATCCAGCCCATTTTTATCTACCGCATTCCAATAACCGTTCTGATCGATCAGTGTATAAACTCCATCGATCTTTACAACGGCATAGTCTTCAGAAAATCTTGTTGCTTCGTCATATATGAAATCAAGGCTCGTGCGCCCGTTTTTTCCGGTATATCCCCATTTTTCCCCATTCCACATAGGAATGATCCAGTTGTTCGACGGCAGCTTTCCTTCCTGATAATCCGTCCCATTTATATTATACTGATACTTTACCGACTCACAAAGCTCCACCAGCTGACTGTCACCGTAGATTTCTATTCCCTGCTGCAGATAACGGATTGCTTTCTTTGTGCTTTCCTCTTTAATTAAGGTTTCTGCCCTGCTGAGATATTCATCGACAAGAGCAGTTTTCTCCTCAATACGGTCATCCGCAAGGTCTGCGTATTCTTCCGTCATATTGCCCTCTGCATAAATATCAAGCAGCCGTCTCTCATAAGTCAGATTGTTTTTTGTTGAATATACTTTCAACGCTTCTTTATATTGATTAGCTGCTCTTACATACAACTTATCCGGTATAAATTCCTCCGCTTTTTCCACCATTGCATTCTGTTTTCTGACACTGTTTTGGAGGACTACCGCATATCCGCAGATTCCCCAGCCTGCTGCCATTCCCGCAATCAACATCAGGCTGATCTTTGCCTTTGCTCCGCCTACAAGATTATTCTTCTTTGCCATTTCTTCCACCTGCCCCGTATAGATTTACAGAAGATATCGGACAACCACGCCCATATATAAAAATGGGACAAATGGGAGCCGGTCTTTTCTTGTTATTTTTTTTCTTATCAGTTGAATGATCGAATATCCCGCAGCGATCAGACATCCGTAAAACACAGCACCCGGGATGTCCTTTCCCGTCAGATATATTCCCATAATCAGGGAAAGCTTTACATCTCCTGCCCCCATGCTTCCATGGCTCAACAGGTATCCCGTGCCAAATGAGATCAGGCTGAATAAAAATCCCAGAATAATGGAAGGAAGAAGCTTCAGAACCGTATCCATATCGTGAACTCCATAACCTCCCACGATAATCGGGAAAAGCACCAGTAAAAACAGAAGCACGCGATTGGGCACAAGCTGTTCCCTGTAATCTTCCACACAAAAATACGTCATAAATGCAAGCATTACATATCTCATTATAGATAACAGATATGGTACTTCCTCTCTGATATCGTTTCTCCACATCCTAAAGAATGCAAGCTCTGCCGCTGCAAGTACGATTACTTCAATTTTTGATATCCCGGTAAATTTTTCCGTCTGCAGAAGCGTAAGACACATATAAATTCCCGGCAATATGATCATACCCGCTGCCAATATTAAATACTCGTTCATCTTACACCTCTGTTATTTTGAATATTTCACTCCGTCTCCATCCAGCCATGCAGGTACTTCACATCTTTGGACAACATGGATCGTCGGATCCTTCCGAAAAAGCTTAAAGAAGTACACTTCGATATCGTATTCCACCACCAAGTCGATCATCCGATACTGATCATCGCTCAAAAAACTGCTGTTTTTGAAATTCAGACCGTTTATTCCGTCCTTCACTCCATAGTGGATCAGATATTCATCCGCAGACATCGACCTGTGTTTTGCGAAGCTTTCATCCAGATAAACCTGAAACATGCCGTTCGAGATACATCCGAGAAGCCACGTTTTAGCCTTTTGCTCGCCCTTCTCGATCCCAAGATATACTATGCTCCTGAGCAGCTGTTTCGGGTCACTGATAAAAACTCCCGCAGAGTTTACCAGCTGCTGTCCTTTATTGATCGTATCCTTTCCGGATTCAATGGTTCCGGAAAGGGATGATGAACCGCTTTTTATTCCATTAAGGTCATCTTCAAATTGACCGACCTGCTCCAGAAAGCTGGAGAAATCATTCAATGTCGTATCCAGTGGCGCTGTCTGCTTATCAATGTCGGCCTTTAAACCAAGGTCGGCAGAGCGGATCCCCAACGCCTCATAAAAATATGTATACGCCGAAATCTCATTTCCCATCTGATGCATGGCATACTGGATCTTATTATGAACCGCAAAAATATCAATAAAAGAAATAATTCCAAGAATCACCAGGATAAAAGGTACAAGACCGAGAATTGCTTCAACAGTCAGTAGTCCTTCTTCTCCTGTTTTTTTCCACTGCATGTACCGATTCCCTCCTTAGTAACCTCGAATAACAGAATATCCGAAATAATGGTTCTCAAGACGTTCGATCTGTGACTCTGTGCTTGTACCGGAATAAAACATCTCAGCAAAATTATCAGGAAGAACAACAAAATCCGCCTTCACTTTACAGGTCGCTTTTACCGCTGTCACGGTATCCTGCATTTTAAAGTCAAGAGACGACCATTCACCGCCTTTATGCTTTGCCTGATTCATATTTAGTGTGATCAAATTGGCCGTTCGTGAGGTAAGCGTATTTGAGTCTGTAAAAATGCAAAGCAGTACAAACATATAATCCTCATAGGTAAGGCCGAATTTATCTTCCGAGGACTCCGGAATGTCGATATGAAGCAGAGATGCGATTCCGTCAATTCCGTTCAGGTCTTCCATCTCCGTTTTCATAAAGGTTACCTTATCCCGCTCTTTTAGTTCCATCCAGTCCGCCGCTGTCTCTATCGAAGCAAACGCCAGTCTCAACGCGCCGCTGACAGAAATCCGCACAAGGGGAGCCACAGCTGCACCTACTCCTGTTGCAGCTACTGCGGTCGCTGCTGTATCTGCCACTGCACAGATTGCATCATTTATTTCCGTGATCGCGTAACTGGCTGCAAAGTTCATCGTCTCACGGACTCCACAGATGATATTTCTCGATTTATTCAGATTTGATACCGAATTATTATATCCACCGAGAAGATATTCCAGTTCCGCTCCATACAGGTAATTGATATCCGGTGACATTTCGTAACCGGTCAGGCTGACATCTCTCTTTGAATCCTTTTTTCCCTCCACTGTGTTCGTTTCAGAGCTGTTTTCCGCTGGAGTTTTCACGCCTGTCACTCTGCTGGAAAACATTCCGAAATCATAACTGGTAACGAGGAATTTGTCCAATGCATGTTCTCCGCCCGCTGACAGATTTTTCAGGGAAAGTCCTCCTGAGAAATAATCACTGAATCCCGGAACATCTCCCGCCGCTCCGCCGGATTTTAGCTGTGCTGCAATTCCCTCCGGGATATTTCTTGCCTCGGTTTGTTCAGGCTTATTCAGTTCTTCCTCCGCCTTTTCCTGTGCTTTTTTTGCCTCATCTATTTTTTTATCTCCGGCATCTTTATCGCCTTTTCCACTTGCTCCTCCTTCGCAGAATCTCTGAAGCTCCTGGTAAAACTCTCCTTTATCATCCCTGAAATCATACCATTGTCCCCAGACTTTTGATTTCCACGTGCGGTCAGTACCCGCTTCAATTTCACCACTTAAAATCTGTTCCCGGACATCTTTCAGTTCACCTACTTCATAAGCAAGATCACTTTTATTTCTTTCATTTTTAAGTTTGTCCTGATTGGTCGGCTCAATCAGGTCATATACTTCCTGGAATTGATCCGAAAGCTTCAGAATATCTTCCAGATCTTTTATTTCCGCTTCGATTCCCTCTCTGATGTCGTCAGAGCAGTCGACAAGCTGCTTCTTTAATTCTCCTACCTGCTCCTTTAATGTCTGGAGAGTGTTATCCAGCATATCTGTCTGTACCCTCAGCGCACTGATGGCTTCGCCTGCATTATCGAAATTGATCGGATCTCCTTTAGGATCTGTCAATGGGTTCTCGTATGCCAGTAGCTCTATCTCAAGGTCATCAAGGTATTCATCTACATCAAAATCTTTATATTTGTCATACAGATCCGCCATGTCTGCCACTTTTTCAGCATCCTCCGGATCGTCCTCTGAACTGCTGCTTTCTGTCTCTGCATCTGTATCTTCATCTTCACTGTCAAACATTTCCAAGGCTGCTTCAATTTCTTCCTGGTGTTCTAAATAATAAGTATATTTTTCGTATTCCTCCGATTTTACAACTGCTTCCAGCTTATCACTGTAGGCAACAAACCTTCTCTCCAGACCATCAAGATAATCCGGATATGCTGCAATCGCTTTCAATGTATCATAATAATCCTGGATGTCTTCCATCGCCTTCTGGCTTTTATCAGAAATTTCTTTTCTTTTTTCGATTGCATCCATATCATCATCAACAGTTTCAAATTCCTCCAGCGAACTCAAAATACCATTCTCGTCCATAACCTGTTCCACAATACGGTATTTCATAAAGTCACTGATCTGAGTCATCAGCACGTTATTATTGGAAAGACTGGCACCGTCCACTTTCTCATAGGAAATCTTTACATCGGCATCCTTGTAAGGCATAAAACCGGATAAAGCTTTTCCATCACCAACCGGATTGAAGGAATATCCCACCGTATCCGCAAGCTTATTGACTGCCTCAAGTCCCTCTTTATTCTGTGTAACTGAAAATAAGCCATACAACTCTTTCAGAAGATTGTCAAATTCACTTAAAACTGCGTCACCATAAGTATCCGCCGCCATAACAGCCTGGGAACTATAGAGATTTAACCGTGCCACGTCAACCATAACACTGCTGATTGCAACGACCGGCACCATCATCAGGGTCAGGAAGACCGTAATGATTCCATGACTGCCTATTCTCTTTATCTTTTTTTCTTTTTTTCGGATTTTTTTCATTATCTTCATTCCTGAAACTCCCCTTTTCTATGCTCCAAGAATTTCTTTCAATTTCGAGTAGGCCGCAGATATTTTTCCTGCAAAATTCCGGGCCATCTCTCCAAGCTTTGTGTCTTTCACGAGACTGATCGCATAATCTCCATTTCGGATCAAACTGTCATGATCCACCACCGCAACACGAGCCGTGGCAGAAATTTGATACTTATTGTCAACTCCAAGGATTGAAAAGTCTAACGGTGATGAGACCGTCTGCGTTGCAGTTGCTTCAAACTGCTTTAACAGTACATAGTTTCTGTAATTGATCGTGAGGGAAAGATCATTCCGGTACAGAATGCGCTCTGCTGTAGATTTAAAATATTTTTCAAAATCCTTCTGGGAATTCAGATTGTTTCCATCCCCAAACATTCCTCTATAGGGAGAAAGAGGGCGGGAAGCGGAATAAGAGTTTCCCGCTCCCACCTGATAATCGCTGCCTTCCGTATACTCCATCTCCGCATTTTTTGTCACATAAGTGTCTGTTACCGTATTTTTGTAATAGACAAGGGTTGTCTCCAGGGCAGCCTGAAGACTTGCACGCTGAAAGAGGAATAGTGACAGATAAAGAAGCAGTAATGTACTTAACACAGCAATCGGAAGAATAATGATCGCTTCCACTGCAATATGTCCCTTTTCTTTTTGTCTGTTCATACACTGTTCCCCCATCTCTGTAATAGTTATTGAATGTTTTAGTGGATGCTTGTATTGAAAATAGTATCCATTAAACCGTTAGCCCACTCTGAAAGTCTGCCCCAGAATGTGGTAACTAAAGTAACAACAATTACTAAAATAAGAAGTGTTGCAACTACGTTTGAAACGCCATCCTGTTCTTCTAAAAAGCTCTCCATTTTGTCTTTTACTGCATTTGCTCTAAGCATGGCGCTGATGCAGATCTTGTCTAACATTTTCATTCCCATTTCCTCCTCTGGATTTGTATAATATCATCAATTCCCCTTTGTTATCACAGGTGAAAGCCTGCCATGGCGGGAACAATGATCACTACTAGAATTCCGATAAACATTAGCATAGTCGGAATATATAACCGGTTCTGAACGGCCTCGCTCATTCGTCTGGCACTGTGTTTTTTATCCAACCAGCATTCGTCATTGATCGCTTTCAGGTCGTCTGAAAGATTCGCGTTACCGGATGCATAGCTCTTACTGATGACTGTGATCATCTTATCCAGATATTTATTGCTGCATCTGCACTGCATACGTGTAAACGCGCCCTGAAGTGTTGAAGACCGGTTCAGCTCCTTCACCACAAGTGTCAGCTCCTGGTAGATCAGAGAAGTACCGCTTTGGGCTGTCTCCTCGATCGCACGGGTGATATTCATTCCCGCCGTTACCAGAAGCGTAATTTTTGAAACCGCATTCGGGAAATCCCTATCCAATTCTTCCTGACGTTTTTTTGCCCTGGTGAGAATACCATCGTACGGAAGATATCCATACAGGGTACATCCTAAAAATGATGCCATCATCGGCATTAAAATACCGCCTGTTTCTTTTCCTGCCGCGATCATCAGTGTTCCCATCAGGCAGGCCATGATCGCACCGATCCATATAAATGCCACTAAGGAAGCCAGAAGGAAATATGCGTAGATTGCTGAATTTCGTTTGCCGCTTGTCTCCTGGTTTCTCTCAAGTTCGATGAACCCGGATTGTTCACAGCTCGCTGTCAGTTTCTTTAGCACTTCATTATCGCCGTCCAGCTTCAGATCGATCAGCATCTGGTACCCGAAAAGGCAGATATAATCCAAGAATGAAAATGTCGATCCGCTGTAATATTTTTCTTCCTGATTCCTATAGTTCTCAATCTGCTTGTCCCAGTCGCGAACTTTCTTTTTTGCATTTTTTTCTTTATCTCTGCGGTATTTTTCGTACTCTTTCAAATATACCAATCTTTTATCTTCCAGATCTATTCTCGAAAACCGGTTCGACCATGCTCTGGAAAGAACAATTTCAGCAGCTGGTGTTTTTCCTGCCTTTCCCGTTTTCACAAAAAAGAGCACTATTCCCACCGTTGCCACTATCATCAGTATTATCGCTGCCACAAATTCCACCTCCGTTTATACGTCAATTTCTGCGGCTCTCGTTGCTATCACATACGATACAAATGTGCAGACCACACCAACTGTTGCTGCAATGCGCCCGATGACGGTTGTAAACAATGAGTCCATGAAACCACTTCCCATTGTGGACATCATTATTACAAGTATCAAAGGAAGCACCAGCATCATGTATGCCTCAGATTTTGCAGAGTTGATCTCCGTCTGGATCTCCATGGCAATTTCAACCTTGTCTTTGATAATGTCACGAGTCTGAGCAATAATATATCCAAAATCGCTCGTCTTCCCTTCGATGGTCTTGTAGATTGCCGCAAAGCTTGATACATCATCAATATCACTCCGCTCCCCTAATTCTTCGAAGCCTTTCACCATTGGGATTCCGGCATGACGATAATCACTCACGATCAAGGCGATTTCCTGAACGATATCAGAATCCTGATTATAGATCATCTGAAGCTCTCTAAGGGAATCCTCGACCGCATTTTCCATTGACCGTCCGCTGCCTCCGCTGATGGAGATCGAAATAATTTCCAGAAATTCTTTAAATTGAAGTCTCAGCTTCTCCTGGCGTCTCTTTGTCACAGTCTGAGAATAATTCTTTTCCTGCCAGATTCCGATTACAAATCCGCCGATCACCGCAACCGGAATAAACCGATAATAGATAAACAGCACGGCACCGATCATCACAGAGAAAAACAGATATGCCAGTATGTGCTGTCCCTTTGTCATATTGCACTCATAGTATTTAAGTCTTACCTTATTCTTCTCGTCCATCATTTTCCTCCAGATAGTCATATACTCCGGCCAGAATAAATTTATCTTGATTCTGGATCTTATTTTCTGTCCTTACCAGTCTTCCGGATACTTTCTTTAAGGTTGACTTCTCGTCCTCTTTAAATTTGTAGATTGAATTTAACGTTACCCTGCCATCCTTGTAGCCCGTGACCTCGCTGATCTCCATACACTTTCTGGAAAAGTCGCGCAGTCTTGATAAATGGACAATATAATCCACGGCCGAAGCGATCTGCTGTCGGATCGCCTCCAGCGGAAGGTCTGCACTTCCGGTAAGTACCATTGTCTCGAGTCGTGAGAGCATTCCTTCCGGTGAGTTCGCATGACCGGTGGAAAGGCTGCCGTCATGTCCTGTATTCATAGCCTGAAGCATATCAAGTGCTTCCGGGCCACGAACCTCTCCGACAATGATCCGGTCCGGTCTCATTCGCAGAGATGCTTTGATCAGATCACGGATCGTGATTTCATTTGCTTCTTTTGAATTTGCCTTTTTCGTCTCCATACGTACCAGGTTTGGAATATTTTTAATCTGAAGCTCTGCTGAGTCCTCAATTGTAATTACACGTTCCCATGGCTGTATATAATTGGAAAGTGCATTTAAAAATGTTGTCTTTCCGCTTCCTGTTCCGCCGCACACAAACACGTTATGTCTTGTGGCTACTACTTTTTCCAGAAAATCTGCCGCTTCCGCTGTAATGGAGCCGTAGGAAAGAAGCTTTTCGATCGTCATCGGATTTTTCGAGAAGCGTCGTATCGTGACCGTTGCCCCGTTCAATGCCACCGGTGGTAGAACAACATGGACACGAGATCCATCCTCAAGTCTGGCATCAACGATCGGATTGCTGGCATCAACTGTTCGATCCATGCTGCTGACGAACCGCTTTACGATACGTTCCAGATCCTCACTGCTCTCAAAGTGCTCCTCCAGCCGCATTAATTTTCCGCTTTTCTCCACAAAAATCGTGTCGTATCCATTGATCATGACCTCTGTAATATCCGGATCCATAATGATCTTTCCAAGAATTCCAAGGCCCTCTACAGCTTCTGTTACAGTATAAATTAATGTTTTTTTATCTTTGAATGACAAATTCTGGTAGTACCAGTAAAGCCCTTCATCATTCTGTCTTGCCCATTCAATCCGGTCCTGGATCTTCTGTTCGATCAGTTCAATCATTTCATTTTCTGAATATTCCCGTATCCGTCCGGCCTCTTGAATGATCTTTTTTAAGACAGAAACTTCATTCATAAAATATTCTTTTGCCATAAAAAACCCCTTTTACGTTATGATTCCAGAATTCTGTCGATGTCCATTTCTCCATTTTTTTCGATTGCATGCAGAATATTTTTCATCTGTAAATTTCCATAATTGTGGATCAGTCCCGCCTCAGCAAATGCATTTTGTCCGCAGTACGAGGAATTACTTTCAGCGAAGTTATGAACTACCAGCATTTTTTTCTTATACTCATTGACGATTCCCTGTCGTAAAAACAGCTGCATCTTCATCGAACACAGCTCTCCGGGCTTTTCTGTTATGATGATCGTATCGGATATTTTCATTACCGACGCTTCCATTGATCCGATACTACTATTGAGATCAATGACCAGTATATCGCATACGCCGCTTCTCTGTATTTTGTTGATGACATCCTCGATTTCCTCGCCGGATACGGCTTTATAGTCTGCAAGTCGTTCAAATCCTTCTACATAGTAGATATCATTCATGCCCTGCTTCATCAGGCTTTTAATTTTCAATTCAAAGTTCACGCTCTCGTCTGCAGCGGCTTCCGCCAATGCCACGATTCCCGGCTCCTGATATGGATTAAGTGCATCAGCGCTGCACAATGCCTCCAGACTTAAAAACAAAGACCTCTTTCCTTTTTTTGCTGCCAAATCGGCAATTGTAAGTGCAACTGTAGTTTTTCCGCTTCCTCCGATCGGGGAGTATACCGACACGACTGACATTTTTCCCGCACGATCTGATTCATAGGAATATCCGGCTTTTTCTGCATAAGCACGGATCATTTCCTTATATATTTTGCTGATTCTCTGATATTTTGAAATATGAGCACATTCCTTATATAAGCTTGCATTTTCCGCCTCCTCGCTATAGAGACAGATCGGCATTTTGACCCTTAAAAAATTGATTTTTGATTCCGACAGATCCGGATCAAACATTACAACATCAAAGGATTCATTTTCCATCGCATTTTCAAGTTTATCTGCACTGGTATAAACATAGATCGTCAGATCGCTGTAGCCCTGCAGCTCTTCTGATATTTTTCTCAGGTACTCTTTATTCGAGTCTGCTATTGCAAGTAAAATATTCATACCAAGTCCCCCGTTTATTTTCTTTTTGTAATTATCCGAATAGAAGCAAAATATCTCCTATTTGCTAGAAATAAGATAGCATATATTCCTTAACTTTTATTGCGGCGTTCAAAATCATTCCTGTTTTCGACAAAAAAGGAAACTTCTCCTTGAAAGGAAGTTTCCCTTTTTAATGGTCATTTTTGCTATCTCTATTTTTCAATTTTATTCAGATATGCGAAATACCGTTCCTTCGTCTCCACATATCTCCTCTTACTGATTGAAATCTCCTCACCATTTTCCAGCTTAAAGCTTTCATTTTCGATCCGCCGGATATATCTCATATTGACAAGAAAACTCTGGTGGCAGCGCACAAAAGTTTCTCCCATTCTCTGTTCAAGATCCGATATTTTGTCGTGACACACATCTTCACCCTCATAGGTATGGATCATGGTTCGGTGGGCCCGGCTTTCCAGATACAAGATCTCATCGAGATAGAATATCTGCTTATGATTCCGGCACATGATTATCACACGCTTTTCTTCATCCCGTTTCTGTTTTTCTTTTGCGATTTCAAGAAGCTTCTTTAAAATAACCGGATTCACCGGCTTTGTAAGGTAGCCGAGGAGGTTCACCGGTTTCAAAAAAATATGCTGGGAATATTTTTTTGTATCTTCCGTCATATAGATGATCTGAAGATCTGGAAATTTCTGATTTAACTCGTACGCACAGTCAATTCCTTCTTGTCGTTCCTTCGTTTTCGGAAGTGCTGGATTAAACACATGGCAGATATCCATGAGCAGTACATCTGAGCGATTTCCTTCCCGGAATTCTTCTTTCAGTTTTCTGATATCCTGATAGGTATCGACATTTTCTATGCCAGTTATTACCCCCCCCCAGAAAACATACGTTCGACAGCGAGCAATACTTCCGCCTGATCGTCACACACTGCAATTCTCATTTTGTATCCCCTTACATCTTTTTCATAGGTGTTCTCTAATTGCAGATTATACAATAAGATGATATTCAGCTTTCGCCGTCGTCAAAATCATCCCAGTTTTCGACAAAAAAAGAGAGAAACACCTTCTCCCAAAGGCATTCCTCTCACATTCCAATTTCTCTATATTCTCTTGTTGATTTTTCTTCCTACACCTTCCCGATCCTCTTATCCAGCTCTCCCAACATTTCCTCCGCGGCCGTCCATTCTCCCATCTCCATCATTCCCATAACGACCATCATCTGGTTGTTGAAGTCATGTTCGAGTTTTCGCTGGTCGGTTTCAAAGTCCTCTAAGAGCTTTAAGTGGCTTTTTTCGATTTCAAACCGTTCCTTCAGCGCCTTTAACATTTTCTCATTTTCCTGACGTTTTTCTGTCTCCTCGGCGATAAGTGGGAGGAACATATAGATCATAATGATCAGGATAAAAAGGAACTGCTGACCGATGGAGATCGGATGCTGTTTTTTCGAGATGTAATCCATATAGGGATACATTCCCGCAAGAACGCTGACTGCGATCAAGGCTGTGACTATCTGGCTTTTTTCGCGGAACAAAGACCGTCTCCACTTTATCAGGAAAACCATTCCCATGAGGATCAGACTTAAAAGTATAATCTCGCATGTCATGGCACGTACATAATCGTAGACCCCCCAAAATGAGCCTGTGACCAGCCAGCCATTATTTACGAATATCGCATTGCAGATAAGCTCCGCAACTGTCGTACATCCGATCGCGACCACTACCATCAATATGATTCTTTTCAGAGAATCGCCAAAGCACAGAAAGACACCGCTTAAATATATCGCCATCAGTACCCAGCTCGTCATTCCGATCACTTCCTGATCACTCAGCAAATTCATATATTCTTTCGCGCTGCATGAAAGGATATTAAAGATGATCTGCAGGATCAGCACCTTTGTAATTGATCCCCGCCATTTTAATGTCTGCATCAGGAAAAAGGTCGTAGGCATAAGGCCAAGCACGCCGATCAGCATTCGCAAAACCGCATCCGTATTCATGCCGTTCTCCCCCTCCAGTCTTCAGCACTTTTTCCCGCCGCGTTCAGGATTACCGTACTTTTATATATTCTTTTCTCTCTGTCGATCTTCACATGACAGTTTCCGTCATATATCTGTGCGATCTCCTGAAGGATCCTGCTGCCGTAACCGCGCTCACCGTTCTTTTCCATACGGATATATTCTTCCGCGAATAGATTTTCTACAGCCACCACCAGATAATCTGCCCGAACATGAATATCGACCCGAATCTCTCTTTCATTTTCCTGAAGATATCCCACCGCCTCCATGGCATTGTTCATAAGATTGGAAAGGATGCTGCATTGATGGAGCTTGGAGATTCCCGGAAGCTCACCCACAAGTGTATCGACGGATAACCGGATATTCCTCTTTTGGCATCGGATCTCATACTCCTCCAGCAGCACATTTAAGATCATATTGGCACAATACTGTCCGGCCCGGTTCTTTTCAATCTCTTTCCTGATCTTTTCCGCCGCAGATCCCCGTTCTTCCGTGTGAAGCTCATTCTCTGCCGCCTTCACGATCCGCAGAAGATCTTCTCTCCGCCTGTTTAACCGCTCTGACTGCATTTGGGCACTCTCCGCCTCCAGCTTTTCTCTATCTAGTTCAAGCTCCAGACGCTCTTTTTCCTGTTCAAGTACCTTATTTTTGCTGTTCCGGTAACAGTTAACGACCAGCGCCATTTCCGTAAAAAGACTGATGGCGGCCACCGGAATGCCTATTTGATTCCAGACCGACGGGATGCCCGGAAAGAGCATGTAGTTCATCACGAGAAGCGTACACTGGCAGATGGTAAAAAATATAAGTACGATCATGACACCGCATCCTCCAGATACTGAAAATATCTCGCTCGCGCTTCCATATACCGCTTTTTGCTGATGGGAATCTCCTCCCCGTTTTCCAGTTTGAACCGGTCATGCTCCACCCGCCGGATGTATTTCATATTTACAAGGAAACTCTGGTGACACCGCACAAAGGTTTCCCCCATCCGTGCCTCCAGCTCCGAGAGCTTATCATGGCACACGTGCTCATTTTCGTATGTATGGATCATGGTTCGGTGGGCGCTGCTCTCCAGATACCAGATCTCATTGAGATAAAAGATCTGCTGCTGGTTCCGGCACATGATCGACACCCGCTTTTCATCGTCTTTGATCCGTTGCTCCTTTGCGATCGTTAAAAGCTTCTTGAGGATATCCGCGTTCACCGGCTTTGTAAGATATCCCACAAGATTGACCGGCTTCAGGAAAATATGTTGGGAATATCTTGTCGTATATCCGGTAAGATAAATGATCTGCAGCTCCGGATATTGTTGGTTCAGCTCGTAGGCGTAATCGATCCCCTCCTGCCGCTCCTTCGTTTCCGGAATTTTCGTATTATATTCATGGCAGATATCCATGATCAATACATCCGGCCGATTTTCGTCTCCCATTTCATCCTTCAGGATCCGGATGTCCTGATAGACTTCGATATGATTCACTTCCGGGATCTCTGCTAACATATTTCTGATGACCTTTAGCACCTCCTGCTGGTCATCACAAACTGCAACGTTCATGGCTCGCTCCTTTGTATGCTGCGATCTCTTTTTGCTTGATAAAACTTCCATCGGATTTTCCTGTCACAAATGCGCCCTGACACTTTCCTGTGAAATAAAATTCCCCGGAAAGACTTCCGGGGAATTCTGTAGGTCTTCGTAAATCAGTCCGACCTATTTTATTTCTTATTTGTATCCTTTTTCGTGCAGAGCAGCCTGTGCAGCAGCCAGTCTTGCGATCGGAACACGGAACGGTGAACAGGATACATAGTTTAAGCCTACCTTATGGCAGAACTCAACGGAAGACGGATCTCCGCCGTGCTCACCACAGATACCGCACTTAAGCTCCGGACGAGTAGCACGTCCTTCCTTAACTGCCAGCTCAACAAGGCGGCCAACACCAGTCTGGTCAAGTCTTGCGAACGGATCAGACTCGTAGATCTTTGCCTTGTAGTAGGAATCAAGGAACTTACCTGCATCGTCACGGGAGAAGCCGAAGGTCATCTGAGTAAGGTCGTTTGTACCGAAGGAGAAGAATTCAGCCTCCTCAGCGATCTGGCCTGCAGTAAGAGCTGCACGCGGGATCTCGATCATAGTACCGATATGGTACTGCATGTCGGAGCCTTTCTCTTTCTTAACCTGCTCAGCAACTTCAACTACGATATCCTTAACGAACTTGAGCTCTTTTCTCTCACCTACAAGCGGGATCATGATCTCCGGAACGATATCGTAGCCATCCTCAGCCTTAACCTCGATAGCAGCTTCCATGATAGCACGTGTCTGCATCTTTGCAAGCTCCGGATAGGTAACTGCAAGACGGCATCCACGATGACCCATCATCGGGTTGAACTCGTGAAGATCGTCGCATTTCTTCTTGATCTCCTCAACTGTCTTGCCCATATCCTTAGCAAGCTCAGCCATCTCCTCAATTGTCTTAGGAGTGAACTCATGCAGCGGCGGATCTAAGTAACGAACTGTCATCGGTCTTCCCTCAAGAGCCTTATACATAGCCTTGAAGTCACCCTTCTGATACGGAAGGAGCTTGCTTAATGCTTCCTCTCTGTCCTCTAATGTATCAGAAACGATCATCTTTCTTAAGTTGTGGATTCTCTCCGGATCAAAGAACATATGCTCTGTACGGCAAAGGCCGATACCCTCTGCACCAAGCTTAACTGCGTTCTTTGTATCAGCCGGTGTATCTGCGTTTGTACGAACACCGAGCTTTCTGAAGGAGTCAGCCCAATCCATGATTCTCTTGAAGTTTCCGCCTACGGAAGCTTCCTGTGTCTTGATATCGCCGTTGTAGATCTTACCTGTTGTACCGTCTAAGGAGATGTAATCGCCCTCGTGGAAGGTATGTCCGCCGAGTGTGAATTCCTTCTTCTCCTCGTTGATCTTGATCTCGCCGCAGCCGGATACACAGCAGGTACCCATACCACGTGCAACTACTGCTGCGTGGGATGTCATACCACCGCGGACTGTTAAGATACCCTGTGCAGCGTGCATTCCCTCGATATCCTCCGG
>CAKRPJ010000040.1:0-22266 GCA_934376955.1 uncultured Lachnospiraceae bacterium | reverse complement strand
ATTTTTGGGCCGGTTGCAAGAGAGCTTCGTGAGAAACAGTTCATGAAGATCGTATCTCTGGCTCCGGAAGTATTATAGGGAGGTGCCAGATAATGCATAAGATCAGAAAAGACGATATGGTTAAAGTTATCGCAGGCAAAGATAAAGACAAAACCGGCAAGGTTCTTGATGTAGATACAAAGAAGAATACAGTTCTGGTTGAGGGCTGCAACATGGTGACAAAGCACACAAAGCCGAGCCAGACAAACCAGAATGGCGGTATCGTACATCAGGAGAGCCCGATGGACATCTCCAATGTTATGCTGCTCGTTGACGGAAAAGCTACAAGAGTTGGCTTTGAGGTTAAGGATGGCAAGAAGGTTCGTGTTGCTAAGGCAACCGGCAAAGTAATCGAATAAGAGCAGAGAGGAGGAAAAACAAGTTGGCTAGATTAAAAGAAATGTACCAGAACGAGATCGTTGAAGCAATGATCAAGAAATTTGGATATAAGAATATCATGGAAGTGCCGAAGCTCGATAAGATCGTTATCAACATGGGCGTAGGCGAAGCAAAAGACAACGCGAAAGTCCTTGACTCTGCAGTTCGTGACCTTGAGATCATCTCCGGTCAGAAGGCAGTTCTGACAAAAGCAAAGAAGTCTGTTGCAAACTTCAAAATCAGAGAGGGTATGGCTATTGGATGTAAAGTTACTCTCCGCGGCGAGAAGATGTATGAGTTCGCTGACCGTCTGATCAACCTTGCTCTCCCGCGTGTACGTGACTTCCGCGGTGTAAATGCTAACGCATTCGATGGCAGAGGTAACTACGCTCTTGGTATCAAGGAGCAGTTAATCTTCCCGGAGATCGAATACGATAAGGTTGACAAGGTTAGAGGTATGGACGTTATTTTCGTTACAACCGCTAAGACAGACGAAGAAGCTCGTGAGCTTTTAACATTATTCAACATGCCATTTGCAAAATAAGTAGGAGGATTTATCCATGGCTAAGACTTCAATGAAGATTAAACAGCAGCGTCCGGCAAAGTTCTCCACAAGAGAATATAACCGTTGCAGAATCTGTGGTCGTCCACACGCATATCTGAGAAAATACGGTATCTGCCGTATCTGCTTCCGTGAGCTTGCTTACAAGGGTGAGATTCCGGGAGTTAAGAAGGCAAGCTGGTAGACCGAAGGCAGCTTAATGAGCGCGTGCCGTCAGCAGATTTCTGCCTGACTGCATGAGCGCCCGGATGGGCTGGTCCCGTTCTTCGACCATGGGGAGGAAGAAGAACACTTCCCAGGGCCGAACAACACACCTGTGCAGCGCAGGAAACTGCGAACCACAGCGATAAACCAACAATCCACAAGGAGGAATTTTAATCATGACTATGAGCGATCCGATCGCAGATATGCTTACCAGAATTCGTAATGCAAACACTGCAAAACATGATACAGTAGACGTACCGGCTTCCAAGATGAAATTAGCTATTGCTGAGATTCTTGTAAGAGAAGGTTACATCAAGAAATTTGACATCGTAGAGGACGGCGGATTCCAGACGATCCGTATCTCCTTAAAGTATGGCAGCAACAAGAACGAGAGAATCATCTCCGGTATCAAGAAGATCTCCAAGCCGGGCTTACGTGTATATGCTGGCAAGGAAGATATGCCGAAGGTACTCGGCGGACTTGGTATCGCTATCGTATCCACAAACCAGGGCGTAATCACTGACAAGCAGGCTCGTGAGCTTGGTGTTGGCGGAGAAGTTCTGGCATTTGTTTGGTAGGCATTGAACACTTAATGAGCACGAGCCGCAAGGCGAGGGGCGAATTTAGTGAGAAAGCCGTTCCCGAACCTTAGTGAAGCCGAGCCATAGGCGAGAGCTGAACTTAGTTGAGGGAACATCCTTATTATTGATGTTATCGCACTTCGCCTGCAAAGCCGGAATCCCTCCGGCAGGGCGATGCCTGCGCAGCTCCGGGACATCTTCCCGGATATAGATAACATAGAAACTGAAAACAGAGTGTGTTAAAGCACACTCCGAAAATTTAAGTAGGAGGTATATGGCATGTCACGTATTGGTAGAATGCCTATCGCGATCCCGGCAGGTGTAACTGTAACGATCGCTGAGAACAATTTAGTGACCGTTAAGGGTCCTAAGGGAACACTGGAAAAACAGTTACCAGCTAAGATGGAAATCAAAGAAGAAGATGGTCATATCATCGTAACAAGGCCGAATGATTTAAAGCAGATGAAGTCTTTACACGGCCTTACAAGAACGTTAATCAATAACATGATCCACGGTGTTACTGAAGGCTACGAGAAGAAGCTGGAAGTTAACGGTGTTGGTTACAAGGCTGCAAAGCAGGGCAAGAAGTTAGTTCTTTCCCTTGGCTATTCCCATCCGGTAGAAATGGAAGATCCGGAAGGTCTCGAGACTGTTCTTGAGGGCCAGAACATTATCATCGTTAAAGGCATCAGCAAAGAAAACGTTGGCCAGTACGCAGCTGAAATCAGAAGCAAGAGAGAGCCGGAGCCGTATAAGGGCAAGGGTATCAAGTATGCTGATGAGGTTATCAGACGTAAAGTTGGTAAGACTGGTAAAAAGTAATTTAAGGAGAGTGTAAAAATGGTTAGCAAGCAGTCAAGAAGCGAAATCCGCAGAAAAAAGCACTATAGATTACGCAATCGCTTTGCTGGTACAGCAGAGAGACCGCGTTTAGCAGTGTTCAGAAGCAATAATCATATGTATGCTCAGATCATCGACGATTCCGTTGGACATACTTTAGTTGCTGCATCTACTCTTGAAAAAGAGATCAAGGCAGAGCTTGAGAACACCGACACCGTTGAGGCAGCAGCACATGTTGGAACTGTAATCGCAAAGAGAGCAATGGAAAAGGGAATCACAGAAGTTGTTTTCGACCGCGGTGGTTTCATTTATCAGGGCAAGGTTCAGGCTTTAGCTGATGCAGCCAGAGAAGCCGGACTTAAATTCTAGTAGAGAGGAGAATACAGCATGAAACGTACAATCATTGATGCAAGTCAGTTAGAGTTGAATGACAAAGTTGTTGCCATCAAGCGCGTATCCAAGACTGTAAAAGGTGGACGTACCATGAGATTTTCCGCTCTGGTAGTAGTAGGCGACGGCAATGGCCATGTAGGCGCAGGCCTTGGTAAGGCAGGCGAGGTTCCGGAGGCTATCCGTAAGGGAAAAGAAGCAGCAATCAAGAACCTTGTTGAAATTCCGAGAGATGAAAACAACAGTATCCCGCATGATTTCCTTGGTGAGTTCGGCAGCGCATCCGTACTTTTAAAGAAGGCTCCCGAAGGTACCGGTATCATCGCAGGTGGCCCGGTTCGTTCCGTAGTAGAGCTTGCCGGTATCAAGAACATCCGTACCAAGTCTTTAGGCTCCAATAACAAGACAAACGTTGTTCTTGCAACAATCGAAGGTCTCTTAAAATTAAAGACACCGGAAGAAGTTGCTAAGAGCCGCGGCAAATCTGTTGAAGAAGTAATTTGCTAATAGGAGGATAGAAAAATGGCAGAGAAGTTAAAGATCACATTAGTAAAATCCCCTATCGGTGCTGTTCCGAAGCAGAGAGCAACTGTTGAAGCTCTTGGTTTAAAGAAACTTCATAAGTCAGTTGAAATGCCGGACAATGGTGCAGTTAGAGGCATGATCCAGAATGTAAGACATCTGGTAAAAGTTGAAGAAATCTAATACTGATATAGAGTAAGGAGGTGCAGTGATGAACTTATCTAATTTACATCCTGCTGAAGGATCCAAGCACAGTGATAATTTCAGAAGAGGCCGTGGCCATGCTTCTGGAAATGGTAAGACTGCCGGAAAGGGACATAAGGGCCAGAAGGCTCGTTCCGGAGCTCCGAGACCGGGCTTTGAAGGTGGCCAGATGCCGTTATACAGACGTCTTCCAAAGAGAGGATTCAAGAATATCAACTCTAAGACGATCGTTGGAATTAATGTAGATGTACTCGAGAGATTTGAAAACGACTCCACAGTTTCTGTTGAAACTTTAATGGAGTGCGGTATCATCAAGAACCCGCAGGACGGCGTTAAGATTCTTGCAAACGGTGAGTTAACCAAGAAACTTAACGTTAAAGCCAATGCTTTCAGCGAGGCTGCTAAGGCTAAGATTGAAGCAGTAGGTGGAACCTGCGAGGTGATCTAATATGTTAAAATCGATAAAGAAGGCATTTAAGGTGAAAGAAGTCCGGGAACGGCTTCTTTACACCTTCATGATGCTTACTGTTATCCGAATCGGATCCTGCCTTCCGATTCCTGGAGTTGATCCCAGCTACCTGGGAAGCTTCTTCGAGAACCTTCAGGCATCCGGAATGGGATTCGTTAATGCCATCACGGGCGGATCATTTTCATCCATGTCCCTGTTCGCATTAAGTATTACTCCGTATATCACATCCTCCATCATCATGCAGCTCATGACGATCGCTATCCCGAAGCTCGAGGAAATGCAGCGTGAGGGCGAAGATGGAAGAAAGAAGATCATGGAATATACCAGATATCTTACTGTCGGTCTGGCACTCTTTGAGTCCAGCGCAATGGCCATCGGACTTGGAAGACAGGGGCTTCTCTTTGAGGATCACAGAAATTTCTGGGGTTACCTCACCGTAGTAGCTGCAATGACAGCTGGTTCCGCACTTCTTATGTGGATCGGAGAACGGATCACAGACAAAGGCATTGGAAACGGTATTTCCATTGTCCTCCTCATCAACATTGTATCCAGCTCTCCTCAGGATATGTTGACGCTCTATGAGCGCTTCATGGCTGGAAAATCTGTTGCTGTTGCTACCGTAGCTGCGGTTATCGTACTTGCAATAATCATTGCGACGGTTGTACTTGTACTTCTTTTAAACGATGCGGAACGCCGTATTCCGGTACAGTATTCTAAGAAGATGCAGGGACGCAGAATGATCGGAGGTCAGTCCTCCCATATTCCGCTTAAGGTAAACACCGCAGGTGTTATCCCGGTAATCTTTGCTTCTTCTATTATGTCTATGCCGGTTATGATCGCTCAGTTCTTCCAGGTGGATTACTCATCTGTAGGCGGAAAGATCCTGATGGCGTTAAGCTCCTCCAACTGGTTCAGACCGGATATGCCCGTCTATTCCGTTGGTTTGATCGTTTATATCTTATTAATCGTACTGTTTGCGTATTTCTATACGTCCATTACGTTTAACCCGCTTGAGGTTGCTAATAATATGAAGAAATCCGGTGGCTTTATCCCTGGCGTGCGGCCGGGTAAACCTACCTCGGATTATCTGAATAATATTCTCAACTACATCGTATTCATCGGAGCTATCGGATTGGCTGTCGTATGTATCATCCCGATCATCGCCTCCGGACTGTTCTCAGTCGGAAACCTTTCCTTTGGCGGAACATCTCTGATCATTATTGCAGGTGTTATCCTTGAGACGATCAAGGCTGTTGAATCTATGATGCTTGTAAGAAATTACAAGGGATTCTTGAATGATTAATGAAATAACAGTATTTTAAATAACCGAAACGGACGGAAAATCATTTTCGTCCGTTTTTTCGGATAAGTACGCTTTAAGACAAACGAAGTCTACGGAGGATTAATCATGAAAATAGTTATCTTAGGTGCGCCTGGCGCCGGTAAAGGTACACAGGCGGAGAGAATTGCTAAAAAATATCAGATCCCGCATATTTCTACCGGAGATATTTTCCGTGCGAATATTAAAGCAGGTACAGAACTCGGAAAAAAAGCAAAAGAGTTTATGGATCAGGGGCTTCTTGTTCCTGATTCGCTGACGGTTGATCTTGTTATGGATAGGATCAATCAGGATGATTGCAAAAATGGTTATATTCTGGATGGCTTCCCGCGTACAATCCCGCAGGCCGAAAAACTCACGGAAGCATTAAAAGCGGAAAACAGCGCCCTTGATTATGCGATCGACGTGGATGTGCCTGATGAAAATATCATTAATCGTATGTCCGGCCGCCGTGCATGCTTAAAGTGCGGAATGACCTACCATATTTCCTATGCAGCACCGAAACAGGATGGAGTCTGCGACAAATGTGGTGCAGACCTTGTTTTGCGTGAAGACGACAAGCCGGAGACGGTGAAAAAACGTCTGGATGTATACCATACCCAGACCAAGCCTCTGATCGATTATTACAGAAATGAAAATATTCTCAGAAGCGTAGACGGAACACAGGATATGGAAGATGTTTTTAGGGACATTACGAAGATATTAGGAGTTTAACAGAATGGCAGTTACGATTAAGTCATCAAGAGAGATTGAATTAATGAGAAAGGCCGGAGAGATACTGGCAAAGACTCATGAAGAACTTCAGAAGGCGATCCATCCGGGAATGTCCACAATGGATATCGACAGACTGGGAGAAAAGATCATCCGCAGCCATGGCTGCATTCCTTCCTTTAAGAATTATAACGGATATCCGGCATCGATCTGTGTATCAGTCAATGATGAGGTCGTGCATGGAATACCAAGCCGTTCAAGGATCCTTAAAGAGGGAGATATCGTCAGTCTGGATGCCGGTTTGATCTATAAGGGATACCATTCCGATGCAGCCAGAACATGGGCAGTCGGAGAGATCTCTGAGGAAGCGAAAAAACTCATTGATGTGACAAGACAGAGCTTCTTTGAAGGAATCAAATTTGCAAAGGCAGGCAACCATCTTGGAGATATCTCGGCAGCGATCCAGAGCTATGCAGAGAGCTTCGGCTATGGCGTTGTCCGTGATCTCGTCGGTCATGGGATCGGCACGCATCTGCATGAGGATCCGGAGGTTCCGAACTTTGCAACAAAGAAAAAGGGAATCCTTCTCCGCCCCGGCATGACGCTGGCTGTTGAGCCAATGATCAATATGGGGACCTATGAAGTCCTCTGGCTTGATGATGACTGGACGGTGGTATCCAAGGACCATTCGCTGTCTGCACATTATGAGAATACGATCCTCATCACAGAGGGAGATCCTGAGATCCTTTCTTTCCCCGGCGCTACCGTAAACGGGGAACACTAAGGAGGATGCTTTATGGAGATGATTCCGGGCTGGCAGGCAAGATCCCTGGCGGGAAACGATCAGGGCAAGGTCTATGTGATAACAGAGGATCGAGGGGAATATGTTTACCTGCAAAAGGAAGGCGGGAAGACATTTCGGAAAAATAAAAAGCACATACAGGTAATAAAGAAGTATAAGAGTGAATGAACCGTTATACAGGAGGTAACAAATATATATGTCTAAGGCAGATGTAATCGAGATCGAGGGTGTTGTTGTTGAGAAGCTCCCGAACGCCATGTTCCAGGTAGAGCTGGAAAACGGACATAAAGTTCTTGCAACGATCAGCGGAAAGCTCCGCATGAACTATATCCGTATTCTTCCGGGAGATAAGGTAACTCTCGAGATGTCACCATACGATTTGTCAAAGGGCCGCATCATCTGGCGTGATAAGTAAAAAACATTGCGTTATCACACAAATTAGGCCTAAAAAACACTTGATTTTTTGAAATAAAGGTGTTATAATGCTCAAGCGAACTTTGTTGGAACGCTTGTATTATGCCCTTTTTTGGGGTGTCAATATACAGGTATGGCAACCCGTAATGCCGTTTTCAATAAGTTTCGGAATCAGGTGTGTGTCCGGAAAAAAAGAAAACGGACTACGAAGGAAAGGAGAATTACTGTGAAAGTAAGATCATCAGTAAAACCGATTTGCGAAAAGTGCAAGATCATTAAGAGAAAAGGCAGCATCAGAGTAATCTGTGAAAATCCTAAACACAAACAAAGACAGGGTTAATTGCCGCAACTTGCCTGTAATTTTTCGCGCGGCTTTGGCATGACGCACCAGGGTGCGTTGTATATGCCGGCAAATACTATTTCTACTAAATTAAATGGAGGTACACTCATGGCTCGTATTTCAGGTGTTGATTTACCAAGAGAAAAACGTGTCGAAATCGGCTTAACTTATATCTACGGAATTGGTAGAACAAGTGCAAACCGTATTCTTGCTGAGGCAGGCGTAAATCCGGATACTCGCGTTAAGGATTTAACCGATGACGAAGTAAAGAACATCGCTGCAGTAATCGCTGAGTCCCAGACAGTTGAAGGTGACTTACGTCGTGAGATCGCTTTAAACATCAAGAGACTTCAGGAAATCGGCTGCTACAGAGGAATTCGTCATAGAAAGAGCCTTCCGGTTCGTGGTCAGAAGACAAAGACCAACGCAAGAACATGTAAGGGTCCGAGAAAGACTGTAGCAAACAAGAAAAAATAAGTAACTAATGTATGAATCACGTTGCATGTTTTAAAAACAGGAAACAGGGTTCAATATTCGAGAAAGTAGGTTAGTTTAAAATGGCTAAAAAAGTGTCCACTGCTAAGAAAGTGACAAAAAAGCGTGTAAAGAAAAACGTTGAACGCGGACAGGCGCACATCCAGTCATCTTTTAACAACACAATTGTGACATTAACAGATGCACAGGGAAATGCTTTATCTTGGGCAAGTGCAGGCGGTCTGGGATTTAGAGGTTCAAGGAAATCTACTCCATACGCAGCTCAGATGGCTGCTGAAACTGCTACTAAGGCAGCTCTTGTACATGGCTTAAAATCCGTTGACGTTATGGTTAAAGGACCTGGTTCAGGTCGTGAGGCAGCGATCCGTGCCCTTCAGGCATGTGGTCTTGAGGTAACAAGCATTAAGGACGTAACACCGGTTCCGCATAACGGATGCCGTCCGCCAAAACGTAGAAGAGTCTAATTAGGAGGAAAGAAAATGGCAGTTGATAGAGTTCCTGTTCTTAAAAGATGCAGATCCCTTGGTCTTGATCCCATTTATTTAGGAATAGATAAAAAATCCAACAGAGAATCCAAAAGAGCAAACAAGAAGATCAGCGAATATGGTCTTCAGTTAAGAGAAAAGCAGAAAGCTAAATTCATCTACGGCGTACTTGAGAAACCTTTCCGTAACTACTACGAGAAGGCAGAGCGTTTAAACGGACAGACCGGTGAAAACCTGATGATCCTCTTAGAGCGCAGACTTGACAATGTACTGTTCCGTATGGGCTTCGGAAGAACAAGAAAAGAGACAAGACAGATCGTTGACCACAAGCACGTTCTTGTTAACGGCAAGTGCGTAAACATCCCGTCCTACCTTGTTAAGGCCGGAGACGTTATCGAAATCAAAGAAAAGCATAAAGGTGACAACAGATACAAACTGGTCCTTGAAACCACAGGCGGACGTCTTATCCCGGCTTGGTTAGATGTTGATCAGGAGAATCTGAAGGGTACTGTTAAGGCACTTCCGACAAGAGAAGAAATTGACGTTCCTGTAAACGAGATGCTCATCGTCGAGTTATACTCCAAATAAAAATGATTCACCGGAGCGGAGGTCTCCTCCGCTTCGTGGCATTCTTCAAAGCATACCCAAAAGGAGGGGCTTTTTGTGTTCGATTTTGAGAAACCAAACATTGAGATTGCTGAAATTTCCGAAGATAAGAAATATGGCAAGTTTGTCGTAGAGCCGCTCGAGAGAGGTTACGGCACGACTCTGGGTAATTCCCTGAGAAGAATCATGCTTTCTTCTTTGCCGGGTTCTGCTGTCAGCCAGGTGAAAATCGACGGAGTCCTGCATGAGTTCAGTTCCATCCCCGGTGTAAAGGAAGATGTAACTGAGATCATCATGAACGTCAAATGCTTAGCAATTAAAAATAACAGCGATACAAATGAGCCGAAAACTGCATATATCGAGTATGAAGGAGAAGGTGTTATTACAGCTGCTGATATTCAGACAGATGCAGACATCGAGATCCTGAACCCGGAGCAGGTTATCGCCACCTTAAGCGGCGGCGCAGATAGCAAGTTCTATATGGAGCTGACTATTACAAACGGCCGCGGTTATGTAAGCGCTGATAAAAACAAGAGTGATGACCTTCCGATCGGAGTTATCGCCGTGGATTCCATCTACACACCTGTTGAGCGTGTCAATATGTCTGTTGAAAACACCCGTGTGGGCCAGATGACAGACTATGACAAGCTTACATTGGAAATCTACACAAACGGTACACTTGATCCGGATGAGGCTGTCAGCCTTGCTGCTAAAGTTTTAAGCGAGCATCTGAATCTTTTCATTGACCTTTCTGAAAATGCCAAGACTGCAGAGGTAATGGTAGAGAAGGAAAACAATGAAAAAGAAAAAGTTCTTGAGATGAATATCGACGAGCTGGAGCTTTCCGTTCGTTCTTATAACTGTCTTAAGAGAGCCGGTATTAATACCGTTGAAGAACTTTGCAGCCGCACTTCCGAGGATATGATGAAGGTTAGAAACCTTGGCAGAAAGTCCTTAGAAGAAGTCCTTGCAAAGTTAAAGGAGCTGGGCTTACAGCTCAATTCCAGCGACGAACAGTAGTTGTAATACAATTACCCGGATGGTAAGTCCAAAGGTGCACAGACGGGCGTAGAACGACTCATTATGGAAAAAAGGCAGCAGTCCAGTAAGACCAAAGAAGCGTGGACGGCTGTTCCACAAATGGAGGAGAATAATCATGGCAGGTTACAGAAAACTTGGTAGAACATCTGATCAGAGAAAGGCTATGCTCAGAAGCCTTGCTACAGCTCTTATCAACAACGGCAAGATCGTTACAACTGAAGCCAGAGCTAAAGAAGTAAAGAAGATCGTTGAGGGCATGATCGCTCTTGCAGTAAAAGAGAAGGATAACTTTGAGACGGTAAAGGTTACCGCTAAGGTTGCCCGTAAAGATGCTAACGGCAAGAGAGTTAAAGAAGTAGTTGACGGAAAGAAAGTAACTGTTTACGATGAAGTTGAGAAGGAGATCAAAAAAGATATGCCGTCAAGACTTCATGCAAGAAGACAGCTGGCTAAGACTCTTTACGGAGTAACTTATGTTCCGGAGACACTTGCAGGCAAGAAGAAAAACACCAAGAAGATCGATCTTACCGGTAAATTATTTGATGAGATCGCTCCGAAGTACGCTTCCCGTAACGGTGGTTACACAAGAATCGTTAAGATCGGCCAGCGTAAGGGTGATGGCGCAATGGCAGTTCTTCTTGAGTTAGTTTAACTGAATCAAGTAAGTTCCCTGCTTCAATTGCGACAATAAGCAGTGGTTGGGGACTTGCTTAATTGATAAATTGACGATATAAGGCAGACAATCGCGAGGAAATACTTCTTTTCGATGTCTGCCTTATTTTTGCCTTATTTTTGCCTTAAATTCCCCTGCTTTAGCCCGTAATTGAAAGAATATCTTAAGTTGACGCAAGCTGCAGAGTACGGGTATAATGGAAATAGAAAAGCAGAGAGTGCATTCCCGTTTCCGAAACTGAAAGGTGTATGCAGCTTTTATAGAAAGTGGGGGAGTATAATGAAACAACGAAAAGGGAAAAGATCATTTATTAAGAGAAGAATGTGCGGCCTGTTTCTGGTGCTGGTCTTACTGATCGCCTTTGGGGTGCAGCCTGCTTTTGCAGCAACCTCTTATGTCAGCAATATAAGCATTACGCTGAATGTTGATCCGGTACCGGGAGAGTCGCTTCCGGGCTTAAGCGTGGGCTATATCGGGGATGACTGTGACGTTATGATCTCAAATAACAGTAAATACGATATCAAGTCAGCAAAATGGTCGGTAAGCAAGGAAGAAGTAAGACTTGGCGGCAAGTATACAATGAAGATCACACTGGAGGCGATAAACGATTATCGTTTCAATTCCAGTTATTCGTCCTCTAAGGTTACGGTAAAGGGCGGAACCTTCGTAAGCGCCCAAAAACAGAGCTCTACAAAGCTTGTTGTAACCGTAAAGACAAAAGAGGCTAAGGGTACCTTAGAGAGCCCTGAGGAGGCTTACTGGGTCAACTACAGCTATGGCCGCGATAAATTTGGCTATGCAAAATGGGAAGATGTGGACAATGCAGCCTATGATGTGTACCTCTACAGAGGCTCAAAGGTGATCAAGAAGGTAACGGATCTTCACAGCACCACCTATAATTTTTACCCCTACATGACTTCAAAGGGAACATACTCCTTTACCGTGCGTTCGATCCCGGTAAATTCAGAGGTGGGCAAATTTGCCAGCCGCAGTGAATGGACAAATTCCGACGAAATCTATATCGATGAAGATGAAGTTTCCGACGGTACCGGAAAGGACTCGGGAAGCTCAAAGCCGGGAAATAAACCGGGAAATAAACCGGGAAATCCGGGAAATCAGGATAAGCCGGAAACAACACAGGTCGGATGGATCTTATATGGTGACAAATGGTACTTCCGCTACCCGGATGGAACCTATATTACTTCCACATGGGCACGGATCGGCGGCGTCTGGTATTTGTTCGATGATGCAGGCGTGATGCAGACCGGCTGGAAGCTCTGCGACGGAAATTATTATTTTATGGATGCAAGCGGTGCAATGAGGACCGGTTGGCTGTATAATAATGATGCATGGTATTATCTTCTGGAGGACGGTCGGATGGCCACCGGCTGGATCCAGACCGGAGAGCTTATCTATTACCTTTACAGTAATGGTGCCATGGCCACCGGCTGGCAGAGTGTAGACGGAAATATCTATTACTTCTATCCGGACGGCCACAGGGCAACGAATGAGGTTATTGATGGCTTCTACGTAGATGCAAATGGAATATGGATCAGGCCATAGACCGGATCTGGGTTATAGAGAGGGATGAGTTAAAATGAAAAGAAGCAGTCTTATTAAGAGCTTTGCCGGTGTGATGCTTGCCGGAACGATCTGTATGCTCGGCACGGTGCCGACTTTTGCTGCCGGATCGATCAACTATATCAGCCTTAAGCTGACAAACAGGTTGGAAACAGGGGAGATACTGGAGCCGGAGATATCGTGCAGAAGCAACGGGATTTCCATCGATTCCGTAACGTGGAACAGCGACGTGGAGAAGTGGAAGCCCGGAAAAAAGGTGACGGCAACAGTTGTTTTATCCAGTGATGACGGAAATGAGTTTTTAACCGGCTACAATTCAAGCTCATGCCGCGTTTCCGGAGGCAATCTCACCTCCGCAAAGGGATCCGGGACATCTGCTGAGGTGAAGGTAAGCTATTTACCTGTCGTTGAGCTGGATTCCCCGGATGAAGCCGGTTGGAGCGTTTCCGATAAAAAGAAGGCAGTCTGGAGAAAGGCTGACTATGCCACGGCATATCAGATCAGGCTTTATCGGGATGATGACTACCTCAAGGGCTTTACGGTGACAGGAACATCAAAGGATCTTTCGCAGTATATGACGAAGGAGGGTCATTACTACTATGAGATCCGTTCCATCGGTAAGACGAAGGAGGAGGCAAAATACAGAAAAGCCAGTGAGTACCTTCTCTCCTCCAATCAGCCCCTAACAGACCTTGGCGATACAGACGGAAGATGGAGGATCCGCAACGACGGAAAGAGATACCGCAAAGCTGACGGAAACTACGTTGTCAGTCAGTGGTATCGGATCAATGACCAGTGGTATTACTTTGACTCAGAAGGATATGCATTGAGCGGCTGGATCTTGACAGACGGAAAGTGGTATTATCTTGGTGAGGACGGAGTCATGCTTACGGGCTGGCAGAAGATCAAGGATATCTGGTATTACCTGAACGCCGATGGTTCTATGGCGGTCGGATGGGTAATGGCAGAGCCGGGTAAGTGGTACTATATGAACCCGGACGGCTCTATGGCGGCCAATGCGGTAGTGGACGGAAAGCATCTGGATTCTACCGGATACTGCGTAGATTGGAATTAAATCGGTTAAAGATAAGAGCGGGGGCGCTGCAGGAATTGCGGCGCTCCTCTTGGCATTTATGCGTAGTGTTTATCCGATATTTATGGAAAGATTCCACGTAATTACTCTTGACGAACGGGGGAATATCAACTAAACTCTATAGACATGTAAACAATCTAACCAAATCAAGCAGCAATGCGGATTGCGAATATCCGCTGGACGAATTATGATGCCGTATATACGGCTGATGCATATCCTTTTCGGGAGGAAAAATACTTATGGGAATCATACGGGCGGTTAATCTGATATTTGACTATATCAGACATGACGAGGAGGAAGATAAGGACGAGATAAACCATGCTCTGCGGGGCGTTTCGCTTGATATTAAAGAGGGCAGCTTTGTGGCGATCCTTGGACATAACGGATCCGGAAAATCCACATTTGCCAAGCTCATGAACGGCATACTCCTTCCATCGGAGGGCACGGTCTATATCTCCAATATGAAGACCAGTGATGAGGAACACCTCTGGGACGTAAGAAAAACAGCCGGAATGGTGTTTCAGAATCCGGATAATCAGATCATAGGAAATATCGTTGAGGAGGATGTCGGGTTCGGCCCCGAGAATATGGGCGTCCCCACAGACGAGATATGGGCCCGGGTCGACAAGAGCTTAGAGGCAGTCGGAATGACGGCGTATCGTCTGCAGTCTCCGAATAAGCTTTCCGGCGGTCAAAAGCAGCGGGTGGCGATCGCAGGAGTTATGGCGATGAAGCCGAAATGTATCGTTTTGGATGAGCCGACAGCAATGCTGGATCCGAACGGACGGCGCGAGGTGATCCGGACGGTTCATGAGCTGAACCGGAAAGAGGGGATCACGGTTCTTTTGATCACACACTATATGGAAGAAGTGATCGATGCAGACCGCGTGATCGTTATGGATGGCGGACATGTCGTTATGGATGGAACACCGAGAGATGTCTTTTCCAGAGTGAAGGAGCTTAAAAAATACAGTCTGGATGTGCCGCAGGTCACGGAGCTGGCTGATGAACTGAAGGCGGCGGGAATGGATATTCCCGACGGCATTCTTACGATCGATGAGCTGGTGGACAGTTTGGTACCGATCTTAGGAGGAAAAGAAGCCTGATGTCTATAGAAATCAAACATCTGAATCATATTTACGGCGAGAATACGATCTTTGAGCAGTATGCGTTAAAGGATGTGAACCTGACGATCCATGACGGAGAATTTATCGGTCTGATCGGGCATACGGGATCCGGAAAATCGACACTGACCCAGCATTTAAACGGCCTTTTGAAAGCCAGCAGCGGAGATATCCTCTATAACGGCGAGAGTATCTACCGGGAAGGCTATTCCATGAAGGAGTTAAGAAGCAAGGTGGGGCTTGTCTTCCAGTACCCTGAGCATCAGCTCTTTGAGGTAGATGTATTTTCGGATGTGTGCTTTGGTCCGAAAAACCAGGGCCTGAGCCAGCAGGAGATCGAAAACAGGGCCGCGGAGGCGCTGCGGCTCGTAGGACTGGATGAGAGCTTTTATAAGCAGTCTCCGTTTGAGCTTTCCGGCGGACAGAAGCGCCGTGTGGCCATTGCAGGGGTACTTGCAATGAAGCCGGAGGTTCTTATTCTTGATGAGCCGACCGCCGGTCTGGATCCCAAGGGAAGGGATGATATCTTAGGGCTTGTAAAAAAACTTCATGACGAACAGAAAATGACGATCATCCTGGTTTCCCACAGTATGGAGGATGTGGCAAAATACGTTTCCCGCCTTGTTGTGATGAATCACGGAGAGAAGGTTTTTGACGGTACGCCGAAGGAAGTATTCCGCCATTATAAAGAGTTAGAGGCCATCGGACTGGCAGCTCCTCAGATCACTTATGTCGTGCATGCCCTGAGAGAGCGGGGGATCCTACTGGATCAGGATATCACGACGGTGGAAGAAGCAAGGGATGCAATCCTTTCGTTGTGGAAAAAACATACATGCACGGCCAAACCCCATGAGCATCAGGAAAGTGCAGGACAGATGGAGGAAACAAAATGTTAAGAGATATAACACTGGGACAATATTATCCGGTGGATTCTGTTTTGCACCGGCTGGATCCCCGAACAAAGCTGTTTGGGACGCTGGTATATATCGTATCCTTATTTATGGCAAACTCGGTATGGGCTTATGTGGCAGCGGCCGTATTCCTTGTGGCGGCGATCCGTCTTTCCAAGGTTCCGGTCAAATTTATGGTAAGAGGCCTGAAATCCATCGTAGTCCTTCTTCTGATTAGTGTCAGCTTCAACCTGTTTTTGACACCGGGAACCCCGATCTTTAAAGTGGGATTTTTGCAGATGACATGGGAAGGACTGGAATTTGCCGGTTTCATGGCGATCCGTCTCGTATTTCTTGTCATGGGCTCTACCATCCTTACATTGACCACGACCCCAAACCAGTTGACGGATGGACTGGAAAAGAGTCTTGGATTTTTAAACCACGTCGGAGTTCCGGTTCATGAGGTGTCGATGATGATGTCCATCGCACTTCGTTTTATCCCGATCCTGATCGAGGAAACAGATAAGATCATGAAGGCACAGATGGCCCGAGGGGCCGATTTTGAGAGCGGAAATCTGATCCAGAAGGCAAAAGCCATGGTTCCGTTGCTGGTGCCGTTATTTATATCTGCCTTCCGCCGTGCAACCGATCTGGCGATGGCGATGGAAGCCAGATGCTACAGGGGCGGCGAGGGAAGAACGAAGATGAAGCCGTTACATTATGAAAAGAGAGACAAGATCACATACGGCATGTATCTTCTCTATTTTGCAGTGATACTTGCTGTCAGACTGGCGGTATAATATGAAACGGATCAAGCTTACGGTTGCATACGATGGAACCGGATATTGCGGCTGGCAGCTCCAGCCTAACGGTGTGACCATTGAGGAAGTGTTAAATCGGACTCTTTCGGAGCTTTTAAAGGAGCAGGTGTCTGTCATCGGTGCCAGTAGAACAGATTCCGGTGTCCATGCACTGGGAAATGTGGCAGTTTTTGACACGGAAAACAGGATTCCCGGGGAAAAGATCTGCTATGCGGTAAACCAGAAGCTCCCGGAGGATATCCGGGTGCTGGCTTCTAAGGAGGTGCCGCCGGACTGGCATCCCAGAAAGCAGAATTGCATTAAAACGTATGAATACAAGATCTCAAACTGCAGGATCAGTGTGCCGACGCGCAGGCTCTACGCACATTTTTGCTATTATAGACTGGATCTCGAAAAAATGAGAAAAGCAGCCTCTTACCTTGTAGGGGAACATGATTTTGCCAGCTTTTGTTCTTCCGGTCATCAGGCGGAGGAAACAGTCCGCACGCTTTATGAGATCTCACTGGAAAAGGGCATGGATGATATCATCACGATCCGCCTGAGCGGGAGCGGTTTCCTTTATAACATGGTCAGGATCATTGCCGGAACACTTTTAGAGATCGGCACCGGCATGTATCCGCCGGAGAAGATGAAGGAGATCTTAGAGGCAAGAGACAGGCGTGCAGCGGGACAAACGGCGCCTGCCCGGGGGCTGACTCTCGTGGGGATCGACTACGAGAAAGAGATCCAAAAAGAGATCGCAGGAAAAAATGAGCATTGGGATGCAGTGCTAGATCAGACCATGCTGGAAGCGGCAGGAATCTCTTATGTGCGGATCCGATATGCAAAGAGAGAGGAATTATCCCGGCTGATACGCCGGCTGGTGCATCAGGCATATCGAAACGGAGCTAAGGAGGTTTACGTGACTGTTCCGCCGGAGTATTCCGTTTCGGAAACGGAGTCCTATGGGTATTATCGGCTGAAGCAGAGAACTGACGGAAGCTATGAAACAAAATATGTCGGAAAATGATGAAGTTATGCGGATCGTCCTAAGAGGGGCGGTCCGTTTGTGGTTTTAGCGCATACAATATTAGAAATATAATTAGACAAGCAGAGAAATAACATATATAATTAAGGATAAAGGCGCAGACGAAAGCGCAGCGATGAGCGGCTATAGTAAAAGGAGGAAAACGATATGTATTGTGTGGATCTGAACAGTGATCTTGGGGAGAGCTTTGGAAACTATACGATCGGAATGGACGAGGAGATCTTAAAGTATGTCTCCTCTGCCAATGTTGCATGCGGATGGCATGCGGGAGACGCCGTAGTGATGGAGAAGACAGTGGCAATGGCAGGAGAATTTAATACTGCTGTAGGCGCCCATCCGGGCTTCCCGGATCTTGTCGGCTTTGGCCGCCGAAATATGGCAGTGACGCCGGAGGAGGCGAAGGCATACGTAAAATATCAGCTCGGAGCACTGATGGCCTTTACCCAAAGCCGTGGGATCCGGCTTCAGCATGTAAAGCCGCACGGAGCAATGTATAACATGGCGGCAGTCGACGAAAAGCTGGCCCTTGCAATGTGTGAGGCTGTATATGAAGTTGATAAGGATATCATTTTTATGGGGCTTGCAGGATCAAAAATGATCACAGCCGCAGAAAAGATCGGACTGCGTGCAGCAAGTGAGGTATTTGCAGATCGTGCTTACAACGATGACGGAACTCTTGTTTCCAGAAAGCTTCCGGGTGCTGTGATCAAGGACAAGGATCTTGCGATCAGCCGTGTGATCCGCATGGTAAAGGAAGGAAAGGTAGAGTCCATCAACGGTAAGGATATCGCGATCAAGGCAGACTCTATCTGCGTTCACGGAGATAATCCAAAGGCACTGGAGTTCGTAAAAAATATCCGTCAGGCACTGGAAAAGGAACAGATTGAGATCAAATGCCTGCGGTAAAAGAATATCAGGAGGAAAGCAGGCAGGGGAGGTTTGAAAATGGACAAGGTAAGATACCTAGTTTCCGGAGACTGTGCAGTATGCGTGGAATTCGGAAATGAGATCAGTCCGGAGATCAACCGGAAAATACGTGCATTTAAAATTGCGCTGGAGAAGCAGAAAATAGAAGGAATCGTGGAAACAATCCCCACATACCGTTCGCTTCTTGTTGTCTATAAGCCTGAAGTGATCCGGTTTGGAGAGCTGACAAAGAGCTTTGACAAGGTTCTGGGATCCATGGACAGCATACAGATCCCACCGCCCTCCGTGATCGAGATCCCGGTGCTTTACGGCGGGGAGATGGGGCCGGATCTGGATAATGTCGCGTCCTGCAATGGGATCACTCCGGAGGAGGTAATACAGATACATACGTCGCGAGATTACCTGATCTACATGCTTGGATTTATCGCAGGATTTCCCTATTTAGGCGGCATGAGCAAGAAAATTGCAACACCGAGGCTTAAAAGCCCGCGTGTAAAGATCGAAGGCGGCTCTGTGGGGATTGCCGGAGAGCAGACCGGTATCTATCCGGTGGCATCACCGGGCGGCTGGCAGCTGATCGGCAGGACGCCTCTTAAGCTGTATGACGCGGAAAGAGAGGAGCCGGTGCTTCTCAAGGCTGGGCAGTATATCCGTTTTCGCTCTGTAACGGAGAATGAGTACAGGGAAATTGAAAAACAGGTACAGAACGATACCTACAGATATGTTGTGCATGACAGGGAGGCGTGACCATGGGAATCAGAATAGTTAACGGCGGTTTTATGACTACGATACAGGATCTGGGGAGATACGGGTATCAGGAGACAGGAATGTCCGTTTCCGGTGTCATGGATACACGCTCTGCATGTCTTGCCAATCTTCTGGCGGGAAATGATGTCGACGAGGCGGTGATCGAGGTCACCATGATGGGGCCGACAATCCGTTTCCTCGCCGATAACATCATTGCGGTAACAGGCGGAGATCTCGGAGCGAAGCTGGATGGTCTTGCAATGCCTTCATACCGGGCAGTGCATGTTAACGCAGGACAGACGCTGAGCTTTGCAGGAATGGTGAGCGGAAGCCGTGCTTATATTGCATTTGCAGGCGGTCTTGACATCCCTGTAGTAATGGGAAGCCGTTCAACGAACCTCAAATCAAGGATCGGCGGCTTTCAGGGAAGAAAGCTGGGAGCCGGAGATGAGATCGGATTTCGTGCTCCGGCAGAGTGGCTTCCGAATATGGCAGAAAGACGATTGGCGCCGGACGATTTTTCGGCAAGGGAATGTACGCTCCGCGTAGTGATGGGCCCCCAGGACGATTGTTTTACGGAAAAAGGGATCGATACCTTCCTTAACAGTACATATAAGATCTCAAATGAGTACGACCGGATGGGCTGCCGGATGGAAGGAGAGATCATCGAACACAAGGCGGGCGGAGACATTATCACAGACGGAATCAGCTTTGGGGCCGTACAGGTGCCGTCTCATGGAAATCCGATCGTCATGATGGCGGATCACCAGACAACCGGCGGATATACAAAGATCGCCAATGTTATATCGGTAGATTTGCCGAAGCTGGCTCAGTGTATGCCGGGCGCCCGGATCCATTTTGAAAAGGTCTCGATCGAGGAAGCACAGAGACTTTACTGTGAGTGGAATACGGAAATGAAGGAGCTGGCAAAGAAGCTCACACGCGAGGCAGAGCCCGCCTCCGATGTTCAGGCGGTTGCACTGGCAGCGGCTGCATGTGCTGACAGCCTGTATTGGGGCAAATGTGCAAAATACCGTGTTATTGTTGATGGACAGGAATTTTTCATCGAGCTTTGATTGGATCAGAATACTGATATGAAACAGGAGGATAAAACGATATGGCTTTTGATATAACTCCTTATGTGGATATGACACCTTCTGAGGTGCGCTCCCTCATAAGAAAAGGGGTCATTGATTTTCCGACAGCCGGAATGTGCCGCGGCTACGCCCAGGCAAACCTTGTGATACTTCCGCCGGAGTATGCCGGAGATTTTGAAGAATATACGCGCAGAAACCCGTTCCCGTGTCCGGTTCTCGAGGTGATAAAGGGTACGCCAAAAACCCATGCGATGGGCGAAGGCGGAAATATCGTTACGGATATTCCGCGTTACCGGATTTATGAAAACGGAGTCTTCAAAAAGGAGATCACGGATGCGTCTGAATACTGGAAAGACGGATATGTAGGCTTTTTGATCGGATGCTCCTTCTCCTTTGAGGAGGCACTTATGAAAGAAGGAATCGAGATCCGACATATCGCCCAGGGCAGAAATGTTCCTATGTATAAGACAAATATACAGACGGTAAAATCCGGGCCCTTTGAGGGACCTATGGTATGCTCTATGCGTCCCATGACGCCGGAAAATGCAAAAAAGGCGTTTGAGATCACAGAAAAAATGCCGAATGTTCATGGCGCTCCTGTCCATATCGGTGATCCGGCAAAGATCGGTATCGCAGATGTGATGAAGCCGGATTACGGCGAGGCTGTCGATATTTATGAGGGTGAGGTGCCGGTATTCTGGCCCTGCGGTGTAACACCGCAGGCGGCGGTTGAAAATGCAAGACCGTTCATTACGATCACCCATGCACCGGGCCACATGTTTATTACGGATATTAAAAATGCGGAGCTGAATGCGTACCTGGAGTCTAAGAAAAACCAGTGATTTTGGGCAAAAAACAGTTGACACACCCGACAGAGTATAATATAATGTATAACTGTGACATCGGTTGAAAATACTGTAGCCAAAGCCCCGGAAACGGTATTTTACGATACAGAAACAATGATTAGTTTAAGTACAAACAGGAGGTCAACCCATGAAAAGCTTTATGGCCAGTCCGGCAACAATTGAAAGAAAATGGTATGTAGTTGACGCTACGGGATATACATTAGGACGTTTAGCATCTGAAGTAGCTAAGGTATTAAGAGGAAAGAATAAGCCAACATTTACACCTCACATGGATTGCGGTGATTACGTTATCGTAGTAAACGCTTCCAAGATCAAAGTAACAGGTAAGAAGTTAGATCAGAAGATCTACTACAGCCACTCCGATTATGTAGGCGGTATGAGAGAGACTACATTAAAAGAAATGATGGCTAAGAAGCCGGAGAAGGTTGTTGAATTAGCAGTTAAAGGTATGCTTCCGAAGGGACCGTTAGGTAGAAGCATGATTACTAAGCTTCACGTTTATGCTGGTGCTGACCACGAGCAGGCAGCTCAGAAACCGGAAGTATTAGAAATCAAATTTTAATTGAGGTCTGAAAGGAGGAAATCATAATGGCTAACGCAAAATTCTACGGAACAGGAAGAAGAAAAAAATCTATCGCTAGAGTATATCTTACACCGGGTACAGGAAAGATTACAATCAATAAAAGAGATATTGATGAGTATCTTGGTCTTGAGACTTTAAAGCTCATCGTTCGTCAGCCGCTTGTAGCTACTGAAACAGCTGATAAGTTTGATGTATTAGTAAACGTTCGTGGCGGCGGAAACTCCGGACAGGCTGGAGCAATCAGACATGGTATTTCCAGAGCACTGCTTCATGCAGACGCTGAGTACCGTCCGGTATTAAAGAAAGCTGGTTTCTTAACAAGAGATCCGCGTATGAAAGAAAGAAAGAAGTACGGTCTCAAAGCAGCTCGTCGCGCTCCGCAGTTCAGCAAGCGATAATCGACTGCTCAGACTAT
>CAKRPJ010000039.1:0-22458 GCA_934376955.1 uncultured Lachnospiraceae bacterium | reverse complement strand
CCCGATGGCAACTCCGCCCTGATGCTGGTCTGCGCACGGCTGCGCCACGTGGCGGGCACCCAGTGGGGCTGCAAGAAATACATGAACATGAAGCACTTGGAGGCGGCTCTGGACGACGCCTCTATTGCCGGTTGACTTCACTCAGCCGGAGCCTGCAAATAATTTTGCGCATAAATCTGGACAGGACCACCTTACAAAGCGCCACCCGATTACTCCCTCATTGTAGCTTAGGCATGAGAACGAATAAAGCACGCCTAGTTGACGTGCTTTACCCGGCAATTATATTGTAGTAGCGTCAAATCTAACTGCGTATAAAAACGCCGCCATCTCAAGGAGCGATATCCTCCCCCCATTGCCCTAACATCAATTTTCGATCACCACTGCGCCAACAATGGTCCCTTTCAAATTCTGAATGACTTCGATTTCTTTCAATACCTCTGTATAGCGGGAAACTCCGGCCTGCTCAACTAAAACGACCGCGTCACACTGCCCAACCATGCGAATCGTATTTGCATCAGACAGGATATAGTCGCCATTCATAAATGACTTTCCGGAAAGCGCAGCCTGGAACATCTCACAGGCGTTTTTGATATACTCAGTCTCTGCCCCACCTGCTACGAGAATAGTAGAAGCATTCGGACAGATTCCCGCCAGATAAGATGCGGCCACAGAGTATCCACTCGCTGTATCCGTTGTTGTAGAAAGCCCCTCTTTTCTACGCAGTAGCAAGTCAAGCTTACTCATTTTCTCAATCTTTTTAACATCACCGGGAAGTGCGCCAAGGATTCTCATTCTTGTCCGCTCTGCCAGGCAGTCAGCCGAGTAAACATTATCGCTGATGACCACCTGTGAAAAAATAACACAGCAGGCTATCACAGCGCCAAGAATGGCTCCGATAATCATCGCTTTAATACTCTCTTTTAGGATAGCGCTCACGGTATAGGTAGGTTCCTCGATTTGCGCTGATTCCTTTGTCAGAGCTTTATACCGCTCCTGTTCATCAGAGAATTGTGTTCTGAGCTCCGTCAGCATATCCTTTTTGGCTTGCTGCGTCTGCGCCATTCCTAAATCAGCGGTTGTATATGCGCTATCGGTCAGCTGTCCGATACGATGATCATCAATTGTTGCCGTAATTTTCTCTTTATTATTGGTAACACAGTCATCCAATAAGCGCAGGATCTTCTCTGAATCCTCCAGACTGTCAGAAATCACTTGAATGCTGAAGGTTCCATAACCATCACTCCAAACAGACATGATCTCCTGCAAATACCGCAGTTCCATATCAATCTTGTCGCAAACAACGAGAAGATTGCTTTCGCTTGTCAGAATTTCCATATATGTGTTCACGATCATATCTGTATAATCGCGGTTTTGATAGGTCATTTCCGGCATGATTTCATAATCCGTCTTCACATAATATGTAGCCTTTGCAACCGCTACATTGTACGGATCGATATGCATATAGCGGGAATTATCCACATACTCCTGCTGTTCCTTCAGCTCCAGGCTGAGGTTTTCCATTCGGTGGCGGCAGTCAATCCGTTCCTGAAGATTGTTCGCAACCAGCATTTTATATGCGGACAACGCCAGAGAGACTTCGTCTGAATCGCGCATGGACAGAGCAGAACGCCCAACCTTTGCGGCACCGCCGACAATTGCAATAGCAACCATCCATAAAAGAATCGATTTCCACTTCCTGCAAATCGCCCAAAATAGCTTCGCAAGATCAATTTCCTTTGTCACACTCTGTTTGCTATGCTCATTCATTTCAACTTCCTCTTTCTTATTTGCTGCTTTTAAAGCCATTTTTCAAGTATGCCCCGCTTACATCAACGGAATAGCTCGAAAAGAATCTGCCGGCCTGCGTTTTCTGCCATTGTTTCTGTTTACAGCTGTTTTGCTTACCCGGGGGGCTTCCCTTCGCGGCTGGCTGCGCGCGACCTTTCCCCCGCTGTTCTTCGAGTATACTTACGGAGGCCTGCTATTGCAATATCTTTTTCTGCATCCACGATTTCAACATTGCTTACAGCTCATGTATCTCGCCAGCTTGGTACTGACGCATTAGCTTTGCGATGGCCAATGAAATATCTTGCGACACATAGTTTGATTTTTTGCCCTGGATAACAGCTTTCACAAAAGCGACAAGCTCATATCGTATTCCTTCTCCATCAAGCTGATAGAAATAGCGCTTATTATTCTCCTGATTTTCATATCGAATTTCAAAATAATCGGTTTTCCACCACGGAGCGGGAACATACAAATATCCTTTAGTTCCAGAGATAATGAGTTCTCCTTCTGATTTCACGCCTCTTCCTACTTTTAATGATGCGACCGCGTTATTGTAAATAAAATCAACTTTTGTAAACGCGTCAAACATATGCTTCTTATCCAGAAGCAGGCTGCTGATACTGGCGAATTGATAATTTGTACCTAAAATTTGGAAGATTGGAAGTACAGCTGTAGGCCCCCACGCACTGATACTATTCCAGATTTTATCATAGTCCTTTTCAGATTCTATGCTCCTGATGCTGGTGCAGGTAGCATCAATAGATACGGGCCTTCCGATTTTTCCGCTTTTCACAAGTAACAACAGGCGGTTATACGCGGTGGAATACGCTGTCTTGATTGATTCCATGAGTACGACGTTATTTTTATCCGCCAGTTCAAAAAGTGTCTTACACTCTTCTTCCGTCAATGCTATAGGAGCTTCAACCAACACATGCTTGCCTGCAGTCAATGCCTGTTTAATTTGTTCGAAGTGCATTCTTGGGTGCGATATGATGTAAACTGCATCGCTATTCTTTAATAGCTCTTCGTAGTCACTGGTCATAAAGTCTACTTTTTCTGATGCATACTTCTTTATTGAGTTACTGGATGAACATATGCCGGAAATAGTAAGTCCATTGACATATTGCGATTCATCAATAAATTTATTTAGGACCCGTTCCTCCCCATCACTGACGAATCCAATCTTTATTTGCCTCTCATGTGTACGTATTTCGGTACTGGATACACCTTCTGTTCGGGGAAGGTAAACCACTTTACAGTACTCGTTCAGATAGTCAAAATATCCGACCCAATCGGAGCCGACAGCAAAAATATCAACATTATATCGCTGAATATCATCTATTTTTTGACCTTCGTACTCCTCGACAATTACCTCATCGGGTATTCCGGTAGCTTTAACGGCTTCGATCCTTTCCATAAGGGATTGCTGAAGATTGATCTTCCCCCTGGTTTTATCATAGTCATCCGAGGTTACTCCAACGATCAGGTAGTCTCCCAGAGCTTTCGCACGTTCCAAAAGCCTGATATGCCCATAATGAAGCAAATCATACGTTCCATATGTGATAACCTTGACCATATAAGCCCACCTCTTTATTGTTCTGGTTCTAGTAGTGTTTTTTGAACTTGCCCATATCCTTCATCTGTGCATACGCTGCCCATCGGAGCGTCTGAGTCAGAAGGAGTGAGAAGCTGCGTTTCTTCCAACGACCACCGGGGCTTTCGTACGCTCTGGAGTTAAAGCAGGCTTCTCTCCTTCATATCATGCAGAGCATCTATCAGCTTCTGATTATCCTCTTTTGTGATATGGCCTATGTGTCCGATGCGGAACACTTCATCTGCCAGTTCCCCGCCATTTGGGCAGCCCCAAATCTGGTATTCATCTTTCAGGATTCTTACGATTTCTTTAGCGTGGCCGTTTACAGGGCGGAGCGCTGTGACTGCGTTTGACGGGAACTCTGAAACGAATTCAAACGGTAAGTCTTTTATTCCGTTTCTGAAGTCCGCGGCTACCGAAGCAATAATATTGCGTTCTTCCTGTACTCCTCCCCGAGAAATAATACCCTGAAGGCGGGTGTGGATCTGAAGCAGCGTAGTAACGGCAGGGGTAAAAGGCGTCTGTCCTCTCTGACCGTTTTGCAAAGCCTGCTTTAGACTCAGGTACATACAGACTTCCTTGTTTTTGTCAATTCTTCTCAGCGCTTCCGGCGTCAGTGCCATAACAGCCACACCCGGCTGAACCGCAAGGGCTTTCTGAGAGCCGGTGATTACCGCGGCCGCACCGAGCTCGGTCATATCCAACTCGTCTGCAATAAAAGAAGAAATGGCGTCAACAAGAAGGAGAATGTTATTCTCTTTGCAAAACTCCGCCACCATCTTCATGTCGTAGAGAACACCGGAAGAAGTCTCATGCATATTGATCAGGAGTGCCGTGTTGTCTTCAAGACCATCTAACTGCTCTCTTCTGAGCTGCTTTCCGAATTCGCACTTCACTTCTGTAAACGGTCTATCATGCAGTTCCGCCAGCTCTACAAAACGATGGCCAAAGCTACCGCCATTAATCACTATGACCCTGTCATTCTCGTTGAGGATATTCATGACCATGGATTCCATTGCGCCAGTTCCGGATGATGTCAAGAAAACACAACGAGAATTCTTTGGCGCATTCAGCATTTCCAGAATCATCCGTTCATTATCCAACATCACTTCTGAAAACTCCGGCGTTCGAAAATACGGCGTTGAGCGGTTCGCAATCTCTAGAACATCCGGCTCAGACATCACCGGTCCAACTGTGAAGTTAAGCATAGTATTATCTCCTCCTACAATATAGTTTAGGTGATAGGCGCGGTAGCCAGCCGCGTCTTTTTCCATCTCAAAGCCGAAGCTGTTAGAATGGGAGAGTAAATGGCCTGACAGTTATCAACCTGGGCCAACACGCCCGCTGAGGAGTCCGTCAGCTGCCTCTCTAGTTCGCAGCATTCGATTTGCGCAGGTAGAGCCACTTCGTCGGGACAAGCGTCATATCCCTCGCTTTCGCCTATCGGCGGAAGCTCGCTCAATACGCTGTCCCTCCTCTCCCCACCGAGTTCGCTTCGCTGCAGCTCTGCGGGGACCCCGAAAACGCTCGTGTCACCCAGGAGATTGAACAGGCAATGAGGAAAGGGCGGAAAGCCATATCCAATCAGAAGGAGGAACGATATGAACGAAGTTGGGATCGATGTTTCCAAAGGAAAAAGCATGGTGGCTGCCCTGCGCCCAATGGGTGAAGTGGCATTGCTGCCACTGGAATTTCTCTACACTGAGGTCGGTCTGGAGCAGATGGCTTACGCCATCCTTGCGCTGGGGGAAGATACCCGCGTCATCATGGAGGCCACCGGACGCTACCATGAGCCGGTCGCGGCGGCGCTGCACGAATACGGCATTTATGTCTGCGTCCTGAACCCGCTGTTCATCAAGCAGAGCGGAGGCGGTTCTATCTGCAAGGTCAAAACGGATAAGGCGGACGCCATGAAGATCGCCAAATACGGCCTTGACAACTGGGTGGATCTGCGGGAATATACTCCCATGGACACGGTAAGACAACAACTGAAGCTGTGCAGCCGCCAGTACAACCTCTACATGAAAACGGTGGTATCGCTGCAAAACAATCTCATTTCATTGACCGACAAGACCTTTCCCAGTGTGAACGAACTGTTCTCCAGCCCGGAACGCGCCGACGGTCACCAGAAATGGGTGGACTTTGTCATGACCTTCTATTACTGTGACTGCATTTGCCATGTCAGTGAAAAAGCATTCACTGAGCGTTACCAGAAGTGGTGCAAACGCAAGGGTTATCATTTCAGCGCAGAAAAGGCGCTGGATGTCTATGCCGGAAGCTGCGGCCATTTCACCACGCTGCCGAAGAATGACAACAAAAAGCTGCTCATTACGACCGCTGCCCAGCAGCTTCTGGCAGGCAAGATGACGTTGGCCGCTCTGCGCGCCGAGATGACGCGCCTTGCAAAACAACTGCCGGAGTACGATACCGTGCGCGCCATGTACGGTGTTGGCGAAACCACTGCCGCGCAGCTCATGGCTGAGATCGGCGATATGCGCCGTTTTCTACGCCGCAGCTCTATTGTGGGCTTCGCTGGCGTCGATCCGGCTGTAAACCAGTCCGGCAAGCACGAGGCGCAAAGCATACCTACGACCAAACGAGGCTATCCGCATCTGCGGAAAACGCTGTACCAGATCATCTGTACATACCTGAGAAAAGCCCCGGCAGATGAGCCAGTGTACCAGTTCCTCGATACGAAACGCGCGGAGGGCAAGCCTTATTTTGTCTTCATGACAGCTGCGCAGAACAAGTTCCTGCGCATCTACTACGCCAGCGTGAAGGAGTGCCTTGAGGCATTCGACGCGCAGCAAAATTCCGCGCAGAGTTAAGCAAACAACCAACTTCATCACGGCTGGCGATGCGATTTTTCTCCAGCCTGTTTTGTTATGCCCATTTTCAGTCTCGTAAATTTTGCGGGATTTTTTTCATTTCAGCTATTGACTTTTGTTGGACTCCCCAAATATTTTGGGATATTTTGCCTAAAAGTACACCACATTGGATGTGCTTTAGGACCTTTCACTTCAGATAATCAACAACAGGCATTGGTAGCGGACATAAGACTTTTCAAAATTTGCAGTTTTTTCCTCTACGGGTAAAGATGGGTATGCCAAAGGCAACGTCTTGCTTTCGTCATGACGGCCTATACGTTTCCCACTCATCCCGTGGCAGCAAACCTCCCATGTCCAACAGGATCATCCACACTATGGCGGAGTCCTCAATTCCTTTGTTCTACCTGCCTACAGATGGGTACCGCTGCTACTCGTATACGGAGTCTTGCCCCAGAAGGAATAAAACGCGGCTAACTGGCTCTGCTTTGTTGTTGATTCGCATTCCTGCAATCCGGCACCACTGAATGGCGGATGTTTTCCCAGATGCAGTTTTGAGACTGCTTACGCGGCCTGCTGCTCCTGCGGTCGACAATATCCGTGCGTAGCATGTTCGCGTCATAGTCCACGCTGTGCGTGAGAATGGCGTAGAAGATGTGGATCAACTTGCAGCCTACCTCCACGACAGCTTGCTTACCCTTGAGCGGATTCTTCTGCCGGGTCATGTAATAGTGATACACCTCCCGGAACTCATCGTTGCTCCGTATCAACGGCATGACCGCTTGGAACAAGATCTCCCTCAGATTCTTCCGTCCACGCTTGCTGATGGAAGATTGCCCCTTGTGCTTGCCGGAACTGTTCTCCTTGAGTTCCAGCCCATCCATCTTCTGAATCTGCTTCGGCGAGTCAAAACGTCCGACGTCGCCTACCTCCGCGAGGAGACCTACCCCCTTGATGGCGAGCAGCTTCTCAACGTGCGGCATTTCCAGCGTTTCCGCTTCCAGAACCTCTGTGATTTGCTTTAAGTGTCCCTGCTTTCTTCTGAAATCCTCCAAGAGAATCTGCAAGTCCGGCCTTGCACAGATGCCACCATCCATTCCGACGCTCTTTTGCGCGGCCTCTACCAGGGTATTCGCCCTCTTGTTTTAGGACTTGTTTTGCTCTTGGATGTATTCATAAATGTACTATCAGCCAACTGACTGCTGAATTTGCCGTTTCCTTTCAAGAATGGTTTCAAACAACCTTTGGACCTTCTCGTTGTCGTGGGGCTTTCCGACCAGATTCTTCAGCTGAAGCGGATCGACTTTCAAATCGTATATCTCAGATATAATGGCATCAGAAAAATCATCTAATGTCCCCATCGTGCCGACAAAATATTCCTCATCAAAGGATGCTAGCTTCAGTTCTCTTCTCCCTAGGTCAGGACAGCCTCCGCCGCAATACTCGATTTTCAAGTGATCATACTTGTCATTCCGCAGTACAGAGTGTCCTGTATACACATCCGGAATAACGCCGTCCACCAAATCGCATATGGTTGCCGGGATATCCTTGCTCTGGCACAATTTTTTGATGCTCAGGCCCAAATGGCCGGCGCCGGTCACTACAAAAGGTATGTTGTAATTCTCTAAAAACAGATTGACGACTGCACTGTCCCGCAATGGGTTTCCGCTGAACGAAAATCCGTGATCCGCACAAACAATCACGACCGTATTGTCACCCATCTTGCGTGCTTTTAACTGCTCATAGAAATACTGAATGACTCCGTCAATGTAATGGAGTGAAAGGTCATGAGACAGGCTGCCGTAATAATCCTTCGGGATCTGATCCAGCAAAGACTGCGCTTCTAGCATCTCTTTATGGAGTAAGTCTTTATCTTCCGAGTCGTACGTAAAAAAAACTTCCGGATTATGTACATCACACACGTGAAGAAGAGCAAAAAACGGCTTTGAATCAGCTGAACGGTGGGTTGTCCAATCAAAAAAGTAATCTACCTCCGCCCGCAGACTCGGTGAATCCTTGAAATGATCGCAATCTTTATCGATACGGTCAAACAGATCCAGATCGAATAAGCTATTAGCGGACAAAAGGCCGGCTTTCGCAACGTTTTTCAGGTTTTCCTCATTCGGGTGCCTGATAAACCTACCAAGCTGTTTAAATGGACCACTCAAAACGTGGCTTCCATTTTTCATGTTCAGACAAAAGTCCATTTTCCTGATCCTTTTGAACAGGGGCCTGAACTCCTGACGGACAAACAAAGTGATCTCTCTGTTCTTTATCTTCCCTCGCTGGGCAAATCCATCTATTTTGTATATCGGATGTGAATGGCCCGCTTGGAGCAGCTGCTCCAGATAGCCTCTCGGGTTTTCAAGAAATGCGTGATACTGTTCTTCGACCTGCCGCTTGACCTCTGAGGGGTCATACTGGGGGGCGTTATTGCCTATCATACTTGTTGAGAAGGACTGGTTGATCAGGGCGTTTGTCCATTTCAGCCAGGAAACAAGATTGTCCCTTATGATCTCTTCCAATATGACATAGTCTTCTTCGGTGATTTTCCCCGCATGATAAAGCTGACTATAGTGCTTTACGCGGTACGACCACAGTGCGCCGACGTCATATCCAACTCCGTTGACACTCACATCAATTCCCCGCGCGACGGAAGAAGGATGGCATTGCGGCTCATACGAATTTGTAAAGGTTTCAAAGCCCTTATCATGCATCGCTTCAAACAATGTAAGCGGGGTGTCCTTATATCTGAATATGTACCCACCATAATCAAGAACATCCTGACCGCAGATCAGGCTCATCAGCGCCGCTTCCGTGTAGGGTGCCTCCGAATACATGTTTTCACATGAAAAGCCTTCTTTTTTGAGTGAAGACAAAAATGGCATGAGCTCAATCTTTGAAGCTTTTACATGGCTGTAATTCAGCGAATCTATTAGCAGGAAAACATAATTTTTCATCTGTGAAGCACCTCAAACTTGTTTACGACTAACATCTATAAATCATCAACCATATGCTACATTTGCGCTTTGCCAGACTGAGCCTGCCGTTGTCACGGCTTCGGCACTAGAATGCAGTTCATACATTTCCGTTTCCAGAACGGTTTTGCCTGCGCCTGCGTTTGAATACCCTCATCGCACCACAGATCAGGCTCAATGGCTTGTCCTGCCGGTTTTTTTCAATTGTTCAGCAGATATCAGTCAAGATAATAGGCATTAAAGCTATGCCTGGAGACCCGCTTCTCAACGGGCGGCAATTGCATATAATCACCGTAAGCTGCGTGCAGCCATTCGTCGTACCGAGCCGGCGCCCGGTATTTCTTTCCTTCAAACTCAACGTAGATAAAGTCTGTGAAAATACTTTTATCGGCAGTTACCGTATAGGAATCTGTAAAGTTTCCGATTTTTCCGGTCTCTGTATCCTGATATTTTCTCGCGTTCTGAATAATCTTCTTTTCAAAATATCCGGTAGGGATCAATCGCATTGGAACATTTGCCATGTAAATCAGAGCTCTCCGAAGAACGTTTCCGCTGGGCCTGTGGCGCCACTGCAAGCTTCTCATCTTCAGTAAAAAGTCACGCCTTTGGAACATCCGCCGCACTTCTTCTTCGTCTTCAGGCGCATTATCATAAACAAAAAGGTCAACATATACGGCTGATTTGTATCCGTGCTCATCCGGCTCATACAGGACCGTCTGCGTATCGATTATCTTCGCAAACGGGAAGCTGTAACTGGGATCGTTTTCAACACTGTATACCTTATACCGATCATTCTCCTCATTAAACAGCTTCATAAAGATGTCATAATCCTTGCGAAGCATTCCGGTATCAACGTCATCATCCCAGGGGATATATCCCTTATGCCGGATGGCGCCCAGCAATGTCCCCCAATCCAGCCAATATTGGATGCCGTGCTTCTCACAGAATTGGGACATCACATCTAAGATTTCAACCTGAATTTTTTTGAGCTCTTCTGTATTTATTTCTCGCATAACGCTATCCCCTTATACATTGTGGTAGATGTGAATGAGAGGTCACTTTCTCAAAAACGACAGCCCGATATGGGCCACTTTTTTTGCCTGCTGCGTGACGAAGTCGTCTCTGAATAACAAACAAAGCAAAAAGTAGACAAACACGGCTCCGCCAAACTCGATCATTACTTTTGGGATCTCCCCGCAGACCAGGTAATTGGATACCAGCCGAATATACATATACATAAACGCAGCGGAAATGAAATACTTTGCGGAGGAGGTAAAGATATAACGGACCTCTATCTCTGTCCTTGCTTTCCAAAGCAGGATGACGGCAAGAAGCAATTCCGCGCAGATCGAGGATATGATCGCCCCCGGAGTACCAATGAGCTGGATCAAAACATAGTTCATCACCACGTTGACAGTTACAATGATGATATAGTAATAATCCATGATTTTTTGCAGACCGTACGGAAAGATATAGATAGCCTGAAGGAGCCCGCTGACGGTCAAACAAGGCACCACCAGCGCAAAGATGTTTGAATAGCCGACAACCGCTTCGAATCCTTCTCCAAAGAACAGAGGGACAAAATCTTTTGCGATGCCCATAATTCCAAACATAATGGGCCAGCACAGAATCATGGAAAGGGAGATAAATATTTGGCTGTATTTCTTATAGACCTCCCGATCCTTTTGGCCATATAGATAGGACATCCTCGTACGCATGATCGTAAAGGACGAGGTTGAGACAGCCAGAGCGACTTTCACCAGCTTTTCCGCAGCCTCATACAGGCCGGTTGAAATTTTGGTGGAGTCAAAAATGCCCAACATAGTCTTATCGATCATCGAATAGATGGCAGTGGCGATAGTGGGAATAAAGTAGACAAAGGACTCCTGTATTGCCAAAACCATTTCACCCGGATCTATTTTTGTGATCTTCACATTCCGCAATACCACAGGAATGTATACAATTGAGATTGCCAGGGGGATCGCCGTATAGAAAACGATATACAGGGGCAGCTGGCTTTTCTCGTTTATAAACAGAAATGTGGCGGACAGATAGGCCAGCTGGGAGACGATTTCGCATATGGATATAAACTGGTATTTTTCGAGGCCCTGCAAGAACCATATCGGATTGATCATATTCCGGATAAGATATATCAGCCAACACAGGAAAATGATCCTTTCAAAAGGGTCAGAGACAGCAATCGCCAAAAATGCGGCATATATGAGCGTACTGACTGCGGCCAGCAAAAAACGCGCGATGTAGATCGTCCAAAAGCTTCTGCTTCTGGCTTCAAGCTCGTCCTTCTCTAACGCGATTTTTCGCTGTCCGTACATGTCTAATCCCAGGACGCCGAATACAGCAAAGTAATATACAATAGAAAATGTGTAACTTTTTACCCCTAAATAATCTGCACCGAAGACTCTCGATATTTTGGGGGTAATGATCAGCGGAGACAAGACATTTACGGCCTGATATATAATGTTGAAAATAATATTCAGTTTTAGGATTTCTTTTCCTCTCATTCCGTGTTATACATTCTCCTCAATGATAGCTGTATTCATCGGATGACATGTATTTCAAATTGCAAGTTTGGATTTACGGATACATGTTCATCTCAAATAGGAATTGCTCGCGATAAACTGTGCCAAAAAGTCGGTGGATTTTGCTGCGCCATTGGAATTCAAATGATTTTCATCACGAAAATCCGAATTGGAATCGATCCCGATTTCCGTTAAATAATCATTCATATCCAGGTAAGTAAGACCATTCCCTTCCATAAAAGCCTTTGCTGAAGCGGACTCGTTCTTCGTCCAGTCGGCAGATGGCGCCTTAAAATAGACAATTTCAATACCATTTTCTTTGCAAAGTTCATTCATGGACAAAAGCGCTTCCTGGTTTTCGACCGGAATCTGGAGGAACTCTCCGCTTGCGGCTGTCTTATCAAATACGATTTCTTGAGGGGCGGAGTTTTCCTCGCTTGTGAATCCCCGGTCAGCACCATCATAAACAAAGAAGAACCAAGGATAATATACGAAATCCGTCAGCCGCAGGCTGTTCCATCTGGAATGATAGGCGAATAAGGGAACATAGCTGTATTCAAAAGCCTTTTTCTTGTCGCCTTGAAAAGTAGCCAACAATGAACGATATTTATCCGTTGATGCGCGCATGGGCGCATAATTCCATGCAACGGTTGAATCATCAATGGTATCGTTTGGTTCGAAAATCTCGCATACCTCTACAAAAACAGCTTTTGGGTTCTGCGTCTTTAGCGCCTCTATCAGATAGTAATAGCTCATGGACAGCCTCTGGTCGCTGGCGCCGAAATCGTACGCATGAATACCGTGCTCATTGTACAGCCTCGGCGCATCCACGGTACAGAACATCTGGCTTGGCCCGACAAATAAAACATCAACCGAGTTTTTTTCTAACGCGTAATAGCCTTCAACCTTGGTCGTTGAATCGCTTCCGTATTGAGGAACCAATACCGTCTGAATAAGCGTAAAAAGGATAACAAATGCAAGCGCGGTTAAGCAGCCCCGTATGATTTTTTTTGTTATATTCATAATTTTCCCCTAAAACTCAAAGTAAATGAAGTTACTGGGATTATACTGGCTGCCATATGCGCCAAATACGATCAAAGCAAAAATCAACGTGAAAAACAGGACACATTCAGCTATGTAGCCTCTGCTGATGGCGCTGTCACGGATGGAAACGCCTTTTTCGTGAATCAAATCAACGCAAACAAGAATTACAGCGCATAGCAGAATGTAGAACATGAATATTGCTCCTGAAATACCAGCTAAAGCACTGCCTTCTGTGAAGATTTGCGTGACCTGACTGACGTTGATCCCCCCGCAGAATATACGTCCAATGAATCCAAACGCATCCTTCATGCTTGGGGAGTTAAAGAATATCCATGCGAACATCATCAACACAGTCACTCTGCAAGATTGAAAGACGTGCCAACCAAGGCTGTCCTCATTGATTTTTAATGCGGCTTTGACCTTTGCAGAAACCGGAGCAGTGATTTTACCCATGAAGATATAGAAAAACTGCAATAGTCCTACGCTAAAGACATAAGTGATGCCAGCTCCATGCCACGTTCCGATCAAAGTCCACAGAATCAGCATTCCAACATAAGTGGGGATATTTCTTCCTGCCTCTTTACTGACCGTCTGTGTTAACCACTTACCAAAATCTTTAAAGACATGTGATTTTAAAACGGGATAAAATACATAACCTTTCAGCCATGCCCCCAAACTGATGTGCCATTTTTGCCAGAATTCAGAAATATTCCTTGAGAAAAACGGCTGATGAAAGTTTTCCGGGATCTCAATTCCGAACAATTGACCGATACCGGCCATAATATCCATGTATCCCGCAAAATCCGCATAAAGCTGAATCGCAAAACAGAAGGTTGCCAGGATAATCGCTGAACCTGAGTAGTTTCTATAATTGGAAAACACTTCGTTCACCAAAATGCCTACCTGGTCGGCGATACACTTTTTCTTGACGTATCCCCATAAAATGCGAAGAATGGCTTTCTTTGCGGTGACAAAATCAAGCTTCGATTTTTTATCCCTGCAGATTTGCGGCATCAGAGTTTCATAGCGGTTAAAAGGGCCTTGCATGATGGACAGGAAGAAAACACCATACAGAATGACCTTCAAAGGGTTACGCTCTGCCTGGATCACGTCTCGCTGGACATCGGTAATATACCCGATCAGCTGCAATGAATAATATGAAATTCCTAACGGCAGGATAATATTTTCAGCAGTCCAAATGTTTACGTGGAACGTATGGTTCAAGTTGATGGATAATTTGCCATAATACTTGCACAAAAAGAGAATAAATACATTGATTACGATGGCCAGTATCAAGTAGAACCGTTGTTTCTTTCCATAGTATTCTTTTTTTTCTTTTCGCTCCTCTTTCGTGACCAGCGCTTTATGAGCAGTCATCCAAGAGGACAGCATGTCCTTTTGGTTCTGTATCTGAATTGCAAAATAATATGTGATCAGTGCTGTTGCAATAAGAACGAATATCCCAACTACACTAAAGCTTATATAGAAAATAACACTGGCTATCAGCAATACCACCCACTGCAGCTTAGCCGGTATAATCCTATATATCGTTACAGACACGATCACGAATAGTATGAATTGAAAAGATGTAATACTCAATGTCTTATTCCTCTACTAATTCTATCATTCCGGCCCGCGCACTTATGAGAAAAGCGACTCTTGCAGTCTTTCCGATAACCGACGCCGGAGCAGGCTCAAGAAAGGGCATAAATTTCTCGGTTTTTAAAATTGCAACCGCATCTTCAAGATGCTCGCATTTGTAACAAATGTGATAGGGCGCATTATTATATTGCTTCAGGAGGGGATAAAGAGAAGAATCCTTTGCAGGCGCAATTAACTCCACACAATATCCGCCATTCCTCATAAAGCATAAATATGCATTCCGCCCGGCATCCCATGTCGCTGGGATCGTAATTTCATACCCTAATTTTTGGAAGCTCTCGATGGACTTATCGATGTTTTTCACCAAGTAGCCAATATGATGCACTTCCATTAGAGCTCTCCCGCAATATAATCTACCATCTCGCCGACATTCTTCATCTTAACGGTCTGTCCCATAGAAAACTCGATATCAAACTCATCCTCAATTGCCGCCAAGAGAGAAATGTGGTGCAAACTATCCCAATCATCGATATCCTCAGCAGTGGTGCTTTCGCCCACAGTCAGGCTGTCATCATCGAAAACATCCCGAAATACCAGGTTTAATCTTTCAAAAATCTCTTCTCTGCTCATGGTACGATCTCCTTTTTATCTGTTGATCTCAATCTTCGGATTCTTGGACTCATAAGTATTTACGTCCAGTTTCCAAGTCGTATTTTTCTCCTCGTCCGATGCGATTTTTTCAAATCCCATCCGGCCATAGAACTCTTCGACCATATGATTCTTTGCGGTTGGATAATAATAACCAATGATGGATTGAATGCCCGCTTCCTTTGCGTCCGCGACCAGCGTATCCAGCATGGCATCCTCCACACCGCGCTTTAAAACACGGCAGCTCATCAACCACAACCGCATGTGAAGCTCCTGGCCTATGATCTCGCCCGAAACCACACTGACGACGCCGTTATCCCCAAACTTATCCTCCAATTTTCCATAGAGGCAGAGATAATTTGGGGACTCCTGCATACGGGTAATGTCACCCTCGCTGCAGCGCAGAGTGGTCAAGTTGAACTGGTTGCTCTTGTTTGTAAGCTGAGCGATCCGCTGATAATAAATGGGCTCAAAGCAGCGGATGGTCGCTTTCATATTCAGACTTTTCAGAAAATCCTCATAGTTGCCGAGTGATTGCTCCAACTGCGTTCTCTGCGCATTGGCCTTGTACATCTTCTCCCTGGATAAATCATCCGCGGACAATGAAGTCACTTCAAAAAAGCCATTTCGATCGATCACACGAAGGTAGTTTTCAACCTTATCCATGACCGGGACAGCTACGCCGAAACCAGACTGAATCATAATTTCCCGCTCGGTCGGATTGTCATCCGCAAAAACAAAACTATCGATACCGAGATTCAGCTCAGATGCAATTTCCCGCATATTACGGTCTTTGTTTTCCCAGTTTGCTTTTATGACAATAAAATCGTCTGGCCGAAGAATTCCATCCGGATGATTCAAGCCGGCAATCGCGTTTTCCTCATCATTTTTACTGTTTACCGCAAGTAATACTCCGATAGATTTCAGTTCCTTAATGTACTTCTGGAATTCACTGTATATCTGCCCCATCGGGACCTCCGGCCCTACCTGAATTCCTTCCACACCGTCATCTCCAACAACCCCGCCCCAGAGGGTATTGTCGAGATCGCAGACGAGCACTTTTTTATTTTTTCCATATATACTCTTGATGATATCCGCAACGCTTTTTGCCAGGTAAGGAACTCCTTCTAAGCAGAGGCTGTATTTGTACATATGCCAGAAAAGAGGGTTGCTCCAGACGTCCAGACCAAACGAAGCGGCTAAATAGTCCACATCATTGACATAAAAGCCATTATGGGTCTGAGAATACTGGTACAGCTTCTGGTTGAGCCGGGAAATAAAATTCGTCTTCCCTCTGTAATCCGAAATGTCGCTGTTGCCCAGCAATCTCCAACCCGGACGGTCAAAGTTGTCTTGAATCACCGGACAACCAAACCGTTCCTCCAGCTTGTCCCACATGACGGAAAAATGTGAGAACTCGGCTTCCAGCATCGCGTCAACCTCCGCGACTGTATTCGCGGTTGTCGGAAAATTCGTGATGTTCCGCCAATTCGTGTGGATATAAATAATATCAGGTTTAAAAGTGTCTAATTGCTCATTCCCGAACATGGCATCCTGCCAATATTGAGAGTATTCGGATTGATAGAAAACAGGTTTGATCCCATAGTGCAGCAGAAACAGCTCCAACTGATCTACAATTTCATTGGTTGTTGATCCGCCAAGCACCGCGATCCGTTTTTCTACCCAAGAGTTTCCGCTGGATAGTAACTCTTTCTTTAGTTTTATTTTTTTTCTCAGAAGGGTTTTACTTTCAAATGGATATTGTAATTGTTCCATATTGCTCTCCCTTGTAAGTACATATTTCTGCTTTTCGTTTTTTTCTTACAAAAAATATCCTGTCAATTCTATTCTCGAAGATCTTTGTTTTCTACCTCTATATCGGAAGAAAAATCAACTAATTCAGCGATGATCATCACGATGAGGAAACCACCCGATACCATGGTAAACAGGAATGCACCATCATTAAACGAAATAAAATACAGGATATAGATGGCGGTCATTGCATTTTTTACATCGCCGCTGAAAGACTCCATTTTTTGGGAGACGATAATTAAAATAATAGCAAGCAAAAATGAAATGATGAATACACCGGCTACGCCCAAATTCGAGTAGGCATCTGCAAAAACTCCTGTATTTGTCCACATATTGGGCTTGTCAAAGTACTCCGCGCCAATGATGTTAAATACATTCGTCTCATAGACACTCTTGATGCCAAATATTCTTGCGATGCTGTTCTGGGAAAAATACACATAGGGATTCTTCGAAAAGAAGTCAAAGAAAGCACGCTTAATGATGGCCGGAAAAAAAATCGTCCGGTCTCCAATCAATGCGTATGGCATCAGCCTGCCTGTTGCCACCTGGATCAGATCCACGAAAAGCAAAGCGCCCGTTAATCCGGCGATAATCAGCTTCCTCAAATCGATATTTTTAAAGAATTCCAAGCCAAACAGAACAATGGGTATGAATAAAAACGTTTTGAATCCAGATATACTGTAAATGTAGAGCTGGATAAGAGCAAGAAATGCTAATTTTAAGTATTTTTTCTTTTTCCAGCATACCACCATATAAAGCGGACAGATAATTTTACAGGCAATGCAGGTCAGAATACTATCAAACGTAGAAAACCCAGAGTCGGCTCTGACTAAATAAATGGACTCAAAGCCCAACAGCGAAAAACTGGGCAGCCGGAATTTCATGAACATATACAAGAACATTGCAATCAGGAAGAGCCACCCGGCGAATACAACGCGGAAATCCTGATACGGCAATGATTTGATTGAAAAGGCTTTTAACGTAAATCGCCGCGCAATGATATCGATAAACAAAAGGGCGCTTATCTGCAAAAAAACCATCCAAAGCTTACACTCGGGCCAAAACTGATATAGCGTCACAAACGGTGCCATACTTAGAAACAACATGATATAGCTGAATAGATTTACGATTTTGCATTCATTGCTGTGAATAACCGCGAAAGTCCCCAAATAAATGAGCCATCCGAGCATGATGCGATATAGCATGATCTTGCATTCGATCCCCAGATATCCAAAATACCGCACTTCAAATAACCCATACGACGCGTCCAGTACGATTTTATAAATGATGGCCAGCAGTACCTGGCCGGCATCCAGTTTTTTGGCTCCTATTTTTAACTTCATGTAGTTCCTCACTGATATAACGGATTCCTTTGTACATAGAGCGAAACACTTCTGTTTTACTCATACCGGCAGACATATATTCCGAATGCCGTGCCAATAAAGCAGCTCCCATAGGGATGGCCAGTTTTCCGTAAGCCACCGACAGAAAAACGCCCTTATCGAAAAAATACTTCTCGTTGTATCCATGAAACCATGACGACTCCCGGTCGTTAGACAAATAAGCGATGGAGACCGGAACGGCAAGGATGTTTAAACCCTTATCCAGACACTCTTTCAGAAAGAGCGTATCTTCCCCGGCCTGGTGCTGCGTTCCACCTCCGAAATTCAAGTTGAACCGGATGCCCAAGTAACTGACAATCTGTCTTCGAAAAGCGATCCTTGCCGCGCCATAATTCATATAGTTCCATTGATTAACGCGGACAACCTTCCGATTCTTGCGTTCCTTCTCATATCCGATACTGTCCAGGTCGCCCAGATTGAAGATGATTAGATCCGCTTTCCGATACTGCTCAAACAGAGAAGCTACTTTATCAACATACCCGTCATAAAAGACCATGTCATCGTCCGCAAAAACGCAAATATCAGCTTCGGCATGATCCATTACCACATTTCTGTTTTTTCCTACACCCTTTTCGTTTCTTGAAAGCACCATTCCCTGCTTGCCGTCACACACAACGGACTCCATTTTATCAGCATCACATTGATTGCCGATGACGAAGCTGGATTGGATATTCATTTTCTTTACCAGAGAGTCCACATCCCGCAGATGCATTGTGGTGATCAGCACTTCAACGCTTTTTTTCACGATACCTGTCTCCTATCTGTGTTCAAGAAACATCTTCACACATGCGACTGGCGCCGAGGCAAACGATTGCACTGCGTTCTCAACGAACGGAACCATGTTCTTTCGCCGCATCTCCGCAAACGCGAGCACAGCATGGTGGCGCATCTTAACATAGCGGATATCCGCTTTCGTTAAATAATCATAGTACTTCTTTTTATCTTCAAAGAGCGCGTTTTCGCCGCGGACTTTACTGTCTCCGCTTGAGAGGCCGTTTAACTCCCCGGAGTGCACATAGGCCTTGACATAGCAATGGTTCGAATAAGTGAATGTTCCGCCGGCTAAAATGGCCTCTTTCATGAGATAGAACTCATCACCCACATTGATCCCGGGAAAACCGCCAATATTGCGCAGGTAATCCGCTTTGAACATAAAGGTATCTGTACCGGTCATGTGCTGAAGCAAATGGTAGCGCATCAGATCCTTTGCTTCCGTCGATTTTATATATGTACGGATCCTTCTGTCGATCAGCTCTCCGTTTTCATTGTACAGGTACAAATCAGTAATGCCATAATCAGCGCCGGAGGAAATAATATCCTTCAGTTGCATTTCGATTTTGGGAGGAAGATACACATCATCGTCATCGAGGAACGTGATATACTGGCCCTTTGCCTCGGCGATCCCCCGGTTTCTTGTCGCCGCGGAACCCATATTGTGCTCATTGACTATGTAATGGATGGAAATCTGATCTTTGAATTCATCGACGATAGCCTGCACCTTCGCCGTCCACTCCCCATCGTCATTATCATCTACCAGAACGACTTGAAAGTTCTGATACGTCTGTGCGGCAAGAGAGGTCAGTGCGTTGCGGAGCGCCTGATCCCTTCGATAGGTGGCCATGACCACGGAAACAAGCGTATCCTCCGGAATGCTGATATCGGCAGAATCCTTTTTCATGGTTCCTGTCCCGCCTTCGACAACAGAATCATCACCGACAAACACTCCGATGGAATCGAAGAAAACCTTGGCATCCATCTTGAGCCCGAGCTTCTCAACATACTCTCCGTCGAGCTTCGCCTTGACCGGAATTTCAAGCTCATCCCGTCCGTTGATCTGCGCCCAGCCAGTCAGGCCGGGTTTTACGTCATTGACGTGATACTGATCCCGCTCCGCCGTCAGGAGGTCCTGATTCCACAGACCCGGGCGGGGGCCGATCACGCTCATGTTACCGATGAAAATATCCCAGATCTGAGGGAGCTCATCCAGGCTGTGCGCCCGCAGGAACTTCCCGACTCTCGTGATATACTGCTCCGGATTCTCCAGCTGATGCGTGGGCACATCATGCGGCGTGGACATTTTCATGGAACGGAATTTGTGGAGCTTGAAATACTTCTTATTCTGGCCCACGCGTTTCTGAGTGAACAGGACAGGACCCGGGTCGTCGATATTAATCGCGAGAGCGATCCCCGCAAGAACCGGAGACAACACGACAAGCCCGCCAAAGGAAAGAATGATATCGATTCCCCGCTTTACATACTTTCCGTAAAAGCTCTCTTTATAATCGGAGTCTCCGACCACTTCCAGATGGCCCTTCACCCCGTCCGCGTTTTCGGGGTCTTCCCCGTTTTCTATAAAGACGACCTTCTTGCCCTCCAGGGGGTTTTTCTGCTCCGGCTCATTTTCAAAGGTGCTGTCCCCTTTTTTCTTATGAGCGACAACGGATACCGCTGCAAAAGCTGTACCAAGCACAGCTGCTGAGACCCCTATCACCGCTTTCCAGTTCATCTTGCCCATATTCCAAAATACTCCCCTCTTATACCGACTCTTTCAACTCAATCGGCTGCCCGTCCGGGTCCTCGCAAAATGTGAATCTCCTGCCAAACCAGTCCGCCCTGATTTCTTCACACGCAACCTTTTCGACAGTCTTCGTTAAACCGTCCACACAAAAACAAGTATGCCTCAGGTTCTTCGCTTCCTGCGCGTTTGCCCTTTCAGGGGAGGCCATGGAGGTATTTCCAGAAGCACATAACCGCACCCCATGAAACAACAATGTCATAGGACCCCTTACAGCAGCTTCAATATTATGAAGCCGCTGCTGTCCTACTGGGCCTATGACAGCTTTCCGCAACAGATGGACAATGCGGAATTAAAGGCTGTGATGGCGGGTTTGGCGCGACCTCCGAACGGGATGGGCGTAGTAGATTCATCCTTCATCGGATTGGATTCTACTCCTGTCATGACAAACACAAAGCAAAACAATCCGAAATCCTTTGCGAAAAACAAGTTCTCCAAGGAAAACCAACCGAAAAGCGCTCCGGATTGTACGCTCAGCGTCCACTCCGCCTCCAATCTGCACAGCGAGCACCGGTACGAGTTCTACTGGAGCTATAAAAACCATGTGCTGGTGGACTGTATCTCTGGTCTACCGTTGTATGAGCTGACCAATCCGGCCATCACAGCGGACTCCACCGTTGCAATTGACATCCTTGCCGTATCCGACTAAGTCATCTTCTGGCAGGTGTGTTCCTTCCTTGCGGATAAGGGTTATGACGCGAAAAGCATCTACAATACCGCGAAATCGGTCTATGCCGGTGAATCTTTTATCCATCTCAAAAAGCACGGAGCTGAAAATAAAGCGCTCCCTGTTGGCAATCCGGTCTACGAAGCTGGCATTGCCATGCACATGGACAGCAAAACCACCGACAATGGACGCACCCGCCAGAAATATTGCTGCCCATTATGTCAATCCAAAACCGGCGCTTGCCCCTGCGGCCACAAGAACTGGAATAATGGCAATAGAAGCCATGGCTGCACCAAATACAGAACCAATCCCACAGGCTACTGGCTTTCCATTGACCGCAGTTGCCTCCATTTCAAACGAACCTTCGCTTTGCGAACAGAGTGTGAGCACTGCAATTCCCGCTTCAAATCCACAGGCCAGAAACGGTTGTGGGAACGCAACAGCACAAGCGCGATAGGCCTCAATCCGCCGGTGCATATCTCTGTATTGGTGGTTGCCCTAGCCGCTGTTTTACCAGGTTATCACTCCTGCCGCGCTGCAAAATCACTCAGACGGTCTGCCTGACCACCCACAATATTGCCTTTCTCAGTCCCGGCTTTCTGCGGAGACTGGTTTTTGTGCGCCTTTATCTTGCCGTCCGGCGTTTTAGCCTTGTTGACACATTTCCCCTTCGTTACTCATTCCGTGTTTTGTTCCTCTCTTGATTATACTGGTATATATTCCCCGCTCTGCTTTGGGAGCTCTACCGTCTCGCCCTGTGTCCGGTTGACCTCGTCCGGTTCGCGGAAGGTCGGGACGACGCGGTGGAGCGCGGCGCGGAGCTTGTCCGCGTTTTCCGTTTCCAGCGCGGCGCGGAGAACCTCCAATTTATCCTCGAGTTCGGCAGGGGTGACGAGCGGCTGATACTCGACATAGATCTTGTCGTTCGCCGTCTTTTCCGTGTTATTGCCCGCGATGAGCAGCTCCTCATAGAGCTTTTCGC
>CAKRPJ010000038.1:0-22520 GCA_934376955.1 uncultured Lachnospiraceae bacterium | reverse complement strand
GATGAAGCAGTAAGTAAAACTCGTGAGAGTTTACATTATCTCGATGTGAGTATATTTACACGCATTTTGAGTGGCAGTTTCTAATGACAAAGGATGTTCTGGTAAGTGTAAAGGGTACACAGATAATGGAGGATGAGGACGACGTCGTGGAAATCATCACCTCCGGAAGCTGGTATGAAAAGAATGGGAAACAATATCTGACCTATGAGGAATCCATTGAAGAAGGGACTATACCAACAAAAAACACGGTAAAGGTGTGGCCGGATAAGATTGAAGTAACAAAGCGCGGATTGGTGGAGAGCCAGATGACCTTTGAACTGGGAAAACGGACTAAGGCGAATTACAAGACGCCGATGGGACTGATCGTTCTGGGGCTTACCACCTCAGTGCTTGATATCTGCATCGAGGAGAACGCGATCTCTCTTGCCATTACCTATTCCTTAGAGATGAATGGAGAGTACGTTTCAGACTGCCGTTTGGAGCTTGCTGCAAGAGAAAAGAAAAAAGGGAATCTGCATCTGGCATAGGATCAGGTCAGTATCCGAATAACAGAAGACAAGGGAGGACACAAATAATGGAAAGCTTTTTGGTTGCTGTGAATGCGGTGATCCCGTTTCTGATCTACATTACCTTTGGCTATACACTGAAGATAAAAAAGGTTCTGAGTGAAGAATTTCTTCAGGAGCTGAACCGTGCGGTGTTTAAAGTGTTTTTTCCGTTTATGACATTTTACAACATCTATAAGGCAGATGCCAGCACACTTCCAAGCCCGGTCATTATGATCTTTTGCGGCGCCAGCATCCTGATCTTAGAAGTGATCTTGGTTCTGATCGTGCCGCGGATCGTCAAGGAAAACCGCAGGAGAGGGGTTATCATTCAGGCAATCTATCGAAGCAACTTCGTTCTGTTCGGCCTTCCTCTTACGATCTCGGTATTTGGCGAGGAGGCATCCTCTGTAGCGGCCATGGTCATTACCGTCGTGATCACGATCTATAACACGACCTCTGTTGTGATCCTTGAGATGTTTAACGGAGAGGGAAAGACCGATGTAAAAAATATCATCACAAACGTGGCAAAAAACCCGCTTCTTCGCGGCGCTGTTGCCGGTCTTGTGTTTTTCCTTTTGGGGATCAAGCTTCCGGCCTGCGTGCTGAAGCCGATTGCCGCATTCTCCGATATGACCTCCCCATTGGCTCTGTTCATCTTGGGCGGAACGCTCCACTTCAATGCGATCCGGGGAAACCTCAAATATCTTGTGCCTGCATTGTCCTTTAAGCTTATCGTGCTTCCGGCGATCATGCTGCCTATCGGATATATGCTGGGAATTCGCGGTGTAGAGCTGTTCCTCATACTGGCGGTCTATGCGACGCCGGTTGCAACTGCGTCTTATCCGATGGCCCAGAATATGGGCGGAGACGGAGAGCTGGCCGGACAGATGGTGGTCATCAGTACCGTGGCTTCTGTCGGAACCTTGTTTTTATGGATCTTTTTGTTAAATAGTATCGGTGTTATCTAAGCTTCCGGATATTCGCAATCCGCTTCGCTACTTGCTCATAACCGAATAACTGCTCCGCAGTTTATCAGAAGGAGCTTGCACTCCTCCTGATACAAGCAAGTCCCCACCCACTGCTTATTGCTTTTCGCAATTGAAGCAGGGGGTGGGGACTTACTTGATTCGGTTAAACTATTTTGTTTTTTTGCTGTCGGTATTTTCTTTTTTGAAAAAGCTCTTGATCCGAGCTCCGATTGTTTTCTTTTCCGGAAGCGGCGGGATACCTCCGCGGACACTCTTGATGTCTGTTATATACATTCCGCTGATAACGACCTTGGCTTCCGTTTTTAAAGGAAGCTGTAAAAATACTTTTTCATCGGCGATCATAGTCATGATTCTTGAACCGATCTTTGCTTTTACTACCGGGATCTTAGCGCGCTTCGCATACCAGGGGGTCTGTTCGTAGACCACGGCCGGAAGACCTGCATCCTTTATTTTCAGCTTCTTCTTGTCGATTGCCATAAGGGTTACCACCTGTTTGGCGGCGTCGATTGTTGCCTGTGTTTCAACCTGACGTTTTTCCAGCTTTCTGCCGAAATAGTACAGAACACCGAGCACGATGGCAAGAATAACAAGGATGACAAGAATGACATTCATTACGATGCTCCAGTTCATGTGTATACCTCCAATAATCTTCACGTTTTGCCTATAATAACAGGCATTATCTTAAAAATTATAGCATTCCTTAAATAAAAGCGCAAGTAATTATTTTTTCCGCTCTACTTTCGGCAATGTTACCGTTTTATTGACGATACCGAAAGGGAGTGGTAAAATAAAATCACGCGATAATTTTATGAGGAAAGGTGATAAAACGATGGGAAAACAGACAGCATGGGATGAAATCGATAAAAAAGCAGCTGAGATCATTGAGGGCAGTGATGAGATCTGGGGATGTGCGGAAACCGCATTTACAGAAACAGGCTCAATGAAGATCCTCTGCGATCTGCTTAAAAAAGAAGGCTTTCAGGTAGAAGAAAATCTTGCCGGCGTTGCTACCGCTTTTAAGGGTACCTTCGGCTCCGGAAAACCTGTGATCGGCTTCCTCGGTGAGTATGATGCTCTTTCCGGTCTGGATCAGGAGGCAGGACTTGCTGAAAAGAAACAGATCAATGCAGGAGCTCCCGGACATGGCTGCGGACACAATATGCTGGGAACAGCCTCCCTTTCCGCAGCGATCGGAGTAAAAAAATATTTAGAGGAGAGCGGAAAATCCGGTACGATCATTTACTTTGGATGCCCCGGTGAGGAGGGCGGCTCCGGTAAGGCCTTTATGGCTAAGGGGGGCGTATTTGCCGATCTTGATGCGGCGATCACATGGCACCCGGGCGATCTGACCAGAGCGGATACAGGAAGCTCTCTGGCAAACTATCAGGTGGCATATAAATTCTATGGAACGAGTGCCCATGCGGGCGGAGCTCCTCATCTTGGCAGAAGTGCTCTGGATGCTTTAGAGCTTATGAACATGGGTGTCCAGTTCCTCCGTGAGCATGTGGTTTCCGAAGCAAGGATTCACTATGCGATCACAAATACCGGAGGCTATTCTCCGAACGTTGTGCAGCCCTATGCCGAGGTTCTGTATCTGATCCGCGCACCGAAGAATAAACAGGTGGAGGAGATCTTCCAGCGTGTCAATAAGATCGCTGATGGTGCCGCACTTATGACAGAAACAAGAGTAGAGCGTGACTTTATCAAGGGCTGCTCCAATCTTGTCAGCAATAAGGTGATCGCAAAGAAGCTCTGGGAAAATCTGAAGGAGTTAGGATCCCCGGAATATACAGAGGAGGAGATGGCGTTTGCTAAGGCGATCCATGACAGTGTCGGCGACAGCTGCTATGAATCTCTGGAAAAGATCGCAAAAACCTGTCAGGACAAGGAAGCAAAGAAGGAAGTGCTGGCCCATAAAGGTGAGGCTATGTATCGTTTCGTCGCACCGTTCGATCCGGTAGGAAGCATGTCCTTTGGTTCTACGGATGTCGGTGATGTAAGCTGGAACTGCCCCACCGCTCAGGCTTATGTAGCTACATGGGCAGCAGGAACTCCGGGACATTCATGGCAGGTGGTAAGTCAGGGAAAGAGCGGACTTGCTCATAAGGGACTTATCTATGCGGCAAAGGCTATGGCCGGAGCGGCAGTGGATATGCTTGAGGATCCGAAGGTGATCGCTGAGGCAAAGGCAGAGATGGAGGAGACCCTCGAGGGTGATACCTACCATTGCCCGATCCCGGACGGATGCAGACCGAGAGCCCTCGGAATGACAAAATAACAACAGGTTTACTGCATGGATTACAAAAGAACGATCATAACGGCGATTGCTGCCTGCCTTCTGGCCATGAGCAGCATCGGTGCCGCAGCGTCCTACGGGGCTGAAAAAAACGAATATTTAAAGGCGGTAACTTATTTTGGAGATGAGTGGCCGATCAATTACTGGAACAGCGAAGACGATGCCATGGAATCCAACATGGAAAAAATTGCGGAGGATGGATTTAACAGCATCATACTGGTAGTGCCGTGGCGGGAATTTCAGCCGAACACGATTTCGGAAACGTATAATGAAAATGCATTTAAACGTTTGGATGAGGTTATGGATTGTGCCGACCGCCATGGTCTCCTCGTGGTTTTAAGACTGGGCTACAGCTGGGATTATTACGGTTCCTATGAGCTTCCGAAGCGGTTTGCCAATGTAGTCGCTAAAAACAGTGCGGACAGGCATGCATGGCTGGAATACAGCAAAAAGATCTATGAGAGAGCTTCAGCCCACAAAAATTTTCACAGCGGGTTTATTACATGGGAAGATTTCTGGGCTTATACCTACAACCTGAATCCGGACACTCCGCTGAATAACCGGCGGGTAATGGCTCAAAAAAGCGGATATACCGGGTATCTTATCGAACATTATTCGCTTCAGGAGGTGGGAAAGCAGTATGAAAAGCGGTTTAACAGCTTTGGAGAGGTTTACCTGCCCAACAGGAACCATCCGTCAGCGAAGCTGTTTTACGATTTTTACGATAATTTCCTCATGGAGCTTTTAAAGGATACCCAGAAGGTATTTCCGGAACTTTCGCTGGAGGTGCGTGCGGACGGGGATCCGATCTATAGCGCAGATGGGGATTATACCTACTATTCCCACAAGGCTACTTATCCCTGTGACGGTGCTCCCTATTCGGCACTTATGTATAGTGTGTCTATGGGACAGGCAAACAACAATAACAGGATGTCTGCTAAGGAGGCCCTCGATACGATGCGGGATAACATGAGTTACCTGTATCAGCTGAGCGGAAAGCCGTATTTTGTGGAGCAGCTTTTATATATGGATTCCACAGAGGCATATTCTTACAATACGCAGATTGAGGAAAGTCAGGTCGGAGAATTTGTAAGAAGCCTTGAGCCGGTGCTTTCTGAGACCACAAGTGGCTATGGACTCTGGGTATACAGAAATTATGTCAACAACTGTATCTATAACAGCCAGTTTGCCCTTGGAAAAGAAGGCTGGGAGTTTTCCGGAGCTGCCACGGTGACAGAAAAGAACGGAAGCAGCATGGCGCTTTTGCCGGCCGGAGGGAGTATCTCCCAGAGCTTTAAAGGAAGGCTCCCATCGTCAAAGAAGATCAAAATCGAATTTTATGCAGAATCCGATTTTGCAGGCGCTTCCGTGACAATGAAAATAGGAGATACGGAAAAAACCTTCCGAATTTCGGAGGCAGGGACGTATGTGGCGGAAATTCCGTGGACAGATACGCAAAAGCTGGTATTTACTGCCGGAAAGAGAGTATATCTGGATAATATCCGTGTATACACCTACGTCCAGAATGGGCGGATCTATGAAAAGGACGGAACGGAGGCCGATCTGGCCGATGATTTCAGAATACTGAATGAAGAACTACAAGCGGATATTCGCAATCCGCTTCGCTACTTGCTCATAACCGAATAACTGCTCCGCAGTTTATCAGAAGGAGCTTGCACTCCTCCTGATACAAGCAAGTCCCCACCCACTGCTTATTGCTTTTTGCAATTGAAGCAGGGGACTTACTTGATTCGGTTAAAAACGGTATGGACCCATTCCTTTGACAGGGTGGGCACATACCGTTTTTTCTTATATATTTATTCGATTATCAGCGGTTTTTCCTGACGCTCGATGGCCTCTCCGATGATGGCGCCGGTCAGGGAGAGCTTCTGGAGCTCTCGGCAAAGCTCAAAGGCCTGATCTGCCGGAAGGGCGATCAGAAGGCCGCCTGAGGTCTGGGGATCAGAGATCAGATCCACAAGGGGCTGCTCTGCGGATTCCATTATCGTAAGATGCGGCTTTACATAGTCCATATTTCTGTATGCGCCGGCCGGGATGATACCCATCTCAGCAAGCTCCCTTGCTCCGTGTAAGAGCGGTATCTTTTTGCTGAACAGCTTAAGCGTTGAATCACTTCCCTCTGCCATCTCGTAGGTATGGCCGAGAAGACCAAAGCCGGTAATATCCGTACATGCGTGAACCTCAGAGAAGGTCTGGACGATCTCGGCAGGCTTGGAATTGAGAGCTGCCATGGAGGCCATCATTGCCTTATAATCCTCGTCCGATACGAGTCCGGCCTTTGCACCGGTAGTAAGGACACCGGTTCCCACGGGCTTGGTGAGGACAAGAAGATCTCCCGGCTTTGCGCCGACATTTTTTAAGATCTTGTCCGGATGGACATATCCGGTCACACAGAGGCCGTATTTGGGCTCCGGATCCTGGATCGTGTGTCCGCCGGCGATGGTACAGCCGGCCTCCACCGCCTTATCATGTCCACCCTTTAAGATCAGGCGGATCGTTTCCTTTGAAAGGCAGTTGGGCACGCAGAGAAGATTCATTGCTACCGCCGGTTTTCCGCCCATAGCGTATACATCGCTCAGGGCGTTCGCTGCTGCGATCTGTCCGAACTGGTAGGGATCGTCTACGATCGGAGTAAAGAAGTCCACGGTGTGGATCGCTGCGATGTCATCGGTGATCTTGTAGACACAGGCATCGTCGCTGGTATCAAAGCCAACCAGAAGGTTGGGATTATAAACATTTGGCAGGTTTTCAAGAATTTCGGTCAGGACTCCCGGTCCTAATTTGGCTGCTCAGCCGGCAGCACTGGTCATTTGTGTCAAGGGCAGTTCTTTTGCCATGACGTTCCTCCTAAGAATATTAATATTTTGTAACTATGAAGGTACTGAATAGTTACAATATTTTTATATACTTCCTATGATAATAGCATTGCAAATCAAAAAAGACAACCGTTGTATAAAAATATTTTTTCCATCCATACTAGTTACAGCAAAGGAGGCTGAGAATAGTGAATAAAACGCTGGACTGCACAGCACTGACAATCAGTATCATCGGAGCGATCAACTGGGGTCTGATCGGCTTTTTTAATTTCAATCTGGTGGATTTTCTGTTTGGCGGCGTGGCCTGGATCCCGAGAGTCATATATGCAGTAGTAGGGCTTTGCGGGCTTTATCTGATCTCATTTTACTCGCGTTCAGACAGGGCCTGACAGAAAATAACGATGTGCTGTTCTGATTTTGGACGGAAAGAGCTCCGCAATACGGAATTCTTTCCGTCTTTGCACAGGTAGGCAGTTCCTGCTTCAGGAAGTATTGAAAAAAACTTTAAAAAGGGAAAGGGGATTGAAATATGCTATTTGACGCCTCTGGCAATAGTGAGGTAAAATGTACGTTGGATTGTTATGCATTTGAATGCAGATGAGTATTATCCCGATTTACCAATAGTTACATAGAGATTCAAGGAGGAAGATTATTATGGCAAACGTAGTAGTAAACGCAGTCGGAGATGCATGCCCGATCCCGGTAGTAAAAGCAACACAGGCTTTAAGAGAAGTCAAAGAGGCAGGAACCGTTGAGGTTCATGTTGACAACGAGATCGCAGTTCAGAATCTTACCAAGCTTGCTTCAAGCAAGAATTTAAAATCCTTTGCAGAGAAAAAGGCAGACAAGCTTTTTGTTGTGACCATCACAGTGGACGGCCCGGTAAACGAGGATGGAAATGACAGTGCTTCCTGTGCAGCAGACAAGCGCGGCAATACCGTTGTTGCAATTGCTTCCGAGCATCTTGGACACGGCGAGGCAGAGCTTGGAAAGATCTTAATGAAGGGCTTCCTTTTTGCTGTTTCCCAGCTTGAGGAGCTGCCGAAGACGATCCTTTTCTACAACGGTGGAGCAAAGCTTACAGTGGAAGGCTCAGCATCTCTTGAAGACCTTAAAAATATGGAAGCACAGGGCGTTGAGATCCTTACCTGCGGAACCTGTCTGGATTTCTACGGATTAAAGGATAAGCTGGCAGTCGGAAGCGTAACCAATATGTATACGATCGTTGAGAAGCTTGCCAATGCAGATAAGGTGATCAAACAGTAATCCGGGAGACAGATATGTATCAGGTTGGAATTGATATCGGTTCCAGTGCAGCCAAAGTGGCCGTATTAAAGGAAGGCGATATTTATAAAACGATCCTTGTCGATACCGGATTCAACAGCCGGAAAACAGCAGACGAGATCTATGAAAAGCTGGCAGATGTCGGGATCACAACGGATAACGCATTTTATGTGGCAACCGGATACGGGAGGATCTCTGTTCCCTATGCCCAAAAGAGCATGACAGAGATCACGTGTCATGGAAAAGGGGCATGGTATCTGTTTGGAAAGAACGGAACGGTCATCGATATCGGCGGTCAGGATACCAAGGGGATATTTCTTAAGAACGGCCGTGTCATGAAGTTTGTCATGAACGATAAATGCTCCGCCGGAACCGGGAAATTCCTTGAGATAATGACAAACCGTCTGGGACTTACTATGGAGGAGCTGTCTGAGCTGGCCGGACGGGGAACGCCTACTGTTATCAGCTCGATGTGTACGGTATTTGCGGAGTCGGAGGTCATCAGTATGATCGGAAAGGGAACACCGAGAGAGGATATCGCTTACGGAGTCATCGAATCCGTGGTGACAAAGGTAGTACAGCTGATCTCCCAGGTACCTTCGGATCAGTATTTTCTCACCGGAGGTCTTTGCGAGGATCCGTATATAATAAACAGATTATCTCATGCACTGGAGGCACCGGTGGAAAGTATGCCGCTTGCCCGCTATGCGGGAGCGATCGGTGCAGCATTGATGGCAGAGGAATAGAGAGAGGAAAAGAAAAATGGCAAATCACGATTTACCGAAATTATTTGATGAGTTTGTTGATGCAAGAAAAAATGGCTTTCTGGCTGCTAAGGAATTTAAGGAGAAGGGCGGAAAGCTTGCCGGTACTCTCTGTTCCTACACTCCCCAGGAGGTTCTCGACGCAGGCGGGATCGCATCGGTAGGACTTTGCGGTACCAGCAACGAGACGATCCCGGATGCAGAAAAGGTTCTTCCGAAGAACCTGTGCCCACTGATCAAGAGCACATACGGCTTCGCTTATTCAGAAAAATGTCCATATACATATTTCTCCGATATTATCGTCGGTGAAACGACCTGTGACGGAAAGAAAAAAATGTATGAACTCCTGAACGACATTAAGGAAACACATATTTTACATCTTCCGCAGGGTCAGGATCGTCCTTACGCTAAGGATATCTGGTATGCGGAGGTTAAGCTTCTTAAAGAGCGTCTGGAGAAAAAATTTAACGTTACGATCACAGAGGATGACCTTCGTAAGGCTGTCCGCAAGAGAAACGAGCTTCGCAAGGTCCTTTGTGAGATGTATGAGCTTCAGCAGACCTGTCCTCCGGCTATGCGCGGAACAGAGATGATGTTAGCTTTACAGAAAGGAAGCTTCACCTTTGATCTCGATCAGCAGATCGAACATATCCGCGGACTTGTGGAGGAGGCGAAGAAGTCTTATGCAGCAGGAGAGCGTATCGTTCCGGCATCTGCAAAACGTATCCTCATCACAGGCTGTCCCACAGGCGGCGTGATCCAGAAGGTCGGCATGGTCGTTGAGAATAACGGCGGCGTGATCGTATGCTTAGACGATTGCAGCGGTGAGAGGACCAGAAGCTTGATGATCGATGAGAATGCAGACGATATCCTCCGCGCTATCTCAGACCGCTATCTGAATATTCACTGTTCGGTTATGACCCCGAACGAGGGGCGCATGGAGAACACAAAGAAGATGATAGAGAAGTATAAGGTTGACGGCGTGATCGAGGTCGTTTTACAGGCATGTCATACCTTCAATGTGGAATCCGCAAAGATGAGAGACATGGTGGAGGAGCTTGGGGTTCCGTATCTTAAGCTGGAAACCGATTATTCCACCACCGACAGCGGCCAGATCGAGACTCGTGTGGCTGCATTTATCGAAATTTTATAAGGCTATTCTCTCTGTATCGGGAGAAGTTTGCAGGCGGGCCGGTATTTACCGACCCGCCTTGCTGCGATTATGTGCCTTGCAAACAGCAAAGCGATATGATATCATGAAAGAAAAACTTGCTTGTGGACGGAAGGCAGAAAAAGGCAGGGCATCTGCCGATACTGCAAGGATCAGGAGGTAAGAAAAAATGAAAACTACATCCCTTGTTATTATGGCGGCCGGTATCGGAAGCAGATTCGGAGGCGGGATCAAGCAGCTGGAGCCGGTGGGCCCCAATGGGGAGATCATTATGGACTACTCCATTCATGACGCACTGGAGGCCGGATTTAATAAGGTGATCTTTATTATCAGAAAAGATCTGGAAAAGGATTTCAAAGAGATCATCGGAAACCGGATCGAAAAGATCGCACCGGTAGAGTATGCATTCCAGGAGATCGACGATCTTCCGGAGGGCTTTTCTGTGCCGGAGGGCAGAAAGAAGCCCTGGGGGACAGGACAGGCGATCCTTGCGGCCCGCAATCTGATCCATGAGCCATTTCTTGTGATCAATGCGGACGATTATTACGGAAAAGAAGGCTTCAAAAAGATCCACGACTATATGGTCAACGGAATGGAGGAGAAGGACGGAGTGTATGACATGTGTATGGCGGGCTTCATTCTGTCCAATACTTTAAGTGAAAACGGCGGTGTGACCCGCGGTGTTGCAACGGTGGACGAGAACGGATATCTTGCAAAGGTTACGGAAACCTATAATATTTATCAGGATGCAGAAGGAATGCATGCCAGCGACAACGAAGGGAATCCGGTTTCTGTTAAGGCAGACCAGCACGTTTCCATGAATATGTTCGGTCTTCCGGCGGGCTTTGTAAAGGAGCTGGAAAAAGGCTTTCCGGAATTTTTATCCGGGATCCGCGAGGGAGATATCAAGGCAGAATACCTGCTTCCTGCCATGATCGATCAGGCGATCCGAAATAAGAAGGCAACGGTTCGGGTTCTGGAAACACGCGACAAGTGGTTTGGTGTTACCTATAAAGAAGATAAACCATCTGTAGTTGCTGCGATCCGCAGGCTGATCGATGCGGGTGTATATCCGGAAAAGCTTTTTCAGTAAGAGGAAGCCGGAAACTTAACCGCATTAAGCATAATTATCCCGCCTCTTTTTTGCATCCCCCGTGGGGTCTTTGGGGATCTGCAGAACAGAAGCGGGATTTTATCTCATTTTAGCTATTAAGGAAGAATACAGGATGAAAACCGGAAAGAAAATCGTGATATTGCTGTTTATATTTATTGCGGCAGCTGTTTTATATTTTATTTGGCCGATGCGGCAGAGAGAACAAAAGGAGGCCGATCGTACCTACAGCGTTATGGAAAAAGCCACACTTCCCGTGGCATATCCCACTATGCTGGAGCAGGAGCTGGAGCCGCTCTTTGGACATCGGGAGGAAAAAGCTGTTTCCGCAGACAGAGGCAGCCTTATCGTGCTGCCGTCAGACAGGAAGCTTTCAATCCGGTTTGCATTTGCAGATGGGATCCGTTCCCTGCGGTACGAGACCCGAAATATGGATATGGATCATCTGGTAGAGCGGACAGAGCTTACCGGATGGAAGGTGGAAAACGGAGAGCTTGCGACAGTCCTTCCGATCCAGAATCTTCTGGAGGAAGGTGTAGAATATCGGCTGGGCATCTGTGCGGGTCTTTCTGACGGAACGGAGGTCTGGTACTATGCAAGAATAATAGAAGCTAACGCAGAGCATCTTGGTGAGATGCTGGCACTCGCCCGGGATTTTTCAGACAAGACGTTCCATTACAGCTCGGCGCAGGAGCTTACCATGTATATGGAAACGTCACCGGACGCAGATAACAGCAGCCTCGGACGTGTGACCTTAAAAAACAGCTTTTCTCAGATGACGTGGGGCGGGCTTGGAGTAGAGCGGACAGGAGACGTTTATGTCGGCATCCGGGAGCTTTCCGGAGAGCTTGCCAATATCGTTCTTCGTTATGATGTGACCAGAGGCGGAGAAAATTCGCAGGATATCTATGAGGTAACGGAGAGCTTCACTATGAAATGGAGCCGACAGAGGGTCTATATGATGGACTACGAGCGCACCATGAATCAGGTATTCTGGGGCAGCGGAGAACAGTTTTCCGGAAAAAGGATCCTGCTGGGGATATCAGACGGAGAAGGGCTGGCTGCAAAAAGAAGCAGTAATGGGAAATTCACGGCCTACACGGTCAACCGTGATCTGTGGCTGTATAATCTGGAAAAGAATACGAATACCTGCGTTTTTTCCTTTGGAGGAGCCGGAACAGGAGATGTCCGGGAGCAGAACCGCAGCCATGATATTCAGATACTGGAGCTGTCAGATAACGGGGAGATGGATTTTATTGTCTATGGCTATATGAACCGAGGCAGCCATGAAGGACGAACCGGGATCTCCTACAATTATTATGATCCGGAAGCCAATACGGTGGAGGAGGATTTCTTTATCCCGGCATCAGAGAGCTTTGAAGAACTGAAGCTGGATCTTGATATACTGGCCCACAGAGGCGAAAACGGGACATTTTTCTTCTATATGGGAAATGCGGTATACGGGATCGATCTAAAGAGCCGGGAATACGTTATTGCAGCCTCTGAGCTGGATCCGGAGAGCTTTTTTGTGAGTCAGGACGGCTCGCGGATGGCGTGGCAGGAGGAGAGCACACATGGCTCGGGACTGCTTTACCTTATGGATCTGAATACCGGTGAGAAGCGGCAGATCGGAGAGGGAAAGGATCAGAGCTGCCGGGTGCTGGGCTTTGTCGGAAACGACTGTGTATATGGGGTCGGTGCATCAAAGGATCATGTGATGTCCAACGGCCGCATCATGGGGCTGTATCTGCGGTCTCTTGAGATCATGGACAGCAATATGGAAAATGCGATGCACTATGAAAAGAACGGAAGTTATATCCGTTCCGTCCGGGTAGAAGACAGCAGGATCCATCTTACTCTTGTAAGCAATAAGACTAACGGCTTCTTTCAGGCAGGAACAGAAGATACACTTGTGTGTAATACGGATACCTCTGCAAAGGAGGATCTCATCGGCTGGTATGTAACGGAAGAAAGGGGAAGAACCTATTTCGTGCAGCTCGGAAAGGAAGTCTCCTCCGGTCGGAAGATCCGCGTTTCTTCTCCGAAAAAGCTTGTTTTGCAGGAGGGAAACATGATCGATCTGAGAGCCGCGGAAAATAGCTCTGGGGGTGTATTTTACGCCTACGGGAGAGGGCGTTTGCTGGGGGTGTTCACGGAATTTAAGGACGCAGTCTCCGAAGCGTATGACCGGATGGGCTTTGTGATGTATGGGAAGCATGAACTGATATGGGCGCGTGCAAATAAACCGTCCTCCAACTACATCCGTGATGTTTCCGGAGCTCTGCGATATCTGGAACGGTATCGGACGGAATTTACCGGAAAAAGCGCAAGATCGGGGGAGTGCCTTTTACTGGAGGCGTCAGGCTGTACCCTGAATCAGATGCTGTATTTTGTCGGAATGGATATCCCTGTGCTTTTGTATACCGGAGAGGGAGAATATGTTGTCATAACAGGCTACGACCAGTCACATGTGCGGCTTTATGACCCGGCCTCCGGTCAGTCTGAAACAAGATCTCCGGAAAATGTGCAGGAGCTTTTTGACGCAGCCGGAAATGATTTTATCTGCTGTATTTACCGCTAAAGGCCTTTTGGAAAGCCCCGGTCAGCGCAGCAAGTGCGCAGACCTGCTGAACAGTTACAAAAAACCATACTTTACAAATCAGGAATGTATGTTATAATTTATAAGGCAAAATATACGAAAAAAGGGTTAAAGCCGCCCGGACGGAAAGCGAAAGGCGGTAGTTAAAATATAGAGGTGCAGAATGGAACAATATATAATGAAAGGCGGAAATCCTCTCGTGGGCGAAGTTACCATAAGCGGCGCGAAAAATGCCGCTCTGGGAATTTTAGCGGCAGCTATCATGACGGATGAGGATGTACTGATCGAGAATCTGCCGGATGTCAGTGATATCAATGCGCTGCTCGATGCGATCCTGCATCTGGGAGCCAGAGTGGAGAGACTGGATCGCCATACGGTACGGATCAATGCAAAAGAGATCCATGCCGTGGCAGTTGAAGATGAACACATGCGCAGGATCCGCGCATCCTACTATTTTATCGGTGCCCTGCTGGGAAAATATAAGAGTGCGGAGGTTCCGCTTCCCGGAGGCTGTACCATCGGAAGCAGACCCATCGACCAGCATTTAAAGGGCTTTCGGGCGCTGGGAGCAGATGTTTCGATTGTTTCGGGAGCGGTTATTGCCCATGCCATCGACTTGATCGGAAGCCATATCTATCTGGACGTGGTATCGGTCGGTGCAACAATAAATATTATGATGGCGGCAGCTATGGCCGAAGGAGAAACGATCCTTGAAAACGTGGCAAAGGAGCCCCATGTCGTAGATGTGGCAAACTTCTTAAACAGTATGGGAGCCAATATCAAAGGTGCAGGTACAGATGTGATCCGCATCCGCGGCGTGAGAAGACTCCACGGAACATCCTATTCGATCATCCCGGATCAGATCGAGGCCGGTACCTTTATGTGTGCGGCAGCGATCACCCGCGGCGATATCACCGTAAAAAATGTGATCCCTAAGCATTTGGAGGCAATTTCAGCCAAGCTGGCGGAAATGGGCTGCGAGATCGTAGAATTTGATGAGGAAATCCGTGTGGTGGGAAAACCAAAACAGCGTCACATGAACTTTAAGACGCTTCCGTATCCCGGCTTCCCGACAGATATGCAGCCTCAGATGACGGTTGCGCTGGCTTTAGCAGAAGGAACCAGTGTAGTGACAGAGAGTATTTTTGAAAATCGTTTTAAATATGTAGGCGAGCTTGCCAGAATGGGGGCCAATATAAAGGTCGAGGGTTCGGTAGCCATCGTGGACGGCGTTCCCCTCTTTATGGGCGCGCAGGTCGTTGCTCCGGATCTTAGAGCCGGTGCGGCGCTGGTTCTTGCCGGTCTTGCCGCAGAGGGCTTTACCGTGGTCGATGAGATCGGCTATATCGAGAGAGGCTATGAGTGCTTCGAGGATAAGCTGCGTGCTCTCGGTGCGAATATCGAGAGGATCGATTCGGAAAAAGAGGCCCAGAAATTCCGCCTGCGTGCAGGATAAAACAGAAGGATTTTAAAATTGTCTCTTGACATTTCGGAAAGAATCAGCTAATATACTGCCTGTAACAATTTTATACAAGAAAGTTCGCAATATCCCTTATTCAGAGTGATGGAGGTACATAGGACCTGTGAAGTCACGGCAACCCCTGTTAATCGTTGAAAGACGAGAGGGCAGGAAGGTGCCAACCTGAGCGAGAAATCGAGCAATAAGAGGATTTGATAGAGAGATTTTGTCAAGTCCGCTTAAACTTTGAGCGGACTTTTTTATGCCGTAATTTATGCCGTGATCCGAGAGCTTCGGCCGCGGCACCTGCTATCTGAAAGGAGATACAATGGAAAAAAGATTATTTACATCCGAGTCCGTAACAGAAGGACATCCGGATAAAATGTGTGATGCAATTTCTGACGCGATCCTTGACGCACTTATGGAACAGGATCCCATGAGCCGCGTTGCATGTGAGACATGTACGACAACAGGTCTTGTTATGGTTATGGGTGAGATCACAACAAATGCTTATGTGGATATCCAGAAGATCGTGCGCGAGACAGTGCGCGAGATCGGCTATGACCGTGCAAAATACGGCTTCGACTGTGATACCTGCGGCGTTCTCACTGCGATCGACGAGCAGTCCAGCGATATTGCCATGGGTGTTGACAAGGCACTGGAAGCAAAAGAAAATACCATGACTGAGGGCGAATTAGATGCGATCGGCGCCGGCGACCAGGGAATGATGTTCGGCTTTGCTACAAATGAGACACCGGAGTATATGCCATACCCGATCGCTCTTGCACACAAGCTGGCAAGACGCCTTACCGAGGTCAGAAAGAACGGAACGCTTACTTACTTACGTCCGGATGGAAAGACACAGGTTACCGTTGAATACGATGAAAACGGCAAGCCGTTCCGCCTCGATGCCGTCGTTCTTTCCACGCAGCACGATGAGACCGTAACACAGGAGCAGATCCATAAAGACATTAAAAAGTATGTGTTCGATGAGATTCTTCCTCAGGAAATGGTAGATGCGGAGACGAAGTTCTTTATCAACCCGACAGGACGTTTCGTTATCGGCGGCCCTCACGGAGACAGCGGACTTACAGGCAGAAAGATCATCGTAGACACCTACGGCGGATATGCCCGTCACGGCGGCGGCGCCTTCTCCGGAAAGGACTGCACAAAGGTGGATCGTTCCGCAGCCTACGCAGCACGTTATGTTGCTAAGAACATCGTTGCAGCAGGACTTGCCGATCAGTGTGAGATCCAGCTTTCCTATGCGATCGGAGTTGCCCATCCGACATCGGTCATGGTAGATACAATGGGAACCGGAAAGCTTTCAGATGAAAGACTGGTTGAGATCATCCGTGAGAACTTTGATCTCCGTCCGGCAGGAATCATCCGTATGCTCGACCTTCGCCGTCCGATCTACAAGCAGACAGCAGCCTACGGCCACTTCGGAAGAACCGATATTGAGCTTCCGTGGGAGAAACTGGACAAGGTTGAGGATCTGAAAAAATACTTATAATTAAGAGGAAACCGAAGCCGGGGGACAGCCGGCAGAGGTTTCCTTTTTTACTTCCTTTTTTATTTATAATAGTTTTATAAACGGGAAAAAGAAAATATGCTATAATATTTTCAATAGCAGACAGTGTATCCGCTGTCCGGACCAAAACGGGAGGTGCGTATTCGTCTATGAAGATCCGGATGAAGCTTGTAATTGCGTTTTTAACGATCACGGTGGTTCCGATCTCGCTGATCTACCTGACGGCGGTTGGGCTTAATAGTTATCAGGCCAAAATGTTTTCTCAGACCTATGGCCTGTCTGAGGAGGTCGACTTTACCGCTGGAGCGTCGATACGCGTGTTCAGCCACCTCACGAAATCGATCCAGAAGGAGATCGACCGGGATATTGACCAGCACCCGGAAAAATTTTCGGATCCTGTGTATCTGACAGGACTTAACGGAAAGCTTTCCCAGCATCACTCGTTCCTTATCATGAAGAAGAATGAGGACTATATTTTTATCGGAAACGAACGTGTGGCGGAGATCTTGAAAAAGGATATTACAGAGTATGAGGAGCTGGAATACAGGGACTCCTGGGGAAATTATCTCGATGAAGAAATGGAAAACCTCATTAAACAGCGTGATTTTGTGTTTCCGAACGGAGATCATGGCAGCGTATATCTTGTGACGAATGTTGTGAACGTGATCCCGGAGATCAAATCCATGATGACAGAGATGCTGTTTACCAGTATAGTGATCGTATTTATCACAGGCGCGGCCCTTACCGGGTGGGTCTATCAGTCGATCTGGCGTCCTCTTGCAAAGCTGCAGGAGGCAACAAAGCAGATCCGGGACGGAAATCTGGATTTTACGTTAGAGGTAGAGGATGACAACGAGTTTGGACAGCTTTGTCAGGATTTTGAGGAGATGAGGATACGGCTCAAGGAGTCCACGGAGGAGAAGATCCAGTATGACAAGGAGAGCAAGGAGCTGATAAGCAATATTTCCCATGATCTTAAAACTCCAATAACAGCCATCAAGGGCTACGTGGAGGGAATCATGGACGGAGTTGCCTCGTCACCGGAAAAGCTGAACAAGTATATCCGCACCATATATAATAAAGCGAATGATATGGACAGGCTGATCGATGAGCTGACCTTCTATTCCAAGATCGATACTAACAAGATCCCCTATACGTTTTCAAAGATAAATGTGGCGGGATATTTCCGTGATTGTGTTGACGAGGTGGGAGTAGAGCTGGAGGCCCGCGGCGTGGAGCTGGGATACTTTAACTATGTCGATGAGGATGTAATGGTGATCGCGGACGCGGAGCAGCTTAAGCGTGTCATCAATAACATTATCGGAAATTCCATCAAATATATGGATAAGAAGCAGGGGATCATTAACATCCGGATCTTAGATGTCGGTGATTTTGTCCAGGTCGAGATCGAGGATAATGGAAAAGGGATCGGTGCCAAGGAGCTTCCTAATATCTTTGACCGCTTTTACCGGACGGATTCCTCAAGAAATTCCTCAAAGGGAGGAAGCGGCATCGGTCTTTCCATTGTGAAGAAGATTATTGAGGATCACGGCGGAAAGATATGGGCGACAAGTAAAGAGGGAGTGGGAACGGAGATCCACTTCGTTCTGAGAAAAATAAGTGCATAGAAGGAGAAGGATATGAGTAAGATTCTGATCGTAGAAGATGAAGAAAGTATTGCGGAGCTGGAAAAGGACTATCTGGAGCTGTCCGGATTTGAAGTAGAGATCGAGAATGACGGAGAGAACGGTTTAAAGAGAGCATTAGATGAAAAGTTTGACCTGTTTATACTGGATCTTATGCTCCCGGGTGTGGATGGCTTTGAGATATGCAGAAGGATCCGTGAGAGCAAAAACACACCGATCATCATGGTCTCTGCGAAAAAGGACGATATCGATAAGATCCGCGGCCTCGGTCTGGGAGCCGACGACTATATGACAAAGCCCTTCAGCCCCAGCGAGCTTGTGGCCCGCGTGAAGGCCCACTTATCCCGCTATGAGAGGCTGATCGGAAGCGGCATGCCGGTCAACGACATCATTGAGATCCGCGGCCTAAAGATCGACAAAACAGCCCGGCGTGTTTATGTTAATGGTGAGGAGAAAAATTTTACAACAAAAGAATTTGACCTTCTGGCGTTTCTTGCCCAGAATCCGAACCATGTGTATACAAAAGAGGAATTGTTCTCTCAAATCTGGGATATGGAGTCGATCGGCGATATCGCGACCGTAACGGTACATATCAAAAAGATCCGGGAAAAGATTGAATTAAATACGGCAAAGCCGCAGTATATTGAGACGATATGGGGCGTCGGTTACCGCTTTAAAGTATAAAAAGACAAGCAAAAACGGGCACTTCTGAACTGAAAAATTGTTTAACTTGACAAAATTATCTGATAAGATTAAACTTATATTTGGTAGTGTTTACCAGTTCGGAATTATTATGAAAAGGGAGAAAGAAAAAAGATGAAGTACAAGACCCGTTTTTTTGCCTTTTTCACGGCGATGGTCGTGTTCAATCTGGCAGCAAATTTTGCACATCCGGTAACCCCCACAGTTATTCAGAATCTGCATCTGCATGACTACATGTTCGGCGTAGCTCTGGCAGCGATGCTGATAACCAGCTTTCTGATGTCTCCTTTCTGGGGGAAGATCAACGTCTATATTTCATCCAGACTATCTCTTTTGGTATGCTGCTGCGGATATGGGATCGCTCAGGTGTGGTTCGCCTACGCAACAACAGAGCTCATGATCATTCTGGCCAGAATGTTTGCCGGACTTTTTACCGGTGGTATCTTTGTAAGCTTTCTGACTTATATCGTTAACGTTTCCCGCCCGGAGGATCAGGGAAGATATCTTACCTACAGTGCGACGATCAAGAGTGTTGCCAGTGCCTTTGGATATATGGTCGGCGGCTTTCTCGGAGAGATCTCTGTAAAAACAGCCTTCCTTGTTCAGGCCATCACCCTCTTAGTGGTAGCTGTTGCTTTCTTTTTTATCTGTGTTCCGGACGGAAACACAGAGCTAAAGAATGTATCAAAGAAACAGCTGGTGAAAGAGGCCAATCCCTTCCAGGCATTTATGGACAGCCGAAAGTTTATGAATGTGGCCTTTGCCATGCTGTTTGCCGTAAACATTCTGATCAACTTTGGTAATACCGGCTTCGATCAGGCTTTTAACTACTATCTGAAGGATCAGCTCGGCCTGACCTCCTCTTATAATGGTATCATCAAGGCGGCAGTTGGATTTATTTCCTTTATTTCCAACATGACATTATGTATCTGGATCATCAGTAAGACGAATATGAAAAAGTCTATGGTCGTTGTGATCGCAATTTGTGCGGCAGCCTCCTTCGGAACCATGCTGCCGTCCAACATCGGAATTTTCATTGCCTTCAGTATGATCGCCTATGCCGGATATTCCGTCAGCGTTCCGGTGCTTCAGGATATGGTGGCCAACAATGCAAAGCCGGAGCAGAGGAACATCGTTATGGGATTCTTCAATGCGACCCAGTCCTTAGGCAGTATTGCCGGTTCTCTGATCGCAGGATTTATTTATTCCGTGAACGCAAAACTGCCCTTTGCATGCACCTTTATTATTTATGGAGTCGGTGTTTTAGCGGCCTTCGGTTATATGTGTTATAAAAAACCGGCACTTGACAGGAAATAAGATTGCTGATATAGTATTATGGGATGAAGAATGGGGAAGATTCAGGAAACACCTGAATCTTCTCTTTTTTATGCTAATAGAAAAGGAAGAAAACAAATGGAAACAATCAGATTTGACGAGTGGAATTTAGATGAGCGCATTTTAAGAGCAGTAACAGATATGGGCTTTGAGGCAGCGTCACCGATCCAGGCACAGGCGATCCCGGTGCAGAGAGAAGGACGCGATATGATCGGCCAGGCACAGACAGGAACCGGAAAAACGGCGGCATTCGGTATCCCCCTTCTGGAGAAGATCGATGCGGAAAGCAAAAAGACACAGGCGATGATCCTGTGTCCCACAAGAGAGCTTGCGATCCAGGTTGCGGAGGAGATCCGCCGTCTGGCCAAATATATGTCCGGGATCAAGGTACTCCCGGTCTACGGCGGCCAGGAGATCGTAAAGCAGATCCGTTCGCTTAAGGGCGGCGTGCAGATCATTGTCGGCACACCGGGCCGTGTTATGGATCACATGAGAAGAAAAACGATCCGCACCGATGAGATCGGCACCGTTGTTCTCGATGAGGCCGACGAAATGCTGAACATGGGCTTCCTTGAAGACATGGAAACGATTTTAAGCCAGCTCCCGGAGGAACGCCAGACGGTAATGTTTTCCGCTACCATGCCGCAGGCCATTGCAGATATCGCAAAAAAATTCCAGAAGGATCCCGTGATGGTGAAGGTGGTCAAAAAGGAGCTTACCGTCCCGAAGGTAACGCAGTATTATTATGAGGTCAAGCCAAGGACGAAGGTGGAGGTTATGTGCCGTCTTCTGGATCTGTATTCTCCGAAGTTGTCTGTCGTATTCTGCAATACAAAAAAGCAGGTAGATGAGCTGGTGCAGGCACTTCAGGGACGGGGATATTTTGCGGAAGGTCTTCATGGAGATCTGAAGCAGGAGCAGAGAGACCGTGTTATGGACAGCTTCCGAAACGGAGCAACAGAGATCCTCGTTGCCACCGACGTGGCAGCAAGAGGAATTGATGTTGACGATGTGGAGGCTGTATTTAACTATGATATTCCTCAGGATGATGAGTATTACGTCCACAGGATCGGAAGAACCGGCCGTGCGGGACGTGAGGGCCGCGCCTTCAGTCTGGTAGTCGGAAGTGAGGTATATAAGCTTCGCGATATCCAGAGATTCTGCAAGACAAAAATTATCCCTCAGCCGATCCCGTCCCTAAATGACGTGACAGCGATCAAAGCAGAAAAGATCTTAGATGAAGTACAGGAGCTGATCACAGAGGGTGGTTTGGAGCGGATGACGGATATCATCGAAAAAAGGCTGATCGCAGAGGACTATTCCTCCCTGGAGCTGGCAGCTGCCTTCCTTAAGATGACCATGGGTGATGATTATGAGGATATCGCAGAGGACAGCAGACCGCTTCGTGATCTGGAGGAGCTGGGCCGTAGAGGAGAAGGCCGCGGACGTGATGGCCGGGGGCGTGGTGCGCGCGGTGACAGAGGCCGCAGCCGCTATGACGATATGGAGGAATACGAGGACAGAAGATCCGCAAAGAACAATATGACCCGTCTGTTCATCAATCTTGGCAAGAATCAGAACGTGAAGCCGGGAGATATCCTCGGAGCGATCGCGGGTGAGTCAGGACTGTCCGGACGCCTTGTGGGAAGTATTGACATGTATGATAAATATACATTTGTAGATGTGCCGCGGGCTCAGGCAGATCAGGTGCTGCAGGCGTTGAACCGCACAAAGATCAAGGGCAGAAGCGTGCATGTCGAGAAGGCGAACAAAAGATAAATGATGCCAGGGTACCAATCCCCCGATATCATAAATACCAAAAAGGCAATAAGAATGCCCTCTGCCGCATACGGACATGCGGCCGGAGGGCATTTTTTTACTCTATAGGAAAGACTATGCTACATTAAATTTATCTTATTTCAACATGTTATCAAAGATAAAATGTAACGAATAATATATACGATTCGCTATTAATGAGCCGATTTATATGATAGACGCATATCGACAAGAAAACATATTATGTTACAAACTTATAAAAAATAAGAGTTTTTAATATAAATTCTATAAACTTGATTTTTCCGGATGTTTATGTTATGATTTTAAGCGAAAGGCGGTGTTTCCTTTATGCAAAAAACAATACTACGAAAACGTGATCTCTATCTGAATCAGATTATTGCATTTCAAGATACAGAAATGATTAAAGTCATGACTGGTATCCGACGTTGCGGAAAGTCCAGCTTAATGA
>CAKRPJ010000037.1:0-22942 GCA_934376955.1 uncultured Lachnospiraceae bacterium | reverse complement strand
CCTTCTGATAAACTGCGGAGCAGTTATTCGGTTATGAGCAAGTAGCGAAGCGGATTGCGAATATCCGCTTGACTACTTAAATACAAAGGGAGGATCCGTCTTGTGCATTACGCACAGCGGATCCTCCCTTTTAAGACAGGTTTACCATTCCTTATGATATACGGTCTGCCCGTTCTTGATTACAGTTTCTACCAGATTGATGGCTGTATGGTATGGCATATAATGGATCGATGGATACTTAAGGAAAATAATGTCTGCTTTCTTTCCCTTTTCAAGACTGCCGATAGAATCAGCACGTCCGACTGCAGCCGCACCATTAATGGTGAGGGCAGTGATCACTTCCTCAATGGACATGTTCATATAGATACAGCCCAGAGCAATAAGAAGCGGAATGCTGTTGGTGAAGCAGCTGCCCGGATTCAGGTCTGAGGCAAGTGCAACGGCACAGCCGTTATCGATCATCTTTCTTGCAGGAGCATAGGGCTCCTTCAGGCAGAAGGCTGTTGCCGGGAGAAGTGTGCTGATCACGCCATGCTCAGCCATCTGGCGGATTCCTTCATCGGAAGCCTTAAGAAGATGGTCTGCAGAGCATGCACCGGTTCTTGCCGCCAGCTCCGCGCCTCCGAGAGAGGTCATCTCGTCGGCATGAACCTTTAGCTTAAAGCCCATTTCCTTTGCCTTTGTCAGGTAATACTCGGAATCTTCAATTCCAAATACTCCCTTCTCGCAGAAAATATCGGCAAATTCGGCCAATTCTTCTTTTTTGACCTCAGGCATTACCTTAGTAAGGAGCATGTCGATAAATTCACGCTCTTTTCCCTTGTACTCCGGGAGAACACTGTGGGGGCCAAGGAAGGTGGTCACGATATCGAGGGGGTGGATGGCATTCAGCCTTTTCATGGCGCGGAGCTGTTTTAATTCTGTGTCATGATCCATTCCGTAGCCGCTTTTTCCCTCTACGGTGGTAACTCCAAATTCCAGCATCCGGTTGAGGCGCTCTTTCCCGACTTCGACCAGTTCATCCTCTGTGGCGTTTTTTGTCGGAGTAACGGTTGCATTAATGCCGCCGCCACGTTCCATAATGGACATATAGGTGTCACCCTTTAAGCGCCATGAAAATTCCTCGGCACGATATCCGCCGAAGATAAAGTGAGTATGGGAGTCAATAAAGCCCGGAAGAACTGTTTTTCCGGATGCGTCAATGATCTCATATTCTGCGGGATCGATCATGGAATCCAGTTCATCTGTAGTGCCGACGGCATAAATACGATCATCGTGGATCAAAACGCCGCCGTCCTTGATCAGGCCAATGTCGGCCATTTCGCGGCCCCGCCGCGGAGCCGGACCCTTGCAGGTCACAAGCTCTGCTGCGTGGCGGATATATCTTTTCGTCATAAAATTCCGTCCCTTATTAAAATTTAGTGTTTCGCAACGGCGTCCTGAAAAACTTTTTCGATCAGGGCGTCATCGGCAATGTAAGGCATGGTGATCGCATCGGATCCGGCAAATTTACGGTTGTATTCTGCAACGGTCTCAATGGAATGCTCATTTCTTGCCCAGCTTCTTCTGGAAACACCTACCATAGTATCCCACGGAATTGCTTCACGGATGATCTGGTCGGTAAGCTCAGAACCGTCAAGAACAAGTCCGAAGCCGCCGTTTATCGCTTTTCCGATTCCGGTTCCTCCGCCGTTATGGAGGGCAACAAGGGACATACCTCTCGCTGCGTTTCCGGCATAGCAGTGAGTTGCCATATCAGCAGTAAAATTGGAACCATCATAGATATTGGAGGTCTCACGGTACGGAGAGTCGGTTCCGCCTGTATCATGGTGGTCACGTCCAAGCATAACCGGCCCGATCTCCTTATTTCTGACCATTTCGTTGAATTTCAGTGCAATGTCACGGCGTCCTAAAGCATCCTGATATAAGATACGGCACTGAGTTCCGACTACAAGCTGGTTCTTTTCTGCATCACGGATCCATACCCAGTTGTCGCGGTCCTGGAAACGACGGTTGGGATCGATGATCTCCATAGCAGCATGGTCGGTTTTGACAAGATCGTCATGCTTTCCGGACAGACAGCACCAGCGGAACGGCCCATATCCGTAATCAAACAGCTCCGGTCCGAGGATATCTTCTACATAAGACGGGAAGATAAAGCCTTCGGAAGTATCAACTCCGTTTTTGGAGATGTCTTTATTTCCTGCATCGAATACTGCCTTCATGAAGGAGTTTCCGTAGTCAAAGAAATATGCACCGCGCTCCACCAGAGTTTTGATCAGATGGAAATGAGTGGTAAGAGAGCGGTCTACCAGCTCACAGAAGTGCTCCTTGTCGTGATCGAGCATTGCGGTACGTTCTTCAAAGGTCAGACCCTGCGGACAGTAGCCGCCGTCATAAGGTACATGACAGGAGGTCTGGTCAGACAGCAGGTCGATGGAAATATGATGGTCTACTGCGTACTGAAGGAGGTCAACAATGTTGCCATGGAATGCGATGGACATCGGCTCCTTTTTATCCATATAGGTACGTGCGAGCCTGAAGGCTTCTTCCGGGGATTCTGCGATAAGCTTTACCCAGCCCTGGCTGTGTCTGGTCTCGATACGGGAGGAATCCACTTCGGCAACGATACCGACACCACCGGCGATCTCGATCGCCTTTGGCTGTGCGCCGCTCATTCCGCCAAGACCGCTTGTAACGAATAAGTGTCCGGCAAGATCTCCGTCGGCAGGAACACCGAGGAATTTACGGCCTGCATTGAGGATCGTATTGAAGGTGCCGTGAACGATACCCTGCGGTCCGATATACATCCAGCCGCCGGCCGTCATCTGTCCGTAGGAGGAGCAGCCCATAGCCGTTGCCTTTGCCCATGTCTTCGGATTGTCTCCTTCACCGACCATAAGGCCGTTTGTGATAAGCACACGGGGTGCCTGTTTGTGGGAATGGAACAGTCCGAGGGGATGTCCGGACATTACAACAAGTGTCTGTTCATCGGTCAGGACCTCAAGGTATTTTTTAAGAAGCTGATACTGCATCCAGTTCTGGCAGACCTGTCCGGTTTCCCCGTAGGTAACCAGCTCGTAGGGATACAGAGCGACTTCATGGTTTAAGTTATTGTCGATCATAACCTGGAACGCTTTACCCTGAACACAGTTTCCCTTATATTCATCGATCGGCTTTCCGTAGATCCGCTCCTTCGGCATAAAACGATAACCGTAAATACGTCCTCTGGTTAAAAGTTCTTCCATAAATTCCGGTGCAAGAGCTTCGTGCAGTTCTTCCGGCACATAGCGAAGGGCATTTTTTACGGCAAGCTTTTTCTCATGATCAGAGAGTGTCAGTTCACGCATGGGAGCACGACGGATCCCTTCTTTAAATACAGGATATTCCGGGAGCACCGGATCCAGTTTGATTGTCATGGCCTTTCCGATCTCATTATTGGTCATAGCTGTATCATCCTTTCTTTCGCTGATTAATTTTAACTGAATTCATTATAATTAGATAATAGCAGAACGGAGTCAAAAAAACGTCTAAAATTTCCGAAAAAGTGGAAAGACATTCGACAGTTCCGGTGGAATCTGAGACGAAATTATGGTAAAATGGCAGAAGATATCGGACAGGGGAGGAATGGTCGTGAAAAAAATCGAAGTACATCTGTTCGGTGCTCCGTCGATCCTTTTGGATGGAGCACCGGTGAGCTTTCCATATAAGAAGGCGGAAGGCTTTCTGTATTACCTCTGTGTAAAAAAGACGATCACAAGAGAAGCGGCCATCTGCCTTTTGTGGGGAGATGAGGAGGAGGCTGTAGGAAGAAAAAAACTGCGGGATGCGATCTATCAGGTGCGTCTAAAGCTCGGAAAGGAAGTCATCCTGACAAATGGACACACAGGAGTTTCATTGAATCCCGATTGCGGCCTGTCTGTTGACTGGGATCGGATCCGGCCGGAGGAATTTTGTCTCAAGGAGCCGTTTCTGAATTATTTTTATATTAAAAACTGCTATGAGTTTGAGGAATGGGTGGAGGAGATAAGAGATCGCCAGAACAAGGAGTCCATCCGGAGTATATCCGAAAAATTTGAACAGGCAAAAAAGGATCAGGATCTTCATTCCATGCAGGAATATGGAAATATCCTGATAAAGGAGAATCCATACCGGGAGGATCCCTATTATGAATTGATGGATATGTATGCAAAGCAGGGGGACTATATCATGGCCGTCCGGCTTTACTATGATCTGGAAAAATGCCTTAGAGAAGAAATGGGCGTGGAGCCCTCAAGAAAGATCCGGGAATTGTTCCAGAGGATCTTTCATGTTAAAGAGCATATAAAAACGGAAAGCAGTCCTGCAGAGCTTCCATTTATCGGAAGAAACAGGGAGCTGTTTGCCTTCAGTGAATTTCTGGAAAAAAGTCAGAGAGATTCGGTCAGCTGTATCGTAGTCTCCGGTGAGGAGGGCGTAGGAAAGACGGAATTTCTTGAAAGCTGTCTGAAGCTGGCGTCCTCCAGACACATTATTACACTGAAATCCGCATGCTGTCGTCAGGGGAAGGAATTTTATTTAAATCCGTGGAGCGATATTATAGAGGAGCTTCGTCAGATCAGGGATAACAGCAGTATAGGCGATCTGTTTGACGAGGAGGACGAGGCCAGATTCTCTGTCTTTATGAATCCGGGCAGCAAAGATGACATGGAAGGAGGACGATTTACCTACTCTATGATCGAGAGGGCAGTCACAAAGCTTTTAGAGAGCCTGACGATGCGTTACCGGGTGCTACTCGCCTTCGATGATATCCAGTGGATGGACAGGATGAGCCTGCAGCTTCTAAACAGACTCGCCGGGGGTTCCTTTGGGGATAGGCTCCTTTTTCTGTGTACCTGTGGGGAGAAGGAGGAGCTGGATGTGATGACAGCTCTGGAAATGCTGGTCAGAAAGGATAAGGTCGAGACCGTTGCCCTGCATCCGTTTACGAAAGAGGAGACAGAGGATATTCTGCATCGGCTTCTGCCGGAGCTGGACGCGGATGCGGAAAGAAGACAGTCTGTCTTTAAAATGACAGAGGGAAATGCATTCTTTTTAAAAGAGATGATCAATCTGATCCGCAAAAAAGGCTTTACACTGGAAAAATCGGCGAAGACGAATCTGGCGATCAGGACACGATTGTCCGGAATTACTGTGGCAGAGCGGGAAGTTCTGGAGGCTATGTCCGTATTCCCGGAAAAGATAAAGATCGAAGAACTGGAATATCTGATGCAGGAGCCGGATCGATTGTCTTTGTTAAAGCGGCTGGAGCGGCTTCAGGAGGAATTTCTGATCCGGGAGGTCCTTGTGGGCTGGAATGTCTATTATAAATTCAGCCACCGGCTGTTTCAGGAGTACGTTTATGAAAATCAGTCAAACGGAAAGAAACAGCTGTATCACAGAAGAATGGGTGAATATTATGCATCCTTAAAGGACACGGGATTTCGCCCGCTTTCTCTTGCAGCGTATCATTTTGAGAAATGTCATGATCAGGTACGGGCTTATCAGTATCAGATCTATTATCTCAAGGAATTTTATACCGTTATCAATGAAAACTTCCCTGTCATGCGGCAGGATATCCCGGAGCCGCAGGAAGAATTCGGTGTTATGACCGGCGTAGAGAAAATGCTGGAGCTCGCCGGTCTTGTGATCGGCCTGAAGGAGGACTCTCCTCTGATCCGCAGCATGAAGATGGAAATGTATTATATTAAAGGAAGATATGAGATCGCTGCCGGGGATTATGAAGCCGGGGAACAGGATATCAAGGAGTGCAGGATGCTTGCGGAGTCAAGAGGTGATGATCAGATGATCTTGGCATGCATCAAGCAATTCATCTTCTATGGGATCCAGACAGGTAATATGGAGCTGGCGGAGCAATACGTGGAATATGGCTTTCGGCGTCCGGCCGGAGAGCAGGTGGAGGAGTATGCCACACTTATGCGTCTTAAGGGACTTTGCTGCATCCGAAAAGAAGATTATGATACGGCGGAGCAGCTGCTTACCAAGTCCCTGTCTCTGTTTCGGGATCTGGATCCGGAGCGGTTCGGGCCGGGTATCGCTGCCTGCTACAATTATCTCGGAGATTTGTACCGCCGCAGGAATGATCCGAAGGAGGCAATGATCTACTATCAAAAAGCAAAGACCGCCGGAGAAAAGGCTGCCGTGACGAACGGAACGGGACAGATCTATTCTAACATCGGACAGCTTTTGTATGGCTGCGGCAACATGGAGGAAAGTCTGGAATACCTGAAAAAAGCGGAGCGGTGTCTGGAGAAAAACGGATATCTCTGGGGACTGGAGCGCACGGAAGGATATCTCTCCCTACTGTATCTGGAGCAGGGAAATAAAGAGCTGGCCGAAAAGCATTATGAAAAGGGAAAACAGATATCCGATAAAATACGGAATCCGGAAACAGAAGAATTGATGCGTGATGTCGCCGAACGATTGAGTCGACTGCCATATTAGCATGGTAAAGCGAAAGAGTTGGATAATTTAGCAACTATTATAGAAAAATCTGAAATATTTGACGCTTTTTTGACGCTTTTGTAGTATAATATGGACAGATAATTTTTAAAAGGAGACGAAGGATATGCAGAAAGTGGTAATTACAGGTCATGACCTTACAGTGGATGAAATTATTGCAGTTTGCCGTGGCGGCGCAGAGGTTGTTTTGTCAGAGGAAAGCCGCAATAAAATTCTGGAATCCAGACAGGTCGTAGACGATCTTGTGGCAGAAAAGAAGGTCGTATACGGAATCACGACCGGATTCGGAAAATTCAGTGACGTGGTGATCTCTCAGGACGAGTGCAAGCTCCTGCAGAAGAATCTGATCATTACCCATGCAGTGGGTGCAGGAGATCCTTTCCATAAAGATATTGCAAGAGGAATCCTGCTCCTGCGTATCAACAATCTGTCCAATGGCTTTTCCGGAATCCGTCTGGAAACAATCGAAACAATGATCGCCATGTTGAATAAGGGTGTTACACCATTTATCCCGGAGAAGGGCTCTCTGGGAGCTTCCGGTGACCTTGCACCTCTGTCCCACATGGTACTTCCGATGATCGGACTGGGATTTGCCGAATATGAGGGTGAGCTTCTTCCGGGTGCGGAAGCAATGAAGCGTGCCGGTATTCCGGTGATCGAGCTCTCCGCAAAAGAAGGTCTGGCTTTAAATAATGGTACACAGGCAATGACCTCAGTTGGCGCCCATGCTTTACATGATGCCATCACTCTGCTTAAGACAGCGGATATTGCTGCTGCCCTGTCCTTTGAGGCACAGAATGGAGTAGTGGATGCATTAGATCCGAGAGTCCATAAGATCCGTCCCCATGCAGGTCAGATGGCAACGGCGAGAAACCTTCTTAAGCTTCTTGAAGGAAGTAAGAATACAACTCGTCAGGGTCAGATTCGTGTTCAGGACGCTTATTCTCTCCGCTGCTGTCCGCAGATCCATGGCGCCAGCAAGGATGCAGTCAATTATGTGCAGGGCCGTGTAGATATCGAGATCAATGCGGTTACGGACAACCCGCTTATTTTCAAAGAGGACAGAGTCGGAATCTCCGGCGGAAACTTCCACGGACAGCCGATGGCATTAAGCTTTGACTTCCTTAAGATCGCTGAATCTGAGCTTGCCGATGTTTCCGAACGCCGTATCGAGCGTCTTGTAAATCCGGCGTACAGCGGACTTCCGGCATTCCTGACACCGAACGGCGGTGTAAACTCCGGCTTTATGATCGTGCAGTATTCTGCCGCAGCACTTGTTTCCGAAAATAAGGTACTGGCACATCCTGCCAGCGTTGACAGCATTCCGTCCTCTGCAGGACAGGAAGACCATGTAAGTATGGGTACGATCGCCGCAAGACAGGCTGGAGAGATCGGCCGCAACGTGCGCCGTGTTCTGGCAATGGAGCTTATGGTTGCGTGTCAGGGAATCGATATGCGTGGTAACAAGGGTCTCGGAAAAGGAACTCAGGCGGCTTATGATCTTGTCCGCAGCCAGGTAGCACGTCTCGAAGAAGACAGAGAGATGTACGAGGACATCAACTACTGTGAGAAGATCATTGAGGATGGTTCCCTTATCCGTGCGGTAGAGGAAGCACTCGGCGAGGCAATTGAGGTATTCTAGGAGCAAAGAGCATGCCGGAATTTAGTATTGTAGATCTGAAAAAAGAAGATTTTTCTGTTTCATCCTGGAGCGGAGGAACAACGACTCAGCTTGCCATTGAACCGGAAAATGCGGAATACAAGGATCGGGATTTTCTGTGGCGGGTGAGCTCTGCAACGGTGGATCTTGAGGAAAGCGTGTTTACCCCTCTGCCGGATTATGAGCGCCTGATCATGACGCTTGAGGGCGAGATGGAGCTCTCCCATAATGGAGGAAACATGCTCCGGCTTCCCAGACTAAAGCCCCACAGCTTTGACGGGGCAGACAAGACCGTAAGCCGCGGCAAGGTCATAGATTTTAACCTGATGATGAGAAAGGGGCAGTGTGAGGGAATACTCAGGCTGCTCCCTGAAACAGGAAATATGACGGCCATGAGTCTTACAGAAGGAATCTTATACTGCTTTAAAGGAAGCCTTTCTGTTTTTGCCGAAGGAGTCGGGGAAAAAAGTTTAAGCGAAGGCAATGCACTGAAATTTACAGGTCTCTCTCCGGAGGTGAGATTAAGCTGGAGGACACAGCCTGATACAATAGCGGTTTTTGCCGGAATCATAAATAATAATACTGGAGGAAAGAACAATGGGAAATAAACTGATCGAATGCGTACCGAATTACAGCGAAGGCCGTGATATGGAAAAGGTTGAAAAGATCGCGGACTGCTTCAGAGGAAAAAAAGGAGTAAGACTGCTGGATTACCAGACAGATCCGAACCACAACCGCTGCGTGATCACAGCGATCGGAGAGCCGGAGGCCCTTAGAGATGCCGTGATCGAATCCTTCGGAAAAGCAGTAGAGCTGATCGATATGACAAAGCACGAAGGCCAGCATCCGCGTATGGGCGCAGTTGATGTTGTTCCGTTTATCCCGTGCCGCAATACGACTCTGGAAGAAGCAGACGCAGTGGCGAAGGAAGTAGCAAAGACAGTCGGAGAAAAATACGGTGTTCCCTGCTTCCTGTACGAGGCATCTGCAACTGCTCCCCACAGAGCAAATCTTGCCAGCATCCGTAAGGGACAGTTTGAGGGAATGGCGGAAAAGATGAAGGATACCTCTATGTGGGCTCCGGATTTCGGACCGTCCACGATCCATCCGACAGCCGGTGTCAGTGCAGTCGGCGCAAGAATGCCGTTAGTTGCTTACAATGTCAACCTCGGAACGTCCAATATTGAGATCGCAAACCAGATCGCAAGACGAGTTCGCAATATTAATGGCGGATACCATTATATTAAAGCAATCGGCGTAATGCTGGAGGACAGAAATCTGGCTCAGGTTTCCATGAACCTGACAGATTATACAAAGACAGCTGTTTACCGTGCTTTTGAGGCGGTTAAGATGGAAGCAAAACGGTACGGTGTTCCGGTTCTTGAGAGTGAGATCGTAGGCCTTCTTCCGATGCAGGCTCTTGTAGACTGTGCAGAGTATTATCTGCAGGTAGCTAACTTTGACCCGGCACAGATCATGGAAAACAGGCTTCTTGAAGAAGAATAAACAGAAAAATCAGAATAGAAAGCAGGGAGCAAAAGAACAATGGGTGATTTAAAAGATCTGACAGTGGAACAGTTTACAGAGATAACAGCATCAGATGCCCCGGCACCGGGCGGCGGAAGTGTGGCTGCTCTCGCCGGCGGCTTAAGTGCTGCTCTGGCAGAGATGGTGGCCAATCTGACGATCGGAAAAGCGAAATATGCAGAGGTGGAGGACGAGATGCGTGGTCTGTCTGAACAGGCAGAGGAGCTTAGAAAGACTCTGATCGACGCGATCCAGAAGGACAGTACCTCCTTTACTACATATATGGATGCACTGGCACTTCCGAAAAACACGGAAGAAGAAAAAGCGGTTCGCAGAGAAGCAATGCAGAATGGCTTAAAAGAAGCAGCCGGTGTACCTCTTGAGGTTGCAGAAACAGCGGCAAAGATCTTCCCGATTGCAGAAGCTGTTGTTAAGAGAGGAAATACAAATGCAGTTACAGATGGTCTTGTTTCTGCCATGATGGCGAGAACCTGTGTGCTGTCTGCACTGTTTAATGTAAAGATCAATCTTGGTTCTGTTAAGGATGAGGCCTTTGTTGCAGATATGTCTGCAAAGGTAAAGGCTCTGGAGGATGAGGCTATTTCAAAGGAGAAGGAGATCCTTAAATCCTGTGGGCTGTCCGAAGCCATGAACCTGTAATTGATCCCCCGCTTCTTTCCAATAAGATACTTGCCGCGTGATTCCGGTCAGAGAAGTTGACGTATTCCTATCAGAATCACTGCGTATCCTCACGGAGCGTTTAGCTCAGTCGGAGATCTAACTCCTACTGAGACAAATTTGCTGTTACTCACCACCGAAAAGAGGTGGGAGTCTTCTCGACTGAGATAACTGGACCACGTTCACTGATAGCGCGCCCGGCCATGCGAAATAATCATAATGGCCGGTCGGATCAGCGGGGTGGTCCAGCTTTTTCCATAATATAAGCTTGTAAATTTAAGGTGGGAGAACAATAGAATGACAACATTAAAGAAACTTTTCGGACCGGTGGACATGACCACGGGAACGCCGTGGAAAAAGATCGCGCTGTTTACGATCCCGATGATCATCGGAAACATTGCTCAGCAGCTTTATAATACCGTGGATAGTATTGTGGTCGGCAAATTTGTCGGTGACAATGCGCTTGCTGCCGTGGGAAGCGCAAGCCCGATCTTTAATCTGCTTCTGGTATTATTTATCGGTATCTCAGTGGGAACGAGCGTCATGGTATCTCAGTATTTCGGAGCAAAGGAACGGGAGCAGCTCTCCAAAACGATCGGATGCTGTATCACATTAACTGCGATCGCATCTGTATTCATCATGCTGATCGGTTCCTTTATCGTCCGCCCTCTTTTAGAGCTTCTGCATACACCGGACAGCATCATCGACTGGTGTACCTCTTATCTTACCGTCCTGTTCTGGGGAATCTCCGGCGTTGCATATTATAATATTCTGAGCGGTGTTCTAAGGGGACTGGGAGACTCTGTTTCCGCCCTTCTCTATCTCCTGGTTGCCACAGTCATCAACATTGTTCTGGATCTCTGGTTTGTAGCCGGGCTGGGGCTCGGTGTGTTCGGCGTGGCTCTCGCTACCGCGATTGCACAGGCGATATCGGCCCTTCTCTGTTTTATCAAGCTCTCAAGAATGCAGGAGCTCTTTGACATGAAGCCTAAATATCTGCGGGTGGACGGAGAACACACGATGACCATGATCCGTTTAGGACTTCCCTCCGGACTGACCCAGGCCATATTTTCCATGGCAATGATCATTGTCCAGTCCCTGACGAACAGCTTTGGAGAGATGGTCATTGCAGCAAACGTGATCATCATGCGTGTTGACGGCTTTGCCATGATGCCGAATTTCTCCTTCGGAACGGCAATGACAACGTATTCCGGTCAGAATGTGGGTGCCAAGCGGTATGACCGTGCAGAGGAAGGGGCCAGACAGGGTACGATCATGGCAATGGCAGTTTCGGCATCGATCACGGTACTGATATTGATCTTCGGAAAATATCTGATGGGCATCTTTACATCGACGACAGAGCTTGTTGATCTTAGCGTTCACATGATGAGGATCTTAGCTGTCGGATATATCGCCATGGCAGTAACACAGAGTCTTTCCGGCGTTATGAGAGGAGCGGGCGACACCATGACACCGATGTGGATCTCTCTTTTTACAACAGTAGTTGTCCGCGTTCCGGTGGCTTATGGGATATCGTGGCTTACACGAACGGCAGAGCTTCCGAACGGACGCAGTGAATGTATATTTATCTCTCTGCTGATGTCATGGACACTGGGAGCGATCATTACGTTTATCTTCTATCGGGTAGGAGGATGGAAGAAAAAGGCGATCCGTTAGCCTGCCATAGCCGGTTAAGGCTTCCACATTTTCGGAAGTGAGAGATAGCTGTGCTTGAAAGACTGCCCAAAACGAACCAAAAGAGATTTCGTATTCTTGACAACCGCAGACGTTTCCGCTATAATACATTGAATGTAGTTATAAAGGGGTATTATGCCCTGATTTAAAGGAAGGTAAGAACGTCATGGCAGATAAGAAGCACATTTTGACTTATGCAGGTCTGAAAAAATATGAGGATGAACTTCAGGATCTCAAGGTAAACCGCCGTAGAGAGATCGCACAGAAAATCAAAGAGGCAAGAGAGCAGGGAGACTTATCCGAGAATGCAGAGTATGATGCAGCGAAGGATGAGCAGAGAGACATTGAAGCAAGGATCGAGGAGCTGGAAAAGCTACTTAAAAATGCCGAGGTCGTTGTAGAGGATGAAGTAAACCTCGATAAGATCAGCGTAGGCTGTGTGGTAAAAGTATACGATATGGAATTTGAAGAAGAAATGGAATTCAAGCTTGTCGGTTCCACGGAGGCAAACAGTCTGCAGAACAAGATCTCCAATGAATCCCCGGTGGGCCATGCACTGATCGGAAGAAAAGTCGGAGATGTGGTTGACGTGGAAACTCAGGCCGGAGTGATCCAGTACAAGGTTCTGGATATTAAGAGAGTCGATTAATTTACTATTTACTTAGAAGGAGAGAAAAGAAGTGGCAGAGCAGGGAAACCAGAATGCAAAGAACGGACAGAAGGAGCCGGATATCCACCAGCTTCTTAAGGTTCGCCGTGAAAAGCTTGCAGAGTTACAGGAAAACGGGAGAGATCCGTTCCTGATCACAAAGTATGATCAGGATGTTCACAGTGCAGATATTAAGAATAATTATGCAGAATATGAAGGAAAGGACGTTTCCATCGCAGGACGTATGATGTCCAAACGAGTAATGGGTAAGGCCTCTTTCTGTAATGTTCAGGATCTTAAGGGCGATATCCAGTGTTATGTAGCAAGAGATGAAGTGGGAGAGGACTCCTACAAGGAATTTAAAAAATTTGATATTGGTGATATTGTTGGTGTTAAGGGAAAAGTATTCACAACGAAGATGGGCGAGATTTCCGTTCATGTTACTTCCATCACTTTATTATCCAAGAGCTTACAGATCCTTCCGGAGAAATTCCATGGTCTGACCAATACAGATATGCGCTATCGTCAGAGATATGTGGATCTTATCATGAATACGGATGTTAAGGAGACCTTCATCAAACGTTCCAAGATCCTTGCTGCGATCCGTAAATATCTGGCCGGTGAGAACTTTATGGAAGTAGAAACTCCGATGCTTGTATCAAATGCAGGCGGTGCGGCAGCCAGACCGTTCGAGACACATTTTAATGCCCTCGATGAGGATCTGAAGCTTCGTATTTCTCTTGAGCTTTACTTAAAGAGACTGATCGTTGGCGGTATGGAGCGTGTCTATGAGATCGGCCGTGTATTCCGTAACGAGGGTCTCGATACCAGACATAACCCGGAGTTTACACTGATGGAGCTCTATCAGGCATATACAGATTACCATGGCATGATGGACCTGACGGAAAACTTATACCGTTTTGTGGCTCAGGAGGTTCTCGGAACCACAAAGATCGTCTATAACGGGATTGAAATGGATCTGGGACAGCCCTTTGTGCGTATGACAATGGTTGACGCAGTTAAAAAGTATGCCGGCGTAGACTTTAATGAGATCCATACTCTGGAAGAAGCAAAGGCAGCTGCTAAGGAACACAAGATCGAAGTAGAAAAGCACCATAAGAAGGGAGATATCTTAAACCTGTTCTTCGAGGAATATGTTGAGGAGCATCTGGTACAGCCTACCTTTATTATGGATCATCCGATCGAGATCTCCCCGCTTACAAAGAAAAAACCGGATAATCCGGAGTATGTAGAGAGATTCGAGTTCTTTATGAACGGCTGGGAGATGGCGAATGCGTATTCTGAGTTAAATGACCCGTTGGATCAGAGAGAACGTTTCAAGGCTCAGGAGGAGCTTCTTGCACAGGGAGATGAGGAAGCAAACCACACGGATGAGGACTTCTTAAATGCTCTTGATATCGGAATGCCGCCAACCGGAGGCATCGGCTTTGGTATCGACAGAATGTGTATGCTTCTTACAGATTCTGCTGCGATCCGTGATGTCCTTCTGTTCCCCACAATGAAGTCCTTAGACTCTGACAAGAAGGCAAATAAGACTTCCGAGGCAGTGACCGCAGCACCGGCAGCAGCAAGTGTACCGGCAGCCAGTGTATCCGCACCAAGCGTACAGCTTGACCTTTCCAAGGTTAAGATCGAGCCGCTGTTTGAGGATTTCGTAGACTTTGAGACCTTCGCAAAATCTGATTTTAGAGTAGTAAAGATCGAGGCCTGCGAGGCAGTTCCGAAGTCCAAGAAGCTTCTGAAATTCACACTGAATGATGGAACAGAGAAGAAACGTACCATCTTAAGCGGTATTCACGAATACTATGAGCCGGAACAGCTCGTTGGCAAGACATGCGTAGCAATCACAAACCTTCCTACAAGAATGATGATGGGAATCCCGTCTGAGGGAATGCTGATTTCTGCTGTGTACGAGTATGACGGACATGAAGGACTGAATCTCTTAATGTTAGATGACGTAATTCCGGCAGGAGCAAAGCTGTACTAAGAGGATAAAATTTATCTAAATGGAATTGGTCAAGGTCAATACATGTTGGTACAGATTGCTTAATCTGAAAAAATAAAGATTGTATTACTTAGAGGACATTTTCTAAAAAAATTTAGAGGATGTCCTCTTTTTGTGTTGTTATTCGCAGTATTATGGATATTTATGGTATTATATAAGAAAAACGCTCCGCGAGGATGCAGACCAGAATCACGCGCCAAGTCTCAAGGATGTTCGGCTGGAATGGAGCAGGAGGTGCAATATGCCTACATCATCAAATAGGAATTTGCTGCGTTTGGTCAATAAAAAAACGGATGATTTGGTTGGAAAGACACTGGCAAAGACCGGATAAAAGAACAAAGATTCGATATGCAAGGGATGATTATTGGACATCTAAAGTAGTACCATGTAATTAGAAAGAAACAAAACGAGAGGGCAGAGGTTTTGGAAGAAGCAGGGTTAGACTCGGATGATTATGATTTTGATTGAGTTATTTGATAAGGAGGCTGATGTGTATGAAAAAGAATTTATTTGGACTGGGACTGGCAGTGTTTTTTGCGATAGTAGGTGTTCTGTTCGTGATAGATTCAATAGGTGAAGCAAATGAGCCTAAGTGTATTAAGGCCGGTTGTGATAATCAGCAGGCAAGCGGAAGCAGTTATTGCTATCGGCATAAACCATGTACGGGCCGCAATGCATCCCATAGAAGCTCGTCATATAGCACCAAATCAACCGGCAGTAAATCAACTGACAGTAAATCGACCGACAGTAAATCTACTGACAATAAATCAACCGGCAATAAATCAACCGGCACTACTTCAAAGAGCAGTACAAGCAGCTCCGGTACAAGCAGTAGTTACCATAATAAATCCAATTCAACAAACAACTCATCCTCATATAGCAGTGGAACTAAGAAGATCACAACGACCACGAAGAACACATACGATTCTTATGATGATGGATATGAGGATATTTACATGGATGGCGATTATGACTATGAAAGATACGACAGGGACAGCGATTATGCTGATGGTGTAGATGATGCGATGGATGAGTTTGAAGAAGATTGATAAAGAAGAAAAGGTAAGGAGAACGTTTGATTCTTCCAAGCAAGACATTTTAAAGGCGGTTCCATCTGGTTGATAAAAAAGTATACAAGCAGTATAATAAAAAAAACACCTTAATTTCTTAAGGTATTTTTAAATGCACACACTGTGCAGCTGGAAAAACCAGTGGATTGAATAAATTTTTATTTGAACTCGCAGTGTAAATTCGTAGGGGAACTACGACTTACATTTGTATAATAACGCAAAATAGGAGATTTGTCAAATGGGAAAAGAAAAAAAGCAATGTTATTGGGGGATTGACATTGGCACGGATTCAATAGGATATGCCGTTACGGATAATCAGTACAAATTATGTAAGTTTCATGGAGATGATGCATGGGGAAGTCATGTGTTTGATTCAGCAGCATTGTGCGATGAACGTAGAGGGTTTCGTTCCGCAAGACGAAGGTTGGATCGCCGTCAACAGAGAGTGAAACTTCTTCAGGAGATTTTTGCCAAAGAAATAACAAATATCGATCCTCGATTTTTTGTGAGATTATCAGAAAGTTATCGTTGGAGAGATGACACAGATGATAGATATATTTTTTTTAATGAAGAAGAATATACAGACGTTCAATACATGAGAGATTATCCTACAATTCATCATTTGATTTGTGAATTAATGGAGAATGAAGAAGAACATGATATACGTCTGGTTTATTTAGCTTGTGCATGGTTGGTAGCTCATAGGGGACATTTTTTGAGTCCATTGAGTGTTGATAACATAGATTCTTTAGTAGATATTGAATCTGTTTACCAAAAGTTTTTACAGTTCTTTATTGATAATGGTTGTGAAGATCCATGGATACAGGATGCTGAATTAGTTGGCGAAATATTAAAGAAACATATTAGTGTTACGGAGAAGCATAATCGACTTGGAGAAATTATGCTTAAAAATAGAAAACCAAGCAAAGATGTGCGGGAAACATTTTTATATAGTGAATACTGTATCATTCGTTTGCTGGCAGGAGGAACTTGTAAACTTCGCGATTTATACGGAAAAGAAGAATATGAAGATTTTGGTTCGGTTTCTCTTGAAATGGATGACGATAAACTAGCTGAAATAATGATCAACATTGGGGAAGACTATGAGTTGATTGCTGTCCTGAGAAGACTTCACGATTGGAGCGTTTTGGCAGATATTTTGGATGGACAAAATGGACTTACGAATATCTCGACAGCAAAGGTTGCGATATATGAACAACATAAAAAAGATCTTGCCATACTGAAATATTTTATCAGAAAATATTGTCCGAAGAAGTATAATACTGTTTTTAAAGATGCAAGAGAAGATAATTATGTTGCTTATTCTTATCATTATAATGATAAATTGGATGGTCAGATAAAAAAGAAGGCGGATACAGAAATATTTTCAAAATTCCTGATTAAAATAATAACTTCGATTAAACCGGACAAAGAAGATGAAATCATTTATCAGGATATGATCAATAGATTAGGATTACGTCAATTCTTGCCGAAACAGAGAAATACAGATAACCGGGTGATTCCACATCAATTATATGAGTATGAATTAAAGAAAATTTTGAAGAATGCTGCCAAATATTTGCCATTTTTGAATCAAAAAGAGGATGGTATTTCAAATGCAGAGAAAATTATTAGTATTTTTAAGTTTAAGATTCCATATTATGTAGGGCCTTTGAATAAGCATTCTGAATTTGCATGGATTGAGCGCAAAGCAGGAAAGATTTTGCCGTGGAATTATGAAAAAATGATTGATGATGATGCTAGTGAAGAAGCATTCATTAAGAAAATGACCAATCAATGTACCTATCTTCCGGGAGAATCTGTATTGCCGAAAGATTCACTGTGTTATCAGAAATTCATGGTGCTGAATGAAATAAATAATTTAAAAGTGGATGGCAGAAAGATTTCTGTAGAAGCTAAGCAGGGAATTTATAAAAATCTGTTTTTAAAGTATAAAAAGGTGAAAAGAAGCCAGATAGAGGATTATCTGATCAGTAATGGTCAGTTGGAAAAAAATCGCAGAGAAACTCTAAGTGGTATTGATATTCAAATTAAGTCGTCTTTGTCATCACATATAGCATTTCGGAGATTATTGGAACAAAAGATATTAAATGAAGCGGATGTAGAAAGAATCATAGAGAGAGCTTCTTATGCAGAAGATAAGGGACGTGTTGCAAAGTGGATAAGAGCGAAATATCCGCATTTAGCGGAAGCTGATGTTAAATATATCTGTAAAGTCAAAATTAAAGATTTTGGAAGATTATCACGTACATTTTTGTCAGGGATAGAGGGGGTATGTAAAGAAACAGGGGAAGTGTCCACGATTATTAATGTGATGTGGGAAAGTAATGACAATTTGATGGAACTTTTATCAGAACGCTATACTTTTGCTGATAAAATTTTTGAATTTAAATCCGATTATTATACAGAAAGAAAACAGACCCTGGCAGAACGTTTAGATGAAATGTATGTCTCTAATGCGGTAAGAAGACCGATTTATCGTACGCTTGATATAGCAAAGGATTTAGAGAAAGCTTTTGGAAAACCAGAGAAAATTTTTGTTGAGATGACCAGAGGTGGTTTGCCGGAGCTAAAAGGGAAAAGGACAAGATCACGTCATCAGCAGTTGTTAGAGTACTACGATAAATGTAAAGAGGAGGATGTTCGAGATTTAAAGCAGCAACTGGAAGCATTAGGTGAGTATGTTGATAACAAATTACAGAGTGACAGATTATTTTTGTACTTTATGCAGTTTGGAAGATGTGCATACACTGGAATGCCGATATCACTGGAACAGTTGATGGCAGGATCAAAAGAGTATGATATAGATCATATTTATCCTCAGGCGTATGTCAAAGACGATAGTATTATCAATAATAAAGTGCTGGTGTTGTCTGTTGCCAATGGAGAAAAAAGGGATGCTTATCCAATCAAACCTGAGATTCGTAACACGATGCAGAAAACATGGTCATTCTGGCACCATATTGGAACGATATCAGAGGAGAAGTATAAGAGATTGATCCGTTCAACTCCATTTACAGAAGATGAAAAATATGGATTTATTAATCGCCAGTTAACTGAAACATCACAATCAACAAAAGCAGTAGCAGAGTTGTTGAAAGAGAGATATCCGGAGGCAGAGATTGTATATTCAAAAGCCGGATTAATATCGGATTTTCGCCATGAATTTGATTTATATAAATCACGTAGCTACAACGATTTACATCATGCGGTTGATGCGTATCTGAATATTGTTGTAGGGAACGTATATCACATGCGTTTTTCTCGCCAGTGGTTTAATGTGGACTCATCTTATAGCATTAAAACAAAAACTCTTTTTACACATACGGTTAACTGCAATGGAGAAGAAGTGTGGAACAAGGATATGCTGCCGCAAGTTTTGAAAACAGCCAAGAAAAATATGGCACACTTCACGAAGTATGCGGCTTTTAAAACAGGAGGACTATTTGATCAAAATCCAGTAAAAAAAGCACCTGGACTTACACCGTTAAAAGCAAATCTGCCAACTGAGAAGTATGGCGGTTATAATAAAGCGGGTATTATGTTCTTTATACCGGTCAGATATAAATGTGGAAAAAAGACAGTGTTGATGGTGTTATCAGTTGAACTGTTATACGGTAATCGTTTCTTAGAGGATGAAATATTTTCAAAGGAATACGCTAAAGACCGTTTGCAGCGTATTATAGGAAAACCCGTTGATGAAATAGATTTTCCTATGGGAATGCGACCTTGGAAAGTAAATACGATACTGTCTTTAGATGGATTCCGTGTATGCATTACCGGTAATGCAAGTGGTGGAAAATGTTTGATCGCACAGCCAATTATGCAGTTTTCTTCTGATGAGTATTGGAAATATTATTTAAAGAAGATAGAGAGATTCGTAGAGAAGGTTAAGAATAATTCAAGCTATATTTATGATGTTGATTATGATGCGGTGCATCATGAAGATAATTTGAAATTATACGATCTATATTTAGATAAGCTGCAGAATTCTATATATCGAAAGAGAATCAATGCACCGACGCAGACAATGATAGATGGACGGGAAAAATTCATGGCATGTAGTGTTTTGGAACAGTGTCAGGTATTATTGAATATCCATCAGGTCTTTGGAAGAATGACGGCTGGTTGTGATTTGACTTTAATCGGTGGGAAATCACATAGTGCAGCAACGGTTAGTTTCAGCAGTACAATTTCAAATTGGAAAAAGAATTACACAGATGTCCGTATTATTGATCAATCGGCATCAGGTCTTTGGGAAGTAGTTTCAGAGAATATATTGGAGTACTTATGAGTTGGCGTATCGTCGTAATAGAAAGTCAATCAAAGTTAGACTATAAGATGGGGTATCTGGTTGTTCGCAGTCTGGATACGAAACGAATTCTGTTAGATGAGGTGGCAGTTCTCATGATTGAGAATCCTGCCGTCTCATTGACAGGGATATTGATTGAAGAATTGACCATCAGAAAAGTGAAGGTTATATTTTGTGATTCAAAACGAAGTCCAATTGCAGAGTTAATCCCCCATCATGGGAGTCATGACAGTTCAGCCAAGATCCGGACTCAAATTATGTGGGAGCAGACAACAAAAGATAATATTTGGCGTGATATTGTCAGTGAGAAGATTAGAAAGCAAGCGGACTTTTTGCGAGAAACAGGTAATGAAGATCAGGCAATATTGTTATCCGGGTATACAGGGCAGATAGAGTTGGCCGATGCAACTAATAGAGAGGGACATGCGGCAAAAGTATATTTTAATGCCCTGTTTGGAATGGACTTTACACGAAGTGCGGACACAGCAATAAATGCATCATTAAATTACGGATATAGTTTTTTGCTGTCTGCATTTAATAGAGAAATTTGCGCGAATGGATATTTAACCCAATTCGGAATATTTCACAACAATATGTTCAATCACTTTAATCTATCTTGTGATTTAATGGAACCGTTTCGTGTTCTGGTTGATCGGATAGTTTATCAGATGAAACCAACAGAATTTGGGAAGGAACAAAAGCAAGAACTATGGGAAATGTTAGATCAAAGAGTTAACGTAGATGGGCAGGAACAGTTTGTAATGAATGCAATAAAAATATATACAAAGAGTGTTCTGGATGCGATAAATGATGGAGATTCTTCAGAAATTAAATTTTATAGTATAAGCTAGGAAAATTGTTATGGAGAAAGTATGGCAGGATTTCGATTTATGAGAATGTTAGTTTTCTTTGATTTGCCGACAATCACAGGGGAGGAAAAGCGACATTATCGTCAGTTTCGTAAACTGTTAATAAAAAATGGTTTTGTTATGCTACAAGAATCGGTATATTGCAAAATGATAACAAGCCCTTCTGTGGAGAATTCAGTTAAGTTACTTATTCATAAAAACAAACCACCACAGGGATTAGTGCAGATATTGACGGTGACGGAGAAGCAGTTTGTAAAAATGGATTATGTAGTTGGAGAATATACAAGTGATGTCATTGATACAGAAGCGAGGTTGGTAATTCTATGAAATTGTTTATTCCGCAAATAGATTGTCTATTGGAGTGTGGCCGGGAAAAATGTCAATCTCTTGTGATTGAAAATAGAACAGTTTGGTGTAGCATTTTAAATGATATGGCAGAGCAATTACGGGGAAACGAGGGAAAAATAGTACTGTCTTGTAATGATAAAATAATTCCCTTATCAAAAAATATGGAGATGATTTCCCAGTTTATTCCTTTTGACATAAATCCAAAGGGGCTGTTAACGAAAATCATGAATGAAATGCAGAAAATAGCTGTCAATGAACAACATTTTATTCAAACAACAACAGTACTGTCGTGTTGGGAAAAATATTTATTAGAGTTGACTGCAGATATGGTGGGAAATATAGGGTTTTCTAAAATAAATTTAGAATCTTTGATAAAATCAGCAGGTATTGAGCTTGAAAGTGCTTATGATAATCTCGGAGAAAAAATACTGGATTATTTTGAATTAGTGAATGTATATGATAGTAAGAAATTGTTTGTTTTGGTAAATTTAAGAAGCTATTTATCAGAGCTTGAAATGAAGGAATTTTTAAAAAATGTGGCAGTTCATCAATATGAAATATTATTAGTTGACTCCGTAGATTATCCGGTATTAGAATTAGAAAAGCGATATATAGTAGATGCAGATCAATGTATTTTATGCTAATATAAAGATGAAGGATGCGACCTATGAATGGATACTGGTATTTTGCAGAATATTATTCTTGGACAATTTGAAGTTTGAGGTTTGAGAGCAGTGTAAATTCGTAGGGGAAACAAACCTGTCCGGACGGATAGAGCTGGTATCATTCGTTTGAGAGCAGTGTAAATTCGTAGGGGAAACAAACCCAAACCCTACATGGCGGTGATGATCCACAGTTTGAGAGCAGTGTAAATTCGTAGGGGAAACAAACCAAGTAGGATATCTTTCGGCGTGAACAGATCGTTTGAGAGCAGTGTAAATTCGTAGGGGAAACAAACACCAAACCGGAACCAAACCACAACCTAATGTTTGAGAGCAGTGTAAATTCGTAGGGGAAACAAACTGACTTGCCTGTCGTATCCACCGTATCATGTTTGAGAGCAGTGTAAATTCGTAGGGGAAACAAACCAGTCAAGGTACGGGTAGTATTTCCTTGCGGTTTGAGAGCAGTGTAAATTCGTAGGGGAAACAAACTATCTGAACGAAGTCCTGCACCTCGAATTGAGTTTGAGAGCAGTGTAAATTCGTAGGGGAAACAAACGACAGAAAAAGGCTTGCTGTACCCCCAGTGTTTGAGAGCAGTGTAAATTCGTAGGGGAAACAAACTCCAAGCAACTACTTTTCCTTCCTTCACTTGTTTGAGAGCAGTGTAAATTCGTAGGGGAAACAAACTCTTTTAAATTTTCATAATCACACGACTCGTTTGAGAGCAGTGTAAATTCGTAGGGGAAACAAACGGTAAGAGCGACCATAAATATTTCCTTTCTGTTTGAGAGCAGTGTAAATTCGTAGGGGAAACAAACCATGGCATCGTCAACGCAAAAAATGGCAGGGTTTGAGAGCAGTGTAAATTCGTAGGGGAAACAAACTGTTCCCAAATGTATCCCTCCTTTCACTATGTTTGAG
>CAKRPJ010000036.1:0-23509 GCA_934376955.1 uncultured Lachnospiraceae bacterium | reverse complement strand
AGATCGTTTCTGCCCCAAACGGTGATATCCTTCTTGTATGCATCGAAGATTCCGCCCGGAGTCATGTAACGCGGCTCGTTTAATTCAGAAAGTGCTGTGATCAGGCACGGCATTTTTGCCTTTAACATCATGTATCTGTCATCAAACTGACGTTTAACGATCACAGAATCACCATCGATCTCAATGCCTTCAGCATAGCTGATTACCGGAAGACCGAGATGCTCGGAGATCTGCGGTCCAACCTGAGCAGTATCACCATCGATAGCCTGACGGCCTGTGATGATGAGATCATATTCAAGGTTTCTGATAGCTCCGGCAAGTGTCTGAGAGGTAGCCCATGTATCAGCTCCGCCGAGAACACGGTCTGTAACAAGGATTCCGTTATCGGCACCCATTGCCATTGCTTCACGAAGAACTTCCTCAGCCTTCGGAAGACCCATGGTAACAACTGTAACCTCTGCACCATACTGATCCTTTAAGCGAAGCGCTGCCTCCAGACCAGCTTTATCATCCGGGTTCATGATGGTGAGCATAGCAGCTCTGTCAAGTGTTCCATCCGGTTTGAACTTTACGCCGCCCTTAGTATCCGGCACCTGTTTTACACAAACAACGATTTTCACTGTATTTCACTCCTTATTTTCATTTTCTTCGTTATGATTTCCCAGCAGTTAATTATTTTAACAGTGCGCCGGAGATAACCATTCTCTGAACTTCACTTGTTCCTTCGTAGATCTCTGTGATCTTCGCATCACGCATCATACGCTCTACGTCGTACTCTCTGATGTAACCATAACCACCATGGAGCTGAACAGCCTTTGTTGTTACTTCCATAGCAACCTCTGCTGCATACAGTTTTGCCATTGCTGCTTCTACAGAGTATGTCTTCTGAGTAGCCTTAGCCATTGCTGCACGGTAAACCATCATCTGAGCAGCCTGTACCTTTGTTGCCATATCTGCAAGCTGGAACTGTGTGTTCTGGAACTGACCGATCGTGCGTCCGAACTGCTTTCTTTCCTTAACGTAAGCGATCGTGCGATCCAGTGCGCCCTCAGCAAGACCAAGAGCCTGTGCAGCGATACCGATACGTCCGCCATCCAGAGTATGCATAGCGATCTTGAAGCCTTCACCCTTCTTGCCTAACAGGTTGTCCTTCGGGATGCGGCAGTCTGTGAAGATAAGCTCGTAGGTTGCGGATCCGCGGATACCCATCTTTTTCTCTTTTGTACCGAATGTAAAGCCCGGTGTTCCTTTTTCTACGATAAATGCGGAAATTTCCTTCTGCATTTTACCGCGCTTCTCCACTGTTCCTGTAACAGCGATAATGATATATGTATCCGCATACTTACCATTTGTGATAAAGCACTTGGAACCATTTAATACCCACTCCTCACCGTCAAGAACAGCCTTTGTCTGCTGACCCTGAGCGTCTGTACCTGCGCCCGGCTCAGTTAAACCGAATGCACCGAGCTTCTCGCCCTTTGCAAGCGGAACAAGGAATTTCTGCTTCTGTTCTTCTGTACCGTAGGTCTGGATCGGATCCATGCAAAGAGATGTATGAGCGGAAACGATAACGCCTGTTGTGCCGCAAACCTTGGAAAGCTCCTCAACGCACATAGCGTAGGTAAGCGGGTCACAGCCCTGTCCGCCGTACTCCTTCGGTACCGGAATTCCCAGGAAACCGTTCTTAGCCATCTTAGCTACAGTCTCTACCGGGAATTTTTCTTCCTCGTCAACCTCCTGAGCAAGGGGTTTGACTTCCTTCTCGGCGAAATCATGGAACAATGTTCTCGCCATTTCATGCTCTTTACTTAATGTAAAATCCATGTTTTTAGTTCCTCCTTGAATAATATCATATATAACATAGGGAAATGCGGATGCTTCATTTCGCCAATGTACCGGAATAAATTAGTCCTGTGAAAAGAAATATCCAATATCTGATCCGAAGACCTGATTGTTATTTTTTTCACACAAACATGCCGGGAGCCCGGCGGCATAATATCACCGCCAGGCATCCATATTTTCTATACTTATACTTTATACCAAATTGCTGATTTATGCAACTACTTACTGTAATCGTAGAAGCCTTTTCCGGTCTTTCTTCCGAGAAGACCGCCGCGAACCATCTTTTTAAGAAGCGGATGCGGACGATACTTGGAATCGCCTGTTTCTGATTCCAGTACGTTCATGATTGCAAGTACAACATCAAGACCGATCAGATCGCCCAGCTCCAGCGGCCCCATCGGATGGTTTGCACCGAGCTTCATTGCTGTATCGATACCCTCAACAGAGGCCACGCCTTCTGCATAGATGCCGACTGCTTCGTTGATCATCGGGATCAGGATCCTGTTAACAACAAAGCCTGCTGCTTCTTCCACCTGCACCGGTGTCTTACCGATCTCCTCTGCGATCTTTTTAACTGTCTCTACATCCTCCGGATGTGTGTTAAGACCTGCAATGACCTCGACCAGCTTCATGACCGGAGCCGGATTAAAGAAATGCATGCCGACTACATGTCTGTCAACTGCGGAGCCGATCTCTGTGATGGAGAGAGAGGAGGTGTTTGTAGCAAAGATACAGCCCGGCTTGCAGATTGCATCCAGTTCCTTAAAGGTCTGCTTCTTGATCTCCATATTCTCGATCGCAGCCTCTACGATCAGGTCGCAGTCTCCGCAGATATCCTTAACGCCCGTTGTGATCTTCGCAAGGATCTTATCTGCATCCTCTTTAGTCATTTTGCCTTTGGCAATTCTCTTTTCAAAGCCCTTGGCAATTTTATTTTTGCCATTAGCGGCAAAGGTCTCATTAATATCGCACAGCATAACCTCATAGCCTTCTGTCTGTGCAAATGCCTGTGCAATTCCGGATCCCATTGTTCCGGCACCAATAATACCGATTTTCATGATTTTATCTCCTTTTTGCAACATTAACGATCGTAATTCGCCTATTGTTCTATAAAAAATGGTTATTTATTTTTGAAACCGTCAACCTTTCTCTTTTCAAGGAATGCGCTCATTCCCTCGATCTGATCTGCGGTTTCAAAGCACTCGGAAAAATGCTTTTCCTCGATGTAGATCGCATGATCGAGATCGCAGAGATATCCATCTGTAAGGGATTCCTTTGCATATCTTACCGCGATCGGGGCATTGGATGCAATCCTTTTTGCCAGCTTCATCACCGTCGGCATAAGCTCCTCTTTCGAGCACACGCCGTTTACAAGACCGATCCGGTATGCTTCATCCGCTTTGACATTCTGTGCGGAATAAACCATTTCCTTTGCTTTTCCGGTTCCGATAAGTCTTGCAAGACGCTGTGTGCCGCCAAAGCCCGGTGTGATCCCCAGGCTGACCTCCGGCTGTCCGAAAACAGCATTGTCAGAGCAGTAGCGGATATCACAGCTCATTGCCAGCTCATTTCCGCCGCCAAGTGCAAATCCGTTTACCGCAGCGATAGACGGAACCGGCAGTGTTTCCAGCTTACGGAAAACATCGTTTCCATATTTACTGAATTCACGTGCTTCCTTTACTGTCATTTTGCTCATGGCCGCAATGTCTGCACCTGCAACAAAGGATCTATCCCCCGCACCGGTAACGACAACAGCTCTGGTTTCATGAAAATCAATATTATCGATCACATCGTCCAGATCCTCAAGCACCTGGGCGTTTAATGCGTTTAATGCCTCCGGACGGTCGATCGTAATAATGCCGACAAAGCCGTCCTGCTTATACGTAACAAAACTCATGATAGTCGCCTCCTGCTGCTTTATTCAAGTCTGTAATTGTCTGATTACTGCACGCTCATGTTTCGGTCGAATCAGTCTCTCTTAACGACTGTCGCACAGCCCATTCCGCCTCCGATGCAGAGGGTTGCAAGACCTGTCTTCGCATCCATCTTCTGCATTTCGTGGAGAAGCGTTACCAGGATACGGCATCCTGATGCTCCTACCGGATGTCCTAATGCAATGGCACCGCCATTCGGGTTTAATCTGTTGAGATCAAAGCCGAGCTCTTTTCCTACTGCTACGGACTGAGCTGCAAATGCCTCGTTTGCCTCGATCACGTCGAAATCACCGATCTTCATTCCGGTCTTTTCCATAACTTTCTTTGTTGCTGCGACCGGGCCGATTCCCATGATACGCGGCTCAACACCGGCAAGAGCTCCTGCTACCCAGGTTGCCATCGGTGTTACGCCCAGCTCCTTTGCCTTTTCCTCGCTCATTACGACAACGGCTGCTGCACCGTCGTTGATGCCTGAGGAGTTACCTGCTGTTACCATACCGTCCTTCTTGAAGGCCGGACGGAGCTTTCCGAGGGTTTCCATTGTGGATCCTGCTCTCGGTCCCTCGTCGGTATCTACAACGATCGTAGCTTTCTTTGTCTTAACCTCGACCGGTACGATCTCATCCTTAAATGCGCCTGCCTTCTGGGCAGCCTCGCACTTATTCTGACTTACCATTGCAAAACGGTCAAGTTCTTCTCTTGTAAGTCCCCACTGCTCACAGATGTTCTCAGCAGTGATTCCCATGTGGTAATGGTTGAATGCATCCCATAATGCATCATTCACCATAGTATCTACTAATTCTGCGTTGCCCATGCGGTATCCGAAACGGCCTTTCATCATTGCGTAAGGAGCCATGGACATATTTTCCATACCGCCTGCTACAACGATATCAGCATCACCGGCCTCGATCATCTGTGCTGCCATATTTACGCACTGGAGACCGGAACCGCAGACTACGTTGATGGTAACTGCCGGAACCTCGATGGGAAGGCCTGCCTGGATGGAAGCCTGACGTGCAACGTTCTGTCCCTGTCCCGCCTGGATCACGCATCCCATGTAAACCTGATCTACCTTCTCCGGAGCAACTCCTGCTCTCTTTAATGCTTCTTTAATTACGATCGCTCCCAGCTCCGGTGCCGGCACTGTGCTTAATGCACCACCCATGGTTCCGATCGCCGTGCGGCAGGCTCCTGCCAGTACAATTTTTTTAGCCATAGTTTTTTCCTCCTTATTGATACCAGGTCAGGCCGGCAGCACACCCCTGCTTCTACTGTTTTCATCTGCTGTCTGCGAATAGTCCCGCCGTATGTTCCATGCAAAAAGCGGAGCAAAAAATCCTACCTGCCTTAGTAGCTTCATAATAGCACTCTTGCATTTTGCTGTCAAATATTTAACATGTTTTTCTTTCGTTTTTCACCTCCCACTTTCTTTTATTATGTCAATATTTCGCATAAAACAAGGCGTTTATGATAACGTATTAACAAAGATATTTTTTTATTCCAAATTTTATTCCTTTGTCAAATTCCATATTGTGATGTCTTTTCCGTATTATGGAATTTTTTGCAGTAAAACTCGACTTTTGTTAAGAATATGTCATTAATTTCCGTTGTTTTTCACAATATTTTTCTTTAAATCTCAACTATGTTAGGTTGTTTTTATTATCATCTCTCTTTCTTTCATTGAAGACCCGATAATTTTCACTTTTTGTTAATTAATTATCAAACTATCGGCCTGTTTTGGCACAGAAAACTACTGCCTTCAGACGGTTTTTCTGCTGTCACTCCCCTCTGTTTGTTTCCCGGCGGTATCGGTTGACAATGCTTTTTCCCGATGTTACACTAACAAAAGGATAATGCGAAAGGACAGGTGAAAACCATGGATTTTAAAAAAATGTATCAGGAAAAGCTTGTGACAGCAGAGGAAGCTGCCAAAGCGGTAAAGTCCGGCGACTGGGTCGACTATGGCTGGACTACAGGAACACCGGTTGCGGTGGATGCGGCAATCGCAAAAAGGATGCCGGAGCTTACAGATGTAAATTTCCGCGGAGGTATCCTGATGTGGGTACCGGAAATCTTCAAAATTGAAAACCCGGCGGAGCACCTTACATGGAACTCCTGGCATATGGGCGGAATCGAGAGAAAGGCGATCGCACAGGGCTTCAGCTACTATGCCCCGATCCGCTACTCTGAGCTTCCAAGATACTATAGAGATTCCTCAACAAAGCCGGATGTCGCTGTTTTCCAGGTTGCTCCTATGGATGAGCACGGATACTTCAACTTCGGCCCCAATGCCTCCCACATGGCTGCTGTATGTGAAACCTCCAAGATCGTTATCGTGGAAGTGAACGAAAACATGCCGGTATGCTACGGCGGAACCGAGGAAGGGATCCACATCTCCAAGGTCGATATGATCGTAGAAGGAAATAACCCCTCCATCGCTGAGATGGGCGGAGCTGCTGCCGCAACAGAGGTCGATGAGGCCGTTGCTAAGCTGATCGTTTCCGAGATTCCGGACGGAGCCTGCCTCCAGCTTGGTATCGGCGGAATGCCGAACGCAGTCGGCTCCCTCATTGCAAAATCCGATCTGAAGGATCTTGGTGTTCATACAGAAATGTATGTTGATGCATTCGTTGATATCTCAAATGCCGGAAAGATCACCGGTGCAAGAAAAAATATCGATAAGGGACGTCAGGTCTATGGCTTCGGCGCCGGTACAAAAAAGCTGTATGACTTCTTAAATAAAAACCCTGAGTGTATGTCTGCTCCGGTAAGCTATACAAACGACATCCGCTCCATCTCCGCCCTCGACAACTTTATGTCCATCAATAATGCCGTCGATCTGGATCTGTTCGGACAGGTGAACGCCGAATCTTCCGGCATTAAGCATATCAGCGGAGCCGGCGGACAGCTTGACTTTGTGTTGGGTGCTTACCTTTCTAAGGGCGGAAAGAGCTTTATCTGCTGCTCCTCCACCTTTAAAACCAAGGACGGAGAGCTGAAATCCAGAATCCTTCCGACCTTAAACCCCGGCTCCATCGTAACCGATACACGCGCCAATATCCATTATCTGGTTACCGAATACGGTAAGGTAAACTTAAAAGGATTATCTACCTGGCAGAGAGCCGAGGCGATCATCTCCGTTGCACATCCGCAGTTCCGTGATGAGCTCATCGCAAATGCAGAAAAGATGCATATCTGGAGAAGAAGCAATAAGCGTTAAGAAAAAAAGGAACAGAGGGCAGCGGCACCGACAGATATTTTGTCGGCGCTGCTGCCCTCTTACTTTATACCCGCGCCCTCCGCAGGTTTCTTATCACAAGGTACCATGTATGTATCACACGCTTTTTACAATGATCCCCTCCTCCTGTGACAGCTTCTGCCTGCAAAGCTCCAAAAGCTTTTCCTGATAAGGAGATTCATCCTGAACACGATTCAGATAATAGATCGTCCGGTTCGGCAGCTCTACATCCAGATCATGGATCGAAACCGGTGCGTTTTTTTCAATGCTCCGGGCTATCGAAACCGGTAAAAAGGCCCAGTTCTCTCCGTTCTGAGCAAAGTATTGTAAAAATCCCATTTCATCCAGATAGACACGCGGCTGGGCACCATTTCCGAAATAATAATTATGCCATGAAACAAAATTTCCATCCCAGTTAGTCCGGATCTCCAGCCGGGGATCCAGCTCGCTGATCCGGATCTTTTCCGGAAGGCCCAGACATTTTCCGGCAACCAGACAGAGCTTTTCTTCAAACAGTATATTTGTACTGATCTGGGACGAGAACATCGGATCGGTAATAAACGCAATATCCGCCGTCTTGTTGTTCAGATAAGAATATGCGTCTACCGAATGAAGCGTCGTCACATGAAGGGCGCATTCCGGATTTGTTTTAATAAATGTCTGAAATACATTTGGCAGCATAAACGCCAGAAGGCTTCCTACGCTGGCAACAAAAAAATTTCTGCCGCTCCCTAAAAGTGCCTCCTCCTGCGTTTCCTTCCATAATGCCTGCCATCGGTGTGCCAATCCGATAAACGCCTGCCCCTGTCTTGTCAGCTGCACATTCCGGACGCCTTTGTTTCGCACAAACAGGGAATATCCCAGCTCCTCCTCCAGAGAGCGGATACGCCTTCCCAGAGCCGGCTGTGTAACATACAGCTTTTCCGCTGCTGCTGAAAAGCTCCCGTATTGAACAATATTCAAAAATGCTTCGATTTCAAGAAAAGTCATAGCCTCTCCCCTCAGATTACCTTGTCAATAAAAATGGCAGCCTGCTGTCTCAAAAATGTAAATGACTAATTATATTATACTGGAAAAACCGTTATTACACAATCTTTCGCTTTCATTGAAACAGATAAAATGTTAAGTGTTATTTACATTATATCAAAAAAAATAGCATTTTATGTCTTTTTCTTCCTGTGGTAAACTAAAACTCGATCCGAAAGCCATAGGATCCAAGGGGGCCTTCCTTCCCCTTTCCATATTGATATTGAAAAGAGCTGCTCAGATATTTCATCGAGCAGCTCTTTTCGTTATATCCAGATATCCAGGAGTAAAGCAGAGCTTCGCGATCCGCTTTTAATGCCTCCTCATGAGCACAGTTCTTTTTTATAGAGCTCAATAACATTCTTCATGGCTTCCACTCCGGGAGCACCGATAGTCATCCTCTTTTCTACGCATGTCTTTAAGGAGATCGCCTCATAAATATCTGCTTCAAACACCGGGCATACAGACTTAAACTCCTCTAAAGTAAGCTCGTCCAGCGATCTTTGTTTTTCAATACACATTAAAACCAGCTGTCCGATGATCCCGTGGGCATCCCGGAAGGCAACTCCGTGGTTCACCAGATAATCTGCGGCATCCGTGGCGTTCGTAAAGCCCTTTTTCGCACTCTCCTCCATAACATCCTTTCTAAAGGTCATCGTAGAGATCATTCCGGTAAACAAAAGGATACATCCTTTGACCGTGTCGATGGCATCAAAGGTCATCTCCTTATCCTCCTGCAGATCCTTATCGTAAGCCAGCGGGATTCCCTTCATAACGGTGAGCATGGAAACAAGCGCGCCATACACTCTGCCTGCTTTGCCGCGGATCAGCTCTGCAATATCCGGGTTTTTCTTCTGAGGCATAATACTGCTTCCTGTGCTGTAGGAATCATCCATCTCCACAAAGCGGTATTCATTGCTGTTCCAGATGATAATTTCCTCGGAGAAACGGGAAAGATGCATGGCAATGATCGACAGTGCCGATAAAAGCTCGATCAGATAATCTCTGTCCGAAACGGAATCCATGCTGTTTAACGTCGGCCCGTCAAAGCCAAGGAGCTCTGCCGTATACACCCGGTCGAGGGGGTAGGTGGTTCCGGCCAATGCCCCGGATCCCAGCGGGCAATAGTTCATTCTGTCCCTGATGTCCTTAAGACGGCTTCTGTCACGGCGGAACATTTCATAGTATGCACCCAGATGGTGTGCCAGAGTGACCGGCTGTGCCTTCTGCAGGTGGGTAAAGCCCGGCATATATGTATGAAGATTTCCTTCCATAAGAACAAGAAGCTCCTTTAAAAGCCCCTTTAAAAGTCCATCCAGTTCATCAATCTCATCTCTTGTGTAAAGCTTCATGTCAAGGGCGACCTGATCGTTTCTGCTTCTTCCGGTGTGGAGCCGCTTTCCGGCCTCTCCGATACGCTCGGTAAGAACTCCTTCCACAAAGGAATGGATATCTTCGTACTCGGAGGTGATCTCAAGCTTTCCGGAGTCCAGATCCTCCCGGATGCTGCAAAGTCCCTTTATGATTGCATCCTTATCCTCCTCACTTAAAATGCCCTGACGTGCCAGCATTGTCACATGGGCAATACTGCCTTCGATGTCCTGTCTGTAAAATTTCTGATCAAATGAGATGGATTCGTTAAAGTTGTGTACCAGCTGATTGGTTTCCTTCGTAAATCTTCCGCCCCAAAGTTTCATGATGTTTCCTCCTTTATGATGTCTCTCTTATGGTGTCTCTCTACTAGGTCTTTATCTCAGTCGAGAAGCCTCCGACTGAGATAAACGCTCCGCGAGGATGCGCACCAGAATCACGCGCCAAGTCTCACGGGCGTTCGACTTGAATCTGCTTTGTTTCTTTATTGTCCGTCTTTGTCCGTTGGCTGTCCATCCATCGCCTGATGATCACCAGAAGCAGCAGAATAAGGAGCGATGCCCCTGAAAGCAGGCAGCCCAAACGCAGGCCTTCCGGGAAATAAGTGAGCGTGATCTCATGATTCCCGGCCGATACGTCTACCGCTAAGAAAGTATCAAAGGCCTTCCGTGTCATATATTTTTTTCCGTCTATTTTCACGGTCCAGCCCTTATCATACGGGATCGAGGTGAACAGCACTCCTGCCCCCTCTGCATAGAAGGTGCCGGAAAGCTTTGAGTCGGTCCAGCTTGTCAGGCGCAGCGGCATATCGTTTAAAGCATCGTAGGCCTCAATCATAGCCCGATTGGAAAAGCGGTATACCTTCAGTGTAAGGGCCTCTCCCTTTTCCTCTGTTGTGAAGGTTACCTCCTGTCCGCCCTGAAGATTTCCAAGCTCCATAAAATAGCGCCGGTCTACATTATTAAAGCTTTTATTTCCGGAGGGCAGCTCTGCCCGTATGCTCTTTAACTTTTTATTGTCGGAAAATGCATAATATTCACCTGGGATATCAGCCGTAAAAGTGCATGTCCCCACTCCTGTCTGTGTTTCGATGGGAACCAGAACATCGTCGACTCCCAGTAAGAGGCAAAGATCGTTCTGCACCTCCGCCGGGTTGTCCATTTCGTACTGCCAGTTATCCTCTAGTCCGGAGGGGAGTACAAAGCCAAGAGGAAGCGTATATAGATTTTCATATAGCCGCGTATCTCCGCTCTCTTGCAGGAATCTGGTCAGGTCTGTATCCGGCTCATAGTCGGAATACAGCGCATACCGCACGGAAAACAGGCAGTCCACCAGCGGCGTACTTCCGGTTATGCTGTAGGCATTCGTAGATGCTTCACATCCCAGATATTTAAAAAATTTAGTCATCTCTGCGTTTGCCGTAGAGGAAAACAAAGAAACCGACGGGAAATTCATCCATGCACCATCATTCTTTGTCTTTCGGCTTTTTTTCTCGATCCGGTAAAAATCTGCGGCAGGCTGCAGGCTCTCGGAAAGCCGGATCACATCCGCATTGTCTGCCGTGTAATCCTCCCGACTTGTCGTAGGCACGCTGGATACCAGCATATTGGCCTCTGCCTCCACGCAGACAAGGCCCAGCGCCAGCAGGAACGCCAGCATTTTTTTCCCTCCGCGATACAGATAAATAAGTCCCGTATAGGCGGCAAGAAAGAGGATCGCCACATAATATACAGAAAAATGGAAGTGCTTTTGTTCCACCAGCTTCTCCGCAAGGATCACGAAGCTGACACTTCCCCAGAAGGCCGCTGCAATGTGCTTTCGCGGGATATGCTCCAGATACATATATACACGGAAACAGATAAAAAGCATCAGGAATATATAAATAAAGGACTGCCGGCAGGGCAGACTGTTCGGATAGTGAAGTCCATGCCAGATAAAGTTCAGTGCATTGACGGAAAAGCTCGCATAAAAGATCAGGAGCAGCCCGCAATACACCGTCTTCTCCTTCAACGATATCTTTCTGCATGCCAGATACAGCAGGAAAAACATAAGGACTGCTACACCACAGTAGATATTCGGCCAATGATCCAAACCTGTTTCTGTCTCCACGTTTCCGATATGGCGGGCGATCATATCAAAAATTGAAAAATAGGAGGTCAGCGTCTTCGGGAAATTGATATTGCCGGAGGCTGTCATCTTCAGTGCATATACCTCCGGAAGAAGGACGCAGGCTGCCATTCCCCCTGCTAAAAGCGAGTATACAGCAAACCGTCCACAGGCTGCCAGATAGGCCTTCGGCTCCTGCTTCCGCTCCAGCAAAAGCAGGCAGATGAAGTACAGTACCATAAATCCGCAGGTCATGATCGAGATATAGTAGTTGGAGAGAATGGAAAGCCCTAAAGTAATACAATAAAAGAAACCGTTTCCCCGCTTTACCAGACGCTCCAGCCCCAAAACGATCAGGGGAAATAAAATAATGCAGTCGAGCCACATAATATTCCAGCTATAGGCCGCCATGTAGCCGGACATAGCATAGAATACTCCGAAAAAGCCTGCGCCGGGCCTGTTGGTATGGCAATGCTTTTTTAAATACCATGCAAAGCTCAAGCCGGAAAGACCGGTCTTAATGACGATCATTGCAGTCATAAATTCGATCACGAATTTTTTCGGGCACAGGACGATCAGCCAGTTTAACGGGCTTGCCAGATAATAGGCATAGAGAGCAGAAAAGTTTACTCCCATTCCCACATCCCAGCTGTAAAGCAGGCTGCCGCCATTCTGAAGCTTATACTGAAATTCCGAAAAGAATGGTGCATACTGGTGGTACAGATCGGTCCTTAAAAAGCTCTTGCTTCCAAAGGGGAAGATCCCTCTCACGATAAAGATCAGGATCATCAGGATCACCGGAACGAGGAATGCGATAAGAAGGTTTTCCTTTCCGGACAGTTTATTTTCGGACATTATACTTTCATATAATTTATTCTCAGGCTTTTTATTCTCCACTAATTTTCACCATCCTTTTTTCCCGCAAAAATCAGGATCTTGCTGAATATATAGTTAAGGATCACTACGACAACCGAAATCAGCAGCTTGCAGAAAAAGAATTCCATATTCAGAACATCTACCATAATAAAGATTGCTGCTAAATTAAACAGGAAGGTTGCCACCCGGCAAAGTACAAATGCGGTAAATTCCCTCCATACCTCCTTCGGCACCATTGTGTGGCTCTCAAACACCCACCATTTATTGGTCACAAAGGCAAAGAGTACCGCCACGATCCAGGCGATGGTTTGGGCGGCTACAGGCCCCACGTTTGCGGCATAATACAATGCGTTGGAGATTACGTAATCGATCACGGTAGTGAGAACACCAAAGATCAGGTACGCAGCCCCTTCTTTCATTAGCTTCCGTCCTTTTTTTAAATCATTATCTTCCATTTTCAGATATCTCCATCTTCTTTTCCATTGTAAAGCGGACATTCGCAATCCGCTTCGCTACTTGCTCATGAACGCAGTCGCTTCGCGATCTGTCAGTGGGAGCTTTCAACTCCCACTGACATAAGCATCCCCCTCACCCACCGCTTAGTGCTCCGCGCACTTGAAGCGGGGGAATGCTTATCTGCGTTCAAATCCCTTTTTCCATATCCGGAGAGAACCGGCGCAAAGATACCCTTATTTTAGTATAGCCCGCTAAAAAAGTAAAGGGACTGAAATAAGTAAAGGGACTGAAAATGAAAACGAGATGAAACACCCATTGCGGATCTCATCTCGTTCCATTTACAGTCCCCTTCTGTTTTCAGGTGAACCGGGAGCTGATTTTACTTTTTTTTATTCGTTCCACAGACCGGCGGCGATTATGCCTCCAGCATTTTGTTGATGCTTACTAACTTCACACATACGCAGAAGATCTCAGCAGCAAGCTTTAAGTCCTCAAGGGACGGGAAGGACGGAGCGATACGGATATTGGAATCGTGCGGATCCTTTCCGTATGGGAATGTAGCGCCTGCGCCTGTCATAACAACGCCTGCCTCTTTACACTTAGCAACGATTGCCTTTGCACAGCCGTCAAGGGCATCAAAGGATACAAAGTATCCGCCGTTCGGCTTTGTCCACTGACCGATCTCAAGACCTGCAAGCTCTCTGTTAAGGATCTCATCAACAGCCTCGAAACGCGGGCGGAGAAGCTCTGCGTGTTTTGCCATGTGAGCCTTGATTCCCTCGATATCCTTGAAGAAACGTACATGACGGAGCTGGTTGATCTTATCATGGCTGATGAGCTGGTTGTTCATCTGCTTCTTGATATCCTCGATGTTTGCCTTGGATGTAGCAATTGCGGAGATACCGGCACCCGGGAATGTAACCTTTGCTGTAGAGCCGAATTTGTAAACCATATCCGGGTTTCCTGCTTTTTCACATTCAGCAAGGATCTCAAGAACATGGCTCGGATGATCCGGATAGAGGTGATGTACGCAGTATGCGTTATCCCAGAAAATACGGAAATCCTTTGCAGCCGGCTTTAAGTTAGCAAAACGTCTTACTGTCTCGTCAGAGTAGCACTGACCGGACGGGTTGGAGTAAAGCGGTACACACCAGATACCCTTTACGGACTCATCATTGTTAACGTACTGCTCGACCATATCCATATCCGGGCCGTCCTCGTGCATCGGGATGTTGATCATCTCAATACCAAAGAACTGGGTGATAGCGAAGTGTCTGTCATATCCCGGTACCGGGCAAAGGAATTTAACCTTGTCTAATTTGCACCACGGAGTGCTTCCCATAACGCCGTGTGTGTAGGAACGGGATACAGTATCATACATTAATGTAAGGCTTGCGCTTCCGTACATGATCACATTCTCAGCCGGAGCATCCATCATTGCACCCATTAATTCCTTAGCACACTGAAGACCTGTGAGAACACCATAGTTTCTTACATCACCTTCTGCTACTACGAAATCACTCTTGCTGTTTAAAACATCAAGCATCGGCAGAGAAAGATCGAGCTGAGCCGGGCTTGGCTTACCACGGGCCATGTTAAGGCTTAAGTTCTTTCCCTGATATTCCTTATAGATCGCTTCCAGGCGCTCTTTCTCGGAAGCCAGTTCTTCTCTTGACATTTCACGATATGTTTTCATGTCACATTTCCTCCTCATAATACATAAATAGTTGTCTATTGCCTGCCCACCCCTGACTCGGACAGGGCTTACATAGTTTCATTATAATCTAAGCCCCGATTTCTTACAATACATAAATTGGCTTTCCAGCCTAATTTTCCCACTTATTCATAGGAGGAATATGAATATTCTAAAGCAAAGAACTCTGTCTGCTTCACTGCCCGGGATCCCACGGGTATCTTTGGCATGGCCGACTTTGAGATAACATTGCTGATTTCTCTCATCCTTTTGTTTTCCCCTTGCATTTCTCTCCCGCCAATGCTATAATGTTCAATATCTCATTAAATTATTTATTTTTGAACAAAGAGGGACATCGCTTATGAACAGAAATGAAACAAAAAAAGACTCCTTGAAGGGAACTATCGACTGGAGTATGGTGATCGTGCCGTTTCTCCTGATTGCTTTTCTCTGTACCAGCTTCATATTATCTCCCGAAGGATCCCGCTCCGTTCTGGAGCAGATCCGTTTTCTTCTGGGAGATACCTTTGGACTTTACTATCTGGTGATCGGCCTTGGCATTTTTCTCTTATCGATCTATCTTGCCTTTTCCCGATACGGCTCGATCCGCCTCGGAAAACCGGATGAAAAGCCGAAATATTCTGATTTTACATGGAGCAGCATGATGTTCACCGCAGGTCTTGCCGCAGATATTTTATTCTACTCCTTCTGCGAATGGATCCTTTATGCCGGTGATCCGCATATTGCAGAGATGGGCTCCATGCAGATCTGGTCCAGCACCTACCCGATCTTCCACTGGGGCCCGATCCCCTGGAGCTTTTATCTCGTTTTAGCCGTATCCTTTGGTTTTATGATCCATGTCCGCGGCTGCCATAAACAGAAATACTCCGAGGCCTGCCGCCCCATTCTTGGAAAGCATGTAGACGGACTTCCCGGGAAGCTTATCGATCTTCTGGCTCTGTTTGCTCTTTTGGCCGGCACTGCCACCACGTTTTCTCTGGCAACTCCGTTAATGGCACAGGTCGTTTCCCGTCTTACCGGACTTCCTGATTCCAAATGGATCACCATCGCGATCCTTGTGATCACCTGTATCGTTTACACCTATGCACTGCTTCACGGAATGAAGGGGATCTCTACCCTGTCCGTTTCCTGCATATACCTGTTTTTTGCCCTGCTGGCCTACGTACTGCTTTTCGGAGGAGAGACCGGCTATATCCTTGAAACAGGCTTTGCCGCCATCGGAAATCTTGCCCAGAATTTCTTCTCTCTGGCAACCTTTACCGATCCCCAGCGAACGACTTCCTTTCCCCAGAACTGGACGATCTTCTACTGGGCCTACTGGATGGTATGGTGTGTGGCATCCCCGTTTTTTATCGGCACCATCTCACGCGGCCGGACGGTAAAGCAGACCATCTTGGGCGGCTATGTATACAGTCTCGGCGGAACATTTTTAAGCTTTCTGATCCTCGGAAACTACAGCCTTGGCCTGCAGACAAGGGGCACACTGGATGTAATGGGCCTGTACGCAGCCTCGAATGATCTGTATTCCACCATCATTGCCATTGTGGATACGCTTCCGCTGGCTCCTCTGGTGCTTATTCTTCTTGTAGCGGCAATGATCGCATTTTATGCCACCAGCTTTGATTCCATTGCACTTGTGGCTTCTGCCTACACCTACCGCCGGATCCGGCCGGACGAAGAACCGATGCATATCGTTAAGGGCTTCTGGGCAGTCATGCTGATCCTGTTTCCCATTGCCCTTGTATTCTCAGAGAGCTCCATGGCCAATCTTCAGTCCGTATCCATTATCGCCGCCTTTCCGGTAGCTCTGGTCATTCTGCTCATTATTGCCAGCTTCTTGAAGGATGCCGGAGCATATCTGAAGGAAAAAGAGCAGATCGGACGAATGTAATGTTTTTATTAATAATATTGTAATGCGCTGCCACACTTTTACCCCAACTTTCGTATAGACTTTCTGTGGCAGAAAGTGGTATGATAGATACAGAAAATAATCATTCTAAACGATCATCCTAAGGAGGAATGTACAGTTATGAAAAAGAAAAATATGTATTGTGCCGTCCTTACAGCGTCAGCTGTTATGGCCCTCGGTCTTGCATTTACATCCTTTGCTGCCGGCTGGGAGCAGAAAGACAGCGAGTGGGTCTATGTTCAGAATAATGGCGAATGCTTAAAGAGCGAATGGAAGCTGGATGGAGATAAATATTATTATCTCGGAAGCGACGGATATATGGTTCGCAATACGCTTTTAGATGACAACGATAACTACTATTACCTGAATTCTGCCGGTGTAATGACAACAAACGACTGGAAATTCATCCAGAACCCGGAATGGCAGGGTGACAGTCTTGCCGGTGAAGGAAGCTGGTACTACTTCGGCAATAACGGAAAAGCGATCCGCAGCGACGGAAACAAAGCTAAGGTCTACAGCGTAGGCAATAAGAAATTCGTTTTTGATCACTACGGAAGAATGATGACCGGCTGGGTAACCGAGGCCGGCGAATATGTCGAGGATGAAGCCGACTGGGCAAACGGAATGTACTACGCTGACGGCTCCGGTGACGGAAGTATCGTTACAAATGCATGGGTCTATACCTCTGTTCCGGATGACAGTAATGAAGATGACACAGAGCCGACATACCATTTCTATTTTGGCTCCAACGGTAAAAAGAACGTAAGCGGCGACAAAACGGTCGGCAACAAGAAATATCACTTTGATGAGCGCGGTGTTGCTGTATCCGGATGGCGTCACGAGGATGCAGGCTGGAAATACTATGGTGATTCTGAGGATCCGTCCCTTCATACCGGCTGGTTCCAGGCAATCCCGGACTCTGATCTTGACAGCTCCGGACATGACGACGGCTCCACCTACTGGTATTATGCTGGAAGCAGCGGCTTGATCGCAATGTCAGAGTTCAAGTCCCTTGACGGAAAGATCTATGCCCTCGACAATAAGGGTGAGCTGGTGACCGGACTGAAAAAGGTCACTATGGAGGATGGCAGCTCCAAGAAGATCGCCTCTGTTGACGATATCGACTATCTGGCTGATGTGGAAGATATTACCGACAGCAATACCTTCGTATTCCTGTTTGGCTCCGACGGTGCAGTAAAGACAGGAACACAGTCCGTTTCTCTCGATGGAACAAACTATACCTTTGAATTCCGTTCCGGCGGAACCCCGAAGGGTGCAGGCGCTAACGGCGCGATCAACAATTATTTCTACAAGAACGGAAGACGCTTATGTGCAGAGAGCGGATCCAAATATTCAGTTGTTGAATATAATGATAAGGAATATCTGGTCAACGAGAGCGGTGCAATTCAGAAAAACAAGAAAAATGTGACCGATTCCGACGGTTACTACTATTGTACCGATTCCAAGGGTGTTCTCCGTCATGGCCGCTTAAGTGACAAGTGTACGGAAAAGCACAAATAAAAAACCTGATCGTCTTTAAATAAAAAGAAGAACAGCCAAGCGGAGATTCGCAATCCGCTTGGCTGTTTAACCGAATCAAGCAAGTCCCCACTCACTGCTTCAATTGCGAAAAGCAATACGCAGTGGGTGGGGACTTGCTTGTATCAGGAGGAGTGCAAGCTTCTTCTGATAAACTTAAACTGCGGAGCAGTTATTCGGTTATGAGCAAGTAGCGAAGCGGATTGCGAATATCCGCTTGACTTTACATGCATCCGATATTTAATATAGCCGATATCTTATTATTAATACGTTGCTCTGTTATGCTACTCTACTTCTCCGCCCTTGATCTGGGGTCTTCCGAGGCTCTCCCATTTCAGATATGCGCTGATAAAGCCATCGATCCCGCCATCTAACACGCTTCCGACATTACCGCTTTCATATCCGGTCCGGTGATCCTTGATCAATGTATAGGGCTGGAGTACATAGGAACGGATCTGGCTTCCCCATGCGATCTCCTTGACATCACCGCGGATGTCAGAGATCTTCTCGGCATTCTCCTGCTGCTTTAGCATATAAAGCTTTGCCTTCAGCATCTGCATGGCTCTTTCCTTATTCTGGAACTGAGAACGCTCATTCTGACACTGAACCACGATCCCTGTCGGGATATGAGTGATCCGGACAGCCGAAGATGTCTTGTTGATATGCTGACCGCCGGCTCCGCTGGAACGATACGTATCGATCCGCAGATCCTCCGGGTTGATCTCAACATCCAGATCTTCCTCGATATCGGGCATTACATCGCAGGATACAAAGGAGGTCTGACGCTTACCGTTGGAATTGAAGGGAGAGATGCGCACTAAGCGGTGGACTCCCCTCTCTGACTTCAGATATCCGAAGACATTCTCGCCATTGATCTGCATCGTTACCCACTTGATCCCGGCCTCCTCGCCGTCAAGATAATCAAGCACTTCTACAGAATATCCCTTGCTCTCCGCCCATCTGCAATACATGCGGTACAGCATGCTGCACCAGTCACAGGATTCGGTTCCTCCGGCTCCGGCATTCAGCCTCATGATCGCATTATTGCTGTCATATTCGCCGGTCAGGAGAGTTCGCAGCCGGAGTGCTTCAAACTCATTCGTGAACTCATCCATCATCTTCTGTATTTCCGGGATGATCGCCGGATCATTTTCCTCGTATCCCATCTCCAGCATCAGCTCAAGCTCCTCGTACTGGTTCTGGATCTTTTTAAATTCGGCGACCGTATCCTTCAGATTTTTTGCTTCTTTTACAAGTCTTGTGGACAATTCCGCATCTTCCCAGAAGCTGGGCTCCTCCATGGTTTTGTCAAGCTCATCGATCCGCCTGATCTTGGCATCCAGGTTCAGAGAATCCCTTACCTCCTGAAGCGGCTTCTCATACGCGGATAATGTATATTTAAACTGATCAAGCTCAACCATAGATTTCGTCCTCTCTTATTTGCCTGCCGGCTTTCTGCCGCAGCACTGTTTATATTTCTTTCCGGAACCGCACGGACACGGATCGTTCGGGTAGATCTTCTGCGCCGCACGCTTCTGGGGCATTCTCACTGAACTGCTGTCTTTATTGGTTCCGGTCACCTTTGCAGCCGGTTCTCTCTCTACCTTCTGCTCTACGCGGATATGGCAGAGGATCCGGACTGTGTCCTCACGGATCGCAGAAGACATCGCGTCAAACATCTCGTAAGCGCTCATCTTGTACTCTACCAACGGATCACGGTTTCCGTATGCCTGAAGACCGATTCCCTGACGAAGCTGATCCATATCATCGATATGGGACATCCATTTATTATCTACCACCTTGAGGAGGATCACACGCTCAAGCTCACGGATCTGCTCGGAATCCGGGAATTCCGCCTCTTTGGACTCATAATACTTGGTAGCAGCTTCTTTTAAAGAATGCTTTAATTCCTCCTTCTTCATTTTCCGGATCTCGTCCGTAAGCTCCACCGGCTGTAACGGGATGATCGGAAGAAGAAGCTCATTTAACTCCTTGAAATTCCACTTGTCTGCGGACTGCTCGTCGCCGATGGACATATCCACTGCACCTTCGACGATATCATTGATCATCTTCATGATCACGTCACGCATATTTTCACCATTGAGAACCTGAAGACGTTCTGCGTAAACAACCTCACGCTGCTCATTCATGACCTCATCGTATTTTAACAGATTTTCACGGATTCCGTAGTTGTTTGTCTCGATCTTCTTCTGTGCCTTCTCGATCGCGCTGGAAAGCATCTTATGCTCGATCTGCTCATTTTCCGGTACACCGAGGGCATTGAACATGCTCATGAGCTTATCTGAGCCGAACAGACGCATCAGGTCATCCTCAAGGGACAGGTAGAATCTGGATTCACCCGGATCTCCCTGACGTCCGGAACGACCGCGTAACTGGTTATCGATACGTCTGGATTCATGACGCTCTGTACCGATGATCTTAAGTCCGCCCAGAGCCTTGGATTCATCATCCAGTTTAATATCCGTACCACGTCCTGCCATGTTGGTGGCGATCGTAACTGCACCATGTACGCCGGCCTCAGCAACGATCTCGGCCTCCAGCTCATGGAACTTTGCATTCAGGACTTTATGAGGGATACCCCGCTTTTTGAGCATGTGGCTCAGCATTTCGGAGGTCTCGATGGTGATCGTACCTACAAGGACCGGCTGTCCCTTTTCATGGGTCTTTACGATCTCCTCCACAACTGCATGGAATTTTTCTTTCTTTGTCTTGTATACCGCATCATCCAGATCTTTACGGATCACCGGACGGTTTGTCGGGATCACGATTACGTCCATTTCGTAAATATTGCGGAATTCTCTTTCCTCTGTCTGGGCCGTACCGGTCATACCGGCCTTCTTCTGGAATTTATTAAAGAAGTTCTGGAATGTAATGGTAGCCAGAGTCTTGGACTCTCTCCTTACGTTTACATGCTCCTTGGCCTCGATCGCCTGATGAAGACCATCGGAGTAACGGCGGCCCGGCATGATACGGCCGGTAAATTCATCGACGATCAGAACCTCGTCATCCTTTACCACATAATCCTTATCGCGGAACATCAGGTAGTTGGCACGGAGGGCAAGGATGATATTATGCTGGATCTCCAGATTCTCCGGGTCTGCTAAGTTTTCAATATGGAAGAACTCCTCGACCTTTTTTACGCCCTCTGCCGTAAGGTTTACGACCTTATCTTTTTCATTTACGATAAAGTCTCCGGTCTCCTCGATTTCCTCGCCCATAATGGCATTAAATTTGTTAAACTCGGCAGATTCCTCACCGCGGGTCAGCTGCCTTGCCAGAACATCACATACCTCGTAGAGCTTTGTTGATTTTCCGCTCTGACCGGAAATAATAAGCGGAGTTCTTGCTTCATCGATAAGAACAGAGTCCACCTCGTCGATGATACAGTAGTTCAGGTCGCGGAGAACCATCTGTTCTTTATAAATGGCCATGTTGTCACGAAGATAATCAAAGCCCAGCTCGTTATTGGTAACGTATGTGATATCGCAATTATATGCAGCCTTTCGTTCATCTGATGTCATGGAGTTTAATACGACTCCGACCTTCAGTCCTAAAAATTCATGGACACGGCCCATCCACTCTGCGTCACGCTTTGCCAGATAGTCATTGACCGTTACGATCTGTACGCCTTTTCCTGCAAGGGCATTCAGGTAAGCCGGACAAGTGGATACCAAAGTCTTACCTTCACCTGTCTTCATCTCGGCAATACGTCCCTGATGGAGAACGACACCACCGATCAGCTGAACGGGATAATGTTCCATATTAAGGACACGTTTTGCTGCCTCTCTGACCGTAGCAAACGCCTCCGGCAGGATCGCATCCAGCGTTTCTCCGTTTGCCAGACGTTCTTTAAACTTTCTGGTCTGATCCTTCAGCTCGTCATCGCTCTTGGCCTGCATCTCCGGGCGAAGCTTTTCAATTTTATCAATAATCGGGTAAATTAACTTTAATTCCCGTTCACTGTGCGTTCCAAACACTTTCTCAACTAGATTCATTCTGCACGCTCCTAATACCTTTAACTAATTCCGTCATCCCCAAACATCTGCCGGGGATAAATATCCTATAATACAATCCTTTATATTTTATCACCTAAAAGGACTTTATTCAATCACTTCATTATTTTTTTACAATTTAGTAACATTTAATCGATAGCCCATGAATATCTCACGAAATGTCTGGGCAATGCTTTCATGGATCACCTGACGCGGTTTAAAGTGTACAAGACGGAATACTCCTTCCATTACGATCCCGTTTCCGAAGGCACAGATCACGGTTCCGAGTCCGATGGGGCTCTTAAGCGGAATACAGAGTGCCAGCACCGCTGCCAGTATGGAAATATTTACAAAGCCGATGGGAACCCGGCTCACCTTTTTTCCGATACCTACCATCAAAGCATCTCTCGGGCCGCAGCAAAGCCCGGCTTTCATATATAATGCCTGTCCGAAGCAGAGAATAACGCTCCCTGCAAACAGCAGACACAGCTTTCCGGGCAGAGAGGCCGGAACGGGAACGAATTTCCCAACGACCCACATATCTACGAAGCTTCCCACCAGAACGGCATCCAACAGAGTCCCGATCCCGATCTTTTCTTTTAAGAGCAGGTCAACAGCCACCACCAGAAGCGCTACCGCTATACATGCCGCCCCATAAGTCGTATGGAACTGCAGAGCGAGGCCCTGATTTAAAGCCTCCCAGGGTGACATTCCAAGACTTGCCTGCATCTGGCAATACGTACCGGCTGAGCACACAAAAAGCCCGGCGGCTGCCATTAAGCTCCTGATCCCTCTGTCCTTTAGGACATTCCGTTTGTTTTTCATTTTTTTATACCCCTCTTACATTATAATGCACGATCTATTTTCTGCCTGTAACAGTCCATTTTCTATCATATCGAATTCACTGCTTTTGTCAATAGATTCGCCAAACAAACCCGTGCATTTCAGAAGAATGCATGATGGAATTCCGTGTTCGGCTGTCATAAATTATTGTAAACCAGCAAATTGCACAAACCATACATTCGATTTTTTTCTTATCCACTTTATCCACAATTATCCACATGGATCCTGTTGAAAATTGTCCACTCCAATAAATGCCAATTTTATCGCAAAAACCAGTTATGCACAGAGTTATCCACATTATCCACAATTTTTCCCCGGTTATTAACCTCGAAACCGACAATCTTCTTTTTTTCTGATCTTTGTACACATCTTATAAAATTCAATATTTCGACGGAAACTGACACAAAAGCCATTGACAAATGCGGAAGCCTGTCGATAAAAAACTATCGTAGTAAAGCGGACATTCGCAATCCGCTTCGCTACTTGCTCATGAACGCAGTCGCTTCGCGATCTGTCAGTGGGAGCTTTCAACTCCCACTGACATAAGCATCCCCCTCACCCACCTCTTAGTGCTCCGCGCACTTGAAGCGGGGGAATGCTTATCTGCGGTAAAGCGGACATTCGCAATCCGCTTCGCTACTT
>CAKRPJ010000035.1:0-24268 GCA_934376955.1 uncultured Lachnospiraceae bacterium | reverse complement strand
ACATACAAAAGACGAGCTTATCTTACAGTCAACGTTCTCTGATCTGGAGGATTTTTACGGTACGGTTGTTCTTCCGCTGCATATTCCGCAGAATCTGCATATCATAAACCAGGAATAGAACCAGCGTGAAAACAAGAAATTTAATAAACTTCTCAAACAGGCAACTTTAAAGTATCCCGCCGCGGATCTCGACGCTACGATCTATGAACCAGAACGCCAGTTAAATACCCCTGTCATTGAACTGCTCGCAGAGTGCAAATGGATCGATGAACCGAATAATCTCCTGGTTACTGGTGGCGCCGGATCAGGAAAAACATATATTACCTGTGCCTTGTGTATTGCGGCAATGCACCAAATGCGGACCGTTAAATATATCCGTGCCAACAGTCTTATGACGGAATCGGAACATGCCCATCAGGAAAGCACTTATTATGAGTATTCGAATAAGATGGCATCCTACGATCTTCTTGTGATTGATGATTTCGGTCTAATGGACCTGGATATGAATAAATGTCGTGATCTGCTCGAAATCATCGAAGCTAGGGACTGCCGCAAGTCAACGCTCATCATTTCCCAGCTTCCAGTTGATAAATGGTACCCATTGTTTGGTGATCATACCTATGCGGATGCCTGCCTCAGCAGAATGACTGCTAAGGCCTACCGGCTACACTTTCCTGGCAATGACCGACGTATAAGCAATAACAACTAGTTAACTATCTGAGCACTGCTCAGTTTAAAGCGGAATGGCGCTCCGTTCCTTCGGAACGGATGCGCAGATTCTGCGGAATATGCATTTTCACATATCCATTCTCTACATATATTAAATGCTATTGTTTTCCATAATCAAAAATCAATATGATAATCTTCTTCGTTAACCCCATTTGTTATTACCTGTAATAATATATGTATGCTTTGCTTTTCAATATATTCTCCTTCTTCAGATGCATCAAATACTGTTGCATATTCTCGTTGGACATTACGCAATGAGCCCACCACTTCAAATCATAGTTAGAATAATTTGTCAATACTTTTTTTCGAAATCTGTTGACTTTTTGGCTCTATCTACACATAATAATATCAGAATCATAAAAACGTATTACGTTTTTGTAAGGGCGGCGTTGCGACGGCGTTCTATTTTTTTGTTCAAAAATAAATTGTACTCAAACTGTACTCAACAGACATAGTAAGAGCCCGGAAACCCGCATAAACGCTGGATTTCCGAGCTCCTTTTTTTATTCAAACTCGACAATTACTAATCAATTTTGTTTAGAGATTATTTGCTGCCGTGTTTGCTTTTCTTTCGATTCTTTGATATATCCATATTATCCTGCCTATATGGGATAATGTTATCAATTTGTTATCGCTGTTGATAACACTCGCTCCGTAACTGTGGATAATAGCAATATGTTCCGATTCAGATTATAAGCGAGTTTGCTTAGGAAATCAACCATTTGTTTCTGCCGCTTCAATAAGTGAAAATTTCAAAAGTAAATTCCACCGTCCGCTTGGGCATGCGGAATTTAGTCTTACACACCAGATATCCAGAGGTCTCTTTTCCATGTCACAAACTCAGATATTTTATGAGAAGTTAGCTTAATTATACCAGTTATCTAAAGATTTTGCTCATTATAATTCAATAAAATCAAGGAATTTTAATGTCTGGTGGAATTTACCACTGCACTGGAATTTAAAATTTCAAGTCAGCCCGCTTCAATAAGGTATTTTATATGTTATTGAATGAAAAATATGAATAGTTAAATAGATTGAATATCTTCAACAGTAATATTCATTAAATCTTCGTTAGAAGGATTATTCACATTAAACAAACGATCTGCTTGTCTTAACATTGCAGTTTCAAAGAAATTTCTTACCTCTCTAGCATTGGCAAAGTTTTTTCCACGATTTTTAAACTTTGTTTTAAATATTTCTGTAACTGTATTGATTGCGTTATTCGTATATGTATAACCAGCGTTTTTACACATAAGTTTGAATATTTCAATTAATTCGTCTACACTATAATCCTCGAAATTAATATACTTATTAAAACGCGATCTTAAACCTGGATTGGAATCTATAAATCTTGCCATGAGTTCTGGATAACCTGCAACAATTACTACAAAATCATCACGATTATCTTCCATAGATTTTAATAAAGTATCTATAGCTTCTTGGCCAAAATCATTTGTACTTCCGTGTGAAGATAGTTCATACGCTTCATCAATAAATAAAACACCACCTAATGCACTTTTTATAACTTCTTGTGTTTTTAGTGCAGTCTGTCCTACATATCCCGCTACTAATCCAGCTCTGTCAACTTCTATTAATTGCCCGTTAGAAAGAATTCCCATTGCGTGATAAATCTTAGCAAGTAACCTCGCAACTGTAGTTTTTCCAGTACCGGGATTCCCGTAAAATACTAGATGATTAGAAATAGGAATATCTTTTAATCCACGCTCTCTTCTAAGCTTACGAATTTCCTGCAAATGGATTAGAGAAGTAACATCTTTTTTTACAACATTTAATCCAATCAAGTCATTTAACTGAGCCATTAGTTCATCAAGAGAAGGTTCTTTTTCACCGTTTACATTAAATTTAGGAATATTTTCTCCTGCATGGATTTGAGATAAATCAATAGAACTAATCAATGTACTTGTATCATTTAATTCGTTTTCTAAAAAATTATCAAGTGTTGTTGTGTATGTTGAAAAGTCAGATACTTCGTTATCATCTGCTTCTCCATCACAAACAACAAACTCTTTTCCAAGTGCTTTAAAAACTTCTACAAATGCTTTGGCATTAGAATAAGAACATACATGTTCTTGTTCATCTTTTACAAGACGTTTAAGCGTTGGTGGAACAGTTTGTTCAAATTCAGAAGAATAGGTGTTGTTTTCATCTACATATTTTCGTAATTCTTCTTCAGTCATTCTATTGCCAACATAATCGGCAATAAAATCCACTTCGTAACTAGAAATTATTCCGTCTGATGAAGATAAATACGACAAAAAATTAACGATATCTTTTTTCAATTGACTTCTTTCGAAACTAATTGATTCTGACTCGTGGGTTTGTTTGGAATTTTTATCACAAATATCAAGCAATTCATCTAATGCTTGTTTCAATGCATCATTCATTTAATTATTATCGCTTTCTTGGAGCAGAAACTCCAGACTTAACTGGTGCGTCTACACTATTATTTCCGGTGTTTTTGTGTAAACCAGTATATACACTACCTTGCTGTTTAAATTTATCATTTTGCATAATATAATTCGAAAGCATATTAATATAAATGGTATAATCCTGCATTTCAGTATCATTAACATCGTTATCTGCATTGATTAATTCTTCACCAATAGCTTTATATAGGTTTAATAACATATCAGCAGAACAAGTTTCACGACTACCATTATCCCAGAGTAGGTTGTCTGCCTCTACCAATACCTGAAAAGCAAGTGGAACCTTCTGCTCAAATTTTGTAGAGTAAATGTTTTGTTCACGGATAAATTGATTGACAGCTTCTGGAGTGATATTTAAGCCGAGATATTGAGAAATATTGTCTGCTTCACTCCATTCAATTTTACCATCTGAAGCAGATAAATACATTAAAAATTGAGACAAGCCAACTTTGACTATTTCAACACCTTGAGTATCATGGCCGCCTTTTTGAAGAACATTGCTAACAAGTTCGTCTATTTTGGTAAGCATAGCTTTAAAGTTCGGATTAATCATAAGCATACCTCTTCTTTCTAAAAAATAGCAGCATTTATATTGAATAATTATATATTAGCACATTTAATGTAATATTGCTACTAATATTGTTAGAAATTATATTTCAAGCAACGTTTATAAAGGTCAACTCAAAATTTAATTTATCTCGCTTTTATTTCAAATCCGTTCTTGGAGATAAATCGTATATCATTCCTGACATTTTCACTACTTCCTGAACAAGGCTGCTTTAAAGTCCCTCATCGAATTCTTCTATCAAAGTAACCTGCTTTTCCAATGCACGAATGAATCTCTTGAACAACTCCCTCTGTGCTTTCTATCAAGCTGTTCTGAAATCCTGTCCTATTCTGATTTGATAGTATTGTGCTTTTCAATAATGTCAGTATATCTTCTCTCATATCCATTCTGGTCAAGTGCCGTCCGGCTGTTCTCTGCTATGGCTGTCTGCATCTGCTCTACACTAATTATACATTACTCTCCCCACAAATAGAGCCAAACTAGAGCCATTTGATAAAACAAATGCCGGAAGCCCGCATAAATACAGGCTTTCGGCATTCTAATCCGTTACTCAAACTCAATCGTTGCCGGCGGTTTCCCTGTGCAATCGTAGAGTACACGGTTAACGTGCTTCACTTCATTGACGATTCTGCTGGAGACCTTACCGAGTACATCCCACGGAAGCTCTGCGGCTTCTGCCGTCATAAAGTCGATCGTATTTACCGCTCTTAATGCGATCGCGTAGTCGTAGGTTCTCTCATCGCCCATAACACCAACGGAACGCATGTTAGTAAGGGCCGCAAAATACTGTCCGATTCCTTTGTCCAGTCCGGCCTTTGCGATCTCCTCGCGGTAAATGGCATCGGCCTCCTGTACCATAGCAACCTTCTCAGGTGTTACTTCTCCGATGATACGGATTCCGAGTCCCGGGCCCGGGAACGGCTGACGATACACAAATTTTTCCGGGATTCCTAATTCCAGACCAGCTTTGCGGACTTCGTCCTTAAACAGGTCACGGAGCGGTTCGATAATCTCCTTAAAATCAACGTAGTCCGGAAGTCCTCCGACATTATGATGGGATTTGATCACTGCGGACTCACCGCCTAATCCACTCTCAACTACATCCGGGTAGATCGTTCCCTGTACTAAGAAGTCAACAGCACCGATCTTCTTTGCTTCTTCCTCAAATACACGGATAAATTCTTCACCGATGATCTTTCTCTTTCTCTCCGGATCTTCTACACCGGCTAACTTGTCGTAAAAACGCTGCTGTGCGTTTACACGGATGAAATTCAGGTTGTAGGAGCCATTCGGGCCAAATACTTCTTCAACCTCATCTCCCTCATTTTTACGAAGAAGGCCATGGTCAACAAAAACGCAGGTAAGCTGGTCACCGACAGCTCTTGACAGCATAACAGCCGCAACGGAAGAATCCACTCCGCCTGATAATGCACAGAGAACCTTTCCGTTTCCGACCTTTTCCCGGAGTGCCTTGATGCTGTTTTCAACGAATGCATCCATCTTCCATGTTCCTGCACATCCGCAGACTTCATACATGAAGTTGTGGAGCATCTTGATACCTTCCTTTGTATGGAGAACCTCAGGATGGAACTGGATCGCATAAAGTTTCTTTTCTTCACACTCTGCTACTGCGATCGGGCAGTCTGCAGTGTGACCGACGATGCGGAAACCGGGAGCGAGCTTGTCAATATAATCGTTATGGCTCATCCAGCAGATCGTTTTTTCCGATACATTTCCAAACAGCTTGCTGGTCTTGTCAACAGTTACTTCGATCTTACCATACTCACGCACCGGCGCTTTGCAGACATTTCCACCGAGAACATGCATCATAAGCTGAGCGCCATAGCAAAGTCCGAGCACCGGAACCCCCATCTCAAACAGCTCTTTGCTGCATGTGGCAGCGCCTTCCTCGTAAACGCTGTTCGGGCCGCCGGTTAAGATGATCCCTTTCGGATTCATTGCCTTGATCTGCTCGATCGGAGTCCGGTAAGAGTAGATCTCACAATATACATTACATTCACGAACTCGGCGGGCCACCAGCTGGTTATACTGACCGCCAAAGTCAATAACGATAATCTTTTCCTGATTCATCGTAGGCCTCCTGTAAAATTAACTTATCTTCGGGATGTTATTATAAGGTATACAAATGTGGAACTGCCGCTCTGACAGTTCCACATAATTTTATACAGTCCCTGCCGAGAGCATCAGGACAGATGCTCTCAAGTGTACTTAATTATAAATGAAAGTCCACCTCTTTGCAAGAGGATTCAACGAAAAGATATTGGTCACAACATCTTTTGACATCCTTATAAATGAGAGGTCGTGGGATTATTCTCCCACGATTACGCTTCGTAGGTTCCCTTTTTAAGAAGGGCGCCATCCTGCATCATCACCGTTCCGTTGGCGATAACGGCGTTCATGGAGAGATCAGAATTAAGGATCAGAACATCTGCATCACTTCCCTCACTTACAGCCCCCTTCTTCGGGTACAGCTCCAGAGCCTTCGCCACGTTGCTGGTTCCATAAGTAAGTGCCTCCTCCAGAGCCATTCCTTCTTTTTGTACTTCAAAAACGATCTGACGGTAAACGGTATCTACATCAGAAACTCCCATCTCTGTCAGATGACCTTCAGCATCATAATTCGACCAGCTTCCCTGTCCGTCCGAGCTGATCGTGACCTTCTCCATCGGAACCCCCTGCGCCTTTGCTTCCTTCAGAGATTCTGCCACCGAGATCATCTTATTTTCAAACTGACCGCAGGTAATATCGATCGTACCGCCCATCTTTGCAAACTTGAAGGCATCCGCCTGAAGATCCTTGTCACGGCCTACATGTGTCGGATGGAATGTTTTGATCGGAATGGAGGTCTTTTCCAGCGCCTCAAACACCGGAGCAAGACATCTCTTATCGCCGCCCATGTGAAGACAGATAAATCCCGGCTTTCCGCTCAGCATTGCCGCCGTTCTCACATCGCTGCCCAAACGGATCAGCTCGTCCACTGAAATATTCGGCGCACGATGATCTGAGATCGCAAGCTTTAATCCGAGGATCTCATCAATGAACATGATATCCTTGCTGATGCTTCCGGTGATCGTAGGACTTGGATATCCATAAGCTCCGCAGCAGCAATATGCGGAAATTCCTTCCTCCTTCAGTGCCTTTGCCTTAGCGAAAAGATTCTCAACACTTCTGCTGATCCCATCTGTTCCCAGAACACCGATCACGGTAGTCACTCCGCCCTTGATCAGGCTCGAGAGCTGAACCGGCGGTGCCTGTGTGTGGAAGCTGCCTTCTCCGCCGCCTCCCGTAATGTGAACATGGCGATCAATAATACCCGGTGCTACAATCTTTCCGGTTCCGTCGATCACCTGGCAATCGTTACAGGCAGAGAGTTCTTCTCCGATCTTCTCGATCCTTCCGCCTGCGATCAGAACATCTTTTTTACCCTTGTATTCCGGTGCGTAAAGCTCCGCGCCCTTGATCAATAACATATACAGCCCTCCTGAAGTATTATCATTCTTCCCTTATTATACCAATCTGCAAACGCGACGGCTAGTCCCAAGTATGCTTTTTCGACAGATATTTTTTAACATATTGTCCGGTATAGGAGATGGGAACTTCACTTATCTCCTCCGGTGTTCCCGAGGCGATCACGGTTCCGCCGCGGTCTCCGCCCTCCGGGCCCATATCAATGATATAATCTGCCGTTTTTATCACATCCAGATTGTGCTCGATCACTACGACCGTATTTCCGCCCTGAGACAGACGCCTTAATATCTCAACAAGCTTATGGACATCCGCGAAATGAAGTCCGGTCGTCGGCTCATCAAGAATATAGATCGTCTTTCCGGTTCCCCGCCGCGACAGCTCGGAGGCCAGCTTGATCCTCTGGGCTTCTCCTCCGGACAGCTCCGTCGATGGCTGACCCAGACGGATATAGGAAAGTCCGACATCATTCAAGGTCTCGATCTTTCGGGCGATCGAAGGCACATTCTCAAAGAATTTTAACGCTTCCTCGACGGTCATGTTGAGCACATCGTAAATACTCTTTCCCTTATACTTGACCTCCAGCGTTTCCCTGTTATATCGCTTTCCGCCGCAGACCTCGCAGGGCACATAGACATCCGGAAGAAAATGCATTTCTATTTTAATGATCCCGTCCCCGCTGCACGCCTCACAGCGGCCGCCTTTTACATTGAAGCTGAATCTTCCTTTCCCGTATCCCTTTGCTTTCGCATCCGGCGTAGATGCAAAAAGATCGCGGATCAAGTCAAAAACTCCTGTGTAGGTTGCAGGATTGGAACGCGGAGTGCGGCCGATCGGAGACTGATCGATCGCAATGATCTTATCCAGCTGCTCTGTTCCTTCAATTTTATCGTATGCCCCCGGGATCGTCCGGGCGCGGTTCAGCTGTCTGGCTAATGCCTTGTAAAGGATCACATTGATCAGAGAGCTTTTTCCCGATCCGGATACGCCTGTCACACAGGTCATGACTCCCAGCGGGATCCTGACATCAATATTTTTAAGGTTATTTTCCCTTGCACCACGGATCGTAAGCCAGCCGGAGGGCTCCCTTCTTTCCTTAGGAACCGGTATCGAAAGCCGACCGCTCAAATATGCTCCGGTAATGGATTCCGGACACTTCATGATCTCTTTGGCGGTGCCGACAGCGACAAGTTGTCCACCATGTTCTCCCGCTCCCGGCCCGATATCCACAATGCAGTCCGCCGCTTTCATCGTATCCTCATCATGCTCCACCACAATCACACTGTTTCCCAGATCCCGGAGATGGAGCAGAGTTTTTAAAAGCTTGTCATTGTCTCTTTGATGGAGCCCGATGCTGGGCTCATCCAGAATATAAGCCACACCGACCAGCCCGGAGCCGATCTGCGTCGCAAGACGGATCCTCTGGGCCTCCCCGCCGGAGAGTGTTCCTGTAGCCCGGGATAAGGAAAGGTAGTCCAGCCCGACATCGATCAGGAAGGAAATGCGGGCACGGATCTCCTTTAAGATCTGTTCACCGATCATTTTCTGCATTTCCGAAAGCTTCAGACTATCAATAAACTCCCGGAATTTCACGATGGACATATTTGTTGCTTCATATATATTTTTTCCGCCGACGGTAACAGCCAACGATTCCTTCTTTAAACGCTGTCCGTGACACGCCGTACAGGGCGTGATTCGCATAAAGCTCTCATATTCCGCCTTGCTGGTCTGGGAAAAGGTCTCCCGATATCTCCGGTTTACATTTGCGATCAATCCCTCAAACGCCACATCATACACACCTGTGCCGCGCTGTCCGGTATAATGCACCTTGACCGATCTTCCATTTGTGCCGTATATAAGGACGTCATGGATCTCCTTGGAATAATTGCAAAACGGAGTATCCAGATCAAAACCATATTCCGCTGCCAGAGCATCCAGTATCGCACGGGTAAAGCTTCCCTCCTTGGCGCAGGACTGCCATCCCATTACTGCGATTGCCCCCTGATTGATACTAAGAGATTTATCCGGGATCATAAGATCCTCATCAAACTCCATTTTATAGCCCAGTCCAAAACACTCCGGGCAGGCGCCGAAGGGATTATTAAAGGAGAAGCTTCGCGGTTCGACCTCCTCGATACTGACCCCGCAATCCGGACAGGAGAAATTCTGGCTGAAATTGATCGGTTCACCGCCCGCAACGTCTAATATCATCAAGCCGTCTGTCAGCTTCATGACCGTTTCGATTGAATCGGTCAATCGCTTTTCGATCCCTTCCTTTACAATAAGACGGTCAACCACGATCTCGATATTATGCTTGATATTTTTTTCCAGCTGGATATCTTCAGACAGCTCGTGCAGGTTTCCGTCTATCATTACACGAACGTATCCACTCTTTCTGGCTTGCTCCAGAACCTTTTCGTGACGCCCCTTTCTTCCTCTGACCATAGGCGCTAAAAGCTGTATCTTTGTTCTTTCCGGAAGCTCCATGATCTGGTCAACCATCTGATCCACCGTCTGTTTTTTGATCTCTCTGCCGCATTTTGGGCAATGGGGTATACCGATCCGCGCATATAAAAGACGCATATAGTCGTAGATCTCCGTAACGGTTCCGACTGTGGAACGGGGATTCCTATTCGTTGACTTCTGATCGATGGAAATTGCCGGAGACAATCCCTCGATACTCTCCACATTCGGTTTTTCCATCTGCCCCAAAAACTGTCTTGCGTAGGAAGACAGTGATTCCATATATCTTCTCTGTCCCTCCGCATAGATCGTGTCAAACGCCAGCGACGATTTTCCCGATCCGGATAATCCGGTGAAAACAACCAGCTCATTTCTTGGGATATCCACCGATATATTTTTTAAGTTGTGCTCATTGGCGCCACGGATTTTAATATATTGCTTTGACATTATTTCTCCTCGGAAGTAGCTGCGGGACAGACCTGCACCCGCTGCATCAATATTTACTGACTCTAACAGTTGCGATTTTCTTATCCACAGTATAGCACAACCGGCGGCAATATGCAAACGTTTGTTCGTCATAACAAATCCGGGACCTCATTTCTGAGATCCCGGAAGAAAACTTTCGTTTTATTGTCTGCCTGCCCCGGAGCATATCGTGCTCCGATCCGGCTTCGTTTCATTTCCTACCAATCGTTTTTTACAGGACTTCGATCTTATACGTGCCGTCATCCCGCTTGGTGATCTTATACTTAACACCATCCGCATCTGTTACGGTTCCGCTGGTCTTTATCTTGCCCTGTTCATTGACTACATATTCCTTACCATCGACTACGACCTTCTCATATCTCATTCCATCCTCAGCGCGGATCAGAAGCCCATTCTCATAAAGGCATCCGTCCTTAACACCTGTAATTCCATCTCCCTTATTGCCGATGGAACCGGTCGTAGTAAAGTAGAATACTTCATTGTCATGGTTTTCATCGTTAACGATAACACGTCCTGTCATCATCTTGCCGTTTTCCGGATTAAAGTAGAATTTCTTTCCGCCGTCTACCTCGACCAGCCCTGTTACCATCCGGCCTTTCGAGTCAAAGCAGTAAGTATCCCCTTTGATCTTTGCCATGCCGTAGCCTTTTCCGATCTTTGTTGTCTTATATTCCGGGGAGTAGGCACGGCCGTCCCTAAAGTAATACCAGCTTTCCTCTGCCTCGTCCGGAGATGTCAGATACTGCCAGCCGCTTGCTCTCTGGCCGCCTGACTTGTAATATTTTAACTTATCGATCTTGGAGGTAGAGAGATCGCCCCATGTGCTGCTTGTATAGTCCGCTGTGTTTACCCAGCCGTTTTTCATACGTCCATGTGTATCTAAAACATACACGGAGCCGTTTATCGTATACTCACCGCCGGCATACATCTTTCCGTTGCCGCCAAAATAGTACCAGTATTCTCCCCAGTCATCCTCTCTGTCGGCAAGGAGTCTCCAGCCTGTTGTCATGGCTCCGGACTTGCCCAGATAATACGTTTTTCCGTCTTCCTCCAGCCAATATGTATCCATGATCGAGTTGGAGAAATGATACCAGACTTCATTGATCTGCTTCCAGCCGTTGGCATAAGCCTTACCATTGTTTCCGAAATATCTCCATCCGGCATCCTGATACCATTTATCCTCCAGATACATCCATGTGTTCATAACCATCTCGCCGTTTCCGTTCACATAATACGTATCATCGATCAGGCTGTTGACCTTCATCACACCGTTTGTATCTACATAATACCACTTATTGCCGCTGCGTACCCAGTCATCCCGAACCATCTGGCCTGTCGAATCATTGTAATAATACCAGTTCCCGTTTTGAGATTTCCATCCGGCCAGAGATGTGATCATCATTCCGGCGCTGAATGCGATTGTCATTGCTAACGTTAATGCATAATTCTTCTTTTTCATATCATTACCTCCCGCCTTTAAATATCTGTAAATTTTAATATTATCTATTTCTTGCTTGCATTATAGCATATATTTCCAATTATTGTTTTTCATTTTCCTTACATTTCTATAACACAAATAAGGCAAAAAAGCGGCAATATATAGAATAAACTATGCATTCTCTCCGAACAGGCGGTTTACCGCACTGAAAATACCACGCAGGGAGGCTCTCGTAATGTTCGAGCTAATGCCGACACCATAGGTCACACGCTTGGAATCCTGATCCATTACATGGATATAGGATGCCGCCTGCGCTCCCGAACCGGAGGTAAGAGCATGCTCGCTGTAGTCCAGAACCTTGATGTTGATCCCCAGCTCCTCCTCGATACCGCGCTGTACTGCATCAATGGGGCCGTTTCCGACTCCTTCAAACTGTCTGTTTACCCCATGATCGGTGTAGGTGACAACAGCCACCGTTGTAAAATCTCCATCTGATTCAAAATCGGTGATCTTACACTTTTTAAAGTGATATGGCTCCTTCTTATCCAGATAATTCCTTCTAAATTCCTCCATGATCTGATCCGGAGCGACCTCGCCCTGTCTCTCTGCGATCTTCTGGATAATATCTGCAAACTCCTTATGCATTCCCCGCGGAAGCTTGAAGCCAAAGAAGGATTCCATGACAAAGGCGACACCGCCCTTCCCGGACTGGCTGTTGATTCGAACCACCGGCTCGTATTCCCGGCCGATATCGGAGGGATCGATCGGAAGATACGGAACCTGCCATACCTTGCTCTGACGTTCCAGCAGTGCGTGCATTCCCTTGTTGATGGCATCCTGATGAGAACCGGAAAACGCCGTAAATACAAGCTTTCCGGCATAGGGATGTCTCGGATCGATATGCATCTTTGTGCAGCGCTCATAGACCTCTGCGATCTTCTTAATGTCAGAAAGCTCCAGCATGGGGTCGATCCCCTGGGAAAACATGTTATAGGCCAGTGTCAGGATATCGACATTTCCGGTTCTCTCTCCGTTTCCGAACAGCGTCCCCTCAACACGGTCGGCACCTGCTAAAAGTGCCAGCTCGGTAGCTGCGACTCCGGTTCCCCGGTCATTATGGGGATGGACACTGACAACGATGCTCTCCCTGTTATCGAGATGCCGGATCATCCACTCGATCTGATCCGCATATACATTCGGTGTCGTCATCTCCACGGTTGACGGAAGATTCACGATCATTTTCTTTTCCGGTGTCGGGCCCCACGCCTTCTGGACTGCATTGCACACATCCAGCGCGAAGTCAAGCTCTGTCCCGGTAAAGCTCTCCGGTGAATACTCAAGGATCACCTCACCGTCATGATCCTGCATATATTTTTTTACCATTGCAACGCCGTCGATGGCGATCTGCTTGATGTCCTCTCTGTCCATGTGGAAGACTACATCCCGCTGCAGAGTGGATGTGGAATTATAAATATGTACGATCGCCTTTTTAATTCCCTGTATGGATTCAAAGGTTCTCTGTATCAGATGCTCTCTGCACTGTGTCAATACCTGAACAGTCACATCGTCCGGTATCATATTTCTCTCTACCAGCTGTCTTAAAAAGTCAAATTCGATCTGGGATGCTGCTGGAAATCCGATCTCAATCTCCTTAAATCCCATTGCGATCAGCATATTGAACATCTCGATCTTTTCTTCTACTACCATCGGTTCAACCAGTGCCTGGTTTCCGTCACGCAGATCCACACTGCACCAGACCGGCGCCTTTTCGATCTCTTTATTCGGCCACTCTCTCTCCGGATAATGGACAACAGGAACCTTCCTATATCTGTTAACATTCATCATGAGCTTTATTCCTCCGTATTATCATTATGCCATATATTGTCCTGCCTTTAGGTCTAGCGTCATTCGCATCAGTCCTTTTCCGAAAATATTTTGGCTGTATTATAGCATTGAATCATTGGAATATCAATAAGGCCGTCCATAACAATTGATTATATCTGTTATTACATCTTATGACAGATATGATTATATGTCAAAAACCCGGTGCATTTTCAGCACCGGGTACAAATGATCTTATTTTATTCAACAATATGACCTTTTTTCCTGAGAACCTCGATCACCTGATCCACGTATTTTTCGCAGATCGCTTCGGTCTCTGCCTCGACCATCACACGGATCAGGGGCTCTGTTCCGCTCTGTCTGAGTAAAAGTCTTCCATCCTCTCCCAGTGCCTTCTCGACGTCCTCAGCCGCCTTTTGCACATCCGGATCTCCCAGTGCCGCTGCCTTATCTGCCACACGGACATTTTTAAGAAGCTGCGGAAGGATCGTTACCTCAGAAGCAAGCTTGGAAAGGGTTTCCTTCTTTTCCAGCATAACCTCCATAAGCTTTAAGGAGGTCAGGATCCCATCACCGGTCCTCGCATACTTGCTGAAGATGATATGGCCGGACTGCTCGCCGCCCAGACAGTTTCCGGTCTGTGACATGTTTTCATATACATACTTGTCACCAACCGCTGTCTTATCGTAGCCGATCCCTTCTCGATCCAAAGCCTTATAAAGTCCTAAGTTTGACATGACCGTCGTAACGATCTTGTTGTTTCTTAAGATTCCCTGTTCCTTCATATATTTACCGCAGATATAAAGGATAAGGTCACCGTCCACCACATTTCCCTTTTCATCCACCGCAAGGCATCTGTCTGCATCTCCATCGTAGGCAAAGCCTGCGTCCAGATGGTTTTCCTTTACGTAGGCCTGAAGCTTTTCAATGTGAGTCGAGCCGCAGCCGGTATTGATATTCAGTCCGTCCGGCTCGTTGTTGATCACGTATGTGTCGGCTCCCAGCGCATCAAAAACACTCTTTGCCACAGAGGAGGCGCTTCCGTTTGCACAATCCAGACCGATCTTCTTTCCTTTAAAGGATCTGGTCGCGATGGAGATAAGGTATCCGATATAGCGGTTTCTTCCTGCGGCAAAGTCCAGCGTGCGTCCGATATTTTCTCTTGTCGCCAGCGGGATCTCCCCGGTTTCTCCGTCCAGATACTTCTCGATCTCTGTTATCACACTCTCCTCAAGCTTTTCCCCGTTTCCGTTCATGACCTTGATCCCATTGTCATAAAACGGGTTATGGCTGGCTGAGATCATAATCCCGCAGTCAAAATCCTCTGTGTGGATCACATGAGATACGCTCGGCGTTGTTGTAACATGGAGAAGGTATACGTCTGCTCCGGAAGCCGTAAGACCGGCAACCAGAGAATATTCAAACATATAGCTGGAGCGGCGCGTATCCTTTCCGATCACAACGCGGCAGCGCTCCTCCTTTGCCTGTTTTCCGTAATACCATCCCAGAAAACGGCCCACCTTATAGGCATGCTCAACTGTCAGATCCACATTTGCCTCTCCGCGGAAGCCGTCTGTTCCAAAATACTTTCCCATAATAATCTCCTAAACATTTTTACGGCAAGGTGATCTCTTTCAGATAGCGGCCCACCGCATCCTTCCATTCCGGAAGGCGCTCAAACCCGTTCTCTGTCAGTTTTTCCTTGCTCATCCGGCTGTTCATCGGTCTCTTGGCCTTTGATGCCGGATACTCGCTGGTATGGACCGGCGTTACCTTCACCTGATCCATTCCTGCCTGCCGGAATATCTCGCAGGCAAATTCATACCATGAGCATAAGCCCTCGTTCGTGGCATGGTAGCGTCCGTACTTCTCTGTCTGGATCATGTCCACAAGAAGCCTTGCCAGATCATAGGTGTAGGTCGGGGAACCGATCTGATCATCCACGACTGAGGCTGCGCCTCTCTCTTTTCCGATCCGCAGCATGGTCTTAATAAAGTTCTTTCCGTTTACTCCAAATACCCATGCGATCCTGACTGTAAAGAACTTCTTCACCAGCTCCTCCACTGCCAGCTCGCCCTCATACTTGGTCTGACCATATACATTTAACGGATTTCTTGCATCATCCGGCTCCCATGGACGGGTTCCCTGTCCGTCGAATACATAGTCCGTACTGATATACATCATTTTAATGTCAAGATCACGGCAGACCTCAGCAATATTTCTGGTTCCCTGAGAATTTACCTTTCGGCAAAGCTCCACATTATCCTCTGCCGCATCCACGGCTGTATAGGCTGCACAATGGATCACTGCATCAACCTTGGCTTCTGTGATAACTTTGACACAGGCCTCTTTGTCAGTGATATCCATCTCCTCCAGATCCACTCCCACCGGATCCAGACCGCGCTTTTTCATCTCATTAACCACATCATGGCCAAGCTGTCCCTTGACACCTGTAACTAAGATCCTCATTTATTTTTCACCCAGTCTCTTTCCATACATATTGTCAAAATAACTGCTGTATTCGCCGCTTAAAATGTGCTTCCACCAGTCCTGATTGTCCAGATACCACTGGATCGTCTGCTGAATACCGGTGTCAAAATTATATTTAGGTACCCAACCAAGCTCTGTCTCAAGCTTTGTCGGGTCGATCGCATATCGTCTGTCATGTCCCGGACGGTCTGTGACATATTTGATCAGGCTTTCCGGCTTATCAAGTGCCTTAAGGATCGTCTTTACGACCTCAAGGTTTGTCCGCTCATTGTGGCCGCCCACATTGTAGACCTCGCCCACGCGTCCTTTGTGGATGATCAGGTCGATCGCCTCACAGTGGTCGGAAACATGGAGCCAGTCACGCACATTCTCACCTGTACCGTAGACCGGCAGGGATTCATCGGCAAGCGCACGGCTGATCATCAGAGGAATCAGCTTCTCCGGGAAATGATACGGCCCGTAGTTATTGGAGCAGCGGGAGATCGTCACCGGGAGTCCGTAGGTTCTGTGGTAAGCCAGAACAAAAAGATCCGCGCTGGCCTTTGAGGAGGAGTAGGGGCTTGATGTATGAAGCGGTGTCTCCTCGGTAAAGAAAAGATCCGGGCGGTCTAACGGAAGGTCTCCGTAAACTTCATCTGTGGATACCTGATGGTAACGCTTGATCCCGTATTCTCTGCATGCATCCAGAAGCGTTGTTGTTCCCATTACATTTGTACGGACGAAGCTTTCCGGATCGAGAACAGAGCGGTCCACATGGCTCTCAGCCGCAAAGTTGACAACTACGTCCGGCTTTTCCTTTTCAAAAAGCTCAAACACGAACTTGCGGTCTGCAATATCGCCCTTTACGAATTTATAATTCGGCTTTCCCTCCACCGGCTTTAAAGTCTCGAGATTTCCTGCGTAGGTGAGCAGATCCAGATTGACGATATCATAATCCGGATATTTATTTACCATGTGATGGATAAAGTTTCCGCCGATAAATCCGGCGCCACCCGTAACGATAATTTTCATATTTTTCTTTCTCCTTCTATTTATCCGCATGTCCCGGAAGCTTATCGATATACTTGCCGTCTACGACATCCTTAAGGTACTGACCGTACTGATTCTTCTTTAAGATCTCGTAAGCCGCCATGACCTCATCCTTTGTGATCCAGCCGTTTGTATAGGCGATCTCCTCTAAGCAGGCAATCTTTCTGTGCTGATGTGTCTCTACCGTTTTTACGAAATTTGTTGCTTCGACCAGAGACTCATGAGTTCCTGTATCCAGCCAGGTAAAGCCCTGTCCGAGAAGCGTAACATCTAACTCACCGTTCTCCAGATAGATCCGGTTCAGATCCGTGATCTCAAGCTCGCCTCTTGCCGACGGCTTCAGGTTTTTCGCATATTCAACGACCTTATTATCGTAGAAATAAAGTCCGGTCACACAGTAATTGGACTTTGGTTTCGCAGGCTTTTCCTCGATCGAAACGGCTTTTCCGCTCTTATCAAATTCAACGATACCGAAACGCTCCGGATCATCTACATAGTAGCCGAATACGGTTGCCCCTTTTTCCTTTTCTGCGGCAGCGCGGAGACGTTTTTTCAGTCCCTGTCCATGGAAAATATTGTCGCCGAGCACCATAGCGACCGAATCATCCCCGATAAAGTCAGCGCCGATGATGAACGCCTGGGCAAGACCGTCCGGACTGGGCTGGACTGCGTAGGTAAGCTCGATCCCGAACTGGTGTCCGTCCCCTAAGAGGGCCTCAAACCTTGGAGTATCATCCGGCGTGGATATGATCAGAATATCACGGATCCCCGCATTCATCAGTACAGAAAGCGGATAATAGATCATCGGTTTATCATAAATAGGCAAAAGCTGCTTGGAGGTTACCTTCGTCAGCGGATAAAGACGTGTTCCGCTTCCGCCGGCAAGAATAATTCCTTTCATAATACTCTCCTTTTCTTCTGATTCCCCTTATGAGTAATTGTGCCCATAAAGGCGTATTTCTCCTTATATGGGCACATTATATCATGTTATTTGCATTTTTTAAAGTCATAATTTGAACGCAGACAAGCATTCCCCCGCTTCAAGTGCGCGGAGCACTAAGCGGTGGGTGAGTGGGATGCTTATGTCAGTGGGAGTTGAAAGCTCCCACTGACATATCGCGAAGCGACTGCGTTCATGAGCAAGTAGCGAAGCGGATTGCGAATGTCCGCTTTACTTGCCGCTTTTATGCCGCGATTAATAGGTAAACAGCTGTACCCAGTGATATGTCCACTCTGAATCCGGATCATAATAAAATCCGATCGCACCCTTTTTGAATTTCTTTGTAAGAATATTCGCCTTATGGCCCGGGGAATTCATCCACGCCTCTACCGCCGCCTTCGGGGATGTCGTTCCTGCGCAGATATTCTCGCCGCAGCCGCCTGCACTCAATCCCGCATCCTCCAGCGCGGTAAAACAGGAGGTTCCGTCCGGACGCGTATGAGAGAAGGATTCTGCTATCTCTACGGCACGGACATCACAGGCCTCCTGAATCGCATCATCATGCTCTAACGCGGATAAGCCCCGCTTTGTCCTCTGTTCGTTGATCAGATCAAAGCACTCCATCTCCCAATCCTCATTGATGCCGGTCTCCAGGCTTCCGCCCTGAGAGCTGCCGGAATTGTTTTTATGGGAGGTTCCGTCTGTAGATACGACCTTTGAGGTATCCACAAGGCTGCTGTCCGCATCCTTCTTATAGCTTCTCCAGTCTGACGCATCGACAACATCGATCACGGTATGATTCTCTTTTTCGATCACATAATAAACATTGTCTGAAGAATCAAACACCGTTTTTAATGCCTGCTTTCCGTCATTCAGGAAGTAGTATTCTGCCCCGTCGATCTCGTGATATCCGGTCACCATATAGCCGCCGTCATCAAAATAGTACTTAGCTCCGGAGATCTTTTTCCAGCCGCAGCACATATTTCCCTTGGAATCGAAATATCTCTTTCCGTTGGCGTCTGTGATCCACTGGTTCTTTGGATTCTGCTGATTATCTGTCTGGCTCCCGCCTTGTCCTGCGGGTACCGCATTCCTCTTTTCCTGAACGGCAGAATTTACTGTCCACGCTCCGTTTTCATTGACCTCGAAGCCATCCACACTGGTAGAAATATACATCCAGCCGTCATTGTCAAAGCGATAGCACTCACTGACCCCGTTATTGTTTCCGTCAAGCCATGCCCAGCCATTCTTCGGATATGTTCCATCATCATTCCGATACCACCAGTTGGATAATCCATTGACGTTTACCGGTCTTGCCGCATCCTGTATCCAGCTTCCGGCAAATGCAGAGCCTGTCATGGCTGCTGTCATGAGACAGGCGAGACCAAATATCTTAATCGCTTTCTTCATACCTATTCTCCCCTCCGAACGTATAGCAAAAGATTCCCGCCATGATCTCAGACGGGAATCTCTGTTATTCTTCTTATTATAATTATAAGCCCATTTCCTTCTTAACCTCGCCGAAGCACTTAACAGCGAAATCAAGATCCTCTTTTGTATGTCCTGCAGAGATCTGAGTACGTACACGGTCACGTCCCTTCGGAACTACCGGATAGCAGAAGCCTACTACGTATACGCCCTTTGCAAGCATACGGCGTGCAAACTCGTTGGCAACCTTCGGATCATAGAGCATAACCGGAACGATCGGATGCTCACCCGGAAGGAGGTCAAAGCCAAGCTTCTCCATCTCTGTACGGAAGTATGCAGCATTCTCGTGAACCTTGTCACGGAGAGCTGTGGACTCATTTAACATATTGATCGTCTCAATTGTTGCGGCACAGATAGCCGGAGCCAGAGAGTTGGAGAAAAGGTATGGACGGCTGCGCTGTCTTAACAGATCGATAACTTCCTTCTTGGAGGCTGTGTATCCGCCGGAAGCTCCGCCCATTGCTTTACCAAATGTACCTGTAAGGATATCCACACGTCCCATAACACCGCAATACTCCGGTGTTCCGCGTCCGTGCTCACCCATGAAGCCGACTGCATGGCTGTCGTCAACCATTACAAGTGCGTCGTATTCATCAGCCAGATCACAGATTCCCTTTAAGTTGGCAATATAACCATCCATGGAGAATACGCCATCTGTAGCGATCATGATACGCTTGCAGCCTGCTGCTTTTGCATCATCAAGCTGTTTCTTCAGATCTTCCATATCGTTGTTGTGGTAACGATATCTCTTAGCCTTACAGAGACGAACACCGTCAATAATGGATGCATGATTTAATTCATCAGAGATGATCGCATCATCAGCGCCTAAAAGTGTCTCGAAAAGTCCGCCGTTTGCATCGAAGCAGGAAGAATAAAGGATTGCATCTTCCATACCTACGAAGTCTGCGATCTTTCTCTCAAGCTCTTTGTGAATCTCCTGTGTACCGCAGATAAAACGTACAGAAGAAAGTCCGAAGCCCCACTTATCATAGCTCTCTTTTGCAGCCTTGATAAGACGCGGATGTGCGGAAAGACCAAGGTAGTTATTTGCGCACATATTGACTACGCCGTTTGCCTCAGTTGTATTAATACGGGAATACTGTGGTGTTGTGATAATACGTTCATTTTTATAAGTACCTGCTTCGCGGATCGCATCCAGCTCTGCGCGATACTGTTCAAAAGCTGATTTCATTGCTGCTCCTCCTGTCTTTATGTTATGATGTTTTCGGATTATCTCGATTATCTTTTTGTTGTCCAGTCAAGGATAACTTTTCCGGATTTTCCGCTGTGCATAGCCTCAAAGCCCTTTTCAAACTCTGTATAGTGGAATCTGTGGGTGATAGCCGGTTTCAGATCCAGGCCGCCCTGTACCATGTATGCCATCTGGTGCCAGTTATCCGGCTTACGTCCGTAGATACCCTGTAAGGTCAGACCCTTGCCGATAACAAGGTTCATATCCATGGAAACCGGGCCGTTTCCAAGTCCGAGAAGGCTGATCTTTCCGCCGTTTCTCATAACACCCAGCATCTGGTTCAGTGCTCCGCCGTTTCCGGACATTTCAAGGCCGACATCGAAGCCCTCAACAATTCCCTGCTGCTTCATCACTGCATTCAGGTCTTCTTTTGCTGTATTTACAACTGCGTCTGCGCCCATCTTTTTAGCGAGCTCAAGACGATAATCATTAATGTCTGTGATGATAACGCGGCGTGCGCCTGCATATTTACAGATAGCAGTAGCCAGCATACCGATCGGGCCTGCTCCAGTAATAAGAACGTCCTCACCAACCAAATTGAACATAAGAGCTGTATGGGTTGCGTTTCCTACTGCGTCGAACATTGCAACAACGTCCTCATCCAGAGACGGGTCGATGGCAATAACGTTTGTAGCCGGAATGCATACATATTCAGCGAATGCACCGTCACGGTCTACGCCTACGCTGTTTGTGTCCTTACACCACTGGATATTTCCGTTACGGCAGTTACGGCAGTGGCCGCAGGTAATGTGTCCTTCACCGGAAACTCTCTGTCCTACTGTGAAGCCTGTTACACCTTCACCGAGCTCAGCGATCTCACCAACATACTCATGTCCGATAACCATCGGCGGTTTTACGTGCTGAGCTGACCACTCGTTCCAATCATAGATATGTACATCTGTACCGCAGATAGCAGTTTTATGAATTTTAATTAATACTTCCCCCGGACCCGGAACCGGTACCGGAACCTGACGAAGTTCCAGACCAACACCAGCAGTCGGTTTTACGATAGCGTCCATCATCCTCATAAGAATATCCCTCCAGCAAATTCTGACGGACACTGCCGGCCGGCGGCCCGTCGATTTTGTATTGTGTTCGTGATACAAGGACATAATATCATATTTTTTGTGGCATTACAATATGTTTTCCATGTATTCTTAACATTTTTTTACATATCCGTGCAAAAATTAAGCCGATATTCCGTGTATCGCGGACATACGCTTTTTTTATCCGTTCATATTATACATTCTGTTGCCAATCGGCAGGCCCCGGTGATATACTGTAAAAAATACGTTTCGTCTCTGCCGCACTGCCGGATGGAGACAGTAAAGGAGATCACATCATGAATGAAGCATCCAGAAAACAGGCCGCCCGTTTCTTTGCCGCTGCGCTGATCTGCATTGCGCTGGCGAACGGGCTGAGCTGCAACATCCAGTCCAACTATTTTAATGAAGTCTTCCACATTGATTCCATTCAGAGAGGCTTTCTCGAGATTCCGCGTGAAAGTCCCGGTGTGCTCTGTATGGTCGTTGTGGCGGCTATCGGCTTCCTCGGCAATATAAAAATGGCCATCGTCTCTCAGATTCTTATGATAATCGGCGCCACCGTTATGGGCTTTCTTTCTCCCGGATACAGCGTCATGATGATCTTCCTCTTTATACAATCTCTCGGAAACCATCTGTTTATGCCCCTCAATGAATCCATCTCCATGTCCCTTGCGGAGCCCGGAAAAGAAGGTACATCCCTGGGAATATTTAAAAGCTACTCGACCCGTGGCTCTATGATCGCCGCTGCACTGGTATTTATCGGCTTTCGCACCGGATTCTTTTCTTTTCAGAGCCGCGTGATCCGTCCCTTCGTCTTTTCCATAGCCGCCTCCCTTCTGGCTATCGTCATGCTCCTTTTCGTGCTGCGTAATACCGAAAATGAGGAGACCGTCAAAAACCGCCGTCTTCTGTTCCGACGCCGGTATATGCCTTATTATATGGTAACTCTGGCTTACGGCTGCCAGAAGCGTATCCGTATCGTCTTCGCCCCCTGGGTCATCATTAAGCTTCTGGAGCAGGGTGCCGACACATTAGCGCTCCTTACGATCCTCACCCATTTTATCGGCTCCATGATCTCACCGGTGATCGGCCGCATGATGGATCGGTTCGGCGTGAAAAAGATGCTCTGGGTCGAAGCCGGATATATCGCACTCTCATTCTCTGTCTTAGGGCTGATGGCCGGAATGCTGGCCAATGGCACCTTTGCCAAAAGCGGCCCCCAGCTCTTTCTCGTATTTGCGGCCTACATCCTCAGTGTCCTGTTTGAGCAGTTCAACATAGTGCATGCCTTTATGATGCGCTCCATCGCCCTCGACCGCAGCGAGGTCACTAGGACTCTCTCCGTCGGTCTGAGTGTCGACCACATCATGGCGATCATTGCCTCCCCGATCATGGGAATCATCTGGGAACGCTTCGGAGTCCAGTACGTCTTCTATCTGGCCGCTGCCTCCGCCGTGCTTCAGATTGCCGCATCCGCAATGAAGGGTGTTTCGGAATAAAAAACAGATAAAAGAAGACAGAAAGAGGCGCCGCAAAAACCAGTTTTGCGACGCCTTAAAAGCCCCCCGATTTTGATGCCTGTGGATTGTTCCGTGCTGCACACTCCCACAATCCTTGGCATCATTAGATCGGATTTTCGTTCATCTTTGCCAGCTTAGCTGCCTGATCGGCCGCGATCAGACTGTCAATCAGCTCCTGCAGATCTCCGTCCATAATGGCATCGATCTTATATAATGTCAGCTTGATCCTGTGATCGGTCACACGTCCCTGCGGGAAGTTATAGGTACGGATCTTCTCGGAGCGGTCTCCTGTACCGATCTGGCTTCGGCGTGCCTCCGCTTCCTCATTCTGACGACGCTCTAATTCCATATCGTACAGCTTGGAACGCAGAAGACGGAACGCCTTTTCCTTGTTCTGCAGCTGGGATTTCTCTGTCTGGCTGTAGATCACGATCCCGGTCGGGATATGGGTCAGACGAACGGCAGAGTCTGTTGTATTTACACACTGTCCGCCATTTCCTGACGCACGCATAACGTCGATCCTGATATCCTTGTCATCGATCACAACATCAAATTCCTCAGCCTCCGGCATGATCGCTACAGTGGCTGTTGATGTATGGATACGTCCGCCGGACTCCGTCTCCGGGACACGCTGTACGCGGTGGACACCACTCTCATATTTGAGCTTGGAATATGCACCCTGACCGGTGATCATGAATTCGACCTCCTTCATGCCGCCGATGCCGCTCTCACTGACGTTGATGAGCTCCACCTTCCATCTCTGACGTTCTGCATAATGGACATACATTCTGTATAATTCGGATGCGAACAGAGCCGCCTCGTCTCCGCCTGCACCGGCACGGATCTCTACGATAACGTTCTTTTCATCGTTCGGATCCTTCGGGAGGAGCAGGATCTTAAGCTGCTGCTCTAATTCTTCGATCTTCTTTTTGGCATCCGAAAGCTCCTCCTTTGCGAGCTCTCTCATCTCCTCGTCGCTCTCCTCCTCAAGGAGTGCAAGGCTGTCCTCGACATCCTGTTTTGCCTTTGTATACTCTTTATAAG
>CAKRPJ010000034.1:0-25386 GCA_934376955.1 uncultured Lachnospiraceae bacterium | reverse complement strand
TATAATACTTCCGGAGCCAGAGATACGATCTTCATGAACTGTTTCTCACGAAGCTCTCTTGCAACCGGCCCAAAAATACGGGTTCCCTTCGGAGTCTTATCGTCTTTGATAATAACTGCCGCATTCTCATCAAATTTGATATAGGAACCGTCTTTACGACGTGCGCCTTTTACTGTACGAACTACAACGGCCTTAACAACATCGCCTTTCTTTACAACGCCGCCTGGTGTTGCATCTTTAACGGAAGCAACGATGATGTCACCGATATTAGCATATCTTCTTGTAGAACCGCCCATAACGCGGATGCAGAGAAGCTCTCTTGCACCGGTGTTATCAGCAACCTTTAATCTGGATTCCTGCTGAATCATGCTTGATACTCCTTCCTCGATTTCACTCTCGAATTATCTTGCCTTTTCGATGATTTCAACAAGTCTCCATCTCTTATCCTTGGATAACGGTCTTGTTTCCATCACTTTAACTGTATCGCCGATATTGCACTCATTGTTCTCATCATGTGCTTTTAACTTGTATGTTCTCTTAACGATCTTTCCGATTAACGGATGTTTTACGTGGTTCTCGATAGCAACTACGATCGTCTTGTCCATCTTGTTGCTAACTACCTTACCAGTACGTGTTTTTCTAAGATTTCTTTCCACGACGGATGATCTCCTTTCAATATTCGCTTTGTTACACGCGTCGGCGCGTGTCATAACAGCGGCCATATACTCTGCCTGATGCAGGGGCAGGCTGTCATGAATTAGTTAGCAACCTTTGCCTTCTCTGTGATAACAGTCTGAATTCTAGCAATGTTCTTGCGAACCTCTTTGATTCTGCTTGTGTTATCTAACTGATTGGTTGCGTTCTGGAATCTCAGGTTAAAGAGTTCCTTCTTCGCTGCAACTAATTCTTCATTTAACTCTGCAGCTGTCTTTGCATTTAATTCTTCTACATACTTATTAGTTTTCACTGTTATCACCGCCTTCTAAATCTGCTTTAGAAACAATCTTACACTTACAGGGCAGCTTGTGCATAGCGAGACGAAGTGCCTCTCTTGCAGTCTCCTCCGGAACGCCAGCGATCTCAAACATAACGCGGCCCGGCTTAACAACTGCTACCCAGTATTCAAGAGCGCCTTTACCGGAACCCATACGAGTTTCAGCTGGCTTTGCAGTAACCGGTTTGTCCGGGAAAATCTTGATCCATACTTTACCACCACGTTTGATGTAACGGGTCATGGCAATACGGGCTGCCTCGATCTGATTGGATTTGATCCAGCACGGCTCAGTAGCAACAAGGCCAAACTCACCGTTGGAGATTGTATTTCCTCTTAAAGCCTTACCAGCCATAGTTCCACGGAACTGTTTGCGGCGCTTTACTCTCTTAGGCATTAACATTATTTATCGCTCCCTTCCTTATTTCCCTTAGTAGGAAGTACCTCGCCCTTGTAGATCCAAACCTTTACGCCAAGCTTGCCGTAGGTTGTATCTGCTTCTGCGAATCCATAGTCAATATCTGCTCTTAATGTCTGAAGCGGGATTGTTCCTTCGCTGTAGAACTCTGTACGAGCGATATCAGCGCCGCCAAGACGTCCGCCAACTGCTGTCTTGATACCCATAACGCCAGCCTTCATTGATCTGGACATTGTGGACTTCATTGCACGACGGAAGGATACACGGTTCTCAAGCTGCTGAGCGATGGACTCTGCAACGAGCTGAGCGTCACGATCCGGTCTCTTGATCTCTTTAATATCTACAAACAGCTTCTTGTCTGTCATCTTCTGGAGCTCTGCTTTTAACTTCTCGATCTCAGCGCCGCCCTTACCGATAACAACGCCCGGCTTAGCAGTGTGAACAATGATCTTTACTCTGTCAGAAGCGCGCTCGATCTCGATTTTGGCAATACCAGCGCTGTATAATCTCTTTTTAAGATATGTTCTGATCTTCTGATCCTCGATGAGGTTGTCAGCAAAATCAGCTTCAGCATACCATCTGGAATCCCAGTCTTTAATAACACCGACTCTCATGCCGTGTGGATTAACTTTCTGTCCCATAACTGCCTCCTATTTCTCGTTCAGCACAATCGTGATGTGGCTCATTCTCTTTTCGATTCTGTAAGCTCTGCCCTGTGCTCTCGGTTTTACTCTCTTCATGGTCGGTCCCTTGTTTGCGTAGCACTCCTCCACATACAGGTTCTCGGCACTCATACCGTTGTTATTTTCAGCGTTTGCGATTGCTGATTTTAATAATTTCTCTATTAAACTAGAAGCATATCTGGGATTGTAAGTTACAATACCAAGTGCAGTCTGCACATCCTTGCCTCTGATGGCATCTAAAACGAAGCATGCTTTCTGAACGGATACTCTTGCATAAGACAGCTTTGCAGATGGTCTTGTATCCTTCTGAGCATTTCTTTCTCTCTTAATCTGACTTCTATGTCCCTTAGCCATTGATAAAACCTCCTTTCAAAGCGTATCTATTATTTACGTCCGGACTTCTTCTCGTCTTTTCCATGGCCTCTGTAAGTTCTTGTGGCAACGAACTCACCGAGCTTATGTCCTACCATATCTTCTGTTACGTATACCGGTACATGCTTTCTTCCATCATGTACTGCGATTGTATGACCAACCATCTGCGGGAAGATCGTGGAACGGCGGGACCAGGTCTTGATAACCTGCTTCTGTCCTGCCTCGTTCATAGCGTCTACCTTTTTCAGTAAGCTAGCATCAGCAAATGGTCCTTTTTTAAGTGAACGAGCCATCGTTTTACCTCCTATCGATTATGAAATCGCCTTACCGTTTCTTCTTCTTACGATCAACTTGTTAGACTGTTTGTTTTTCTTTCTAGTCTTAAGACCAAGAGCAGGCTTGCCCCACGGTGTGCACGGACCCGGACGGCCGATACCGGTCTTACCTTCACCACCACCATGCGGATGGTCATTCGGGTTCATAACGGAACCGCGGACTGTCGGACGGATGCCCATGTGACGTTTTCTACCAGCTTTACCAATCTTAACAAGGTTGTGATCGCCGTTACCAACAACGCCTACGGTTGCGCGGCACTCGATCGGAACCATTCTCATTTCACCGGAAGGTAAACGAAGTGTTGCGTATTTTCCTTCTTTAGCCATTAACTGAGCTGCGTTTCCTGCGGAACGAACCAACTGGCCGCCCTTGCCTGGAAGTAACTCAATGTTGTGTACCTGTGCGCCGACCGGGATCATGGATAACGGTAAGCAGTTGCCAACCTTAGCCTCTGCGTGCTCGCCGCTCATTACCTTCATACCATCGGTAAGACCCTGCGGTGCAAGGATATATGCCTTCTCGCCGTCTGCATAGCAGATCAGAGCGATGTTTGCGCTTCTGTTCGGATCGTATTCGATACCAACTACTGTTGCCGGAATTCCATCTTTGGAATTTCTCTTAAAGTCAACGATTCTGTATTTCTTTCTGTTTCCGCCGCCCTGATGTCTAACAGTGATCTTACCCTGATTGTTACGGCCAGCGTTCTTCTTTAAAGAAACTACTAAGGATTTTTCCGGAGTTGTCTTTGTGATCTCGGAGAAATCAGAGCCAGTCATGTTTCTTCTGGAAGGTGTATATGGGTTATAGGTTTTGATTCCCATTATTTGCTCCTTTCAACGCCCTCTGGCGTTTCTTGTTTTTCATGTCGCGACTTTTCTGTCGCATAGGATGCGGGGCATGAAAGCCCGCTCATCTAAGCTTGGCAAAAGCCTCGCTAAGGTTAGCGAAGGGCCTCGCACTAAGCACATGCTTCGCCTTCCGGCCCGCATTTACCAAGCTGCTTTCAGCCTACAGTCCCTGGAAGATCTCGATATCCTTGCTGTCAGCTGTCAGCTTAACGATTGCTTTCTTTGTCTGGGCTGTCTTTCCAACGACCATACCACGTCTGCGGTTCTTTCCTTCGTTGTTCATTGTGTTCACGCTTGCAACCTTTGTGCCCGGGAACATCTTCTCAACAGCTTCTTTGATCATAGTCTTGTTTGCATCCGGATGAACAAGGAAAGTATATTTCTTCTCGCTCATAGCGTTCATGCTTTTCTCAGTTACAACCGGTTTGAGGATTACGTCGTAGTACTGTACGTTTGCCATTATGCGTATACCTCCTCGATAGATGCTACAGCAGCCTTAGTAGCTACTACAGTGTTATATTTCAGAATGTCGTAAACATTGATTGCGTTAACCAGAGAAGTCTTAACCTCCGGAAGGTTTCTTGCAGACAGAACTGTGTTCTGATCATTCTCAGCAAGAACTACCAGAGCCTTAGATACCTTCAGGTTGTTCATAACAGCCTTGAAGCTCTTTGTCTTGATCTCCTCGAACTTTAACTCGTCAACAACAACGAACTTGTTGTCGTTTACTCTGCTTGTTAATGCAGACTTGAGAGCAGCTCTCTTTTCCTTCTTGTTAAGACGGATGGAGTAATCTCTCGGAGTCGGAGCAAATACAACGCCGCCGCCTGTCCACTGGGGAGCTCTTGTTGATCCCTGTCTAGCGTGGCCTGTGCCCTTCTGTCTCCACGGTTTCTTTCCGCCACCGGAAACTTCAGAACGTGTCTTTGCTTTCTGTGTTCCCTGACGTTTATTTGCAAGCTGAGCCACAACAGCCATGTGTACGAGATGCTCGTTCACTTCAACACCGAATACGGCGTCATTTAATTCCATTGTGCCAACTTCTTTACCTTCCATATTATATACGGATACGTTTGCCATTTCTATTGTCCTCCTTTCCTGTAAAAGCCTACTTGCCGGCCTTTACTGTTTCCTTCAGTGTTACTAAGGATTTCTTCGGGCCCGGTACTGCGCCCTTAACCAGAATCAGGCTGTTCTCAGCATCAACTCTTACAACTTCCAGGTTCTGGGTAGTGATTCTCTTGCTGCCCATGTGACCCGGCATTCCCTTGCCCTTAAATACGCGGCCCGGTGTTGTTGCAGAACCGTTGGAACCCTGATGACGATGGAACTTGGAACCATGAGCCATCGGTCCTCTGTGCTGTCCAAGCTTCTTAATAGCACCCTGGAAACCTTTACCTTTGGAGATTGCTGTTGCATCTACCTTGTCGCCTGCTGCGAAGATATCAGCTTTGATTTCGTCCTTAACGCTGTATTCTTCGGAATTCTCGAATCTGAATTCTCTCACATATCTCTTGTAAGATACGCCAGCCTTATCAAAATGGCCTTTAACCGGTTTGTTGACCAGTTTCTCTCTCTTATCAACAAAACCAACCTGTACGGCCTTGTAGCCGTCATTTTCTTCTGTCTTAACCTGTGTAACAACACACGGTCCAGCCTGAAGAACTGTTACCGGAACGAGAACGCCTTCATCGTTGAAGATCTGAGTCATTCCGACTTTGGTAGCTAAAATCGCTTTCTTCATTTTTTTACCTCCTGTTACTAATCTACAGCGGAACGCACACTCGGCGCGTTCATCCTAGAGCAGCCCAACATAGGTGGAACACTATGACATTGCATAAGCAATGATGTTGATTCCCTTTCAGGAAAGTGTTGCTTTTATATCAGAACCATTCTGGATTACCAATTTCATAATGAGCTTTTGTCTAATTCCCCGGCGCACATTATTGTGCTCCCGGAACGCCAGCTCCGTTTTGCTGCATTCTGCAGCATGAAAATAAATAATTCCTATTTATTTTTCATTTTGATATCGATATATACACCAGCCGGCATTTCAAGTCTGGACAGTGCATCTACTGTCTTCTGGCTCGGGCTTGTGATATCGATGAGTCTCTTATGAGTTCTCTGCTCGAACTGCTCTCTGGAATCTTTGTACTTGTGAACAGCTCTTAAGATTGTTACAACCTCTTTCTTAGTCGGCAGCGGCACCGGTCCGCTCACCTGAGATCCTGTCTTTTTTACTGTCTCGATGATTTTGCCGGCAGACTGATCAACTAACTGATGGTCATACGCCTTTAATGTGATTCTCATAACCTGACTTGCCATAAAAAAAGTCGCCTCCTTTTCGCACTTTTACGAAGTACGACAAGCGGTGACTGTACACGGTCTCGTGTGTATCTCGCACGATCCACACGTTGTTACTGCCCCTTTACCCTGAGCAGCTGTTAATTGGTACAGTGACTTGTCGCCAGTTTCCTAACTTGACATTCGCTCCACGGAACACCTGCCATTTTCAGGCAGCAACCTCGCGCTTCACAGCTATCATGTCACAGCTAGACAAGAATATCATATCAAGATTAAAAAATCAAGCCTTTTTTCTTGTATTTTAAGGATTTTTTTAATTTGTGGATAACTTCTTTTTTAAGAGAACGTCCACGGCTGTTTTTAACTGGTTATCCTCATCCCGCGGAATATTGATCTGATTTTTTGCACCTTCATCCAGCTCGACCTCCACATCCGGCTCAATGCCGACCTCATGGATGCATTCTCCCGAAGGTACATAATAATAGGTAGTAGTCAGTTTCATCGCACTGCCGTCCGGCATCGGAAATACTCCCTGAGCGATCCCCTTTCCGAAGGTCTTTGTACCAACCACCGTCGCCCAATCATTATCCTTTAATGCTCCCGTAAGGACTTCGGAAGCACTTGCACTCTGCCCGTTTACCAATAGAACGATCGGTACATCCACCTGATGTCCATCCTTGGATTCGTAGGTGCTGTCCTTGACGCCTTTTCCTTTAAAGCTTACGACCTTCTTTCCATCCGGCAGCATATAGTCCGCGATGGCTTCCGCTGCGCTTACTACACCGCCGCCGTTATTTCTAAGATCGACAATAAGGCCCTTCGCGCCTTTATTCACAAGATCATCTACTGCTGTCTGGAACTGATGTGCAGAGACCTCCTCGAAGGAAGAAAGAGAGATATATCCGATCTTTTCCTCCAGCATATCATATTCAACCGTCGGATTTTCGACAATGGCACGTTTCATCGTCAACTCCACTTCATCATCGTCGGATTCCCGGTACACAGTGATCGAAACCTCTGTTCCTTCTTCTCCTTTAATGTGGTCGCTGACAAGAAGGCTCAGATCCATTCCCGATGCACTGACATCACCAACTGCCGTTATGACATCCCCCGGGAGCATACCGGCCTTTGCGGCAGGGCTTCCTTTAAATACCTTAATAACCGTGATGGTGCCTGTGTGTACGTTCTGGCTTACCTGCACACCGATTCCGCAGTAGGAGCCATTGTTGGATTCCTGCACAGATTTAAATTCCTCTGCTGTGTAGTAGGTCGAATAGGGGTCATCCAGAGAATACATGTATCCGGCATAGATCCATTCCTCTGGATTTGCGGATTTTCCGTTTTTTTCTCTGCTTTCATCCTCATCAAACAGGAAATACTGATTGATCGTTTCTTCCATATATTTAAGCTTCGTACCGATCTTTGCAATATCCAGAGTTGTCTGTCCGCTTCCGCTCTGGGTATCTGAAGCCTGCGTATAGGGTTCCACGTTGACTCTGCGGCCCATGATCCATAAGCCGGCAGCCATGCCGACGATCGTAAGACCTCCGAAGGCCGTCACAAGGGAGCCTGCCAGAACACCCTTCCAGAATTTGCTTTTTTCTGTCTTTTCGCTATTCTTTAAATCGTTTTTTTCTGTTTCGTCCATGTTTTCCGGATCATTGTTTTCTAAGCCGGATCTTTCCTGTTCTGTCATTTTCTTCCGTCCTTTCTTACGGACTTACATATTGTCTCGGATTTACATATGTACCGTTCACCCTGATTCCAAAGTGCAGATGCGGCCCTGTGGAATAACCTGTGGAACCGACCTTTGCGATCGTCTGTCCCTTTTTCACGGTATCACCCTTAGAAACAAGAAGCTTTGAAGCATGCATGTAGACCGTATAAACACCGCCGCCGTGATTGATCATCACATAATTTCCGGCAGAATAACTATACGTGGAGGTCACCACCTCGCCGGCTGCCGCCGCTGCGATGGCAGAGCCTGAGGAAGCGCCGATATCGATCCCTTTATGATTACTCGAAGCTCCCTTTGTCGGTGAGCTTCTTCCGCCAAAGCCCGAAGTGATCCTGCTGCTGGAGGGACACGGCCATGTAAAGCTAATCTCTCCGATATTTTTTGTTTTATACGTCGTTCCTGCCGCAGCCGCCTTCTTTTTGGCTTCTTCCTCTTTTTTCTTTATTTCAGCCTCAATGGCTTTAATAGAATTTTCCTGTGCCGCGATATCCTTCTCATATTCACTCAGCTGTCCCTGAGCCGTATCGATCTGATCCTCGTAATTTTTAAGCTCCCGCTGCTTTGCCGCTAACAGCTCCTCCGCCGAAGACTGTTTTACCTTTGTCGCCTCCTGAAGCTCCATGAGCTCACTGTGCTCTGCCTTAAGAGCTTCCTCCTTTTCCGAGATCGTTTCCTTGTTCTTAGCATAGGCATCCAGCATTTTTCTGTCATATTCAGAGATCTTCCCGATATACTCTGCCTTATTGAGCAGCTCAGAAAGCGTACCGGATTCCATGAGAAGATCGACATAGGTGCTGTCTCCCTTTTCATACATATATTTTATCCGGAGCTTCATGGATTCATACTGCCCCTTTTCAATCTGCTTTGCTTCCTCCAGAGCCGAGCTCGTATCGGCGATCTGCTGTTCCTTCTCTAGGATCCCGGAATTCAGACTGTCAAGCTCGTCATTGATCGACTCCAGACTGGAATCCAGCTTTTTTACATAGGCTGCCGCATCACTTTTCAGGCTCTCCAGATTTTTTAATACCGCCTCTGTTTTTTTCTTTTCCCCTTCCAGCGTTATCTTCTTCTTTTTTGCGCTGTCCAGACCGCTCTTTGTTGCTCCGGCTGAAAATGTCATCGACAGGGACAAAACTGCCGCAAGACCGGGCACGATCAGTTTTTTGTATTTCATAGCCCCTCCTATACTTTCAGATGTCTGCGGATCGTCACAAAGCTTACGATAAAGCCGAGCCCACCGCCCAGCGCCAGTGAGATCGCAGCCATTGTGGGATATATACTTCCCACCGGTAAAAATTGTATGATGCCGGAAAGCAGCTGAAAGCGTTCGATTACATACGATACCGTCTGACGGTAAATAAAGTACATGGCTGCAAGAGGAATGCCTGCCCCGATCAGGCCCAAAATAACACCCTCAAAAACGAAGGGCGCACGGATCATAAAATTAGTCGCCCCGATAAGACGCATGATCTGGTTCTCATTCTTCCTGAAGGCAGCTGCTACGGTAATCGTATTGCTGATCAGAAAAACTGCAACCGCCAGAAGCATGAGGATGATCGTTCCGAACAGCAGTGCCAGAATTTTATTGAAGCTGGAAAGTCCGGCTGCCGCATTGTTGGAATAGTTTACCTTTCTCACGCCGGGTATCTGCTCCAGATAGCGGACGATCGGTCCCTGCTCGGCAATATCGTATAGATAGATCTCATAGGAAGCCGATCCCGCCAGCGGATTATCATCAGAAAAGCCCTCTGCCAGAGCGGCATTTTCACCGAAGTATTCCTTTTTAAAGCTCTCCCACGCCTGTTCGGAAGAAATATACTCCATCTCTTTGATCTGAGCTTTTTTCTCTCTGTTTATCTGTTCGCCGATCTTTTGGATCTCTCCCTCCGAAAGTGTTTCGTCAAAAAACACCGTGATGCCCATGGAGGACTCTGCTGCTGTCACCATATATTGAATATTTGCGATCACGGAAAAAAATACGCAAAACAAAAAAATACATGCAGAAATGATCGCGGTCGAAGCAAGAGAAAACCAGATATTTCTGCATATATTCATAATTCCCTGTCTTAAACAAAAGCAGAACGTACTAAATCTCATACCGGTACCCGCTTTCCTCCTTATCACTTATAATGATCCCTCTGTCCAGAGTGATCACACGTTTTTTCATCGTGTCTACGATCTCGTTACTGTGAGTTACAACGATCACCGTAGTCCCCTGTGCGTTGACATCTTCAAGGAGCTTCATTATTTCCATTGCATTCTGGGGATCCAGATTTCCTGTGGGCTCATCGGCAAGAAGAACCTCCGGCCGGTTGATCAGAGCTCTTGCGATCGCCACTCTCTGCTGCTCCCCGCCGGAAAGCTGATGCGGAAAAGATTTATATTTTGAGGATAATCCCACCATGCGGAGCATTTCAGGAACTGTTTCCCTGATTTTTCTGCCGGGGACACCGATCACTCTCTGGGCAAACGCCACGTTCTCATAGACATTCCGATCCCTGAGAAGACGGAAATCCTGAAACACGACACCTAAACGTCTCCGATACTTCGGCACATAGCGGCGCGGCATTTTTCCCAGATCCATATCATTTACAATAACACGGCCGGAGGTTGGTTCCACTTCCTTTAACAGGATCTTTAACAAAGTCGATTTTCCGGAACCGCTCCGGCCTGTAATAAAGACAAATTCGCCGTCCTCGATCACAAGATCGATACCGCGCAGCGCACGGCCTGCTTTAGAATAGGCTTTTGTCAGCTTTGAAATCTCTATCATTTTAGTAGTCCAGATTCTCCATATACTTCATGTACTTGACGACCATAAGCGCGATCTTGAAGGTGATCGCATCCTCAAATACCCGCAGATCCAGCCCTGTGCTTTTCTGGAGCTTATCCAGACGATATACCAGCGTGTTTCTGTGAATATAAAGCTGTCTGGATGTTTCTGAGACATTCAGGCTGTTTTCAAAGAATTTGTTGATCGTTGTCAATGTTTCCTCATCAAACTCATCCGGATTCTTTCCGTCGAAGATCTCTTTGATAAACATTTTGCAGAGAGGGATCGGAAGCTGATAGATCAACCGGCCGATACCGAGGTTGGAATAGGCAACGACATTTTTACTGCTGTAAAAGATCTTTCCGACGTCCAGAGCCATTTTTGCTTCTTTATAGGAACGGGAAACGTCCTTAATTTCATTTACGATGGTACCGAATGCAATATGAACCTTGGACATTGCTTCCGTATTCAGCATATCAAGAAGTGTATTGGCTGTTTTCTCCAGATCCTCGTAGGTTTCTCCCGTCTTTACCTCGCGCACAAGGATAATATCCTTTTCATCTACTGCAGTGATAAAATCCTTCGTTCTTGCAGAAAACAGGCTTCTGACCGTCTCCAGTGCATTGACATCCTTTTCATTCTTCGTTTCAATCAGGAATACTACACGTTTAACATTCGTCTCAATATGGAGCTTCTTTGCCCGGTTATAAATATCCACCAGAAGAAGATTATCGAGAAGAAGATTCTTGATGAAATTATCCTTATCAAATCTCTCCTTGTAGGCAACCAGAAGATTCTGTATCTGGAACGCTGCCAGTTTTCCTACCATATAAACGTCATCGCTGGCGCCCTTGGCCAGTAAGATGTACTCTAACTGATGTTCGTCAAACACCTTGAAAAACTGATAGCCGGAAATTACCTGACTGTCAGCCGGTGAATCTGCAAACGCAAGGATGGAGCTTTCATATTCTTCCGCATGATCAAACGTGGAGGCCAGAACCTTTCCCTCAATATCACACACGCAAAGATCGATTCTGGTAATTTCCTTCAAACCTTCAATGTTCGCCTGTAATATTTGATTTGAAATCATATTGCTCTCTCCTTTACATTAATATAGACATATACCTAATATGGACATATACCTTTTCTTATTCTAATGCAAAACAGTAAAAAAAGAAAGAAAAATTTTGTATTTTTTTATAAAAATGTTGTTTACCGCGATATATATAAAGAGGAGGCATGCTCCGCACGATCCGGACATGCCCCCATCTCTGTGTATTTTTCGGTTCTATCGAATCATCTTCTCTGTTTCTTTATCGAACACATAGATCTGATCCGGTTCCATGGATATCTTTATCTTTTCTCCCGGACGCATGGAAAGCTCCTGCCCCTCCAGACAAAGCGCTCCTGTATCCTCCATCAAAAACCGGATCCCATTTAAAGGCTCACGGGTCTCATCCTGAGAAAACTTTGCCTGAAAACAGCCATTCTCTGCATTCTGATCCGTACAGATGTGGATCCTGTCGGCCCGAATACCAAAGATAACCTCTTTTCCGATATATCTGCCATTCTCTAAGGCCGCTGATGTCTTCTCTGAAAGGAAGATCTTTCCGCTTTTGTTTTTGAGTCCTATTCTTCCGTTCTCATTAAACACAGCTGCCGTAAAAAAATTCATGGGAGGAAATCCTGCCACTCCCGCCACAAACCGGTTTATGGGCTGCTCCACCAGCTCCTTTGGAGAGCCCTCCTGACAGATTTCTCCGTCATCCATTACGACCATTCTTGTCGCCAGGGCCATTGCTGTTTTCTGGTTATCCGTCACATAGATGACCGTCATATCCATCTTTTTGCACACCTTGGAAAACTCCCTTCGGAGAACCTCCTGAAGGCTCTCCTTAAGATCCGCGATCGTGCTGTCGAGAAGAAGGATCCCCGGGCGGCGCATAAGAGCACGGCCCAACAATACACGATATCTTTCTTCCATTGACAGCTCCTCGGGCTGTTTGTCTAAAATGTGTTCTATTTTGAGGAATCCGGCGATATCTTCAATCCGTTCTTCGATCTCTGCCTGCGGAAGCTTTGCCATACGCAATGCAAAGGAAAGATTCCCGGCCACTGTCATTTCCGGATACAGCACACTGTTTTTAAATACCATTGCAATGTTTCTGTCTTTAGGGTCTGCATACGTCATATCTTTCCCGTCAATAAACAGAGAACCCGAGCTGATTTCCTCCAGACCGGCGATCATGCGGAGCAGTGTAGATTTTCCGCAGCCTGTCGGACCCGATAAAATAATAAATTCTCTGTTTTTGATCTCAAGTGAAAAATCCCTGACTGCCATCTGCCCGCCCGGAAAAATTTTGTTTACATTTTTTAATACTAATCCCGCCATTCTTCCTCCTGCTCATCAAAAGGTCTCACCTTTGTATACCCTGTCTTATGTGCATTTAGGCTTAAGCCGCACAACAGACAATTTTCTAATTAATATCCTACACAAAACAGGGGGACTTTTCCATATTGTAATTCACCAAAATATTTTATTCTTTTCCATCATTTTGTCTATAAGGCAAAAAAACAGAGGGAAAACCATACGATTTTCCCTCTAAAAGTTCATTATTTAATGTTTATTTGGCAATAATGCCGATTTTCCGCTTATTTTACGGCGATAGCTTCCATCTCAAGAAGAACGCCCTTCGGCAGCTTGGCAACCTCAACGCAGGAACGAGCCGGGCATTCCTTCTCAAAGTACTTGGAGTAGATTCCGTTGATCGTTGCGAAATCATCCATGCTCTGGATAAATACTGTTGTCTTTACAACGTTGTCAAGGGATGTGCCTGCTGCTTCCAGCAGGTTCTTCATATTCTTCATAACCTGCTCAGCCTGTCCCTCGATTCCCTCCGGAACGTTGCCTGTAGCAGGATCTACCGGGATCTGTCCGGATGCGAATACAAATCCGTTCGCTTCGATTGCCTGGGAATACGGTCCGATTGCTGCCGGTGCGTTTGTTGTGCTGATTACTTTCTTCATTTCTTTTCCTCCAATGCTCTTATGCTTTTTTCTGTTATTTCTATTTTACCCTCTTTTAAAAGATGGCCAACAGCGCGTTTAAATGCATTCTTGCTGAGCTTAAATTCCCGTGCGATCACCTCCGGGGATGCCTTGTCATTAAACGGCAGCACGCCGTCAAACTCCCCGAGCACCTTCATAACCAGCTCGGCATCATCAAATATCTGATTGTGGGCCTTTTCTCTGGAGCTTAAGTCCAGCTTCCCGTCCTCCCGGACTCTGGTAACTCGGGCGTGTATATCCTGACCCACCTTGAAGCCTGCAAACAGCTCCCTTTTCGGGATCATTCCGTAATATCGCTCATCTACAGCCACAAAAGCTCCAAGCTCAGGATTGATCTCAAAAATAAATCCGTCCACCTCGTCCCCCGTTTTATACGGAGAGTCACTGCGAAGAAGGGAATATGCCTTCATTGTCGCCGCGAGGCGCTTGCTCTTATCGATATACAGGCCTACTAGGCATCTTTCTCCCTTTCTTACCGGATATATCTGCTTTTTAAACGGAAGAAGAAGATCCTTTTCCAGTCCCATATCGAGAAATGCACCGATCTTTGAAACCTCCTTCACCGTGAGGACAGCCGTTTCTCCCAACGTCAGTTTCGGTGTTGATGTTGTGGCGATAATCCTGTCTTCTGAGTCTTTATATAAGAAGACGCGCAGAAGGTCGCCGGTTTTTGTTCCCTCCGGAACCTGTTTTTTCGGAAGGAGCACTCCCTTTTCTGTGCCCTCCGCATTTTTCCCCGGCTCACCCAGGTAAATGCCAAAGTCTTTTTCCTTTATTACTTCGAGTTCCTGAATTTTTCCAAGCTCCAACATGTCTTTCGTCCTTTCCGCCCGTCTGTAACGCCGGGCCGTGCTGACTAATCAGCCAGCTCTATATTAGCAAAGATACTGCCGTCTTCGCTGCAGAGAGAAACCACATATCCGTCTGCTGTTTCCGCAGCCCTCAATACGACCTCATCTCCGAGCACCGCCGCCTTTTTATATTCTGCACGGATCTGGCGGATCTTTATATCTGCCGGAATGACCTCCCGGGCAATATCTACATACTGTGCATTATTTACATGATGATTCGTGTCGATCTGATGCCGCAGGATCGTGAGCCTGCCCACCTCTGTCATATTATCCGGGAGAAGGATCCTCCGGGGGGCATAGTCCATTTCAAGTCTTGGCTCCTCGGCACCGTATTTTTCGACATCGCTTTCCATGATTCGAACCGGTCTTCCCGCCTCCGTATCATAGAGGAACCAGCAGGAATTTGCCTGTACCAGATATTCCCTCTGCTCATTTAAGATCACAAAATTACGCATTGCATAGATTCCCTTGATCTCATAAGGCCAGGTTGCAACGGTAATGTGTTCCCCGAGCTTCGGCCTTTCCCGGATTTGGATCTGCCATGAGGACAGAAGCCATGCCCGTTTTTCTTTTTCCAGCCAGTCAAGTCCCACACCGCAGTCCTCCGACTGAAGCGTTGAGCAGTCCTGAAGATAATTCATGATCCCTATGATGGATAATCTGGCATCCGCATCCAATTCACTATAACGGACACGACTTTGTAATTCGTACATATTTTTGTCCTTTCCATGCTATTATACTCGATAACGGGTTCCTATTGCAATACCAAAGTGGCTTCCGTTTTGCTCTCATTTTGCTCCTGCTTCTTTTGCATAACGGAAAACTCCATCGAAATTTCCTGTTTCGCATTTTTTGTGTCATAGGACGAAGTTTCCTATGACACAAAAAGAGCCCCAAACACTTTTCATAAAGGTTTGACGCTCTCTTTTTCAGCTGGGCTACAAGGATTCGAACCTTGAAAATGACGGAGTCAGAGTCCGTTGCCTTACCATTTGGCGATAGCCCAATATTTCAATCGCAACTGCTTCTCAACTGCGAGATTTAGTATACCCGAAATATTGGGTTTCGTCAAGTATTTTTTTAATTTTTTGTTTTATTTTATCAATTTTCCAGATCCATCAATGTGATCACAATCCCATCTGCACCGATCTCCGTCTTTCTCTTGACGATATCCTCAATCTGTGCCCGTTCCGGATCAGTCAGGGTTACGGCATTGATCACTACATCTACCTTTTCGTCGGTGATGCTAACGACCGGATCTACAAATCCTTTCGCCTTTAACAGTGTCTCCGCCGCATTTTCCTTCTCAGAGATCTCTGTCATGCGGATCATACTGAGGATCGCCGACTGCTTTTCTGTTTCTGATATTTTGTCGCTGCCGATGACCTCCATTAATGTCTCTTTGTTCTTTGCCCGGACCTGCTCCCGGTTCAGCTGGACTCCGGCTATGTATTCTGCCACACTCGTTCCGTTTGTCAGCACTGCTTCTCCGGGATTCTCGATCCCGGTCTGCTCTGCCTCCTGCTCTGCCCCGGAAGCTTCCTCCTTATCAAGACTTGCGATGTCCACAAGGCCGTCACCATCTTCCCCGTTGACCGCCTGATTTTCTGCCAGAATATCTTCGTCTGATATCTCCATCATTCCCGCCTCATACACCTCTGCCCCTGCTACCTCTTTTTTCGCAGAATAATTTAAATATCCGGCTGCTGCGATCATAATAGCCAGCGTAGTAATAATGATCTGGTTTCTCCTGAATATTCGTTTCATTCCTCAGACTCCTTTTTTCACCCTCTTTAATACTTTAATCTTATGTGCCGGAAGCCCAAATAATGCTTCCATCGCTTCACAAATTTCCGTTTTCACCACAGAGCTTCCGCCTCCATCCGCGCTGATAATGATCCCGGAGATCTCCGGCCGCATTTCTTTTTTTACAAACGGAAGCGAATCGTGCCCGCTCATAACTGTGCTCTCCTTCATTTCCTGCTGTGTCTGCACCCTCCGGGAAACCGTGTTTTTTCCCTCCTCGTCGACGGAGGTGGAGGTGCTTTTATCGATCTGAAGAATCTTTTCTTCCGACGAAAGCACGACCACCATAACGTCAGCCTCTCCGACCCCCTCTACCCGGGAAAGAATGTCCCGGATCCTTTCTTCCATCTGTTTTTCATAGCTTTTCTCATCGTCATACCCGGTTCCCGGCACAAAGCCTTCTCCTTCCCGATCAGACACAGTTCCTGCTGCCGCTCCCGATACCGCCTGACTGGCGCCGGATAGCTGCTGCCCCGTTTGCTTTCCTCTTTCCTCCGGCATCGATAAAAGAAACAGCAGCAGGCCGGAGCAAAACAAAAATATCAGCTTTTCTTTATTTATCCTCCAGAGTGACTGTAATTTTTCTTTCTTCCACTCCATAATATTCCCCTATTCTTTTTTTAAGATCTCTGATTTCTTTTCCACGTCCCTCTTTTGCCCGGATACTCAGTCCCACTTCCGATATTCCGCCAAATCCTTCGTTTTCCGGAGCAGTATTAAGGGTTACCCTTGCCGCGGTACACTCCAGTCCGGTTCCTTCCGCCATGATCTTAAGCTCCGTCTCTATCGCCTCTTTATAGCTTTCCGTAAGCGCTCCGAGCCTTTTTCCGTCTGCATCTGTGATCTCCCGCTGCAAAAGCTTTGCATCATTTTGAAATGTGATCCGCTCAAAAAGTCCGGCTGTCTGCTCCTCCAGTCCGGTAAACTCTATAGCCGGCCGGAATACCAATAGGATCAGGAGCGTTCCTGAAAACAGCCGAAAGTATTTCACATATTTTCTGTCCGGAAGAAAATTTAAAATTGCCGTCATCAGGACCATATAGCCGATGATGTCACGGATCCAGTCATATATTCCCCTCATCTCTCTCTCCGAATATCACCCTGCATACCACGCCGCATTCGTTGACACGCACAGGATCGCGATGGTAACGGCAAATAATGCCATTGAATATGCCGTCAGCTTTAAAAGGATCCCGTGGGCCTTTGCTGCCTCTGCGATACAGGCCACAAGGCGGCTGTCACAGACCGGCTGCATGATAGCCGCAGCCAGATAATAAAGTACCATCAGTGCAAAAAGCTTTATCAAAGGAACTGCCGCTATTATAAAGAGAAAAATGACTGCGGCGGCCCCGGCGGCATTTTTTATAAGAACGCCTGAGCCCATGACAAGACGGGCAGCCGCCCCGGCTCCGTTTCCGACCCCCGGTATGACCTGCAGGGCCTGTATAATGGATGCGTTTTTTACGGCATCTGCCTGGGGCATGACCATCCCCTGGATCAGGTGAAAACCCACGATAATGCCAAACATCCCCTTCATTGTCCATAGGATCCCTTTTTGCAAAAGCTCTGTAAATCTCGAGAGCAGATCCTCCCGATACAAGCTTCCGGCCAGTGCTGTCATCATATATATTCGGATCGCCGGAAGAAGAAGCTTTGAAACGATCGTTTGTACCAGACCGATCGCACCAAGGGTAAAGCCGCAGACGGCTGCTGATGTGAGTGCCCCGCCGGCCATCGTAATCGCCAGAAAATAGGCAGGAAGAAGCACCTTCATAAAGCCCAGTATCTCCTCCGTCGCATGCTCTGCGATGGACATACTTGCAAAAAATCCAGTGGCCAAAACAGTCATCACGATCAGATAGATCACATAGTAGCCTGTTTCAGACACCTGCCCGGAGCCAAATATCTCGGAAAAAGCGGAAAATGCTGCCCCGGCAAATGCGAGCGCCATGATCCGTCCCATAAGCCCTGCGTTATTTTTAATTTCATAAAATAAGGTTCCTTTCAGCTCCTTGGCGGCCTCCGTAAGGACAGCAGAAAAATCTCCTTCCCGCAGCTTCGTCATGACCCCCTGAAAAGAAAGCTCTCTTTCTCTGCTCTTTCCCAGCTCCTTTAAATATTTTTCTATCTCTGTTGTATCAAATCCGCCTGCCGCCTCGTCCCGCAGCTCTGCCCTGACCCTAAGAGGCATAAGCCACAGTACAAGCCACAGCATAAGCCACAATATAATGATAGCGCTCCATAATCCACACCTTCTCTTTTTTATCATCTCATAAATACCTGAAGTGTTTCAAAAAGAGCTGTCAGGATCGGTGCACTGACAGCTAAGATTGACAGTTTCCCGAACATCTCCACCTGCCCTCCCAGAGCAGAATACCCGGCATCCTTACATATCCCGGCAGCAAACTCCGCTATGTATGTGATCCCGACCATTTTGACTAACATGGCCAGATAAACATTCTTCACCGTTATGTATTTCCCCATGGAGCTCACGGTTTCCATAATCAGCTCCAGACGTGAAAGGCCAAAATACCCGATCAGGATCCCGGATGTCAAGATCATGTATAACGAATATTCCGGCCTGATCCCTTTAAGCTGTACGGCAAGAGCCACAGCCGTGATCCCCAATACAGCGGTCTGAATGATCGTCATTCAAAATTCTCCTTCCCTCATAGGGCAAACAGCCTCTTTATTGTTTCAAACAGCTCATAAATATAAGGTACGATCCAGAAAAGCACAAGAAGCAGCCCGGCAAGACTGGTAAGAAAGGCCTGATCCTCACGACCACTGTGCTTTAAGACCTGACAGATCACGGAAACCAGAATCCCGACCGCCGCAATTTTAAAAATAAGATTTACTCCCACCTGTCCTCCTCCCGGCCTATGCCAAAACGATCATCAATAATAATCCGGCTGACATGCCAAGACAACGATACAGCCTTCCCTTTCTCTCCATATCTCTTTTTAACCCCTCCATAGCGTCCTCGGTCTGCTTTAGATAAAACAAAAACGTTCTTTCCTGTGTTTCCCGATCCGCACAGCCCAGATTCTCTCCAAGAGCCAGCAGGGCATTTTTATCTGCTTCCGCTAACGGCAGCTTTTCTGATATCCTTTCGGTTTCTGCCTTCCATATACCGGGCAAAGAATTTCCGGGCTCCTTCTCTAAACGGCTCACGATCCGCAGAAAAAAATCCGGTATCTCCTTTGAAATTCCGGTACGATCCTTTGCATAGTCTTCTCCGATCTTTTTCATCGCCTGCGGAAGCGTATCATTGGAGTACAATATCTGTCCCTTCATATTCAAGATCATCCTGTGAAACAAAAATAGCAGCTCCATTCTGTCCTTTAAGCCATTTGCCGCCGTAAACCCCGCCGCGATCAGGGAAGCTGCCATGATCAAGATCCCGATGTATTTCATGCTGTCCCCTCCTCATTGATCTTTCCGAGGAAGCATCTGTTCCGGTCATAGATCCCCGTTACCGTGCCGGGATGCGGGAACTTTTTTAAAACCACATATCGCTCAAACATTCCCTCTCCTGCCATCTGTGACAGAACCGGTTTTTTCTCAATATCCTCGATCGTATCCGCGTGAGCGGTTGCCAGAATATGGCAGCCGCACTTCATCACTTCCCGCATTGCGGCAAGCTCCTCTCTCGTCCCGATCTCATCCACTGCCAGCACCCGCGGAGCCATGGAACGGATCATCATCGTCATTCCCAGCTCCTTGGGGCATCCGTCCATCACGTCCGTGCGGCGCCCCAGATCACATTGGGGCGTTCCTCTCCAGCAGGCCCCCAGCTCCGATCGCTCGTCCACAACCGAAACCGGCATTCCGGGAGCCAGCTCATTTCCGTCCGAGATCTGTCGGATCACATCCCGGAGCATGGTCGTCTTTCCCGCTCCGGGCGGAGATAAAAACAGGGTACTGTAAGGTTCTTTACTGACATCGTAAAGCCATGGCAGGAGTCGGTCACTGCACCCTGTCTTTTCGTGGGCCAGCCGGATATTCAGGCAGGAGATATCCTTCATCGTTTTAATATTTTTCCCATCCATCACCACTCTGCCGGCAAGCCCGATACGATGTCCTCCCTCGATCGTTATAAAGCCCTGTCTTATCTCCTCCTCATACGCATAAAGCGAATGTCCGGAAAACATTCCGAGAAGCTCCCTGATCAGCTCTTTGTCTGCATTTGCTCCGCCGATCTCCCTTTCATTTCCGTTTACGCTGAATAATATCGGACTTCCGGCCCTGATCCGTATCTCCTGTACCTCATTTCCGCCTTCGATCTCCTTATCAAATATTGCCTTCAGTTTCTGTGCATTCATGTCCCTCACGCTCCTTTATCACAATATATGAGCTGCGGACATGTTTATTCCTGCCGGGCGGATTTCTTATTATCAAGATCAAGCGGATATTCGCAATCCGCTTCGCTACGCGGCTCTACACCGAATAACTGCTCCGCAGTTTATCAAAAGGAGCTTGTACTCCTCCTGATACAAGCAAGCCCCCACCCACTGCTTATTGCTTTTCGCAATTGAAGCAGGGGACTTACTTGATTCGGTTAAAAAAGATCCCTGCGTATCCGGAATATCCCGTTCCGAAAATACGCAGAGATCTGTTTGATCGTTTCTCTATACTGAGCGGACATTTGCGATCCGCTTTCACTACTTATGATAGGGTTCTCCCTGAATGATCCTGTAGCTGCGGTAGATCTGTTCGAGAAGAATAACGCGCATCAGCTGATGCGGAAATGTCATTCTTGAAAAGCTTAGCTTATAGTCTGCCCTTGCAAGCACCGCATCGGAAAGCCCGAGGGAGCCTCCTATAACGAAAACCAACTGGCTGATCCCGGAAATGCCCCATTTTTCTATTTTTTCCGCCAGCTCTACGGAATCAGGCATTTTTCCCTCTATAGCCAATGCGATCACAAAGCTCCCGTCTTTAATATTGGAAAGAATACGTTCTCCCTCTTTTTCCTTTATCTGCTGCTCAAGTGCTTCACTTGCACCGTCCGGCGTCTTTTCATCTGCAACCTGAAGGATCTCAAGCTTACAGTAACGGCTCAGGCGCTTTGAATACTCATCGATGGCATCCCGAAAAAACTTTTCCTTTATCTTTCCGACAGTAAGCACAGTGATTTTCATTATGCATTTTCCTCAAATTCAAGAAGCATATCGTACCAGACAACTCCGCCGTGGACAGACTGGGACACCCCTTTATTCTTATAACCGAATTTTTCATAATAATGGATCAGGCGGTCCTTACAGGTTAAGATCAGACCTTTTCTTCCTCTTTCCTTCGCGTCCCGGATCATCTGCTCCATAAGCTTTGCCGCGATTCCCTGTCTCTGGTATTCCGGGAGAACATCCAGCCCGAAAATGCTCTGGTAGGCTCCCTTCGGATCATGCAGGCTGCTGTCCTCATACATCTCATCCCGGATTGTTTTTTCATTCGTGACACAGCCATTTACAAATCCGATGATCTTTCCGTCATGGACTGCAACAAAAAAGGAATCAGGAAACGTTGCCAGTCTGTGGGCAAAGGATGCCCGGTCTGCAGCCTCTGCCTTCGGAAAGCAGACAGCTTCTATTGCAGTTACCTGATCCAGATCCTCAGATACTGCTGTACGAATTGTTATATCAGTCATTTTTTTATCTTCCTTTTGAATATGTATTTTCCGCTCTTGCGCTATCTTTATTCTCTCAGATCCGCGTTTTACATGCCTCTCTGGGCAAAGTAATATCCAACGCCCCATTTCGTGTGAACATATTTGGGATCGCTAGGGCTGGGCTCGATCTTCTCACGGAGCCTGCGGACGTGTACGTCCACGGTGCGGACATCTCCGCCATCCATAGCCTTGTTGCCCCACACATAATTAAGCAGTGCTTCCCTGCTGTATACCTTATTGGGGTTCATGACCAGAAGCTCTAAAAGATCAAATTCCTTGGCCGTCAGATTGATCTCTTTATTCTGGATAAAAACGCGTCTGCTGTCTCTATCCAGCTTCAGATCTCCGCATACGACCACACTGCTGCTCTGGGCAGTGCTTTTTCCGTTCTTTCTTGTATTTCTTCTGATGATCGCCTTGATACGGGCCTTTACCTCAAGGATATTAAAGGGCTTTGTGATATAGTCATCGGCGCCGTACTCAAGTCCTAATATCTTATCCATATCTCCGCCCTTGGCGGTCAGCATGATGATCGGCATCTCTGAAAACTCCCGGATCGCCTGACATACTTCAAAACCGTCATGGCCCGGCAGCATCACATCAAGGAGCACTACATCGTATTCTTTTTCCTTCGCCTTTTCAATCGCCTCGTTCCCATCATACGCACAGTCAACCTCCATTCCATCCTGTTCTAAGCTGAAACGGATCCCTTTTACGATCAATTTCTCGTCATCTACAACCAGAACCTTTGCCATTTTTTCTCCCCTCAAACTATGATACTGTCCTTTATCTTCCGAAAACCAGCTTCCTTAATTCCCGGTACTTTCATGATATCTTCAATTTTCCGGAATTTTCCGGAATCTTCACGAAATCGGATAATATCCTCTGCTCTGGACTCTCCGATCCCCTTCAGAGTCATCAGCTCCTCTTTTGTTGCCGTATTGATATTGATCCGCCTATCCTCTTTCGAGGTTTCTGAACCCTCTCCGCCCGTCTGCAAAGGCACATTGCCCTCTTTAACCTCCTCTGCACCGGGAACGTAGATCTGCATCCCATCCGAAACAGTCCCTGCCAGATTTAAAAAATCACAGGCCGCATCCTCGGAAAAACCTCCCGCTGCCTCGACTGCCTGAAAAACCCTGCTTCCCACAGGCAGGCGGTATACGCCGGGTGAGATCACTCTGCCGCATATATGTACCCACACTCCGGTGCTTTCCGGCACATTCTCTGCCGCCTCTATACCGAGTTTTTCTTCGGAGCCCTTAGATACCTCTGTATCGCGACTTCCTTCAGAGCTCTTGGACGCCTCTGTCTTGCCGCTTTCTTTGACGCCCGGTGCCGTCTCTGCATCGCGATCTTCTTTCGTGTCCATGGATGCTTCTGTCTTTCTGCTCCCTTTGATGCCTGACGCTGCCTCTGTATCGGTACTCACCCTGCGATCCTGTATTGAGAATTTTTCACTGGAAAAGACATCTTCCATGCGAAAAAGACCGGATACAATAATGAACAAGACAATTACGGCATATTTCCAATACCGCTTCCAAAATTTTTTTCCGTTTTTCCTGAATTTTTCTTTCAAAATAATCATACCTCCCGAGATAGTTTCCCAGAAGATACTGTTCTGCCACTTACTATTCTAGCCAAACCGCGATATAAAAACAAGTCCCATTTTAGAAATAAAAAACGGAAGCAGCAAAACCGGAGTGCTTGCCTCCGGCCGCCTTCCGCTAACGATGGAACAGGATAAGTCCGGCAATGGCGATACCTGCCCCTGCAAGCTTTTTCCACTCAAAGCCTGACTGCTCCAATCCAAATAGTCCAAAGACCTCCGCCAGATAAGAGACCAGAACCTGTGTCACAACGATCAGAAGCGTTGCCTTTGCCGGTCCCAGCCCATCCATGCTCTTAATGACGGTCCATGTGATAAATGCTCCCATCACGCCGCCAAGAAGCATGTATTTACGTTCAACGGAAAATATCCCCATGATCTCTCCGCGTCCCGTCAGAAAATACAACACAACACAGGTCAGAAATCCGGTCAGCTGTACCCATCCGGCAGAAGCCCATATACTGCCGGCTTTTGTCACCTCTGTGTTGAAAATACCCTGCAGGCTCATGAGAGCCCCCGATATGAGTGCAACGATGATTCCCCACATACTATTCACCTTCAAATCAAAATTTTTTATGTTGCTCTATAGGAATCATAATTTTCGTACTTTAACGTAACACAATCTTTCCTATAGAGCAAAAAAGGCACGGATATACGTCTTATCTACAGTATATCCATGCCTTATTATTTTATTCTTCCGTGCGGGCTCTGTTATGCCTGCTTTTTCTGATATCTCCGGAGTGCCGCAGCAGCCAGATTCTTACACAGCACTGCCGTGGTGATCGCACCTACACCTCCCGGTACCGGTGTTGCGGCTTTTGCCTTTTCCTCCAGACCTGTCCAGTCCACATCACCACATAATTTTCCGTTTTCATCCACATTGACCCCGACGTCGATAACGACTGCACCGTCTGACATATAATCCGTGGTTATCATTCTGGCTTTTCCGACCGCCGTGATAAGAATATCCGCCTGGCGGCATACATCCTTTAACCCGCATGTCAGCGTATGGCATATCGTGACCGTCGCATTTTCCTTTAAAAGCAGCATAGAAAGGGGACGGCCCACTACCATGCTTCTTCCGACGATGATCGCATGCTGTCCCTCGATGGGGATCTCATTTGCCTTAAGCATTTCGATAACTGCCTCTGCGGTACAGGGGGCAAAGCCATCCCGCTCCCCAGAAAACACCTTTGCCGTATTGATCGGGCTGATCCCATCCAGATCTTTTTCCGGACGGATCATCATTTCGATCCTGTATTCATTTAAATGCTGCGGAAATGGTTTAAAAAGGAGAATGCCATCGATCTCATCATCCTCATTGATCCTCTCAAACTCCCGCATAAAATCTTCCTCCGGGATATCCTCCGGAAACACATAAGAGCGTACTTCCATCCCAAAGGAATGGATCTTTTTTATTGCTCCCCTTTCATACGAAATATCATCCGGGCGTTCTCCGACACGCACGAGCGCCGCAGTAGGAATATGTCCCTCCATGCAGCCGCAGATCTCACTTACCTGTTCCTTTATTTTTGCCGATACCTCTGCGCCTTTTAATGTGATCATAATTCTGCCTCTCAATTCTTCCAGTAAAACTTTTGCAGCCTATAGACAGCCGTGATTGTACGATACCGCCCATTTTAACATAGCCTTTCTTTCCGGTCAACAATATTCCGCAGGGATCCCCCATGGCGCCACGCGGTCCAGCGGATGAACTTAGAATGCATAAATATGCATAAATTTAATTTTTATTAATATTAATGCAGTTTTCTATTGACTTCTCCCGATCGTGGTTGTATATTTATGAGCATCAAACATCTACGATGACATGGAGGTTATAACTTGTCAACTACCCATCACCTAAAGGTAATGGGCTTGTAACTGCCTAGTCGTACTAACGGCTTGCACCTCCGACCTTTA
>CAKRPJ010000033.1:0-25392 GCA_934376955.1 uncultured Lachnospiraceae bacterium | reverse complement strand
ACTGACATAAGCATCCCCCTAACCCACCGCTTAGTGCTCCGCGCACTTGAAGCGGGGGAATGCTTATCTGCGTTCAAGAAAATAGTTATCATTATCATGGACATTTGACTTAAAAAAGGAGGTTTCTTATGGATAAGAAAGCAATGTATCGGTTAAGCTATGGCTTGTTTGTGCTGACGGCAAGAGAAGCAGAAAAGGATAACGGATGTATCATCAATACAGCGATACAGGCCGCGTCTGAACCCAATCAGTTAAGTATTTGCGTAAATAAGGCAAATCATACACATGATATGATCTTGCGGACCGGAAAATTTACCGTGTCGATCTTGAGTCAAAATGCGGAGTTTGAGCTATTCAGGCACTTCGGCTTTCAGTCGGGCAGGGATGTGAATAAGTTTGAGACATTTGATAAGTGTGAACGCGGCACGAACGGACTCTACTACATTACAGAAGGTACAAATGCATACATTTCTGTAACAGTCAAAAAAACAGAGGATCTCGGATCCCATACGATGTTTATCGGCGAGATAACCGATATGGAGGTTTTAAGCGATATTCCGTCTGTCACTTACGAATACTATCAGAGCCATATCAAGCCCGCACCGCAGCCGACAGTAAAAGCAGAGGAAGGGAAGACTGTATGGCGCTGCCGGATCTGTGGATATGAATATGAGGGAGAGGAGCTGCCGGAGGACTTTATCTGTCCGATCTGCAAGCACCCGGCATCTGATTTTGAACGTGTCGTTGTAAAATAAGTGTAGAAGCTCTGACATAAAGACACAGTTGTGTCATTTTATGACTTGCGTTTTATGTTTGTTTATGTTACACTTCCAGAAACAAAATAAGGAAAGCTATGAAGGAAACGAGTAAGGTTGATGAATTTTTCAGAGAGTGACCGGGTGGTGTGAGGTCACAAAGGAATCAGCACGAATACATTCCGGAGCTGCTGCCCGAACGGAGATCAAGTAGGGTCAGACGGGGACGCCCGATACAGCGTTGCGTGTGTGTTTGCACACAATGAGGAGTATTTTGTGAAAGATACTCAAATAAAGGTGGTACCACGATAGAATCGTCCTTTGTCCCGAATTGAACGGGGCAGAGGACTTTTTTTTAACCGAATCAAGTAAGTCCCCTGCTTCAATTGCGAAAAGCAATAAGCAGTGGGTGGGGGCTTGCTTGTATCAGGAGGAGTGCAAGCTCCTTCTGATAAACTGTGGAGCAGTTATTCGGTTATGAGCAAGTAGCGAAGCGGATTGCGAATATCCGCTTGACTTTTAAAAGGGGAGGAGTTTATTTATGAAGATCTACGAAGAATTACAGGCAAGAGGATTGATCGCACAGGTTACAGATGAGCCGCAGATCAGAGAGCTCATCAATAACGGAGGTGCAAAATTTTATATAGGCTTTGACCCGACCGCAGACTCCCTTCATGTAGGACATTTCATGGCATTATGCCTGATGAAGCGTTTGCAGATGGCCGGAAACAAGCCGGTCGTATTGCTGGGAGGCGGAACAGGCTTTATCGGAGATCCGTCAGGAAGAACAGATATGCGCTCCATGATGAACGAAGAAACGATCCGCCATAATTGTGAATGCTTTAAGAAGCAGATGGAGAGATTTATTGAATTTGGGGAAGATGAAGCGATCGTTGTAAATAATGCGGATTGGCTTCTGGATCTGAAATACATTGAGCTGCTTCGCGATGTGGGAGCATGCTTCTCCGTCAATAACATGCTTCGGGCCGAGTGCTACAAACAGAGAATGGAACGCGGACTCAGCTTTTTTGAGTTCAACTACATGATCATGCAGGCCTATGACTTTTTGCATCTTCACAACAATTATGGCTGTAATATGCAGTTTGGCGGTGATGACCAATGGAGCAACATGCTGGCGGGAACAGACCTGATCCGCAGAAAGACCGGAGATGACACCTTTGCCATGACCATCACCCTGCTGATGAACAGTGAGGGGAAAAAAATGGGAAAGACAGCCAAAGGAGCCGTATGGCTTGATCCGAATAAAACCTCTCCCTTCGAGTTTTATCAGTATTGGAGAAATATTGATGATGCAGACGTGATGAAATGCCTGCGTATGCTCACCTTTATCCCGGTGGAGGAGCTTGAGGAGATGGAAAAGTGGGATGCAGGCAGGATCAATGAGAAGAAGGAGGTACTGGCTTATGATCTGACAAATATGGTTCACGGTCAGGAAGAAGCACAGAAGGCGAAAGAGGCTTCGCGTGCCTTGTTTTCCGGCGTCGGTGATGACAGCAGCATGCCGACAACTGTGCTTAAAGAGGAAGAAATTCCGGCAGACGGCATAGCCTTAACGGAGCTGATGCTTTTATGCAGGCTGGCAGCCAGCAAAACAGAAGCGAGAAGACTGATCCAGCAGGGCGGTGTTTCTATCGACGGGGAAAAAGTTGATGCACTTGATGTGAGGATCGCAAAGAACCGGCTTGAAGAAGGAATGCGGATCCGCAAAGGCAAAAAGGTATATCATAAGGTAGTGCTCACGACAATTCAGGATTGATTTACACGTTGAGCAATGGTAAAACAATAAATAGATATCGGGGCGGGTATCATAAATATAAGATATCTTTTTATCAGAGGGCAGGAAGATGGCAGACAAAAGAGAGATAAACGGAGTGTTCATGATCCCCTTTGGATTAGCAGCAGGCTTTGCGGACGGCAACGAGATACGGCTCATTGAGCTTGCCGAGAACGGATTCTGCTTTCGCACGGAGGAAAAACTCGGGAGAGTGGAAAGCTTCCGGATCTGTTTTTATGGCGGATCCGAAGTGATCGTGGAAGCTTTTGAGATAGAAATGCGTATCGATGATTCCATCGGGATCCCAGTGTTTGTTTATTCCGTGTTTGTGGACCAACAGGAATACCGGGAGTGTGCAGCAAAGCTGATATTACAATACGACAGATATGTGCGGCTCAAGCTGGAGTGTGAGGACGGAGAGCTGGCTAAGGTATTAACAGGCTATCCGGCAGAGCTGGATACTGAGTTTGCAGAGGATCTGGAGGAGCAGAAAAAGGAATGGTTCGGAGAAGAAGGATTCGTGGAAGCCGACCCCGGTAAGGGATGCTTCAGGGAAATCCGCAGTGAGGAAGCACGATGCGGCGAAGCTCCGTTTACGAAAACAGGAAAAACTGCTGTGGAAGAAACGAAGGCAGCTTTGGAATATGCCGTCGAGCTGGATCGCCCCGAGCTCTATGAACGATATCTCTCTATGGAGTTTTGCGATTTCATGTCATGGTACTGGAGAAGGAATCAGGCAGAAGGGCTTGGAAAACAGCTCCCGGCACCGACGAGAATCTATGTGGGAAATGCGTTCTGCCATTTATTGTTTCCGGAGAAGGAGCTGTTATTTAAGCTCTTAGAAAAGGCCACGCAGGATGATCTGGCGGTGACGATCACAACCTCCTATCTGCGGGAATTTATGCTGGAGCCGGTGGAAAACCTGTTAGATCAGCTGACAGGATGGTGCAAAGCCAGAAAATCCACGCTTGAGATCGTCGCAAATGACTGGGGAATGCTGAAGCTTCTGAATCAAAGAGGAAAATTTCTGCATCCCTGTATGGGGATACTTCTGAATAAAAGAAAAAAGGATCCACGGATGAGATATAAGCAGGGAGATAAAGTATTTCTTCGAGAAAACAGCCTGAACGCGGAATTTTACCGGAAATATCTTCTGGATACATTTGGAATCCGGAGATATGAATGGGAATCCTGCGGTTATGAACAAGAGCTCCCGGAAGGAAAGAACAGCATCCATGTTCCGTTTTACCAGACAAATTCATCCCAGTATTGTATGCTGTATGCTGTATGTAAAAACAAAGAACGCGGCAGACAGGAGCTGCCGGGATTCTGTAGCGGATATTGTGGGAATAAGGTATTCCTGTACCCGAAGCATCTTAAGCTGCTGGGCCGGTATAATTCCCTGTTTGCATTAGATGAAAATGCAGTTTCCGGGATCATGGATCCTAAAATGTGGAAAGCTCAGGGAATCGACCGGATCGTGGTGAATTTATTGTAGTAGAGGTCGGTGGAAACACAAGACATTTGTGCCGCCGCAAAGCGGCGGAATGGAGATTAGCATGAAGATCACAGCAGGACTTGGTTCCGTTGATGAATATGTCAGGTATGTCCGGGCAGGTGCAGACGAATTTTTCTGCGGGTATGTACCGTATGAATGGAATAGAAAATATGGGACGATACTGCCGTTAAACCGGAGAGAGGTGCTTGGCGTCAACGTCCAGATCGGGTCGGAAAGCGAATTAAAGATTCTTGCGGCACTGGTCAGAAAGTATGGCAGGCCGGTACATCTTACCTTCAATTCTCTTTATTATATACCAAAGCAGTATCCGGAGATCGCGGATATCATCTGCCGATGCAGAGAGCTTGGCTTTTCAAGCTTTATCGTTGCAGATCCGGCGTTATTGGTATACATGAAGGAGCATGGGATCCGATGCGAGCTTCATCTGAGCGGAGAAACTGCGGAGGTGAACAGCCGGATGCTGGAGGTGTTTGAAGGGCTGGATATCCGCCGTCTGATCTTTCACCGGAAAAACAGCTTTGCAGATATGGAATCTGTGATCCGGCAGGAAAGAAAGCAGGAAGGCTGCGGGATTCGCGAATTTGAAGCTTTTGTGCTAAATGAGCTCTGCCAGTTTTCCGGAGCCTTCTGTAATTCCCTGCATTGTGATGAGTTAGGGCATTTGTGCCGGGTGCCATATAAGCTGGGACAGATTAAAAAAGAGACCGGGGGAAACCGTTCGGATATAAACTGCCGGGAATGCAGTTCAAACGTTGAGGAACAAAAATATGACCCGGAGGGATATCTTTGCGGTGAAACGGGATGCGGTCTCTGTGCCCTGTATCAGCTTCAAAAAGCGGGGATCACACATTTAAAGCTTGTGGGGCGTGGAAACTATGCGGATTTTATGGAAAAGGATATAAATAATCTTAGGATAGCCCGAGAGATACTTGAAAATACAGATACCGAGGCGGAATACCTTCATGAAATGAAGCAGAGGCTGTTTCCGTATGGATGCAGCGGACTATGTTATTATCTCAGTCGAGAAAACGCCCGCTTTTAGGAGGTAAGAATTATGGAAAAAAATGTTGATATTGCCGCTTTGGGAGAGCTTCTGATCGATTTTACGGAAGCAGGGAGAAGTAAAGACGGAAGAAAGCTGTTTGAGCAGAATCCGGGCGGCGCACCGGCCAATCTTCTGACCGTGGCGTCACATACAGGTTATCACACAGAATTTATCGGTAAGATCGGCACGGACATGCATGGGAATTTCCTGAAAAAGACATTGGAGGAGGAAGGGATCGGAACCAAATATCTGATTCAGGACGAACGGTTTTTTACAACACTGGCGTTCGTAGAAATTGCGGAAAATGGAGAGCGCAGGTTTTCCTTTTCCAGAAAACCCGGTGCTGATACGCAGCTTTGTAAGGAGGAGTTAGATCGAGGCCTGCTGGAAAGCTGTAAAATATTTCACTTCGGCTCCCTTTCTTTGACGGATGAGCCGTCTAAAACAGCAACAAAGGAAGCAGTTAAGATCGCAAAAGCAGCGGGAGCCGTTATCTCTTATGATCCGAATTACAGAGCTTCCCTGTGGAAGGATGAAAGCACCGCGGTCAATGAAATGAGCTCCATGATCCCCTTTGCCGATATAATGAAGGTTTCTGATGAGGAGCTCGTTCTTCTCACCGGTATTACAGATCAAAAAAAGGCTGTTGACCGGCTCCTTTCTGCCGGCCCCAAGCTGATCGCGGTGACGCTTGGAAGAAAAGGAGCTTTGATCGCCATAAAAGGGAAGATGGAAATAGTAGCAGGCTTTCAGGTACAGGCGATCGATACGACCGGTGCCGGTGATTCCTTCTGGGGTGGATTTTTAAGCGAATTCCTGAAGCAGAAAAAAAGCATTCAGGAGCTTACATGGGATGAAATTAAAAAATGTGCAATATACGGCAATGGGGTTGCAGCATTATGCGTGCAGAAAAGAGGAGGGATCCCGGCAATTCCGACAAAGGAGGAGATCGAGCAGTTTAGCAGGAATAGACGTGCGGACATTTTTTAGACATATATCCCTATACTTCTTCTATAATCTGGAGGAATTAGCCCGAGAGATTTACAAGAATCCGTCAATAAAGTAAAAAGAGCTTGTGGCAGAGACCGGAAAATCTCTCAGTACGATTAAAAGAATCATGGAGTCCTTGCAGAAAAAGGAATATATTCGCAGAGTAGGTGGAAAACGATATGGAAAATGGTATGGAAAATGGGAAATATTGATTTGAATAAGTATTAAGAAAGAGAGACTAACAATGGCTGAAAAGAACAATGCCAACATTGGATTTGAAAAACAAATTTGGGATGCTGCCTGTGTGTTATGGGGACATATCCCTGCCGCTGAATAAAGAAAGGTAATCATTGGACTGATTTTCCTTCGCTATATTTCCAGCACATTTGAAAGAAAATATAACGAACTTATTGTAGAAAGCTAAGGCTTTGAAGAAGATCGTGATGAGTATTTGGACAATGCCGTCGATCTGTTCATCAATATGGATATGTCTGATACAGAGGAAGGCAAAGATCTTCTGGACAGAATTTACGAGTATTGTATCGCACAGTTTGCTGCTTACGAAGGTGTGAAGGGCGGCGAGTTCTATACACTGTCCAGTATTATTAAGACAATCGTTGCGATTCTAAAGCCATTCAATAACTACCGTGTGTATGATATAAAAATATCGAGATTGATACAATTTAATTATTTCCCCGCCGATTTTGCTGCTTGAAGGGTAAGCTGGCGTTTGAGGGGGGGAGTTGTGAAAGTCGGGGTGTTCCGGCTGGTTATATAGGAGGAGGTATTTAACATGTCTGGAGGAACGAAGCAACAATTCAAGCAGTTTAGTATTACCTGTGCCGAAGATGCATGTCTTGTGCTGGGAATGCTAATATCCGGGATGACTGTCAATCTTGAAAAATATAAGGAGTATGCGTCTGAGGCAGAATCCTTATTGGAAAGTATCCAAGAAAAATATGTTCCCGCTAAAGAATATGATGATGTTAATGATAAGCTCCTCTATAGACAGCGTGAGATTCTAAAATTTACAGCGGATCATCAGAGCAGTTCTTTTTCATACATAGATCTACGCAAGATTCTGGAGAAACACAAGTATATTTCGTCACCACTCTCAGAAGAAATGTCGACAATTCTATCTGAATTTCTCGATGTGCGAAATTGGACCTTTCACAACCCACAGTCATTAATGGTAGCTGCTAAAGAAGCGGCCCATAAAGATATCCCTGATGAGTTTAAAGGGATTGTTAAAGTAACGCCACAATTAAACCCGGTAATTATACGAAAAATCTGTCGTTACGAATTAGTCATGCTTGTCTCACTTACAATTCATGCGCAAAAACGCATAGAACAGTTTGAAAAAATTCTTAGAAGCATGAAAGCCGACTACCAAGAAATATATGATTCAATTGAGAATAAGCCCTTCCTAATGACCGCTCACGGATTTTCAGACAGAGTACAATATGATGAATTGAAAGCTACATCTGGTTTGTCGGATTATCATAGTGACATTGCCCAGATATCAATGGCAATTCAGAAATCAAAATATGATGGCTCAGATGAAAAGTTTAATGATTGGGTTGTAAGGTTGGATGGTGAAAACTCTTGCTGTGATAGTACACTTACGGAGGATCCTCAAAATAAAGCAGATCACAAATAAGGAATACGAAGCGTGGCAGAAATACATTGATGGATTCTTCCTGAACGGTAGAAAAGTTCATTCTTGGGGAGTATTATATAAACAATTGAAGATCGGTCATCGAAGGATAGTACGCCGTAGCGTATGGGATCGTAAAGCATTATTTGCTTTATGCGTTTGATATGCGCCATGCACAGCTCGGGAAAGAATTCCCTCGCTGTAGGGCTGTCGCCCTATACATTTCCATGAAAGAGCCACCTTTGTCAAGCAAGCTTGAAAGGTGGCTCTTTCATGGAAATGTGCATGGCTCGTAGCGTTCACAAAATCTTCATAAAAAATTAGCACTCAACCCTTGACAGTGCTAACAATATGTGTTATATTGCATGCAGAACAAAGGGGTTGGATCTTTCAGATCTCTTAGAGTTCTTTCACATAGATAGATCGAAGACATCAGAAAAATCCTGGTGCTGCCTATGGAGGCAACACCGGAAAAAATCCCGTTGCCGCCTGAATGAAGGGCAGCGGGGCGTTTCTCTGAAGGGAGGCTTATGATTATGAATATCAGCAAATTCACACAGAAATCGGTTGAAGCCGTTCAGGGCTGTGAAAAGCTGGCTTACGAGTATGGTAACCAGCAGATAGATCAGGAGCATCTTCTTGTCAGCCTGCTTCGTCTGGAAGACAGCCTGATTATGAAGCTCGTGACGAAGATGGGAATTTCCGGCGAGCAGTTTTTAAACGAAGCTGAGCAGGCGGTAAATCGGCTGCCGAAGGTGTCCGGAGGCGGTCAGGTATATCTGACAAATGACTTGAATAAGGTTCTTATCAACGCCGAAGATGAAGCAAAGGCAATGGGAGATGAATATGTCTCCGTAGAGCATCTGTTCCTGTGCCTTTTAAAGGAACCGAATAAAGCAATGAAGGAGCTGTTCCGTGTCTATGGGATCGACCGGAACAAATTTTTGCAGGCGTTGTCTACCGTGCGCGGAAATCAGCGTGTGGTAAGCGATAACCCGGAAGCAACGTATGATACTTTAAATAAATACGGACAGGATCTTGTTGAAAAGGCAAGAGACCAGAAGCTGGATCCGGTCATCGGCCGTGATGCGGAGATCCGGAATGTCGTGAGGATTCTGTCAAGAAAGACAAAAAATAACCCGGTTCTTATCGGTGAACCCGGCGTAGGTAAAACAGCAGTCGTAGAGGGTCTTGCCCAGAGGATCGTCCGCGGAGACGTACCGGAAGGACTTAAAGACAAAAAGCTGTTTTCCCTTGATATGGGAGCACTGGTGGCCGGTGCAAAATACAGAGGTGAGTTTGAGGAAAGGCTGAAGGCAGTTCTGGAGGAGGTTAAAAAGAGCGAGGGCCAGATCATTCTGTTTATCGATGAGCTCCACACGATCGTGGGTGCCGGAAAGACAGAGGGCTCTATGGATGCCGGAAATATGCTGAAGCCGATGTTGGCCCGTGGTGAATTACACTGTATCGGTGCAACTACATTGGATGAGTACAGAAAGTATATTGAAAAGGATCCGGCGCTGGAGCGTCGTTTCCAGCCGGTGCAGGTAGATGAGCCGACGGTCGAGGATACGATCTCGATCCTTCGTGGACTTAAGGATCGGTATGAGGTCTACCACGGAGTAAAGATCACAGACTCTGCCCTTGTATCCGCAGCTGTTTTGTCCAACCGTTATATCAGCGACCGTTTCCTTCCGGATAAGGCGATCGACCTTGTAGATGAAGCCTGTGCGATGATAAAGACCGAGATGGATTCCATGCCGACAGAGCTGGATGAGCTTTCCAGAAAGATCATGCAGCTTGAGATCGAGGAGGCGGCCCTTAAAAAAGAAACAGACCATCTGAGCAAGGATCGTCTTGCAGATCTTCAGAAAGAGCTTGCCGAGCTTCACGATCAGTTTACGGCACAGAAGGCCCAGTGGGAGAACGAGAAGCATTCGGTCGAGAAGCTGTCCAGTCTCCGGGAGGAGATTGAGAGCGTTCACCGCATGATCCAGGATGCCCAGCAGAAATACGATCTGAACAAAGCGGCTGAGCTTCAGTACGGAAAGCTTCCGCAGCTGGAAAAGGAACTGCGGGAGGAGGAAGAAAAGGTAAAGAACGAGGATCTCAGTCTTGTTCATGAGAGCGTTACCGAGGACGAGATCGCAAGGATCATTTCCCGCTGGACGGGGATCCCGGTGGCAAAGCTTACGGAAAGTGAGCGGAACAAGACGCTGCATCTGGACGAACAGCTTCATAAGCGTGTTGTCGGACAGGATGAGGGCGTGGAGAAGGTCACCGAGGCGATCATCCGTTCCAAGGCCGGTATTAAAGATCCGACAAAGCCGATAGGCTCCTTCTTGTTCTTAGGGCCTACCGGTGTAGGTAAGACGGAGCTTGCAAAGGCTCTGGCCGAGAGCCTGTTTGATGATGAGAACAATATGGTCCGTATCGATATGAGTGAATATATGGAGAAGCACTCGGTATCCCGTCTGATCGGAGCGCCTCCTGGATACGTAGGCTATGATGAAGGCGGACAGCTGACAGAGGCTGTCAGACGGAAACCATATTGTGTTGTTTTGTTCGATGAGGTGGAGAAGGCACATCCGGATGTATTCAATGTCCTGCTTCAGGTCCTCGATGACGGACGTATCACAGACTCAATGGGTAAGACTGTCGATTTCAAGAATACGATCATCATCCTGACCTCCAATATCGGTTCCCAGTATCTGCTGGAGGGCATCGACGAAAACGGAAAGATCAGACCGGAGGCAGAGCAGATGGTAATGAACGATCTTCGTGCTCATTTCCGTCCGGAATTTTTGAACCGTCTGGATGAAACGATCCTGTTCAAGCCGCTGACCAAGGACAACATCGGTGGAATCGTAAACCTTCTGATCGCAGATGTCAACAAACGTCTGGCCGATAAGGAGCTTACGATCGTCCTCAGTGATACGGCAAAGCAGTATATCGTCGATAATGGTTATGACCCGGTTTACGGTGCAAGACCGCTTAAGAGATATCTGCAGAAAAATGTGGAAACACTGGCTGCAAGGCTGATCCTTTCAGACGGTGTAAGAGCAGGAGATACGATCCTGATCGATGTGGTCGATGGAAAGCTCAACGCGTCTGCGGAGAGAGGAACAAAAGAATAATCAGAAAACTTACGGTCAGCGCAGCAAGTGCGCAGACCTACTGAATAGTTACAGAAAAACTTCATCTCTGGAAACCTTCAGACTGATATCACAGCCTGAAAAAATCCGGAGATGAAGTTTTTTAGTGAAAAAATCCATGGACTAAGCAATAAAGTAATTCGGAAATGAGCACAAAATCGGTATTATCAGTGTGTTTCTCCGCCAATCACTTTGATATCCTGCTCATATTCAACAGCAGCTTTCACAGCTGCTTCCAAAGCAGCCGTAATATCCGCAATGGCCATAGACGGTGTTGCCGGTTTATTGACAACCTGAGAAACGGCATACGGAACGTGGATAAAGCCACCGCGTACGTTTGGAAATTCCTTTTGAATATAGTATAAAATTCCATACATGACATGATTGCAGATATAAGTTCCTGCAGTGTTGGAGAGGGTAGAAGGATAACCGGCGTTCCTGATCGCCTGAACCATGGCCTTCACTGGAAGATTGGAGAAATAAGCGGCATCTCCATCTGCAAAAATCGGCTCATCGATGGGCTGGTTTCCTTCATTATCCGGGATTCTTGCATCGGTTACATTGATCGCCACACGCTCCGGAGTCACGCCGAACCGTCCGCCTGCCTGACCGATGCTGATGACGATATCCGGGTGGAGCTCCTGCATCTTTTCATGGACTTTCGCAATGGATTTAGCAACTACGGTCGGGATCTTAAGCTTCGTGATCTTTGCCCCGGCGATCTCGTCTTTCATGGCTTTTACGGCTTCCCATGCCGGATTGATCGGCTCTCCGTCGAAGGGGTCGAACCCGGTGATCAGTACGTTCATGTAAATTCCTCGCTTTCTTTAAAGCCGCCTCTGCAGCACAGGGGATTTTCAGTCCAAAAAATTCATACCCGTGATATTAACGGCATATTTTCTCAGGAGACTTATTTGACAAACAGAGTCTCCGACGTTATGATAGATAAGGATATTATACAGGAAAATATAAGAATCCGCAAATACAAAAGCATGATACATAAATTCTTTTATTCAGGAGGAAAACAATGACAATTTCAAATGACATCAAATATGCAGGCGTAAACGACCATGAGATTGATCTGTTTGAGGGCCAGTATCACGTTCCGAACGGTATGGCTTATAATTCCTATGTGATTATAGATGAGAAGATCGGCGTTATGGATACCGTGGATAAACATTTTGCAGAGGAGTGGCTTGGAAATCTGTCAAAGCTCTTTGACGGAAGAAAGCCGGATTATCTGATCGTGCAGCACATGGAGCCGGATCACTCGGCAAATATCGACCGTTTCTTAAACGAATATCCGGAGGCAGTCGTTGTATCCTCCGCAAAAGCCTTTGCAATGATGAAAAACTTCTTCGGAAAAGAGTACGAGGACAGACGGATCGTAGTGGGCGAGGGATCCACATTAAGCCTTGGCAGCCACGAGCTTACCTTTGTGACAGCGCCTATGGTACATTGGCCGGAGGTCATCGTAACGTATGATTCCTTCGATAAGGTACTGTTTTCCGCAGATGGCTTCGGAAAATTCGGAGCTCTTGATGTGGAAGAAGACTGGGATTGCGAGGCACGCAGATACTATATCGGCATCGTCGGAAAATACGGTGCACAGGTTCAGGCACTTCTTAAAAAAGCGGCAGCTCTGGATATACAAACGATCTGCCCGCTTCACGGCCCGGTATTAAAGGAAGATCTGGGACATTACCTCGGCCTTTACGATATCTGGTCCTCCTACCGTGTGGAGAGCGAGGGCGTTGTTATCGCCTATACCTCTGTTTACGGAAACACAAAGGCTGCGGCAGAGCTTCTTGCCCGGAGGCTGGAAGAAAAGGGATGCAAAAAGGTGGTGCTCCACGATCTGGCACGCGCAGACATGGCCGAGGCAGTGGAGGATGCCTTCCGTTACGGCAAGCTGGTTCTGGCAACAACGACATACAATGCAGATATATTCCCGTTTATGAGAGAATTTATTCAGCATCTGACAGAGCGCGGATACAAGAACCGCACGATCGGCCTGATGGAGAACGGATCCTGGGCACCGACAGCGGCAAAGGTAATGCGCGGGATGTTAGAGGGCTGCAAGGGAATCACCTTTACCGATACAGCTGTCCGGATCATGTCGGCCTTAAACGATGAAAACAGAGAGCAGATCGAAGCGCTGGCAGCAGAATTAGTATAAAAACAGGAACGAAAAAGAGGAGTAATTATGTTTCGCAGAATTGGACAGGAGGACGCCTGCTGGTGTGGCAGCGGAAAAAAATATTGTGATTGTCACATGGAGTTTGACCGAAAAGTCAGCCGTGCAAGATTTATGGGACATGAGGTTCCTTCCCACAGGATCATTAAGACCCCGGCACAGATTGAAGGGATCCGCGAGAGTGGAAAACTGAACGTGGCTGTTCTTGATCATGTGGCAGAGCGGATAAAGGCAGGGGTGTCCACAGCGGAGATCGACCGCTGGGTGTATGATTATACAACTAAGCATGGCGGGATCCCCGCACCGCTGGGATATGAGGGCTTTCCAAAGAGCGTCTGCACATCCATTGATGCTCAGGTGTGCCATGGGATCCCATCGGAGGATACGATCCTCAAGGAAGGAGATATCATCAATGTGGATGTCTCTACGATCCTTAACGGCTTCTATTCGGATTCTTCCCGCATGTTCCAGATCGGAAAAGTAGATTCTGAGAAGGAAAAGCTTGTCCGTGTGACAAAGGAAGCCGTGGAAAAGGGACTGGCAGAGGTAAAGCCCTGGGGATATCTTGGCGATATGGGTCAGGCAGTCCATGATCACGTTAAGAAGCACGGCTACACGGTGGTTGAGGACGTGGGCGGCCATGGCGTCGGGCTTGAATTTCACGAGGATCCGTTTGTCAGCTATGTAACGAAGCGCGGAACCGAGATGCTCATGGCACCCGGAATGATATTTACCATTGAACCGATGGTAAATATGGGAACAGACGAAATATTCGTCGATGACAGCAATGGCTGGACGATCTACACAGAGGACGGAAAGCCGTCCGCACAGTGGGAGATCATGGTGCTGGTAACCGAGAAAGGCCATGAGGTTCTGGCATGGTAAGAGAACAGATATAACCTGAAATTATACAAGGCATGAATATTTAGTAATTGTAATTTCAAAAAATATTTGTATAATAAAAAACAACCGAAAACGAATCGGAAATCTCAAGGGGAGGAAACGCAAATATGATGAACATAGTTCTAGCAGCAGTCATTATCCGAATTATTGTCAGCATTATCGTCGTGGACGGGAATGCTTATTTGCGTTATGCTGAACCAGGGATAAATTGACTGTGACATCGATCAAGTGACTTGAGACGTGGAATAGGAAGCCTTGCAGCACAACGCTGCAAGGCTTTTTTTTACTCTATAGGAAAGACCATGTTACATTAAAGTACGAAAGTTATGATTCCTATAGAGCAAAAAACTAGCTCTGACTTACAGACAAACAGAAAAGATGAGGGACAAATTATGAAAATGAATGGTGCACGAATTCTTGTGGAAGAACTGATCCATCAGGGGGTAGACGTAATATTCGGATATCCGGGCGGCGCTGTCCTGAACATTTACGATGAATTGTACCTGGCATCCGACAGAATCCGGCATGTACTTTCCGCCCACGAACAGGGCGCTGCCCATGCGGCTGACGGATATGCGAGGGCCAGCAAAAAAACAGGCGTTGTTCTTGCAACGAGCGGCCCCGGAGCCACCAATCTGGTGACAGGGATCGCCAATGCCTACCTTGATTCCGTACCAATGGTAGCGATCACCGGAAATGTGGCGGTGAACAATCTCGGAAAGGATTCCTTTCAGGAGGTAGACATCGTAGGTGTGACCCAGTCAGTGGTAAAGCACAACTTTATGGTGCGGGATGTAAAGGATCTGCAGCGGACGATCATCGAGGCCTTCGAGATCGCCAACACAGGCCGCAAGGGACCGGTGCTTATCGACATCCCCAAGGATGTGCAGGTCAATGAGTGCGAGTACATTGAGGACATGAAGGTTCCCTCTGTTGTAAAGAAGATAAAGAGCAGCACAGAAGGTATGGATGAGCTGTTGGAGATGATAAAGAAAGCAAAACGGCCATTCATTTACGCAGGAGGAGGTGTGATCGCTTCCGGTGCAGAGGCAGAGGTCTTAGAGCTTTCCAAAAGGCTGGATGCGGCCGTGGGCCTTAGCATGATGGGCCTTACCGCAGTTCCCGCGTCCTATCCGTTAAATCTCGGAATGTGCGGAATGCACGGAAAATACGCCTCCATAAAGGCTCAGTCCGAATGTGATCTCCTTTTAGCAGTCGGTGTCCGCTTCTCCGATCGTGCGACGGGCGATATTGACGAATATACAAAAAAATGTATGACTGTCCATATCGACATCGACCGCGCCGAGATCGGAAAGAATGTAAATGCGGATATTAGCATGTGGGGAGATGTCAAGGAGATCCTGACAAAGATCCTTGCTGTTATACCAAAATATGAGCACCCGGAATGGGTAGCCCAGATCGAGGAGTATAAGAGCGCTGCGATCCTCCCGGCTCCACAGGCCTTCGGGCCCCAGGCCATCATCGAAGAAGTAAACCGTCACGGAAATGAGGATACCGTGGTGGCGACAGATGTAGGACAGCACCAGATGTGGACGATGCAGTATTATCGGTTTGAAAAATCCCACAAGCTTCTTACCTCCGGCGGACTCGGAACAATGGGATACGGGCTCGGCGCTGCGATCGGCGGATGCATTGCTAACGGAAGAAAGCGTACAGTCCTCTTTACCGGTGATGGAAGTTTTGGAATGAACTTAAATGAGCTGGCAACGGCTGTCAGCCAGGAGCTCCCGATCACGATCATCGTTATGAACAACGATGTTCTCGGAATGGTGAGACAGTGGCAGACGATCTTCTATGACGGCCACTACTCCCAGACAACACTGGACAGAAAGACAGATTTCCCCGCATTGGCAAAGGCCTTCGGAGCTTTGGGATATGCCGCATATACGATGGAGGATCTTAAGAAGGCGCTGGATATCGCAGATCACTCCGAAGGGACAGTCCTGATCGACTGCCACATCGGCATGGATGAAAAGGTGCTTCCGATGATCCCGCCGGGACGTTCCATCAAGGATATGATAGTGAAAGGATAAAAAGGATATGGTAGAGAGATTTGCAGTAGGCTTGATCGTAAATAACCGATTTGGCGTGTTGAACCGGATCGCCGGTCTCTACGCGAAGCGCTGTTATAACATTGACGCCCTTTCTGTCGGAGTAACGGAGGATCCGGAGTATTCCCGAATGACCATCGTATCCACAGGGGACGAATACATGAAGGACCAGGTCGTAAGACAGCTGGAAAAACTGATCGATGTTAAGAGTGTGGCGCTTTTAGAGCCGGAAAATACGGTATTCGCGCAGCATATATTTATAAAAATGCACCTGACGGGAACCCAGAGAGGTTCCTCAAAGCATCAGGTACTGGAGCTGATCAATCAGTATGGCGGTAAGGTGGCCGATTTCGGTGAAGAACATCTGACGGCAGAGATCACAGGAAGCAAGGAAAAAGTTGATTCCTTTATTGAAGCGGTAAGAGGCTTTGGAATCCTCGAGCTCAGCGGCTCCGGTGACATTGCCATCGGGCTGGGAATTGAAAATACGCTCAGCGTTTCAAACGAATAATCATTGCGGACAACTGTTCAGAACGTAGGACATTGGCGTCCCGGACAGCTTAGTATATACAACTACACACATGTAAAAGGAGAAAAAATTATGGCAACTATGTACTATGAGAGAGATTGTAACTTATCACTTCTGGACGGAAAAAAGATCGCAGTTATCGGCTATGGCTCCCAGGGTCATGCTCATGCCCTGAATTTAAGAGATTCCGGATGTGATGTTGTGATCGGCCTGTATGAGGGCTCCAAGTCCGCAGCAAAGGCAAAGGAGGATGGCTTTACCGTTATGAACACAGCAGATGCTGTTAAGGCCTCCGATATCATCATGATCCTCGTAAACGATGAAAAGCAGGCAGCTCTTTACAGAAACGACATTCAGGATTACATCACAGACGGAAAGACTCTCTGCTTTGCCCACGGCTTTAATATCCACTTCAAACAGATCATCCCGCCGGCAGGAGTTAACGTTATCATGATCGCTCCGAAGGGCCCGGGACATACCGTTCGTTCCCAGTATGTAGCAGGAAAGGGAGTTCCGTGTCTTGTTGCCGTTGAGCAGGATCCCAGCGGAAACTCCATGGAGGTCGCTAAGGCTTATGCAGCAGGCATCGGCGGAGCAAGAGGCGGTATCCTTGAGACAACATTTAAGGAAGAAACAGAAACAGATCTTTTCGGCGAGCAGGCAGTTCTCTGCGGCGGCGTGACCGCTCTTATGGAGGCCGGCTTCAACACACTGGTAGAGGCAGGCTACAAGCCGGAGAATGCATACTTTGAGTGTATCCATGAGATGAAGCTCATCGTAGACCTGATCTTCAATGCAGGCTTTGAGGGCATGAGATATTCCATCTCCGATACGGCTGAATTTGGAGATTACTGCACAGGCTCAAGAATCATCACCGATTCCGTAAAGGCTGAGATGAAGCAGGTATTAAAGGAGATCCAGGACGGTACCTTTGCTAAGAACTGGATCCTTGAGAATCAGGTCGGCAGAACCACCTTCAATGCAAAGAGAGCAGCAGCAGCGAACACACTTGCTTCCCAGACAGGACGTGACCTGAGAGCAAAGATGGGATGGAAGCAGACACAGAACCTTGACGAGGCAAAATAAGGGAAGAACCCGGAACGATTTTTAAAATTCGGAGGTAATTGTATGAATTCAGATAAGGTAAAGGCCGGTGTCGAGCATGCACCCCACCGTTCACTATTTAAGGCAGACGGATATACGGATGAGCAGATGCGCCGTCCCTTTGTAGGTATTGTTAATTCCTTTAACGAGATCGCACCCGGTCATATCCACCTGCAGAGCATCGCAAGAGCCGTAAAGGACGGAGTCCTTATGGCAGGCGGAACTCCCATGGAGTTTAATACGATTGGCGTCTGCGACGGAATTGCCATGGGCCATGAGGGAATGCGTTTTTCCCTCAGCTCCCGTGAGCTGATCGCAGATACCATCGAGTGTATGGTCAAGGGACATTGCTTTGATGCACTGGTATTTATCCCGAACTGTGATAAGATCGTTCCGGGAATGCTTATGGCGGCTCTGCGGCTGAACCTTCCGTGCGTATTTGTTTCCGGCGGCCCGATGCTTTCTATAGATAAGAAGGATCTGAATACCGTATTTGAAGCAGTCGGCGCCAGAAAGGCAAACCTCATCAATGATGAGGAGCTGGCAGAGATCGAAGGCAGCAGCTGTCCGGGCTGCGGCTCCTGCTCCGGTATGTTTACGGCAAACTCCATGAATTGCCTGACAGAGGTTCTGGGACTTGGCCTTCCGGGAAACGGAACGATCCCGGCCGTATACGGAGAGAGACTGCGCCTTGCAAAGACAGCGGGAATGCAGGTCATGAAGATGCTGGAGATGGATCGCCGTCCGCGCCAGATCGTGACGGAAAAGGCTTTGGAGAATGCCCTGACCACAGATATGGCTCTCGGCTGCTCCACCAACTCTGCCCTTCATCTCCTTGCGATCGCCCATGAGGCAGGGATCGCCCTTGATCTCCACAAGATCAATGAGATCAGCGAGCGCACGCCGAACGTATGCCATCTGGCTCCGGCAGGCCATCATCACATGCAGGATCTGATGAAGGCAGGAGGAATCTCGGCAGTTATGAAGCAGCTTCTGGATGCCGGAATGTTAGATGGAAGCTGCCTGTCCGTAACAGGAAAAACTCTGGCTGAAAACGTGGAGCACGCGGTAAATCGTGATGAGGAGGTCATTCGTCCTCTTTCCGATCCTTATACAAAAACAGGCGGTCTCGCTGTTTTATTCGGAAATCTCGCCCCGAACGGTGCGATCGTAAAGCGTTCTGCGGTAAAACCGGAAATGCTTGTCAATACAGGAACTGCAAAGTGCTTTGATTCGGAGGAGGAGGCGATCGCCGCGATCTACGCGGGAAAGATCGTTCCGGGAGATGTAGTCGTGATCCGCTATGAGGGACCGGCAGGCGGCCCGGGAATGAGAGAAATGTTATCTCCGACCTCAGCGATCGTGGGAATGAAGTTAGACACCACAGTGGCTCTTTTGACAGACGGAAGATTTTCCGGCGCATCCTGCGGTGCAGCCATCGGACATATTTCTCCGGAGGCGGCAGCAGGCGGCCCCATCGCCTATATCAAGGACGGAGACAAGATTGCGATCGATATCCCGAATTACAGCTTACAGCTCCTTGTGTCTGATGAAGAACTGGAGCAGAGAAAAAAGACCATGAAATTAAAGGAACAGAAGGAGCTGACCGGATATCTGAAACGATATGCGAAGATGGTTTCTTCTGCGGATAAAGGAGCTATCGTAGAATAGTATGAACCGGATCATATCAAACCTGTTGGTATACGGCAGCCTGCCGGAGGATTCTATCCTCTGGCAGCTTTCCGATATCTGTGAAAAGCTGAGAGATGAAAATGCAAACCGCGACATCCTTCGTACCCGGGTGTTCCGTGAAGTAAAAAAACTCCTGACGGTTGCGACAGATTATGCCTTTGACAAAAATCTGTGGCACAATTATCTTACGTTTCTTCTTATTACAAATGAAAATCCTTTCAGCCTCGTCTGCGAAAAGATGGGAGCTCAGGAGGGGACGGTAAACTGCTTTGTGAAGCACGATTTTGAAGCATTCCGGCAGCTGTTTGAATACGATTTTTCATGGATCGAGGAAGCGCTGTCGATCGACTGCTTTACCCACCTGACTCATTACCGCGCCATACAGAAAAAGGAGCTGATGTATAATAAAAATGTCAGTGAAAAGGTGCGGACGCTGAGTGAAAAGCTGGAGCAGGCCGCGAATACAGAGGAATTTTTCCGCCATGTTACCGATTTTTACAGGGATTTTGGCGTCGGAATGTTCGGACTCAACAAGGCCTTTAGGATCCGCGGCAAGGAGGACGGCTCGATCGACTTCCTTCCGATCAACAATATGGATGCGGTCATGCTGGAGGATCTGATCGGCTACGAGCTCCAGAAGAAAAAGCTTGTGGAAAATACGCAGGCCTTCGTAGACGGAAAGGCAGCCAACAATGTCCTCTTATTCGGAGACAGCGGCACCGGAAAATCCACCAGCATCAAGGCAATCGTAAATCAGTTCTATCCTCAGGGACTTCGTATGATCGAGATCTATAAGCATCAGTTTAAGGATCTCTCCTCCGTTATCTCCCGGATCAAGAACAGAAATTACAAGTTTATCATATATATGGACGATCTCTCCTTTGAGGAGTTTGAGATCGAATATAAATTCTTAAAGGCGGTTATCGAAGGCGGCGTGGAAACAAAGCCGGATAATGTCCTTATCTATGCGACATCGAACAGAAGACATCTGATAAAAGAAAACATAAGCGACAGAAACGATATGGAGCACGGCGAGGATCTGCACCGTTCCGACACCATGGAGGAAAAGCTGTCCCTTGTTAATCGTTTCGGGCTGGCGATCTTTTATGCAAAACCGGATAAGGGCGGCTTTAATGAGATGGCGGTGAAGCTTGCCAGACGGGCCGGGATCACCGAGGACGCCATGACGGATGACGAGATCTGTTATGAAGCTAACCGCTTTGAGATGCGGGGCGGCGGACTGTCCGGACGGACGGCCCAGCAATTTGCCAATTATCTTCTTACTGTTCAAAAATAAGTTCAAGTCCTGCTGAAACTGTCGAAATTTGCGACTGAATGACGTTGCAGGTCTCTCTATAGAGAGACTATAATAAATCTGTTCTTTTCGTGCTTTTTGTTAAAAAATGGAAAAGGCGCAGGAGTCATCATTTTTATTGACAGTTCAGGAGGAAAAATATGGCAGAGGTTTCGATTGCAATTGCGGATGACAACAGACAGACGTTAAATCTTCTGGGAGAAATACTTGAGAAAGAGAATGGAATCCGTGTGGTAGGCAAAGCGGATAATGGGGAAGATGCATACAATATGATCGTCAGAACCAATCCGGATATTGTTCTGATCGATGTGATCATGCCCAGGCTGGATGGGATCTCCGTGATGGAGAAGGTCAAAAATAATGCACAGATGAAGACATGTCCTTCGTTTATCATGGTCAGCGCAGCCAGCAGTCAGAATGTTACAGAAGATGCGTTCCGTCTCGGAGCAAATTACTATATTATGAAGCCGTTTAACCGGGAGAGCGTTCTCGACAAAATACACAGAGTCAGCCGGAGCCGCTTAAAGAGCGGAACAGGGATAAATCTCCAGCAGGAGCGGATGGTAAAGCCATATCAGGATATGTCCGTGTATATGGAGCAGAATCTGGAAACAGATGTGACACAGATGCTGCATGAGATCGGCATTCCTGCCCATATTAAAGGATATCAGTATCTTCGGGATGCCATTATCCTGTCTGTAAAGGATGAGGAGATGCTCTCGTCTGTCACAAAGATCCTCTACCCGGGGATCGCCAAAAAGCATCAGACAACGTCAAGCCGTGTGGAGCGTGCGATCCGTCATGCCATCGAGGTCGCCTGGAACAGGGGAAAAATGGATACGATCAATGCTCTGTTCGGATATACGGTGAGCGGCGGAAAGGGAAAGCCCACAAACTCCGAATTTGTCGCCCTGATCGCCGATAAGATCCGGCTGGATTACAAGAAGCTGTAGGTTTGATAAAAAACTGCCGAACCCACTTTCTAATTTCCCGGCTATATGATATACTGGATTACAGAAGCGCAGCAGTAGAAAAATGCGGCTGCGCTAATGCTATATAAGAGGAAGGATGGGTTCGGAATGAAGAAAATATTATTTATGGCTTCAGAGGCGGTTCCTTTTATAAAGACAGGAGGTCTGGCAGATGTTGTCGGATCACTTCCGAAATGTTTTGATAAAAAATATTTCGATGTCCGTGTCATGATTCCGAAGTACCTTTGTATCAAGGAACAATACAGGGATGAAATGACCTATCTGGGACATTTTTATATGGATTATCTCGGACAGAGCCGTTATGTGGGTATCCTTGAATATGTGTATGAGGGCATTACGTTTTACTTTATCGACAATGAAAGCTATTTCTGGGGAAATAAGCCCTATGGTGACTGGTACTATGACCTTGAAAAGTTTTCTTTCTTCTGTCAGGCAGGTCTGTCGGCCCTTCCGGTCATCGGCTGGAAGCCGGATCTGATCCACTGTCATGACTGGCAGACCGGACTTGTTCCGGTATATCTTAAGGATCGCTTCCACGACGGAGAATTTTTCCACGACATGAAGTCCGTCATGACGATCCATAACCTGAAATTCCAGGGTGTATGGGATGTGAAAACGATCCAGAAATTCTCCGGTCTCTCCGATTACTACTTTACACCGGATAAGCTGGAGGCTTACAAAAACGGAAATATGTTAAAGGGCGGACTCGTCTATGCGGATGCCATCACCACGGTGAGCAATACCTATGCGGAGGAGATCAAGACCCCGTTCTACGGGGAAGGTCTGGACGGTCTCATGCGTGCCCGTTCCAACGATCTTCGCGGCATCGTAAACGGAATCGACTATACGGAGTTTGATCCGGAAACAGATAAGTATATCGCTCAGAATTATAACGCAAAGAATTTCCGGAAGGAAAAAATAAAAAATAAACGGGCTCTGCAGGAGGAGCTGGGGCTTGCAAAGGATGATAAGAAATTTATGATCGGCATCGTTTCCCGTCTGACGGATCAGAAGGGTCTGGATCTCGTCCAGTGTGTAATGGAGGAGATCTGTACGGAGGACGTTCAGCTGGTGGTTCTTGGAACCGGAGATGCCAAATATGAAAATATGTTCCGCCATTACGACTGGAAATATCATGACAGGGTATCGGCTCAGATCTACTATTCCGAGCCAATGTCCCACAAGATCTATGCAGCCTGTGATGCATTTTTGATGCCGTCTTTATTTGAGCCCTGCGGCCTTAGCCAGTTAATGGCGCTCCGCTATGGTACCGTTCCGATCGTCCGTGAGACCGGCGGCCTAAAGGATACGGTATGGGCATATAATGAATATGAGGGAACCGGAACCGGCTTCTCCTTTGCAAACTATAACGCCCATGAAATGCTTAATGTGATCCGCTATGCGAAACACATCTACTATGACAGAAAACGTGAATGGAACAAGATCATCGACAGAGATCTGGCTGCTGATTTCTCATGGAACAACTCCGCGAAGAAGTATCAGGAGCTTTATGACTGGCTGATCGGCTGATAGACCGTAGTTATGGAGGAAGACCATGAGTGTATGGGATGAGATACTTGGAAATCAGGTCCTGGTCAGTTCAGTCCTTGGCTGGGCTGTCGCACAGGTGCTGAAAACGATCTTAGATCTGTGCCTGAACCATTCCTTTAATCCGGAAAGACTTTTCGGCTCCGGCGGTATGCCAAGCTCCCACTCGGCAACGGTATGCGCGCTGACGGTCGCTTCCGGAATGAAGTACGGAATGGGAAGCTTTGAATTTGCAGTAAGCTTTGTCCTCGCCATGATCGTAATGTATGATGCAATGGGAGTACGGCGCGAAACGGGAAAACAGGCGAAGCTGTTAAACAGTGTGTTCTTTGAGAATATCCTGAATCTGGACGGAGTCCTTCTTCAGGAGAAGTTAAAGGAATATGTAGGACACACTCCTTTACAGGTCGTAGCCGGAGCCGTGCTCGGCGTCGGGATCTCCGTATTTGTCGGAGGTTATTACTAACACCATGCCGGAATTGGTAATAATAACGATTTATGGACGGTTATCGGGCATAAATACAGGAAAAAAATGGAAAGATGTTACAAGGGATGTTGCATTATTCGGCAACATCCCTTATAATATTATCAGACCGTTTTTCGGGCGTTTATTTTTTGCGTTCACTTTCCGGAATTTAAGCCCAGGCAGCGGGTCGCCGGAACAGTAAGGAGAGTAAAAACTGAAAAATGGAAGAAACTACAGTCGTAGAGAAAATCTACAATTTATTAGGAGGAAGAAAAACTTATGGCAAAGTGGGTTTATAAGTTTGAAGAAGGCAGCGCAGCAATGAGAAACCTTCTCGGCGGTAAGGGCTGCAACCTGGCTGAGATGACAAACCTCGGCATGCCGATTCCGCAGGGCTTTACTGTAACAACAGAGGCTTGTACTGATTACTACAACAGCGGAAAGCAGATCACAGCAGAGATCCAGAATCAGATCTTCGAGGCACTGACATGGCTCGAGGGAATCAACGGAAAGAAATTCGGCGATACAGAAGATCCGTTACTTGTTTCTGTTCGTTCCGGTGCTCGTGCTTCTATGCCGGGTATGATGGATACAATCTTAAACCTTGGTCTTAACGATGTTGCAGTTGAAGGCTTTGCAAAGAAGACAGGCAACCCGAGATTTGCATACGATTCCTACAGAAGATTCATCCAGATGTACTCCGACGTTGTTATGGAGGTTCCGAAGTCCTACTTTGAGAAGATCATCGACGAGATGAAAGAGGCAAAGGGCGTTCATTACGATACAGAGCTTACTGCTGATGACTTAAAGGAATTAGCTGAAAGATTCAAAGCTGTTTACAAAGATGCAATGAATGGCGAAGAATTCCCGCAGGATCCGAAGGAGCAGTTAATGGGAGCAGTTAAGGCTGTATTCCGTTCCTGGGACAACCCGCGTGCTATCGTTTACCGTCGTATGAATGATATTCCGGGTGACTGGGGTACCGCTGTAAACGTACAGACAATGGTATTCGGTAACAAGGGTGAGACATCCGGTACAGGTGTTGCATTTACACGTAACCCATCCACAGGTGAGAAGGGTATCTTCGGTGAGTACCTGATCAACGCACAGGGTGAAGACGTTGTTGCCGGTGTTCGTACACCGCAGCCGATCTCCCAGCTTGAGAAAGACCTTCCGGAGTGCTACAAGCAGTTCATGGAGCTTGCTATGAAGCTTGAGAACCATTTCCACGATATGCAGGATATGGAGTTCACAATCGAAGAAGGCAAGTTATACTTCTTACAGACACGTAACGGAAAGAGAACAGCTCCGGCTGCTATCCAGATCGCTTGTGACCTTGTTGATGAAGGACAGATCACACCTGAGGAAGCTGTATGCAGAATCGAAGCAAAATCTCTTGACCAGTTATTACATCCGACCTTCGATCCGGCTGCATTAAAGGCTGGCGAGGTTATCGGACAGGCACTTCCGGCATCTCCGGGTGCTGCAGCAGGTAAGGTTTGCTTCAATGCAGAGGATGCAAAGGAAGCAGGTATCGGCGGCAAGGGCGAGAGAGTTATCTTAGTTCGTCTTGAGACATCTCCGGAGGATATCGAGGGAATGCACGCTGCACAGGGTATCTTAACAGTCCGCGGTGGTATGACATCCCACGCAGCAGT
>CAKRPJ010000032.1:0-25986 GCA_934376955.1 uncultured Lachnospiraceae bacterium | reverse complement strand
AGATAGAGCTCTGCAAGCTTTCTGCCCTGAAGCTCACAGCTTACAAGATGTTCGTTATTGATATCGAAGCTGTCGCAGGAGCTGCCGACGGTAAGGCTGTCGGAAATATTTCCGTCCTTATCCAGTTTTCTGAGCCATGCAAAGTCATTAACGGTGGATACAAAATAGAAATCACCGTTTAACAGCTTCTGGGTACGTCCGCTGCCGTATCTTGCATCACAGCCGACACTGCCGGAGGCGATGGAATAATCGTACTCTTTGTAGTGCTTCATCGAGCCGTTGGCGAGATCAAGCTTGTAGAATTCACAATATTTGTTTGTATCTGGCTGGTTTGCATCCAGAGCGGCAACAAGTGCCTCGTGGTCATTTAAAAGCTCGAATGCACCGGTATGAATTGTATCAGGAGCGAGCAGAGTCTTTGTCTCGCCTGTTTTTCTGTTATAGAGGTAAAGACCTTCGTTAAGGCCGCGCACACCCTGTTTCCACGGGTAAGCACTATAAAGGATCAGATCACCGAGAGCGGAAGAACGGACGCATTCGGTCCAGTCATCAGCAAGGTAGGTGAGAGCTGCGGACTCTCTGTCATAAATAGCAAAACGGTTTCTCTTGGCGTTTGTATAGCCGAGGCCGTTGCCCCAGAAGGGAAGCTCATCAAATACTTCGTAGGAGCTCTTTCTTGTTTCCTTGTGGTTGTCCTGGTTAACGGTTAAAAGGAACTGTCCGCCGGGGAGAGTCTTGATGGCAGTTGCTTTCGCGTCTACGGTGAAAGCGAGGATCGCTTCGCCGCCAGTCGGAGAGATCTCAAAGAAACCGGTAACATTTTCACCTGCCTCCTGTTTCTTCTTCAGCTCATTTCCTCTGGCTGCTGGGAAAAGCAGGGTATTGTTCGGTGTCCATGCATAAGTTTTTGCATCGCCGCCGCTTGTGAGTTTTAATACCTTTTTTGCTTCCATGCTATAGACATAAAGGTTTGCCTTATAATTGTTGTCTTCCTTATCGGCAGTGGACACAACAAAGGCGATAAACTTTCCATCCGGTGAAAAGGACGGATTGCTTACAAACTGGAATTTAAGAAAGGTATCGATCTCAATTCTTTTCATAGTGCTTCCTCCATTAATTGTTTGTTGCCGGCAGAACAAGTCGGACTGCCGGATCGGTCATACAGTTCTATTATAGCATTCACAGCAATTGTGTCAAGAAAAGCTCTTGCCAACTAATTAAAATAATGCTAAAATACATAAGATTGTGAATGAAATGCATGGTTTCGGCAAACTGTGCAGGTGAAATATAAGGACGAAGTGGGAAGGAGCAGGAAAAATGTCAGGACATTCCAAATTTGCCAATATTAAACATAAGAAAGAGAAGAACGATGCGGCTAAGGGTAAGGTCTTTACGGTTATCGGCAGAGAGATCGCAGTTGCTGTAAAAGAGGGCGGAGCAGACCCGGCTAACAACAGCAAGCTTCGTGATGTTATCGCAAAAGCAAAGGCCAACAATATGCCGAACGATACGATCGATCGTGGTATTAAGAAGGCTGCCGGCGACCTTAACTCTGTAAACTATGAGAATCTTACTTACGAGGGCTATGGCCCAAGCGGAATCGCGATTATCGTTGAAACCCTGACGGATAATAAAAACCGTACAGCAGCTAACGTAAGAAGCGCTTTTACCAAGGGCGGCGGAAACGTAGGCGCACAGGGAAGCGTATCCTTTATGTTTGACCGTAAGGGTCAGATCATCATCGATAAAGAAGAATGCGAGATGGATGCAGATGAGCTCATGATGCTGGCACTCGATGCCGGTGCAGAGGATTTCTCTGAGGAGGAAGACAGCTATGAGGTGATCACAGACCCGGATTCCTTCAGTGAGGTTCGTGAGTCCCTTGAAAAATCCGGTATCCCGATGATCGAGGCCGATATAACCATGATTCCTCAGAACTGGGTAGAGCTTACGGATGAGGATGCGATCAAGAAGATGAACCGTATCCTTGATCTTCTCGACGAGGATGATGATGTGCAGGCAGTTTACCACAACTGGGATGAATAAGACTGCATCACGGGAAATATCCACAGTAAAATTTATCGTGTAAAGTGAGTGTAGATTTAAACTCCTTCCGGGATGCTCAGTGAGTATCAGGAGGGAGTTTTTGCTTTTAGACATAGAAAGCTTAAAACACTTAATGTTCACGGAAAGGAAGAAATAATATGGCGAAGGCTGTTAAAACAAATGTAATGCGTCTTCTTGATAAGGCAAAAATCCAATATGAGGCGAAGGAGTATCCTGTGGATGAGGATGATCTTTCAGGGAGCCATGCGGCAGATCTGATGGGAGTCGACCACGGAAGCATGTTTAAGACATTGGTGCTCAAGGGGGAAAAGACAGGATTTCTTGTTTGCTGCATACCGGTGGATGATGAGGTGGATCTGAAAAAAGCGGCGAAGGCAGCCGGAGATAAAAAGGTGGAGATGCTGCCGATGAAGGAGCTGCTTTCCACTACAGGGTATATCCGCGGAGGCTGTTCTCCAATCGGAATGAAAAAAAGGTTCCCGACCTTTATCGATCCATCGGCATTTCAATATGAAAAAATTGCAGTGAGTGCCGGAATGAGAGGGGTTCAGGTCATCCTTTCACCGGCAGATCTTGCAGAGTATGTGGGAGCAACAACCACAGAATTGACATTAAAATAGTTAACATAAGTCAAAACACCCCTGAAAATAGCATGAAAGTGGGGACATAAAATTTAACAAAATTGTAATATTTGTAAAAACCCCTTACCGCCAATGCATACAAAAATCCATATAAAATAAGGCTTTTTTTCTTGCAACATGTTAAAAAAATATAACAAACGTTAAAATTCGGTTAGTAAATGCACCAAAAATAACGGAGCTGTATTGACTTTTGGCCTTTTTCTCCCCTATAATCACAGACACCACCCAAAACGGGAGGTAAAATAACCATGCTCATTTCTCACTTTGAGTGATGATGCAGTGGAGAAAAGAGGCGTTCTATGAATCATACATGGAAATCGTTTCTTCAGACAGTATTCCAATTCGTAAAATCCTTATTTGTCAATGTATCAAAAAAGATGCATCGTGACGCGGTCGTGCTGACCGTTGGAGTTTCCGTAGTGACTGTAATCACATTTACAGCCGGAGACTTCCGGGGAGGCGGCAGAAATGCGCTGGTGGCGTTTGCAGAAACACCGGAGGATAAGGACGGGGAAGAAAGTGACCCGGAGGAGCCCACTGTTTTGGCAGCAGCCGTGACAGAGAGTGAGCTCTCCCAGTCTGATATAACAGATAGCAGATACGAACAGGAAAAGAATACTGTAGAAGAAAGTACAGAAGAAGCAGCAAAGTCGGAAACTGAAGCAGCTTCGGTAACAGAAGCTGTTACAGAGGCAGGAAAGCCAGAAGCAGCGCGGGAGCAAGAAGCAGCGCAGGAAACAGAAGCTGTAAAAACAGCGGAAACAGATCCTGTTAAAGAGACAGAGGCTGTTAAAGGAACAAATACTGCTGAGACGGCAGAGGCCGTACAGGAGGAAAGCAGCGAACGGATCCTGCTTTCTGACCGTGATTACAAGGTGTTATTAAAGATCGTGCAGGCAGAAGCCGGAGGATGTGACCGTAAAGGTCGGATCTTGGTGGCGAATGTGATCTTAAACCGCGTGGAAAGTGATGAATTTCCGGACAACGTGACATCGGTTGTCTATGAAAAATATCAGTTCTCACCCGTTATGGACGGTTCTCTGGATCGCTGCAAGATCAGCAATGAGACGGTCAAAGCTGTAGAATGTGCTCTGACAGGAGAAGACTACTCAGACGGCGCACTGTACTTTATGAACCGGAGAATGGCATCCTCAAAAAATGTCAGATGGTTCGACAGTCATTTAAATTTCCTGTTCAAACATGGAAATCATGAATTTTTTAAATAAGGTAAGAGGGCGGAGCAAATTCCATTTTGACTATATTGCTTAAGAGGAGAGAAGTATGAGCAAGAACAATATTTTCTTTGATCTGGATGGAACACTGACAGATTCCATGCCGGGAATTACAAGAGCAGTACAGTACGCCCTGAAGCATTACGGGATAACAGTGGAGGATTTGGATATTCTCAAACCCTTTGTGGGTCCTCCGCTTCCGGACAGCTTTAAAGAATATTATCATTTTTCGGATGAAGATGCCCGGGACGCTGTTTTCGTGTTCCGCGAGTATTATAATAAAAAAGGGTGGATGGAAAATTCCCCCTATGCCGGTATCAGAGAGATGCTTGAAGAATTAAAAAAATCAGGCTTTAAGCTTTTTGTCGCCACCTCAAAGCCGGAGACAATGGCAAAGAGAGTACTGGAGTATTTTGAATTGACTCGTTATTTCGAGTTTATCGGCGGCGCATGCGATGATAATAACAGAGCAAAAAAGGCTGAAGTGATTCGCTATGTGATGGAAGAAAACGGACTTACCGACAGAGAAAATATCGTTATGGTCGGTGACAGACGCCATGACATAGAAGGCGCCCACAAAGCCGGTATCCCGGCTATCGGTATTCTGTACGGATACGGCAGTGAAGAAGAACTGAAAAAGGCCGGAGCCGACTGGATTGCAAAAACTCCGAAGGAGCTGGGCGAGTTAATAAAAACCATCTGATATTCATTTGCGTCTTTCATTCCGCTTTACAAAAAAGATCAGATGCGCTATAATGTATCCATAACGAAGCAGGAGAGCAATTCCTGGAATGTTCGATAATCCTGTTTATTTTGAACCTACATTTTGACATACGGGATTCCTATATTTTTAAACGGATGTCAGGCCTCCTTTTGAGTGGAAGGCAGAAGTTTAAGTGCGGTCGCCCACCTAGCCTTGCTAGGAGTCAATTATGCAGGAAACGGCATTTTGGGATTGCAAAAGATAAAAGCAGCGAGAAATCGCTGCTTTCCTGTTTTTTAAGGATATAGTTGAGCAAAAGACAGAAATATGTTATTCTGTAACAGGATATTTCAACAGAGTAACGATCCGGAAAGAGGGAACTATGAAGAATAACAGATTTGAAAAGTACATTTACGCAGGAGTTACCGCGGTACTGGTAATAGCAGCTGCTGTTGCACTGGTATTCCTGTTTATAGAGAGAAAGTCAGTAGCCGGTATGGGAAAACAGCTCCTGTCGATCCTTGCTCCGATTATATGCGGTGCAATTCTGGCTTTTCTGTTTTCCCCGGTCTACAATATGGGAGCGCGTATCACCTCCGATGTGGCGGTAAAGCTGTTTAAAAGTGAAAAGGGCGCCGCATCGGCCGGCAAGATCGTGGGAACCGCAGCCAGCCTTCTTTTCCTGTATGTGATAGTGGCAAGTCTTGCTATGATGATCATCCCCCAGCTTCATGCCAGTATACTGGGCATTATCAACACCATGCCGGTATATGTCCAGAATGTATACCAGTGGCTGACCGGACTGTTTGCCAATAATCCGCCGATAGAGGAAGCTGTGTTAAGCGCTTATCAGAAGGCCGTAATTGATTTTCAGGAGTGGGCGGGTTCTAATCTGATCCTCAACATTGAAAATCTGGAAAAGATCCTTGGCGGGGTCTCGGTCGGCGTAATGGGAGTTTTTTCAACGGCAAAGAATCTTCTGATCGGCGTCATCGTTATGATCTATCTTTTAAATATCAAGGAAACGCTGGCAGCGCAGGGGAAAAAACTGATCTATACGTTTCTGCCCCTTCAGGTGGCAAATGCGACAGTGGAGGAATTTCGCTATATCCATAAGGTATTTTCCGGTTTTATTATCGGAAAGCTTATAGATTCCCTGATCATCGGAGTGATCTGCTTTATTCTGATGAATCTGTTCCGGCTGCCTTATGCACTCCTGATCAGTGTGATCGTCGGTGTGACCAACATCATTCCCTTCTTTGGCCCGTTTATCGGTGCGATCCCGAGTGCGGTACTGGTATTTCTGATCAGTCCGAAGCAGTGCCTTTACTTTATCGGCCTCATCCTTGTTCTGCAGCAGTTTGACGGAAATATCCTTGGCCCGAAGATCCTCGGAAACTCGACGGGGCTCTCCAGCTTCTGGGTTCTGTTTTCCATTCTTCTGTTTGGCGGGATCTATGGCTTTGTCGGAATGATAATCGCTGTTCCGCTGACAGCCGTAATTTTTGATCTGTTCGGAAAGCTGCAGACATACCTGCTGTTAAAGAAAAAGCTATCTTCAGAAACAAAGGATTATGAAGACTTAGTAAAGATCGATGAAGACAGTGGAAAATATCTGAAAAGGCAATGAAAAGTATGGATGAAACAAAAAAAATGATCAACTGGGTGGCAGGGATGATGACGATAGTTGTCACCCTGCTGATCGTTATTGTCCTGCTGGAGCCCCACGGAAACGGTGTTTCATGCGCCGCGGCGTCCAGAGCGATCGCACTGGCTTTAAACAGTGCGGATGAAATTGAAAAAAGCGCACCGGAAACCACGTATTTTTCTGACGGTTCCGATAAGGAATGGTATGGAAAATACATGGATTACCTCTATGAAACAGGATATCTGAATCCGGAAGAATGTCCGGCGAAGGAGGAGAGGGCCCTTGCCGCTGTTACTTATGGGGAGCTCTCCGGGTTCGCTGTAGCTCTTGGAAAAACAGACGGGGAGCTTACCGCATACATAACAGAGGCCGGAAGCCGGAAGGCGAAAAAAGCAGTCGGGCAGGAGGAATTCTGGAAATTTTACGACAGCTTCCGAAAGGCCTGTGATCCGGACGGCAATGTAAAAAAGCTGGAAACAGATATATACGGAACTCCCGGCAATGTGGAGGCAGCAGCTGCGTGGACAGCGTATACAAGTGACGGAAAGTTCCGCTTTGACGGACTGTATATGGATTCCTATATTGATCGGCGTGTGGAGCTTTTAGTCAGGGATCGCGAGATCATAAAAGTTGAACGTGTGGTTTCGGACGCGATCGTATACAGCAACGCATGGATATCCGGCTGCTCCGGAAATACGGTGACAATTTTTATCGGAAATATCCAGAGGAAATTTCCAGTAAAGGGTGTTTTAAAAAATGAGGAGGAGATCACGGGTCAGATCGGTGATCTTTATTTAAAAAAAGGACGCCCGCAGAAGCTCGTATTAAAAAAGGATTCGATTACCGGCACGGTGCTTTCTGTCCGCGAAAATGAGATCGAGATCGAGGGATACGGTCTGGTTCCGCTTTCAGAGGATTTTAAGGTTTATCGAACCTTCGGTGTCTTGCGGGAGCAGCAGAAAAAAGATATTCTGGTCGGATACCATGCCCAGATATTTGTGGTTGCGGGCGGTGAGATATGTGCCGCTCTGACAACAGAAAAGCCCGATATAGAAAATATCCGCATCCTGCTGATGACAAGCGGCTTTAAATCCCTGTTCCATTCTAAGATCACAGTAAGCTGTGACAGTGCAGCGATTCTTGAATATGGCAGCGAAAAGAATAAAACTACTTATTCCGTGCCGGCGGGAGAAGCCATTACGATCGAATCGGGAGATTCTCGCCTATCGGAAGGAAGAATGAGCTTCCGGCCGACTGATGAGGGAGGTCTGATCCGGGTCGAATCCATCGAGAGAGCCCAGGGGATCCCTGTCTATCCGGGACATGTGGAGATCACGGCTGAGGAAAACGGGCTGCTTCTGCTTAATGAGGTCAACCTCGAAGAATATTTAAAGAGGGTGATCCCGAGTGAAATGCCGTCCACTTATGAGATCGAAGCGTTAAAGGCCCAGGCGATCTGTGCCCGAACGTATGCATGGAAGCAGATCCAGGGGAATACCTATTCGGCTTACGGTGCTCATGTGGATGACAGTACCAATTTTCAGGTCTACAATAATACAGGTACCTTTGATTCCACGGATGCAGCCGTGAATGAAACCTTCGGCCAAATGCTGGTCTATGAGAGAGAACCGGTGGAGGCGTTTTACTACTCTACCTCCTGTGGACACAGTACAGATGGTACTCTTTGGGGAGCAGAAGCCTCCAGTGTGCCTTATCTTCGTGCAGTCACATTAGATGAAAAAGGAAAAACCATGGATCTTTCGTCTAACGATGCCTTTGGTGCGTTTATAAAAAGGAATGACGTACAGGCCTTTGATTCTGATTTTGCCATGTTCCGCTGGAATACGGTGGTAACGGGAAATTCTTTAAGTGAGAAGATCGACGGGATCGGTAAGATAACCGGGCTTACGATCACCTCGCGAGGGCCCGGCGGCATCGCAAAGGCGCTTAAAGTGGTAGGAACAGAGGGAACAAAGACATATACGGGACAGAGCAGGATACGAAGCGTCCTGGGGAGTCCGTCTCTTGTCTATAACAAAAAGGACGGAAGTACAATCACAGGCTGGGATACACTTCCCAGCGGCTTTATCTATATTGAAAATGAGGGAACGGATGAGAACAATGATACCCGATTTGTAATTTACGGCGGCGGCTACGGACATGGAGTCGGAATGAGCCAGAACGGAGCCCAGGGAATGGCAAAGCAGGGGAAAAATTTCAAAGAGATTCTTCAATTCTTCTATAGTGGATGTGAGCTGGAAGACATCGGGGAGATTTTACAGTAAGATGAAGTACAAAATAAAACTCAAAAGATAACATTCTGAACAAATCAGAAATTGTATTGCAAACAGATACTTGCATTTGTTTCAAACATTAGCTACAATTATTAAAAGTGGGTATTGGTTAAATACGGACAATAATATCGCTTAGTGTTTGGGAGAGTGCAATGATTTTAAAGAAACGTTTAGAAGAAACAATTCATGACAAATTTATCGAGGCATTGTATGAAGGGAAGTATCATGCAGGCGAAAGGATCGATCCGGCAGAGCTTGCAAATGAATTCTCGATAAGCCGTACCCCGGTCGTTCAGGCATTAAAACAGCTTGCCAATGAAAAAGTTCTTACCGTGAACAGCGGCGGGAAGTTTCTGATGCTGGTTCCGACAGAAAAAATGCTTGATGATGTGTGTAATGTGCGATGTCTTTTGGAACAGCATGCGATCACGCTGCACATGCAGGACCCGGATCTTCAGCGGTTTGAACGGCTGAAGGGGATGGTCCGGGAAACAAAAAATCTGATGGAGCGTGGAGATTTCGTAAATAGTATTATCAATAATCTTGAGTTTCATAAAGCTTTTGTTGAGGAGACGGGAAATAAATGCCTGTATGAGGTTTATCTTCCTGTATTGTATCAATATGGCGGGATCAAGTATTCTTTGGGAAATCAATGGAACTCTCACAGAGAGCTTGAAAACTGGCATCTGAAAATAATGGATTATATGATCGCGAATGAGGAGGAGAAGGCCCGCGAAGCTGCGAAGGAGCATATTGAGATGTGCCGTCTGGATATCACGCAAAGGATCCGGGATTTTTATCTCAATCGAGAAAACTCCCACTGACAGATCGCGAAGCGACTGCGTTCATGAGCAAGTAGCGAAGCGGATTGCGAATGTCCGCTTTACAATGTGCAAATAGGAGAAAGTACTGACAGTTGAAAAATACTGTTGGTGCTTTCTTTTTTTTTATGTAACAGGAATTCCGAGGAATTCCCTGTTACATAAAAAGGCACTTACGTGCCAAAGATGCGCACTCGCGCGAAAATGTAGGTTGTTGCAAGCGACCGTGCGAGGCGCAGAATGTGCCAAGGCACATTCTTTAATTTATTTTTACAACCACATGGTTAATAAAATAACGATGCATAGTAAAAATGCAAAATAAATTACAATATACTTCAAATTTTATTGACAAATTATACACAAAGAATTATAATGAGATCAATTTAAAATTTTAAATTTTAAATTTAAAATTAAGTTATAACAAATGTCCGTAATACAAATACGCCACAATCCAAGTTCAACCCCATACTCACGTACAAAATGATATTACGAATATTTCATCCATGGAAATTCGTGTGCATTTTATAAAAACTCAAGGAGGTAGTAGAATGAAGAAAAGAAGTATCGTGTCCCTTTTACTCGCTGGTTCAATGGTTATGACAGCCTTGACCGGCTGCGGCGGTGGAAATGCTGCACCGACAGAGAAAGCATCAGCATCCACGGATAGTTCAGGATCCGGTGAAAGCGCATCGGCATCTACTGAGGCAAAATCTGTTAAAGATACTCTTACCCTCGCAGCACAGCAGGAGCCGGATACTATGGATCCGTGCCGAGGCAATGGCGTTTCCAACAATATCATTATGAATCAGATTTATGATGGTCTGGTGCGTTATGATGAGGATGGTTCGATCACTCCGCGTCTTGCGACAGAATGGGAACAGACCGACGATACCCATATCCGCTTTAAGCTTCGTGAGGATGTAGTGTTCAGCAATGGAAATGCATTTACTGCGGATGATGTATTGTATTCGCTGGCTCGGACAAAAAATGATTCGACAGCGATCTCCACAATGAGCTGGTATGATCCGGATTCTTCTTATGCAGAAGACGATCATACAGTCGTGATTTCCATGTATACTCCCTATGCCCCTGCATTGTATGTTCTGGCAGGTGGACGTACATGGATCGGAGATAAGGAGACAATGGAAGAAGTCGGTGCAGAAAACTACGCCAGAAACCCGGTTGGTACCGGTGCTTATACATTAAGCGAGTGGGTATCCGGATCCAGCATGCTTCTTACAAGAAACGATAAATATTGGGGCGAGCCGGCAAAAACGCCGAATGTCCGCATTAATTTCATTGCTGAAGAAGCAAACAGAATTATCGCACTTGAGACCGGAGAAGCAGATCTGGCTTACTATATTGATGGTGCAGATGCAGCACGTATCGATGATATCGATGGTTACCATTCCGAGCGCGGATTATCTTATTCTTATTATCTGATCTGCCTTGCAATGGATAATCAGAAATTTGCAGATAAACGAGTTCGTCATGCACTTGCTTATGCAATTGATTTCGATAACCTGACAAAGGCTGCTTTTGACGGAGAGGCCACCACATTGACCGGTGTATATCCGAATATTGCAGAGGGCTTTAAAGAAGAAGGAATCTGGGAATACAATCCGGAAAAGGCCAAAGAGCTTTTAAAGGAGGCCGGAGCAGAGAATCTTTCCTTCGAGCTTCATATTTTACCGGGCAATACATATCAGAGAATGGCAGAGATCATCCAGAGCTACTGGGCAGCAGTTGGTGTGACCGTCAACATTGAGCAGAGTGCTCTCGCAACACGTGAGGCTCAGGGACCGTGGGATGCTTCGATCCGAGTAGCGACTGCAGATGAAGTTTCCAATATCCTGATCATCTATGAAAAGGCATTTGGTTCCAGACTGGCTCCGAACGATGACTGGCTGGATGGCAAGCTTCAGGAATTAAAACAGCTCTACGGAACAGAAGAAAGAGCGGCTCTCCTTGGAGAAATTCAGGATTACCTGTACGACTTAAAGTATTCCATGCCGTTTGCAGAAACAGATTCTGTATATGGTGTATCGGATGCTTTACAGGGATTCAGCTTCCGTGCACAGTATAACAGAGCAAATATTGCGGACTGGTATATAGAAGAATAGGCATTGATCAATAGGAATCGTGAATATTAGCCTCAAGAAAAATTAAAAGGAAAGGTAACAACTTTTCATAAGTTACGCGGCTGGGGCGCAGAAAGTGACCTTAGCCGCGTTTTTTGAGGCTCTGCTAAGATGAGGTGTTTGCATGATTAAATACATCGGAAAAAGAATTCTGATGCTTGTCCCTGTTCTGCTTGGCGTTGTACTTCTCGTATTCAGCATGATGTACTTCTCCCCCGGCAGTGCGGAAGATTATATTTTAGGCGATATGGCAACAGAGGAAGATAAAGAAGCCTTCAGAGAGGAAAATGGTCTGAATGAACCATTCCTGATCCAATATGTTAATTATGTTAAGGATGCTTTACAGGGGGATCTTGGTATCTCTTATACAACAAAGCAGCCGGTAGCTACAGAAATCTTCAAACGTTTTCCGACAACCTTCAAGCTCGCATTGCTCAGTACCCTGTGGTCGATCGTGATCGGAATTACGATCGGTATTATATCTGCGGTAAAGCAATATTCCATAATGGATCATCTCACCAGAATGATCGCAATGCTTGGGGTATCGGTTCCGACCTTCTGGGAAGGTCTGATGCTTATCATACTGTTTTCCGTCCATTTGGCACTGCTGCCGGCATCCGGCTTCAGTACGTGGAAACACTGGATCCTCCCGTCCTTTACAATCGGTACCCATTCGGCGGCTACCGTAATGCGTATGATGCGTTCCAGTATGCTTGAGGCGATCCGTCAGGACTATATCACTACAGCAAAGGCGAAAGGCCAGACAAATTTTGTAATTATCACAAAGCATGCTTTAAGAAATGCGATCATTCCGGTCATGACTCTGATCGGCGTTAACTTTGGACGTCTTTTAGGCGGTTCAGCCATCACTGAGATCGTTTTCTCGATCCCTGGTCTTGGAAACCTGATCATTGACGGAATCAAGGTAAAAAATGCCCCACTTGTTCAGGGTGGTATTCTGGTGATCGCACTGGCTATGGCTCTTTGTAATCTGCTCATTGACGTTTTATATGCGTATGTTGATCCGCGTATCCGCTCACAGTATGTAAAGCCAAGAGCAAAAAAGGCCGCTGTAAAATCAAATGAAACGGAGGAGAAGTAATATGGCAGATAAGAATAAGACTACCTCAGCCGTCCGTGGAAAAAAGAAAAGCCAGTTTCGCGGAATCGTGCGCCGTTTTATGAAAAACCAGACTGCCGTGTTTGGCCTTATCATTATACTGATCCTTTTGGTTTTTGCCATGTTCCCGGCTCAGCTTTCTAACGCGGATTATACCATTCAGGATCTGGCGAACCGATACGCTTCCCCTTCATCGCAGCACTTTTTAGGTACAGATGAGCTGGGGCGAGACATGTATACACGTATCGTATGGGGATGTCGTACCTCTCTGGCGATCGGTCTTGCATCGGTCGGAATAGCATGTGCCATCGGTGTTACCTTAGGTACGCTGGCCGGATATTTCAGCGGAGTTCTTGACAACGTCCTTATGAGGATCGTTGATATCCTGATGGCCGTACCGAACCTTCTTTTAGGCATATCCATTGTTGCAGCGTTAGGAAACAGCATAACGGTACTTATTTTTGCGATTGCATTAGGAAATATAGCAGCATTTGCCCGAGTGACGCGTTCCTCTGTCATCACCGTGCGGGATACGGAATATGTAGAAGCAGCAAGGGCAACAGGAGCATCTGACGGGAGGATCATGTGGAAATATGTGCTGCCAAATGCACTTGCCCCGATCATCGTGCAGGTTACCACCAGTCTGGCAGGCAGTATTTTAAATATTTCCGGTTTAAGCTTTGTAGGACTTGGCGTTCCGGCTCCTACTCCGGAATGGGGCTCTATGCTCTCTAATGCACGGTCGATTATGAGAGATTATCCGTTACAGATTGTATTCCCGGGAATTGCGATCATGCTTACGGTTTTTGCGTTCAACCTGTTTGGTGACGGTCTGCGTGATGCACTGGATCCAAGGCTTAAGAACTAAGGAGGGGCAAGATGAGCAATATTCTTGAAATTAAGGATCTTACGATACACTATATTACAGATGATGAAGTAGTCAAAGCGGTAAACGATATCTCGATCTCTCTGGAAGAAGGAGAATCTCTGGGGCTTGTAGGCGAGACCGGAGCCGGAAAGACAACGACAGCGATGGGGATTCTGGGGCTTGTTCCGAACCCGCCCGGGAAGATCATAGGCGGTGAGATCCTTTACAAAGGAAAAAATCTGCTGAAAATGTCGGATTCCGAAATGCGAAAAATTCGTGGACACGAGATATCCATGATCTTCCAGGATCCCATGACGGCCCTGAACCCGGTGCTTACTGTAGGTGATCAGATCATGGAGGTTATTCAGCTTCATCAGAAGGTTTCCAAGGCAGAGGCATTAAGACGTGCCATGGATATGATGGAGATGGTTGGAATCGAGGGCGGACGATATAATGAGTATCCGCATCAGTTTTCCGGCGGTATGAAGCAGCGTATCGTCATTGCGATCGCACTGGCATGTAATCCAAACCTGCTGATCGCAGATGAACCGACAACAGCACTTGATGTTACCATTCAGGCTCAGGTTTTGGATCTGATCGATAACTTAAAGAAAAAGTTCAATACCTCCCTGCTTCTTATTACCCATGATCTGGGCGTTGTTGCTGAAGTTTGTGATAAGGTGGCAATCGTTTATGCCGGGCGCATAGTGGAGTACGGTACGCTGGAGCATATCTATAATAATCCGAAGCATCCTTATACGAACGGTCTGTTTGGTTCTATTCCGGACTTCAGTAAAAAATCTCATCGTCTGAATCCGATCAAGGGATTAATGCCGGATCCCAGCAACCTGCCGGAAGGATGTGCATTTGCAGACAGATGCCCGCATGCAACGGAGATCTGTCACAAGAAACAGCCGCAGGCGATCGAAATTGAGCCCGGCCATACTGTCCGGTGTCTGCTGTATGAAAAGGAAGGACGGTAAACAGAATGGAAAAACTGATCGAAGTTAAAAATCTGAAAAAATATTTTAAGACAAACCGCGGATTCCTTCATGCGGTAGATGATGTTAGCTTTTCTATTGAAAAAGGAAAAACGCTGGGGGTTGTGGGAGAGTCCGGCTGTGGTAAATCCACTCTTGGACGTACTGTGATCCATCTGCATGAAAAAACGGACGGCGAGATCTGGTTTGAAGGTAAGGACATCAGTACCGTTACAAAAAGCCAGTTAAAAAATCTGCGTGAAGATATGCAGATGATCTTTCAGGATCCATTTTCGTCTTTGAATCCCAGAATGTCAGTAAGTCAGCTGATCGCCGAACCGCTTCTTATATATAAGAAATGCTCCGGAAAAAAAGAGCTGGAGGATAGGGTCGCAAAGCTTATGGATACGGTGGGATTGGCACAGCGTCTTTATAATTCATATCCTCACGAGCTGGACGGAGGAAGAAGACAGCGTATCGGCATTGCCCGTGCTCTGGCATTAGAGCCTAAATTTATCGTATGTGATGAGCCGGTATCGGCATTGGATGTTTCTATTCAGGCGCAGATCATCAATCTGATGCAGGATCTTCAGGAGGAACACCAGCTTACCTATATGTTTATCACCCATGATATGTCGGTAGTCCGTCATATTTCCGACGATATTATGGTCATGTATCTGGGAATGATGGTTGAGTTCTGTGATTCTGAGGAGATTTTCCATCATCGGTTCCACCCGTATACAAAGGCACTTCTGGATGCCGTTCCGATCCCACAGGTAAGGGCGAAGAAGGAGCGTAAGCTGATAAAGGGTGAGATCACATCCCCGATCAATCCGGGGGATGAGTGCCGATTTGCAAAGAGATGCCCCTATGCAGACGAGCTCTGCTTCCATAAAACTCCTGTGGCGGAAGAAATCTGCCCCGGACATTTTGTTGCATGTCACCATGCCAGAAAGATCAATGGCCTTGAGTAAGCAGCAAAGCGGATTACGAAGATCCGTTTGACTTTATTTTAATCAAATCAGGAGGTATGTGAAATGTCAAATAAAAAATACTGGATCCGTGAGATGAGCTGGGTCGAGTTTGACGAACGCAGAAAGGAAACAAAAACGGTGATCATTCCTACAGGAGCCTGCGAAATATACGGGCCTCATCTGCCTATGGGCAGTGACGGCTTTGCGGCAGAGGCAGTTGCAGAGGAAGTCGCTAAGCGTACCGGAGCGGTGATCGCCCCGATGACGCAGGTTTCGGATTCATCAAGTCTTAAAGATTTTGTCGGAACTATTTCCATGAGCAAGCAGTTATTTGAGGCATGGATGGATGAACTGACGGCGCAGCTGATCGATTATGGATTTGAGAATTTCATGTTTATATCCGGTCATGCAGGAAGCGTAGCTCCGATCCAGTCTGTAGGGATCAAATATCAGCTGCAAAGAGGGATCCGGTTTGCACAGATAGACTGGTGGCGTTTTACCCAGCTGCACGATGAGGGAGTATTTACCCATCAGGGACGTATGTGCCATGCACATGCCAGCGAATGCGGTACATCTGTAATGCTTCATTTGTGCCCGGAGCTTGTGGACATGGATAAGGCCGTCTGCGTTCCTCCGATTGCAAATGATTTTCCGGATGTTTTATCTTATTCTCCGATGCATGATAAAACGCCGAATGCGACAGTTGGTGATGCAACGGTGGGAACAGCAGAAAAAGGTGAAAAGATATTCAACATTTGTGTTGACCGTATTGTAGAGTACATGAATAAGGTGTGGGGCTGATCTTAAAATAATCAAAGAAAAGGACGGATAAAAATATGCTTAGAAAATATATGATCGGTGTTATTCAGATGGATACGCGTGACAATTATGAGGAGAATATGGAAGCAGCGTGCCGTTTTATTGATGAGGCGGCTGCAAAGGGAGCAAAGCTGGTTGCTTTTCCGGAAGTGTTTAATTATATCGGGAATGATCCGCGTGATCCGGAGGAGATCCCGGGCGGCCCGACGATCAGCCTGATGGCAAAAAAGGCAAAGGAGCATCATATCTGGATCCATTGCGGTTCCATCAGTGAAGTAAATCCCGATGGAGAAAAGAAATATAATACGACTGTTCTTTTAAATCCGGAAGGAGAAGAAGTTGCCAGATACCGCAAGCTCCATGCATTTGATATTACACTTGCGGATGGTACAGAAACAAGAGAATCCGATCGCATGCAGATCGGCAAGGATATCGTGATGCTGGATACTGAGCTTGGAAAACTGGGATTTTCCATCTGCTATGACATCAGATTCCCGGAGTTATATCGTTATATGGCGATAAACGGATGCCAGGTGATCTTTGCACCTGCAAACTTCCAGATGCAGACGGGAAAGGATCACTGGGAAACCATAATCCGTACACGTGCGATCGAAAACACCTGCTATATGGTCGCACCGGGCCAGATCGGAAAGAAACGCGGCGTATCCCTTTCCTTTGGTTCCAGTATGGTTGCTGATCCGTGGGGAACCGTGATCGCCCGGGCAAAAGAAACAGCAGGCGTTACCATGGCAGAGATCGATCTTGATTATCTTGATAAGGTACGTGCAAATATCCCCTGCTTAAAGAATCGCAGAGATGATGTATACGATGTAATAAAGAAATAGGAGGAATAGAAGATCATGGAATGGACAAAGGAAATCATTGATCGGTTTATGCAAACCGATCCGGCAACTTACGGACATTTTGTAGGAGTACGTTTTATGAAGCCTCAGATCAAACCGATCAATAAGCACAGCAAAATGATCGGCCCGGCATATACAGTCAGAATTCTTGGAAAAGATTCCTGTGCCATGTATAAGGCGATCGAGGAAGCACCAAAGGGCTCTGTTCTTGTTATTGATCGCTGCGGTGATCCGGTGTATGCAGCAGTCGGTGAGATGGTTGCCAGAAATGCGAAGGCAGCAGGGCTTGCGGGCATTGTTCTGGATGGTCCAGCTACAGATTCTCTCTGGATCGAGGAAATGGATTTTCCGGTATTCTGCAATGGGATTTCTGTTGCCACAACAAATGTCTGGGGAATTTCCGGAGAATTTAACACAGATATTAACTGTGGCGGAGCCGTTGTCCATCCGGGCGATATCGTATTCGGTGATGCAGACGGCGTTATCGTAATGGAGCCGGACAATTATGAAGAAAAGCTCATCAAAGCGGAAGAATCGGCAGCTAAGGAACGCGTAATGCGAGAGCAATTTAAGACAGCCACAGCCCCGATCATGCGTCCGGTCGGCCCGCTTATGGAGCATGATCTTGTGAAGCTTTTAAATGCGATCAGAACCGGTGAATTAGATCTTCCGGAATTTCATAAATAAATAGCAATACCTCACTAATATAGTATACCCTGTCTCCCCCGCTTAGTGCCTGCGCACTTATAGCGGGGGAATGTGTATTTATTTCCTGAAAAGATATTTTGGAAGTCCGTTTTCCATTATATGCTCCGGCTGTCCCTGAATAAGAGGAGTCACATAGGGGAGAAAATCCTCTGTAATGTCATTACTGTCTTTCGAGATCCATTCAAGCGGGAATTTCTTTTCCTGATTGCTGATTTGTTTTACATCCTCGAGGCGACAGGTAAGCTTATAATCCGGGCCATCCTCACGGAAAAATGCAACCATTTTTCCGGTTTCTCCGGAGAGGGCGGCATGGACACCAGCCGCTCCTGCCATCGCAGATTCATTGATATCCGTTTCGGAGGCAGTCATGCCGCTGCAGCGCTGATTTACATTAAGTTCAATGGAGCGGACCTTTACACCGAATTTATCACGTACAAAGGATTCTAAGATCTCACCACAGCCGGTCAGCATCTTATGGCCAAAGGAATCCAGCTTGGCCGCATCAGAGTATTCACAGATAAAGGTACCGGAGGCATCTGCGATACCCTCGGAAACACAGACAGTGACATTTGGTGTCTTTTTAAAAGCTTCTTCAAGGTCACGATAAAAGCTTTCCAGTTCAAAGGGAACCTCCGGAACGTAGATAAGGAGAGGGTTGTCCCCTTCATATTTGCGGGCAAGTCTCGAGGCCGCAGTGAGCCATCCGGCATGACGTCCCATGATCTCAACGATCGTTACGGAGCGCTGCTGGTAAACAGAAGCGTCGAGGACGATCTCGCGGACCGTAGATGCCACATATTTAGCAGCGCTTCCGAAGCCCGGTGTATGGTCGGTCAGCATGAGGTCATTGTCGATGGTTTTCGGGATCCCGATGAAGCGGACACAGCTTCCGGTATTAGCTGCATAGCGCGACAGCTTATCGACAGTGTCCATGGAATCATTTCCGCCGACATAGAGGAAGTATCCGATATTCATTTCACGGAAATTATCGAAGATGGCAGGATATATAGCGTTAGTCAGATCCTCCGGCAGTTTAAAGCGGCAGGAACCCAGATAAGCGGCCGGTGTCAGACGGAGAAGCTCAAGATCCTCCTCGGAAAGAGAAGCGGACAAATCCAGAATTTTGTCAGAGAGGAAGCCTTCGATCCCGTTTATCATTCCAAGTATATGTCCGCTTTGTCCGGATTCGTTCCATGCCTTTATCGCACCATAAATGCTGGCATTTATTACTGCGGTCGGTCCTCCGGACTGTCCGATCACAAGATTTTTACCTTCTGTATTCCATTCGTTTGTTTTCATTCTTTGTCTCCATTCTGCCTTTTACATATTCAGTCAAATTTATTCGTATGGATTTTAGCATAATCAGGCGAATAAGTAAAGAAAGTTAAGGATCATATTTATGGATATAGAACGATCTGAATACAAATGAGCAGGAAACAGTAATGTCAATGCTTCGTGGATTTTGAACGCAGATAAGCATTCCTCTGCTTCAAGTGCGCGAAGCACTAAGCGGTGGGTGAGTGGGATGCTTATGTTAGTGGGAGTTGAAAGCTCCTACTGACAGATCGCGAAGCGACTGCGTTCATGAGCAAGTAGCGAAGCGGATTGCGAATGTCTGCTTTACAGTAGAAGAACAGTTCGAGTATATGTATCGGCCGTTCTTTTTTTTGTTTTCGGGTGTTAAAACGGTAATTTTTTCTTGTGTATAGTAGAACATTAAAGTATAATAAAATCTGTTTTTTGTCTTAAAATTAAAGCTATAATAAGAAAATCGGCAAATCAGATGAAAGTCTGGGACGCAAAGCTACAGGGCCTGTAAAGCGGATATTCGCAATCCGCTTTGCTACTTGCTCATAACCGAATAACTGCTCCGCAGTTTATCAGAAGGAGCTTGCACTCCTCCTGATACAAGCAAGTCCCCACCCACTGCTTATCGCTTTTCGCAATTGAAGCAGGGGACTTACTTGATTCGGTTAAAGTACGATAGTTATGATTCCGATCAGACATAAAAAAATCGAAAAGGATAGTTAGGAATAGACGGAAAATGAAAGGAAAAAGAGTGATTGCAGGCATTCTGCTTGCGGGAATTTTAGCAGTCACCCTGACAGGGTGTAAAAACACAGATAACACGAAAGAAGAAATCGAAAAGTCTGTTATTACCCTCGGCAGTGACAACTATCCACCATACAATTATCTGAATGAGGATGGTGTACCGACGGGAATCGATGTAGAATTGGCGGCAGAAGCTTTCAAAAGAATGGGATATCAGGTGGAGGTTGTCCAGATCAATTGGGAGAAGAAAAAAGAACTGGTGGAGAGTGGAGAGATTGACTGTATCATGGGCTGTTTTTCCATGGAAGGGCGTCTTGATGATTACCGCTGGGCAGGACCATATATAGCAAGCCGTCAGGTGGTTGCTGTAAATGAGAATAGTGATATCTATAAACTAAGTGACCTGGAGGGAAAGAACCTGGCTGTTCAGTCCACAACCAAACCGGAAGGCATCTTTCTGAACCGGGCAGATGAGAGAATCCCAAAGCTGGGCAATCTGCTCAGCCTGGGACACGGGGAGCTGATCTATACGTTTCTTGGGAAAGGATATGTAGATGCAGTTGCAGCACACGAGGAATCTATCGTTCAGTATATGAAGGATTATGATGCAAGCTTCCGTATCCTGGAAGAACGTCTGATGATCACCGGAATAGGTGTCGCTTTTGCAAAAGATGATGACAGGGGAATCTGTGAGCAGATGGGTCAGACGTTGGAAGAAATGCGTCAGGATGGCACATCCCTGAAAATCATTGAAAAATATCTGGATGATCCCCAGAAGTATCTGGAGGTGGATGCTCTTGGATATTAAGAGAAAGAAAAACGAAAAACGAATCCAGCTGTTCTGCGGTCTGATTGGAATCTGTGTGGCTGTAGTATCTCTGTTTTATTTCTTTCATGCAGAAAAAGCGGAAGCAGAGAAAAGAATGGCAGAGATTGTAAACTATGTGAAAGTGCAGTGTTCAACCTACACCCATTATAATGAATCTTCGGAATCCAAAAGTCTTCTACGTGCCATTGAAAGCGCAAGACAGATGAGTACAAATATTAACATGGAAACAGAAAACGGAGGTCAGCTAAGCCGGGAATTTCTGAAAGAAAACCTGCAGACTCTCTGGGTGGATGGCATCATTGTACTGGACACAGAAGGAAAGAGGGATTGTGAATACAGTACGGATGAATCTCTGGCAAATGAGATTACAGAGTATCTGCAAAAAGAAATTATCATGGATTTTGCCGGATATGAAGAAAGAACTTATTCAGAACGGTTTAACAGGAAGGACGGATCACATATTGACATTGCAGCCTGTGCCAGAAAAGATGCACCGGGTATCGTTGCAATTTATTATTACACATCTCCTGAATTTGCCAGAAACTATACGCTGACGATACAGGGGTTTTTAAATGGCTATAGTACTCAGAAAGATGGAACGATTATTGTTGCAGACGAGGGAATCGTTGTTGCCAGCAATGATGAGAGCTTGCTGGGGCAGAATACGGCTGACAACGCAGTTATTCAGGCAATGAAAAAGCATACAGATAGTCAGCACATTTACCATTTGAGGAATGAAGGAATCGGATGTTACGGAATCATGCTTAAGCAGAGGGATTATTATATCTATGCGTATCTTCCGGATACGGAAGTGTTCCATAACCTTGCACCAAGTATGATAAACGTTATTTTTCTTTATTTTCTGATGTTTAGTATATTCTGGCTCTGGACATACAGAACCAATCTGGCACACCGGAAACAGGAACAGGAAAAAGATGAAAAATATAAAGCAGCGCTTCTGATAGCAGCAAAAAAGGCAGAAGCAGCCAATGAGGCAAAAACAGAGTTTCTCCGGCGAATGAGCCATGATATCCGGACTCCGATCAATGGAATCTGCGGCATGGTAAATATGGCAGACCATTATGCAGATGATATAGAGAAGCAGACGGAATACAGGACAAAGGTTAAAGAGGCATCCAATCTGCTGCTGGAACTGGTAAATGATGTTCTGGACATGAGTAAGCTTGAGTCAGGTGAAATCGTTCTGGAAGATGTTCCATTTAATCTGAGCCAAATCTCTGAGGAAGTGCTTGTTGTGATCGAACAGATTGCTGCAGAACAGAATATCCGGATTGTATGGGAGAAAAAAGAAATCACACACCGGGATTATATTGGAAGTCCGGAGTATGTGAAGCGTGTGATGATGAATATTCTGTCCAATGCGGTGAAATATAACAGGGCAAACGGACAGGTCTATATCAGCTGCAGGGAGATTCCATCCGAACAGCCGGAAATGACGATAATGGAATTTGTCTGCCGGGATACAGGAATCGGAATGACTGAGGAGTTCCAGAAATATATTTTTGAACCATTTGCACAGGAACATTCGGGAAGCCGCACAAAATTTGCCGGAACCGGACTGGGAATGGCCATTTCAAGGAAGCTGGTCGAAAAAATGGGTGGAACCATTACTTTTGAAAGTGAAAAAGGCGTAGGGACGACATTTGTGATCCGGATTCCATTAAAAATAGATCCGGATGTGAATAAACATGAAGAACAGAAGGATGTATCCAAAAAATCGATAAAGGGGCTGCATATTCTTCTGGCGGAAGATAATGAGCTGAATATGGAAATCGCTGAATTTGTGCTTCAGAATGAGGGTGCTGATGTGATCAAAGCGTGGAATGGGCAGGAAGCGGTTGAGATGTTCAGAAAAAGTGAATCTGGTGAATTTGATGTCATTCTTATGGACATTATGATGCCGGTAATGAATGGTTATGAAGCTACAAAGATGATCAGGTCTCTGGACAGAGAGGATGCAAAGACAATACCGATCATTGCAATGACAGCAAATGCGTTCACGGAGGACAGAATAAAAGCAAAAGCAGCAGGAATGGATGAACATATTGCTAAGCCTGTTGATGTGGAACTACTGATAAAGGTGATTCATAAATTGATGAAATAATTGATAAAGCAGTGGTCAAGCGGATATTCGCAATCCGCTTCGCTACTTGCTTGATTCGGTTAAATAAACGGTGAAATATAGACAGGAGGACAAAATATGACAATGCGAGAGTGTTATGAAGCTATTGGAGGAAACTATGAAGATGTCCTGGGACGTCTTCGCAGCGAAGCGCTGATTCAGAGATTTACATTAAAGTTTCTTGAAGATCCGAGTTATCTACAGTTAAAACAGGCATTGGAAAATAAAAATTATGAAGATGCCTTTCGCAGCGCACACACACTGAAAGGGATTTGTCAGAATCTTTCTTTTGACCGTCTTTATGAGGTTAGCCATGAGTTGACAGAACTTTTGAGAGATAGAACCGGAGAGCAGCCGGGGATACCGGAGGCAATGGAAAAAGTAACAGAAGTATATGAGATGACGATCGAAGGAATTAAAAAACATGAATCAAAGACAAAAAATCCTGATTGTAGATGATGCGAAATTTAACAGGGACATGTTGAAGGAGATACTCGGAGAAAAATATAGTTATCTGGAAGCCGAAAATGGAAATCAGGCAATCCAGATGATAGGAGAAAATATTGGAATTGATCTGATGCTTTTAGATATCAATATGCCACAGATGAATGGCTTTGAAGTCTTGAAAATAATGAAAAGAAGCCAGTGCATTGCTGAAACTCCTGTAATTATGATATCTTCTGAAGATGCTGCTGATACTATGCGTAAGGCATATGAGCTGGGAATCACAGATTATATTACACGACCATTTGATTCTGTGATCGTAAAGAAAAGAGTTCAGAATACCTTGGGCCTCTATATGAACCAAAAGCATCTGATAAATGTGGTTTATGATCAGGTTTACGAAAAAGAAGAAAATAATAATATCATGATCCGGATTATGAGTAATATATTGGGATCTCGTAACAGCGAGAGCAGAAAACACATCCTGCATATTAAAACAGCAACGGAGATGATGCTGAGGCAACTGGTAAAAGTAACAGATGCTTATCCTTTGACAGAGACAGATATTGCTTTGATCACAACTGCTTCTTCCCTTCATGATATTGGTAAGATTCGTATTCCGGAAGAAATATTGAATAAACCGGGCAGACTTACCGATGAAGAATTTAAGATTATGAAAAATCATAGTGAGCTTGGTGCAGCTATAATTAAGGATATGGACTTTCCACAAGATCATCCACTGGTACATACCGCATGGGCAATCTGCAGGTGGCACCATGAAAGATGGGATGGAAAGGGCTATCCGGATGGATTGAAGGGTGAAGAAATACCAATCTACGCACAGGTGGTATCAATTGTTGATGTTTATGATGCACTTACAAGTGAAAGATGCTATAAAAAAGCATTTGACCATGAGACAGCGATTCAAATGATCCTGGAGGGACAATGTGGACAATTTAATCCTATCCTTCTTAAGTGTCTGAAAGAACTAAGTATTCAGCTTTCAAAAATGCCTGATATAGAGACGGATGATAATAAACATTATTATGAAATACAGAGACTTTCGAATGAAATACTCAGTGACAAATTCTTACCGAACCAGATATATTCACAGAGTCTTGTCAAGGTCATGCAGGAAAAAATCGATTTCTTCCAATCAAACAGTGGCATGAATTCGATTGATTACAATGCAATTTCAGGCCAATTAACGATACTAAACGGAAAACAGAAGATACTTTGTCAGAGAGATGATCCGAATTTTGATCTGCTTAAAGCATTCGGAGTAAGTGAGGATGATGTTCAACGCATTCGAGTTTTGTTACATCAGACATCTGTGCAAAATAAAGAAATTTCTATGCAGATAAAAGCGAAAGTGGAGAATGACAGTCAGATGTATAATCTAAAACTGCATACATTGTGGTCGCCTATGAAGAAAGACGTATGCATAGGAACTATCGGGTATTTTGACGTTGTAAAATGGAAAAATGCAAAGAAAACTCTTAGAGGGGATTCGTAATGAAAAAGAAAAAATGGATCAGAGCTTTGTCGGCGCTTCTGGTGATGGTGACCGCTATATCACTTTTATCAGGCTGTGGCGGGAAGAATGCAGAAAAAGAAGATGCAGAGACAATTACGGTGTATTTATGTAGCACAAACCTGTACGAAAAATATGCACCATACGTCCAGAAACAGCTCCCGGATATCAATGTTGAATTTGTAGTTGGAAATAATGATCTGGATTTCTACAGGTTTCTTAAGGAAAATGGCGGATTGCCAGATATTATAACCTGCTGTCGTTTTTCCCTGCATGATGCAAGTCCGCTGAAAGACAGCCTGATGGATCTTTCCACAACCAATGCGGCAGGTGCTGTCTATGATACATATCTAAACAATTTCAGGAATAAGGATGGAAGCGTAAACTGGCTTCCGGTATGTGCAGATGCCCATGGCGTTGTAGTGAATAAAGACCTTTTTGAAAAATATGATATCCCGTTGCCAACAGACTATGAGAGCTTTGTCTCTGCCTACGAGGCATTTGACAAAGTGGGAATCCGTGGGTTTACTGCAGACTATTATTATGATTATACCTGTATGGAAACACTGCAGGGATTGTCTGCTTCAGAGCTGTCTTCTGTAGACGGACGCAAGTGGCGGACGACCTACAGTGACCCGGAAAGTACAAAGAGAGAAGGTTTGGACGATACCGTCTGGCCGGAGGCTTTTGAAAAAACAGGAAAGCTTACATACTGGGAAGAACAACAGCATAAATGGAAAATAAAGAGGAAATGAATGAACAGAAAGATAGAAAAACGGATAAGAAAAAAAGGCAAGAAAAAAAGATTATGTTTGAGCATTTTAGTACTTATCATGCTACTTTTTGTACCGCTTTCTGCTTATGCGTCAGAAACTAAAACGGTGAGAGTTGGGTATTTCCCATATGCCAATTTTCAGGAAGGCGGCTATGGGGAACATAAGCAGGGAGCAGGCTATGAGTATCTCCAGAAGATTTCTTATATAACCGGCTGGAAGTATGAATATGTCTATGGCTCATTTAAAGAGTGTCTGGATATGCTGGCAGATGGAGAAATAGATATACTTGGAAGTGTCAGTTATACACCGGAAAGAGCAGAATCTATCGA
>CAKRPJ010000031.1:0-26016 GCA_934376955.1 uncultured Lachnospiraceae bacterium | reverse complement strand
TGCCGGACGAGGTGACGAAATGCCCCAAAAGCGAACTTTCGTGAGCTAGCCGGAGGCTAGGGACTGCTGGACGAGGTGACGAAAAGCGCAAAAAGCAAGCGTTCGTGAGCTAGCCGGAGGCTAAGGACTGCTGGGCTAGGTGACGAAATGCGTAAAAAACAAACTTTCGTGAGCTAGCCGGAGGCTAGGGACTGCTGCGAAAGGTGACGAGTTGCGTAAAAAGCAAACTTTCATGAGCTTGCCGGAGACTCGGTGTGTCCTTCCCCTGTTTTGCGGCACTTTCTGCGTTTTCACCGATTGTTTATGTGGCACTAATGTGGCAGATGAAAAGGATGGCTTGACATGGAATCATAAACCAGATATAGTTAATATACCGGCGATTCTATGAGGATCTCCGAAAATACAGGAGTGGGAGAAAAAGGAAGATGGACAACAATTCTACATACGAGCAGGAGATCGATCTGAAGGATCTGATGTTTGCGGTATTGCACAGATGGAGACCGGTGCTTCTCGTTGCGGTTCTTCTTGCAATCCTTTTAGGCGGCGCAAAAGCAGCATTGACTTATAGGGCACAGAATGATCCGGAGAAGGTTGCGGAGGCAGAAAAAACTTACAGGGATGATCTGGAGCTTTATGAGAAGAATAAAGAGACTGCAGAGAGAGAGCTGGAAAATCTGAAAACAGATATCGAAAACCAGCAGGAATATATGGAAAAATCGATCTGGATCAATATGAGTCCTTATGATGTCTGCGAGGCAAAGATCGATATGTATATAGCAACAGACTATACGATCATGCCCGGAATGATATATCAGAATCCGGATTACACCAATACGATCCTTGATGTTTACCGTGCGATGCTGACAAGCAGTGCTGTTATGGAGGACGTAGCGGCAGCCTTAAAGAGCGAACCGAGATACCTGCAGGAGCTGGTTACCGTAGATGCCGGTTCCAACCACATCCTTTCGATCAGTGCAAAGCATACCACAAAGGAAGCAGCAGATAAGCTGCTGGATGCACTTTTAGATCACATGCAGAGTATGCAGGAGCAGGTAACTGCCAGTGTGGGTGCCCATACGATCAGTACAGTCAATCGCAGTGTGAGCACTTATGTGGATCTTACCTTAGCGGATACACATAAAACGGAAGCAGATCGTCTGACTGCTTTAAACACCAGTTTAGAGGAAAAGCAGAAAGAGCTGGATGATATGGAGGAGCCCCAAAATTACAGTTCTTCCCGTAAGCTTGCAGTAAAGAGCGGAATCAAGTTCTTCATTCTCGGCGGTTTAGTCGGCGGCTTTATGGCGGTATTCTTTGTTTGTGCCGTATTTATAGTTGGTGATACCGTATATTCGGCAAAGGAATTGAAGAAACGTTTTGGAGTTACAATTTTAGGAGCCCTTCCAATAAAGAAGGGAAAAGCTCAGTGCAAGGTGGATGCATGGTTAAACCGTATGGAGGGCCGTGCCGTCAGTGGAAATGAGGCAGTAGAATTTAGCCTGATCGCGGCTAATATCCGAAATTATACAGATAATATGAGTACGATCCTTGTTACGGGAAGTGCAGATGCTGCAGTTGTGAAACAGGCGGCAGATAAGCTGATCGCAGAGCTTCCGGAAATGAAGGTGCTTGCTGGCGGGAATATGCTGGAGGATGTAGATACCTTAAAGAGACTTCCGGAATGTGACGGGGTCGTTCTGATCGAACAGTGCCGGGATTCCAAATATAGTGTAGTTGGATTAGAGATGGAGCGCATCACGGATCTGCAGAAGCGTGTAGTCGGCTGTGTTGTTTTTGAATAAAGTCTTTTTAAGAGTTATTTCGATTATCAGAAAATAGATAATAGACAAATATGGCTAATACATGTTAAATAGAACCAAGGAGGGAATAAACATGGTTAGCTATGATCGCTTATGGAAGACGATGGAAAAGAAGGGAGTCACACAGTACCGTCTGATCTCTCATTATAAGATCAGTGCCGGTCAGATCGGGAGGATGAAAAAGAATATGCACGTGTCTACGCATACGCTGGAAATATTCTGCAGTATCCTTCAATGCCCGGTGGAAGATATAATGGAAATCACTCCGGAGCCTTTTGAGGTTGACAAAGAGGAAAAAGAACCGGACAAGGTCAGCAGTGGCACAGAATAACAGCAGCATAGCTTGTTTTTTGTTATTAAGCAGTCTGTCAGCAATATTGGATGCGGATATCCATATTGCGGCAGGCTGCTTTTTCGGCAATAATCCGTAGGATTCTCCCTGAAGAATATTGTACTTAGATGGTGAGATGAACGCAGATAAGCATTCCCCCGCTTCAAGTGCGCGGAGCACTAAGCGGTGGGTGAGGGGGATGCTTATGTCAGTGGGAGTTGAAAGCTCCCACTGACAGATCGCGAAGCGACTGCGTTCATGAGCAAGTAGCGAAGCGGATTGCGAATGTCCGCTTTACTACATAAAAAATTAACCGGGGTTCACGCAAGGCATAAATGTAAATGAAAATAGGGAAATAAAATAGGGAAATAAAATAGGGAAATAAAATAGGGAAATAAAAAAATAGGAAATAAAGGAGATTATTATGCAGTATTATGGGACTTTGGGGCCGTCCTGCGGTGATGAAAAGATATTGGAAAATATGTTTCGTGCCGGTATGACCGGGATCAGGCTGAACCTGTCACATGGGGATCTTGATAAGAGCAGCCATTGGCTGGAGCTTTTAAGAGAGGCGGCAAAGAAAGCCGGCATTAAGGGCGCACCTCAGATTCTGATCGATCTGCAGGGGCCGGAGCTGCGCCTTGGCCGCAATGGTATAACCTGTGAGCTGGAATCCGGAGAAACGGTACAGTTGGTATCCATGGGAGCAGCCGGACAGGTATGTGGGAAAAACGCACAAACAGACATGGAAAAGGAAGCGGAACACAGAGGGGCAGCGAAGTTGTGTATTCCGGTGCCGGATATGCTGCTCCATTATGTGGAGGCCGGGGATCGTATTCTTGTCGATGACGGAAAGATCGAACTGCTAGTGAAAGAGGTGTCGGGAGGGCCGGCAGCTGCAGCGGTTATAGGTGCAGCAGCCCCGGAGAACGTAGTGGCAGTAAACATAGCAGCCGCCCAGATGGACACCGCAGTAACAATAGGCGCAGCAGCAGCCCCGGCCCCTGCTGCAGCAGCGAACACAGTAACCGCAAACATAACGGCATCGAACATAACGGAATCTCCATCGGACACAGCGGTAACAGGCGCAGGAACAACAGGTGCAGCAACCCCGGCAACTGCCTCTACCCCCACTGCCTTGTCTGTTTCCGTGAGTGCGGTCGTGGTGCGACCGGGGGTATTAAAACCGGGAAAAAGTCTTGCTGTTATTGGGAAAGAGCTTCCTATGCCGACGCTTACGGATAGCGATCGTAAAAACATCGGCATGGCGGCAGAGTACGGTGTTACGGGAGTCATGCTTCCCTTTGTAAGAAATCGGGAAGATCTTTTAACGCTCCGCAGTGCGTTACAGGCTGCCGGAGCAGAGAAGGTGGAGATCTTTGCTAAAATTGAAAATATGCAGGGCGTTCATGCGATCAATGAGCTGCTGCCGTGGTGCGACCAGATCGTGATCGCCAGAGGAGATCTGGGAAATGCCATGCCTTTATGGAAGCTTCCGGGAATCCAAAAGCAGCTTGCGGCAAGCTGCCGGGCAAAGAAAAAGCCCTTTATGGTCGTGACTCAGATGCTGGATTCCATGCATGAGAGGGCCGTTCCCACAAGGGCTGAGGTTCTGGATATTTATAATGCCGTTCTTGACGGAGCCGCTTCCGTTATGCTGACCGGAGAAACTGCGGCCGGAAGATATCCGGTGGAGGCAATGGAATATCTGGTCCGCACCGGGGAAGAAGCGGTAAAGGACAGGGCTTGCAAAGCAGATCGGTAAGGATCCGTTCTACGCCTTTTCCTCCCACATTTTTACGGACATGCCATTTACCTCTACATTATCTTCAACGGCGATGACGAGGAAGCGCCGGCCTTCGATGATCCGTGTTTCTACAAGATCCAGCCGGTCGGGATTGACCCGGATATCCACATCGGGAGTTTTTACGGCAAATTTTCCGCTGCCGGTGATCGCAGGAACCAGTATTGCTGTGTTTTCACCGGCTGCTTCTTTATATACAGTGTCGAAATGCTCTAATTGTTCCGGCTCGACACCGCTTTTTTCCAGAAGCTCCTTCACTTCAGGCTGTGACAGGCGCAATGGCTCCATATCCTCCTTGTGCTCCTCGGACAGCTCGGTAAGATTTTCATGGATCTGGCGGACAATCCCGTAGTCACATTCTTTCCCCAGTGTGTCGGAGAGGATCTCATGGAAGGCCTCCTTTTGGGCCTTAAAGGAGATTGGTGATGGAGCTCCGAGGCAGGTGTCGATGAACTCATCATGCAGCTGCTCCGCATTTTTTGAGAAATAGAGGAGACTGTGGATGTCGGTGCTTCGGTCGTTGAAGGCCGGAAAAAGGAATCCGGTCATAGGCGCCTGTACCCACCAGTCCCGCGGACGTTCTTCGATACAGCCGGTCGTTTCATTGTAGGAGAGACCGGGCTCCGAGAGCTTTACCGGGCAGATAGAGCAGAGAATATGGTTATATACCTCGTCGGAGGCGTCAAACATTTCCTCGTTACCGGTCGATCTGCCGGGAATATCGTAGGAGCTGTGGATCAGCACGATATAGTAGTTTTCACCGTAATCATAGTTTTCGATCACTTTATTATAGAAGGAATCCACCGTTTCGTCATCAGTAAGCTTTTCATCGCGGAGTTTTATTAAAAGAGCGTGGGCACTGTCCTCGCCTTCATCGTGGATAGAATATTCCAGATTGTGGAGATTTTTCCCGATCCCGCCGGAGAGTGTTTTCTTGAAGATCTCATAATATTTAAAGACTTCCTCCTCGGATAAGGCAAAGAAGGCTTCCTTTAAATTTGCTTTGATCTGCTTGTCTGCATCTACGTAGCAGCCGCAGATTCGCGTGATGGCATTATTGTCTTTCTTAAATTGCTTTTTAATTTCTGAAATTTCACGTTTATTCATTTATTTCCCCATATTTTACAGCGCGATCAAGCTCTCGTCATCGGGCACGAAGATGTTTCCGCCGTAGTATTTCTTTCCTTCACTCTTATAAAGCCGCTCACGTCCGGCTACATTGCTGTCTTCTGTATGCCAGAGTACCAGATTCGGGATCTGCATTGCCTGAGCCAGCTCGCAGGCCTCCTTTACCGTGCTGTGGTTCTTTTCGTAGGGCTTCCAGATATCGCGTTCAACATAAAGACAGAATGCCTCATGGAGCAGCCAGTCGGTATTGCGGACATATTTTTCGCAGACCGGATTATACGGCTCGTCACCCAGACAGGTGAGCTTCTTGCCGTTATTTAAGGTCAGGGTAAAGCCAAACTGCTTAAGCTTTGTGGAGTGGATATCAAAGAAGGTCACGTTATAGCTGAGAATATGGCGTGTTTCTCCGTCCTTTACCGCCTCGAGGTGGATCCGTTTTCCGAGCATATCGTAGTGCTTTTTCTGAAGCGTCAGGCGGCAGAGTGTATCCAAGGTCTCGATCAGATCTTCATGGCAATAGATATAGGCATCTCCCTCGTACTTGTCCTTGAGCATTTTTGTAGCGATCATTCGTACCATCCAGATAATGCCGAGGATGTGGTCGGTATGTCCGTGGGTGACAAAAATATGATGGATCCTGTTGAGCGGAACCTGCATATTATCAAGGATCTTTAAGATCCCGTTTCCGCCTCCGGCATCCACCATAAAGTATTCGTCTCCGTCTCTTAAAGCAAAGCACGTATTATAAAGATTCGTTACCGCCGCATTTCCGGTGCCGAAAACATAGAGAAGCTCTCTATCCATGAAAAAATCCCCTTTCTGTGATCCGTTTATTGTCTTTTAAATATGAATATGTTACTATAAAACGGAAGGAAAAGCAATTCCCGTCGGAAGAAAAGTGGGAAAAGATCAATGTGAAATACATAAGATGGGGCTTTCGCGGGAAATCTTTGTGGGAGGAAACTGTATGAGAGATTTGGCGTACCTGAAACTTCTTGCCAGGGAATATCCGACGGTAAAGTCGGCTACCAGTGAGATCATCAACCTGATGGCGATTCGCGGTCTTCCGAAGGGAACGGAATACTTTTTCAGCGATCTGCACGGGGAATACGAGGCGTTTGTCCACCTGATGCGAAGTGCGTCCGGTATTATACGCGAGAAGATTTCAGCAACCTTTGGTTACCTGATTTCAGATGAGGAGGAGATTGCTCTTGCAAATCTTATCTACTACCCGGAAAGGGGGCTCCGGGCAGCAAAACGTGAACAGCGTTTTACAGAGGATTGGCAGAGGATAACGATCTATCGTCTTGTATGTATCTGTAAGGAAGTATCTTCTAAATATACAAGATCCAAGGTTCGTAAAAAAATGCCGCCGGCATTTGCATACATTATCGATGAGCTGATCCATGTAGACTACAGCGACGATAACAAAAAGATCTATTATGATGAGATCATCCACTCCATCATCACCATCGATATGGGGGAACAGTTTATTAAGGCACTTTGCGAGCTGATCCAGAATCTTACGATCGATAATCTTCACATTATCGGGGATATTTTTGACCGTGGCCCGCGTGCCGACATTATTATGGAAGAATTGATGCAGTTCCACGATGTAGATATCCAGTGGGGAAATCACGATATCTCATGGATGGGGGCGGCAACGGGAAATCTGGCATGTATCTGTAATGTACTCCGTATCGCGATCCGCTATAACTGCTTTGATCTTCTTGAGGATGGCTACGGGATCAACCTGAGAGCGCTGTCTATGTTTGCAGCCCGTGTATATAAGGACGATCCCTGCGAACACTTTATGCCGAAGATCTTAGATGAAAATATTTATGATGCGGTAGATCCGGGTCTTGCAGCGAAGATGCACAAGGCCATCACGGTCATCCAGTTCAAGGTCGAAGGCCAGATCATCAAACGCCATCCGGAATATGACATGAAGGACAGACTTCACCTTCTGGCGGCGGATTTTGAAAAAGGAACAGTAAAGATCAAGGGAAAAGAATATAAGATGATGGATACCATGTTCCCGACCGTCGATCCGAAGGATCCGTTAAAGCTTACAAAGGAGGAGGAGGAGCTCTTACACAACCTTCGCATGTCCTTTAAGCACAGCAGCACGTTACATCGTCATATCCGTTTTGTATATTCTCATGGCGCTATGTATAAATGCTGTAACTCCAATCTTCTCTACCATGGCTGTATTCCGATGAAGGAAAATGGCGAATTTGATGAGATGAAGATAAACGGTATCATCTATTCAGGAAAGCGTCTGATGGATTACATCGATGATGCCGTTAAGATGGCATATTTCCTTCCGGATGATGATGAGACCAAGGAATGGTACAAAGATCTGATGTGGTATCTGTGGTGCGGTCCGAAGTCCCCGGTTTACGGAAAAGACAATATGGCTACCTTTGAGGGATATTTTGTTGCGGATAAGGCCGCGGCAAAGGAAAATATGAATCCGTACTATAAATTAAGTACAAAAGAAGAATTTTGTGATAAAATACTAAAGGAATTTGGTCTTCCGGTAGAGGGCTCTCACATTATCAATGGTCACGTCCCGGTAAAGCTTAAGGACGGTGAAAGCCCGATAAAGGGAAATGGTAAGCTGTTCGTGATCGATGGAGGTCTTTCCAAGTCCTATCAGCCGAAGACAGGTATCGCGGGTTACACGCTGATCTTTAATTCCCATCATCTTGCACTGGCGGAGCACAAGCCATTCGATCCGAAGCATGAGAATACGCCGAAGGTCACGATCGTTGAGAAGATGAAAAAGCGTGTCATGGTAGCGGATACGGATATAGGTAAAGAGCTGGCGGCCAAGATTGCAGATCTGAAGGAGCTGGTGGCAGCCTACCGTGCCGGTATTATTAAGGAAAAGCTGGAGTAAATCTAATTCCGGAAAGTGAAGGCACCGGAGAAAGCGAAAAACATCAAGGAGAACTGAATGAGCAAGGAAGAATATTTAAGAGGACTGGAAGAAGCGCTGAAGGGTGAAGTTCCCGGTTCTGTGATTCGGGACAATTTAAACTATTACAATTCGTATCTGTCTCAGGAAATATCAAAAGGGCGCACGATGGAGGATATCATCAGCGAGATCGGAGAACCTCGCATCGTCGCACGAACGATCATCGATTCCTGCGAGGCAGCGGGAGAGACTGAAGATGGATACGGAAGCTATGAAGATACCGGATTTGGCGACAGCAGATATGATGACAGCAGATACGACGACGGCCGATACAGCGGCTCTAAGCGGCAGACTACCGGTGAATTTCATTATATCGACCTGAATAAATGGTATTGGAAGCTTCTTGCGATCGTTCTTTTATTTCTTGTGATATTTGTTGTTTTCCAGATCGTCGGCGGGATCTTTCTGATCCTTATGCGGTTTGCAGGCCCGATCCTTCTGGCTGTTTTGCTGATCTGGTTCATTCGCGGACTCAGACAGTAATCGGCATGATACAGTAATCGGCATGATACAGTAATCGGCATGATACAGTAATCGGCACGATACAATAATCCATCATTCAACTGAATCAAGCAGAAAAGCGGATTGCGAATATCCGCTTGATCCGCCCGGTCATCAAAAACAGATGCCGGGCGGTTTTTTGTGGAAAATGTAATAAAAACGGAAAATAGATATTAAGAAAGTATGAAATTTGATATTTTTGTTGACAAATGCCCTCGTGGGAAATATAATTTGTTTGTAACAAGATTTAATATATTTGTAATAAATAACGTAAAATCTGAAACAAATTATGTTAGGGGACTTTATTTTGAATCGATATTTTAAGAAATTTGGACTTTGCTGTGTTTGCACATTGATGATTGCTTCCGTACCCGGAACGGTTATGGCGGAAGAAACAAGCCGGGAGAATAAAAGTAACGTTGCCATTGTGGTTCCGGTCGAGACCGGTATTTTAGATACAGCTGCTAAAAATGTGAAAGCTTTAGATGCAGCAGTTGTAAAAGTATCAGATACAGATGTATCTGAAGCAGCTGATACCGAAGCAGCCGGACAGGCTGTTGAAAGTGATACATACACTGTCGAAGCCTCAGAATCTGATGGAGAGATCTCCGTTCTGACCGAGGAGGAAGAAGCAGAATTAGAAGGAAAGGCAGCTTTAAAAGAGGAAGCTGCTGAAGAAACAGCAGAAAAAGCTACAGAGGAAACCGCAGAAGAAACAGCAGCCCGGGAATCTGAGGAAAGACGCGAGGATATCGTTGAATATGCGAAGCAGTTCCTTGGAAACAGATATGTGTACGGCGGAACCAACCCGAACAAAGGAGTAGACTGCTCCGGCTTTACCTCTTATGTAATGAAGCATGCCGGCGGGGTTCAGTTATCCCACTCCTCCAGCGCACAGTCAAAAGAAGGAAAAGTGATCAGCATGGAAGATGCCCGTCCGGGAGACTTGATCTTTTACGGAAGCGGAAAACACATCAATCATGTGGCTCTTTACATCGGTGACGGCGAGATCGTCCATGCCTCCAATGAGAGAAACGGGATCCTGATCTCCAGCTATTCCTACAGAAAACCGGTAAAGATCGTAAATGTACTTGGAGATTAAGAGAAAGCTTAAAGAATAGCCAAAAGAATACTGAAAAAAAGAATAGGACAGAAGCTAAAATACGAATGGAGCGTTGCAGAACAGACGATATGTGAAATATCATACGCCTGCTTTGCAGCACTCCATTTTTATCTCAGCCGAGAAGACTCACCGTATCAGAATCACATGCGAAGACTCACGGATGTTTGACGTCAAGCGGATATTCGCAATCCGCTTCGCTGCTTGCTCATAACCGAATAACTGCTCCGCAGTTTATCAGAAGGAGCTTGCACTCCTCCTGATACAAGCAAGTCCCCACCCACTGCTTATTGCTTTTCGCAATTGAATCAGGGGACTTACTTACTTGATTCGGTTAAATTACTTAACAGCTCCCGTCCGTTTGAGGATCCGAAAGACACCGGCTTTTTCCAATGTTTTAGCCACAAGGAAGAAAATGACAGAGTCGACCGGCCATTGGATCATGTTTTTGATCGCCCGGGCAGGGAGGATCGCCAGATATCCTTTTCCGGTGATCGTGGAAAGCCAGTAGGTTCCGAGGATAATGTTGCAGAAGATGGCTACTACAAGCTTTGCTGCCAGCATTCGTTTCAGGCTTAAAGGCCGTTTGTAAAGAAACATACCGTAGATAAAGGCAGCCAGCATAGCGTTAAAGGTCAGGCCGGGAATAAATCCTCCGGTCGGCTTAAGCATAAACTTGATAATGTCCATGGCGCCGCCAAACAGAGATCCGACTACGGGGCCGAAAAGATAGTCGACCAGTTCGTTTGGAAGTGCGGAAAAACCGATCTTTAGCTGGGGGGTTACGGTGATACTGGCAAACTGGTTTAGAACGATTGCCATGGCGCCGAACATGGCGCAGGTGGTGATGGTGCTTACATGTTTGAATTCATGATAAGATTCAGAAATCAAAGCAAGTAATTTTCTCATAAAAAATACCTCCTTTGCAGAACCTCTGACCGCAACAGGAGATATGATATACAAGATCTTCTGGTGCAGCGGGATGCGATATCTGCACCGCAGGTCAATCCTTTCGTCCTCCCGGCAACTCCCCGTCCGGCAGGCACTTGACGCACAAATATCTACTCTGCATGTTATTAATTTTCTTATATCATATCATACGTTTTCACGAAAGAAAAGAGAATTTTGAAACAGATTTTCGCTGTTTTGCCGTCTGTACTTTTTTAAATCAGGGTTTTATAATAGGGGTTCAATAAGAAGGCAAAAAATGACAGAATAAGAACAGCAGGAGGAAGTATGGAAAAGAGTGCAGTAAAAGATATGACAGCGGGATCACCGTTTAAGCTGATCCTTGGCTTTGCAGTGCCAATGCTCTTGGGATATCTGTTTCAACAGTTTTATAATATGGTAGACACTATGATCGTCGGAAAGTGCCTTGGAGTTACTGCACTTGCGGCGGTAGGCTCTACCGGCTCGATCAACTTTATGATCAATGGCTTTTGCATCGGTGTGGCCAGTGGCTTTGCAATCCCGGTGGCACAGAAATTCGGTGCAGGAGATTATAAGGTCATGAGAAAATATGTGGCAAATGCTATGTATCTGGCAGGTGCGTTCGCTCTTGTAATGACGGTCGTTGTCGGAGTTTTATGTATGCGGATCCTGCAGTGGATGAATACGCCAAAGGATATTATCCAGGGTGCATGGGATTACATTTTTGTAATATTTATGGGTATTCCGGTAACCTATCTGTATAATCTGCTTGCCGGTATTATCCGAAGCCTCGGAGACAGCAAAACACCGGTCTATTTCCTGTTGCTCTCCTCCGTTTTGAATATCGCACTTGATTTTTTTACGATCTTAGGACTCGGCATGAATGTGGGGGGCCCGGCTCTTGCAACTGTAATTTCTCAGGGAATTTCGGCAGTGCTTTGCCTGATCTATATGATCCGTCATTTTCCGATCCTGAAGATGACAGAGGATGAAAAGAAATTTGACGGAAATCTGGCTAGAATTCTTTGTCAGATGGGTATCCCGATGGGGCTCCAGTATTCCATCACTGCCATCGGAAGTGTAATTTTGCAGGCTGCGGTAAATTCCCTTGGCTCTATGGCCGTAGCGGCAGTTTCGACCGGCAGCAAGATCAGTATGTTTTTCTGTACGCCGTTTGATTCATTAGGCGGCACTATGGCGACTTATGCCGGCCAGAATGTAGGTGCGCGGAAGCTGGATCGTGTGGAAAAAGGTATGTGGACAGCGAACTATATCGGATTTGTTTATGCGATCCTTGCATTTGTGGGACTTTTCTTCGGCGGAAAATATTTGGCCCTTATGTTTGTTGATCCGGGCGAGACGGAGCTGATCCGGCAGATCTCCCTTTTCTTAATCGGAAACAGTCTGTTTTACATTCCGTTGACAGCGGTAAATGTAGTGAGGTTTTCAATTCAGGGAATGGGCTTTAGCGGCTTTGCCATTCTGGCCGGTGTTTGCGAGATGGTGGCAAGAGCCCTTGTGGGATTTTTCTTTGTTCCTGTATTCGGCTTTCTTCCGGCATGCTTTGCCAGTCCGCTGGCGTGGATCTTCGCGGATGCGTTTTTATTTCCTGCTTTTTACCACTGCCTGAAAAAGTTAAAAAAGCTGTTCAACGAATAGTTTTTTACAGAAGTGCCATACTAGCTGTGTAATTAATGAAAAACATCTCAGGAGGTACTTCAAAATGTCAAGAAACAACGACCAGAATTATGACGAGCAGAACAGCAGCAAGAATTACAACAGCTCTGATAATAGCCGGAATGGCAGAACTTCCGGAAAAAGAGGCGGTCAGAACTCCGGCAGACCGGAACAGGATGAACAGGACTACAGATCTCAGGATTACAAAGCGCAGGATTACGGAGCACAGGACTGCCGGGGGAAGAACTACAGCGGCTCTGATAACAGCAGAAACAGCAAAAATTCATCCGGGAAATAACTCTGTCGGGAGATATTTTTTTCGAAAAAAATACTTCCGAAAAAAACTAACGCGAGGCAATCTTTCCGGAAGAAATCTATCCGCGAGGTAATTTTTTGGGGAAATAATCTCTCCGTGAAAAATCCTTCCGGGAAGTAAGCTTTCCCGTGATAATAATGTGAGGAGGGCGTCGCAAAATATGGAGATCCTTTGTGGATAAACCTGTTTTGTGACGCTCTCTTTTTGTGACAATGTAACTGCGAGTCAAAGGGTCAAAAGGTATTTTGCCCCTTCCGATCTCGAACTATTTTGTACTCTCACAAGCTTGCGTCGGATTTATGACCTTTTGTCCTCGGTATCATATAATGTTATTAAGACAAGCAGGCAGGAGAAAAATATGTTTCAAAATATATCGATGCGACAGCTGGAAAGAATCCTTGATACAGGCGGAGACCATTATATTCTGGTGGATGTACGGGAAAATGAGGAGTACAGAAGGGGACATTTAGAGGGAGCGGTCAATCTGCCTTATGAGGAGCTGTTCCGGGCACCGGAGCTGCTTTCAAAGGACAAGATCATTCTTGTTTATTGTGCCCATGGCTCGAACAGCATGCTGGCGGCACGCGAGCTGTCCGGCATGGGATACCGGACAGTTAATGTGTACGGCGGCCTTATGTATTATAGAGGCAGGCACATGACTGCGGACTGAGGGTGGTTCGGGTGGCTTTACCGGGTTGACGCAGCCTGAGCTGTCGGAGCAAGTGCTGAGGGTGTTGTGAGAAAGCATTTGACATAGGGTATATGAGATTATAAAATATTGGTATAAGACAGCAAGAGGGATCAGACTAAAAATATATAAAGAAACGGAGAGAACGTGTTGGAAAGATTTGAGCTGATTGTCCCCTGCCATTTCGGGCTTGAGGCAGTTATGAAAAGAGAGATCATCGATCTTGGATATGAGGTGAGCCAGGTAGAGGACGGCCGCGTTACGTTTATCGGGGATGCCGAGGCAATATGCCGTGCAAATATCTTCTTAAGAACAACGGAAAGAGTCCTGCTGAAGGTAGGAAGCTTTAAGGCAGAGACCTTTGACGAGTTGTTTGAGGGAACAAAGGCGATCGAGTGGGAGCGTTATATCCCGCAGGATGGTAAATTCTGGGTTGCCAAGGCATCTTCGATCAAGAGCAAGCTGTTCAGCCCTTCGGATATTCAGTCTATTATGAAAAAAGCGATGGTGGCCAGAATGGCAGGTGCGTATGGGATCACATGGTTCCCGGAGGATGGGAATCCTTATCCGCTGCGGGTATTTCTCCATAAAGATATCGTGACAGTCGCGATAGACACCTCCGGAGAGTCTTTACATAAGCGTGGCTACAGGACATTGACCAGTAAGGCACCAATTACAGAAACGCTGGCTGCGGCACTGCTTATGCTGACACCGTGGAAGCCGGATCGCATCCTTGTAGATCCGTTTTGCGGAAGCGGAACATTTCCGATCGAGGCGGCTATGATGGCTGCAAACATGGCTCCGGGGATGAACCGGGAGTTTTTAGCGGAGGAGTGGAGAAACCTGATTCCGAGAAAGTTTTGGTATGCCGCCATGGACGAGGCAAACGATCTTGTAAATACAGATATTGATGTGGATATTCAGGGGTATGATATTGATGGCGATATTATCCGGGCGGCCAGAGCCAATGCAAAGGCAGCAGGAGTAGACCACCTGATCCATTTTCAGCAGAGGCCGGTGAGTGAGCTGAGCCATCCGAAAAAATACGGCTTCCTGATCACGAATCCGCCGTATGGAGAGCGAATTGAGGAAAAGAAGAACCTTCCGGAGCTTTATAAGACGATCGGAGAACGGTTTGCGGCGCTGGATTCATGGTCGGCCTATCTGATCACATCTTATGAGGACACAGAGCGGTATTTTGGCAGAAAAGCCGATAAAAACAGAAAGATCTATAATGGTATGATGAAAACCTATTTCTATCAGTTCCTCGGCCCGAAGCCATCGGGAAAAGGAGCGGGAAGGCAGAGCATTGAGAATAATTCAAGGCCTGAGTAAGAAAGTAAGGCGGCCGCAGATCATACAGTCATGGGGAATTTCACCGTGGATGCGAGTCATGAGGCCGCGGATAACTGTACTGCGTATGCGATCCACGCAGTCATGGATAACTGCACAGTGGTTGCAAGCCATGAGGCTGTGGGGAGCTTCGCTGCGGCTGCAAGCCGCTTTGCTGGCCGCAGTATTACTTTTTATGTCTGTGCCGCAGGCCGAAGCCATGGCTATGCAGGGAGCTTCAAAAGAAAGTCTGGCCGAGAATGGAGGCGTGCAGGGTCGGGCAGCGGGTGAAAATTCAGGAGAGCTTCCGGTGCGCTATGACCTTAGAGAGGAAGGGAAGGCGCTGACTGTGTATGACCAGAAGAATCAGTCGAGCTGCTGGGCGTATGCGGCAATATCGGCTCTTGAAGCAGCGATGAAAAAGCAGGCTTTTCCTGCCGAGGCAATATCCTCTTTGGCAGCGGATCACCTGATCATGAAAAATGCTTTTGGAACCACGCATGACAGCGGCGGGGATTATACTGTGTCCTCCTCCTATTTTCTTGCATGGCAGGGGCCTGTAGGCAAAGAGACGGAGCCCCTCTGCCATATTCAGGAGATACGATATCCGGAGGAGAAAAATTATACGGCGATCAAGCAGGCGGTCTACACCTTCGGAGGTGTGCAGACTTCTCTATACATGCCGGAGAGACAGGAAGCAATTTTTAAGACCTGTTATCAGGAAAGCACCTGCGGTTTTTATTATGATGGCGATCGTGAAGTGAACCACGATATTGTTATCATCGGCTGGGATGATGGATATTCCAGAAATAATTTTGCAAATAAGCCTGCCTCAGATGGGGCGTTTTTGTGCCTGAACAGCTGGGGAGAAGGTTTTGGAGATAATGGCTGCTTTTTTGTTTCTTACGAGGATACAAAGATCGGACGCTATAATGCATTGTATTCCGGGATCGAGCCGACGGATAATTATGATGCGATCTATCAGGCTGATCTTGGCGGATGGACGGGACAGCTGGGGTATGGCTCTCCTTCGGTTTGGATCGCCAATGTGTATGAGGCAGCTGCAGATGAAACGATGAGGGCAGCAGGCTTTTATGCGCTTAAGCCAAATACATCTTACCGACTGTGGGTATTTCCGGTTCCGGAAAAAGAGATGACGGAGCAGGCACTGGAAAACTGTCTTCGCGATAAGACAACATCGTCGTCAGGAACAACGGCATCGTCAGGAACAACGGCATCGTCAGGAACAACGGCGTCAGCAGGAACAACGGAACCGTCAGGAACAACAGCATCGTCAGGAACAACTGTGGTTACCGGAACCTTACCGGAGGCCGGATATTATACGATTGCTTTCGAGGAAGGACTTAATATAAAGAAGGGAGAACGCTTTGCCGTTGCGGCAGAGCTTTACTCACCGGGAACAGTACAGCCGGCAGCGATCGAATACCGTGGGACCGGAAGATCGGCAAATGTTGACACGAGTGACGGAGAAGGGTATATTAGTGCTGATGGTGTCGAATGGAAACGCGTCGAGGAGCAGCTGGATGCCAATATATGCCTGAAGGTGTATACAAAGCGGAGCAGGGATCCGCAATAGAAATGAGGAAATAAAAATGGATCATAAAATTGTGTTTGCAACATCGAATGCAGGAAAGATGCGGGAGATCCGCGAAATTTTAAAAGACCTTTGCACAGAGGTCTTATCGATGAAGGAAGCGGGTGTCTGCGTGGACATCGTGGAGGACGGAGAAACCTTCGAGGATAATGCTGTGATCAAGGCAAAGGCGGTATGGGAAAAAACAGGCGGGATCGTACTGGCAGACGACTCCGGCCTTGAGATCGACTATCTGAATGGAGAGCCGGGAGTGTATTCTGCAAGATATATGGGAGAGGATACCTCTTATGAGATCAAGAACCGGAACCTGATCGGACGTCTGGAGGGAGTGCCGGAGGACAAGAGGACAGCAAGATTTGCGTGTGTTATAGCAGCAGTGCTTCCGGACGGAAAAATAATCACGACGAGAGGAACGATGGAAGGCCGGATCGCCCATGAGCCGGCGGGAGCCGGCGGTTTTGGCTATGATCCGATCCTTATGCTTCCGGAGTATGGAAAGACCTCTGCGGAGATCACAATGGAGGAAAAGAACGCTATCAGTCATCGTGGAAAAGCTCTCCGTGCAATGAAGGAGCGCTTGAAACAGGAATTAGGGGAATAACATGAAGATTTTGATCGTCAGTGATACACACAGGAGAGACAGGAATCTGAGGACAGTAATTGAAAAGACAGCTCCGTTCGATATGCTGATACATCTTGGTGATACCGAGGGAAGCGAGGATTATTTCCGGGAATGGATCAATAATGACGCCTGCGTGATCCATGTGATCCGCGGCAATAATGATTTCTTTTCCTTTTCGGATAAGGAGAAGGAGATCTCTATCGGGAAATATCGCGCTTTCCTGACCCATGGGCATTTATATGGTGTGACGCTTGGAACGGAAGGGATCAAGGATGAGGCCAGATCGCGGAAGGTGGATATCGCCATGTTCGGGCATACGCACAAGCCATATCTGGAATACTGTGAGGATGGGCTGGTGGTTTTGAATCCGGGCAGTCTTTCCTATCCGAGACAGGATGGGCGACTTCCGTCCTATATGCTGATGGAGCTGGACAGATACGGAGAAGCACATTTTACAATCTGCTATCTCCGGGATGATGAGCTTATAACAGGATAGAAAAATAAAAATAAAAAAAACGATAAAAAAACTCGAAAAACTGTTGACAAATGTTTTGTTCTAATATATAATATCACTTGCGTTCAGGAGCGTTAAACAATGAAAACAGGGCGTTTTTGAAAAGCGGGGTGTGGCTCAGCTTGGCTAGAGCGCCTGGTTTGGGACCAGGAAGTCGCAGGTTCGAATCCTGTCACCCCGATGTTTTCTAAATAGAAAACAAAGCTTATGTGAATGCTTCTGAGAGTTCTGCGGGTGTAGTTCAATGGTAGAACACCAGCCTTCCAAGCTGGATACGTGGGTTCGATTCCCATCACCCGCTGTATGAGTCTGTAGCTCAGTTGGATAGAGCAACGGCCTTCTAAGCCGTGGGTCGGGGGTTCGAATCCCTTCAGGCTCATTTGAGGCGAAAGCCTTAAATTTAATATGGTGGATATAGCGCAGCTGGTTAGCGCGCCAGATTGTGGCTCTGGAGGCCCAGGGTTCGAATCCCTGTATCCACCCGATTTACCCCGTAGCTTATGGCTGCGGGGTTTTTCTTATAGAGCAAAAAAATCACCTTTCCGTTACAATAGAGTTGTTCAGTCACTATCGTAAGAAAGGTGATCTTTTATAGAGCAAGCTGGGCCAGCGGGATTCGAACCCTCGAATGCAGGAGTCAAAGTCCTGTGCCTTACCGCTTGGCGATGGCCCAAAGCATAGCAAATGTATTTTACCATAGAGAAGTAAAAAATTCAATATAAAAAGCAAAGCAGAGAAATGAAAAATTTCAAGTCGAGCGGATATTCACAATCTGTTTTGCATTATAGATCGATATACAGAGGGAATTGCAGTCAAGATGCATGAACAATATATCAGAATATTACAGAGGAGGCAGAGAAACATGATTGATTTAAAAGCCGAACAACAAGCCGAACAAATAGACGATCAGAAAATTGAACGGAAAGGTGAGCTGAAAATGGAACAGAAAACAGATCAGAAAACAGATCAGGCTCAAGGGACAGATCGGATAAAGGCATACGGGGACAGGGCGAAGGCGTTGTTTGAAGAAGGGTACAACTGTGCTCAGTCAGTAGTCCTTGCGTTTTCCGAGGAGATGGGGATGGATAAAGACACCGTGGCCCGCCTTTCCTCGTCCTTTGGAGGCGGTCTTGGAAGGCTGCGGGAGGTGTGCGGCTGTGTGAGCGGCATGGCAATCGTCTGTGGGGCTCTGGAGGGCTATGCGAGCCCGAATGCAAAGGAGGCCAAGGCAGAACACTATGCACGCGTACAATCGCTTGCAGGGGCCTTTAAGGAGCGTAACGGAAGCTATATCTGCCGCGAGCTTTTAAGCGGACTGAAGGTAGATAACGCTCCGATCCCGGAGGAACGGACAAAAGCCTATTATGAAAAGAGGCCGTGTTCTGAGCTTGTGGCCTGTGCGGCAGAGTTGCTGGCAGAACATTTTTACGGATAAAAATTTTCTGAGGCCGGATTTCTCCAAGGCTCCTGAAATTCTTTCTGGAGCTGACAATGGTAATCCTGTGATTTACCTTAGAGTAATTGTTTTACATGCCTTTTTGTGTTAATAATATATTAGCCGAAAAGGCAAAAATAATATAAGGCGGTGTAGATATGAAAGTATTTATCAGTGCAGACATTGAGGGAATCGCGATCGCAGCGAGAAAAGAGGATTGTTCCATCGGCGGTTATGAGTATGAGCGTTATCGTCAGGAAATGACCCGTGAAGTAGTAGCTGCCTGCGAGGGTGCCCATGAGGCAGGAGCAGATCTTATCGTAGTAAGAGACGCCCACGGACCGGCGATCAGCATTTATCCGGAGGAGCTTCCGGAGTATGTAGAGTTGATCAGAAACTGGTCTACTGAGCCGAGACTGATGGTAGAAGGCGTTGATGAGACCTTTGATGCTGCAATGTTCGTAGGATATCACAATGCGGCCGGAACCGGAAGCAACGTTCTTTCCCATACGATCTCAATGAGCCGTGTCAACTATATAAAGATCAATGGAAAGCTTGCTTCTGAGTTCCTGATCTATAGCTATATGTGTGCATATTATGGGGTTCCGAGCGTACTGTTGGCAGGAGATAAGGGCTTATGTGAAGAAAGCCAGAGCTTACATCCGGGTCTTGTAACAGTTCCGGTATGTGAAGGTATCGGCGGAAGATCCCGCGGCATCAGCCCGAAATTAGCCTGGAAGCAGATCCGCGAGGGCGCTAAGAAGGCATTATCCCAGGATCTGAAAAAGCTGGTTATCGAGCCGCCGAAGAACGTGGAAGTGGAGATCGGATACAAGGAGCATGCACTTGCATATACAAAGAGCTTCTATCCGGGAGCGAAGTTAGTAGATCCGAAGACGATCTCTTTACAGGCAGCGGACTGGTATGAGGTAGGACGTTTCCTGTCAATGGTAGTAGCACAGTAGGTTCGACTTGAATCAGATGGAATTTTCAGCAGGACAAAAAGGGAGCTGCCGCCTCCGATCAATGATCGTGAAGCGACAGCTCCTTTTCTATATGACTTGCTATACGCAAGTACTCACTGCTTATTGCTTTCTGCAATTGAACGCAGATAAGCATTCCCCCGCTTCAAGTGCACGGAGCACTAAGCGGCGGGTGAGGGAGATGCTTATGTCAGTGGGAGCTTTCAACTCCCACTGACAGATCGCGAAGCGACTGCGTTCATGAGCAAGTAGCGAAGCGGATTGCGAATGTCCGCTTTACTCAGTCTGCCTGATCCGGTTAAATTAGAGGACTCCTGCCGGTAATGCCATACCAACACCAGGTCCGATCGGAAGTCCGATAAGCATCCAGATAATCAGGAAAAGGATCCATGCGATCTGAAGCACGATGGACATCGGGATCATGTTTGCAATAAGAGTACCGATCTTAAGATCCGGAACGTACTTGGACTGGGCAACGCTGAGGATCATCCAGATGTATGCAGACATCGGTGTCCAGCAGTTAAACGGTGAGTCACCGATACGGTAGCACAGCTGAGTGAATCCCGGATGGAAGCCGAGAAGCATAAACATCGGAACGAAGATAGGAGCGAAAATTGCCCACTTCGCGGAACCGGAGGATACGAAAATATTAACAAAGGCGCAGAGGATGATGAATGCTACGCAGAGCGGAATGCCTGTGAAGCCAACAGCCTCTAAGAAATCAGCACCTGCGATCGCAAGCAGTGTGCCGAGCTTTGTCCAGTTGAATAAGCCCTGGAACTGTCCGCAGAAGAAGCAGAACAGAACGTAGGAGCCCATAGCAGCCATCTGCTTGGACATTGCCTTGTTAACATCTGTTATGTTCTTGAATGCACCGGATGTATAACCGTAAGCAAGACCACAGATAGAGAACAGAACAAAAAGGATCGGGATAAGACCCTTAAGAAGCGGAGAACCAATGAATCCGCCGCCCTCTTTCTGTAACGGTCCGGCAAAGTAAAGAGCTGCAATGATGATGATGTAAACGATAGCAGTAATACCTGCAGCGTTAAGGCCCTTCTTCTGAGCCGGAGTAACCACATCGAGCTTTCCGGAATTCGCTCCTTCATATTTACCGAAACGCGGTTCGATCATATGTACGGAACACCATCCGATCACGATAGCACAAAGGAATGTGGAAGCGATCATGAAGAACCAGTTACAGGTAGCATCGACCTGGAATGTTGTATCCGGGATGAAGGCGGTGATAGCCTGATTGGTAAGACCCTGTAACAGAGTATCTGTTCCGGCGATCATAATGTTAGCGGTAAATCCGGCCTGAGCACCTGCGTAACCAACCATCATACCAACAACAGGATGCTTGTGAACGCCCATGTATACGATTGCTGCTAACGGCGGGATAACTACCATTGCAGTATCAGATGCGATGTTTCCGACCGTACCGATGAAAGCGATAACATACGGTACCATACCGCCAGGAACGTTCTTTAAGGAGCTGTTTAACATGGAGATCAGCATACCGGATTCCTCACAGATACCGATACCGAGGGACATTGTGATAACGAGTCCTAACGGAGCGAAGCCGGTAAAGTTCTTGACCATGTTATCAAGGAACCAGTGAAGGCCGTCTGTGGAAAACAGGTTGGAAGAAGTAACTACTTCTCCGGATGCCGGGTTAATGAGTGAAACACCGGTCAAAGTAAATATTGCACCGATGATGGCTGTAAATAAAAACAGCCAGCAGAACAGGATTGCCGGCGGCGGAAGCTTATTACAAACAGCTTCGATCCCACCGATCAGTTTGTCGACACGTGAAGTTTTCTTTACGGTTTCTTTTTCTTTCATGTGTACCCCTCCTATTAAAAAAATATGACAGTTGTATATTTCCTTAACTGTCTATGAGTATATCATACACTATAATCATACTAAAATCCACTATTATTTTATAGTTTTTTTATCATTTTTATACTATCGTTATAAATATATTGAATTTCAACTGGTAATTACTCACAAAACTTGCGCGAGATGAAAAAACATGCTAATATAGTACAACAGTTATTTACTATGAACGTGACAGGGGGTGGCTATACATGTTTTTCGGAGGAGACTTTCAGGTATGGAAGCTGCATACACTGCAGGATTATGTGACGTTTTTTCTTTTTGTGGCCTCCGGTATTCTTGTTTTTGTTCTGGTTGCAAAATATATGAATACCCAGCGGAACCACGAGGCTGCGGTGCGAAAGGTCACAAAACGTCTGAAGCGCCTTGCGAAAAGGCCGTCTAAGCTGTTCGTCAACGCATCGCTTCGCCTGCCGGGCGGTCAGAAGAATTTTGATGCAGTTCTTATGGATCGCAGCGGGATCTATCTGGTGAAGGCGTATGGCTGGGGGATCCGGATATACGGTACTCCGGAGGGAGCGTCATGGCGCAGAGAGGACGCAAAAAGAAAAGAGGAATTCCCTAATCCGCTTCCGGAATTGAAGGAGGGGGCAAAGGAGATCTGCAGCATGCTCGAGGAAAACGGGATCAGGGGCGTTAAGGTAATGCCAATGGTCGTTTTTGCAGACAATTACCAGATTCCGGAGCTGTATCTTGGGTATGGTTCATTTTCGACCACCTATCAGGAATTAAAGAAGTGGTATAGGAAGCAGTCTGCGGTGAAAGAGGCCCAGTATGATTTTGATCGGGCTGTATCTATATTAAATGGGATCCAATAATAGAAAATAGTTCAGGAGGGTTTACAATGATCAACGAAAAGAGGCTGCTGGATACATTTATCGATTATATCCAGATCGACAGCGAGACAAAGAATGAAAAGGCTATGGGAGAAAGACTCGTTTCCGACCTTGAGGCACTTGGTCTTGAGGTACATACAGATAAAGCGGGAGAAGGCTTTGGATCAAACGGCTTTAATGTCCATGCGTTTTTTGAGGGCACGCTCCCGGGCGATCCGACGATCATGTGTGCTCACATGGATACTGTGGTTCCGGGTAACGGGATCAAACCGATCATCGAAGACGGTGTGATCAGGACAGATGGCAGCACGATCCTTGCAGGAGACGATAAATCCGGTATTGCAGCGATCATGGAAGCCCTTAGAGTGATCAAGGAGAAGGAGCTTTTGCACAGAAGCGTGGATGTTCTGTTTACCATCGGTGAAGAAGGCGGAATGAACGGGGTAAAAAATATGGATCTCCCGATGATCCGTGGTAAAGAGGCAATGGTATTTGATGCGGGCGGAGATGTCGGAAAGATCCTTACATGCGGGCCGGGACAGATCAAGATCTTCGCAACGATCATCGGCCGTTCCTCTCATGCCGGACTGGCTCCGGAGGCCGGGATCAGTGCGATTCAGGTTGCGGCAAAGGGAATCGCAAAGATGAATCTTTTGCGTATCGACGAGGAGACTACCTGCAACATCGGTACATTAAAAGCAGAATATGCGACAAACATCGTTCCGGAGAAGGCAGTGCTGATCGCCGAGGTACGAAGCAGAAATCTTGACAAGCTGAATGCTCAGGCAGCCCACATGAAACAGTGTCTGCAGGATGCCTGCGACGAGATGGGAGCTGCGCTTGAGATCGAGCTTAAAACAAACTATGTGAGCTTCCATGTTGACAATGAGGATGCTCTTGTAAAGAGAGTGTTTGATTCCTGCAATAGACTCGGCTTTAAGGCAGAAACAGAAAAAGGCGGCGGCGGAAGCGACGCTAACGTTATGGCACTTCACGGAATCAAACCGATCGTACTGGCAACCGGCATGACAAAGGTGCATACAACAAATGAGACCTTAAAGGTTGACGATTTGAATAAGTGTGCTGCGCTTGCACTTGATCTTATGACACATTAATACGGCAGCAGAGCTATACCTTGGTGCGAAGCTTTTTTGCAGCCGACCCAGATGAGGCTGTCCCTTTCGGGGCAGCCCATTTTTCCGGAGGATAACCGAAAAATGTCCGGAGGACAGCCGGAAAATAGCAGTAAAATAGCAGTAAGAAGAATCAAGAAAGCTTCAAATTAAGTTGGGAAGCTATCGAGAATTTAAGGAGGATCAAAGTTGAAACAGGGTATAATTAAATCGCCGCCGGTGCGGATTTTAGTAGTGGGATACTGCACAGTCATTTTGATCGGAACCATGCTGCTGTGTCTTCCGTTTGCCTCGGCAGATGGAGCGATGACGCCTTTGTCGGATTCGTTTTTTACGGCAACATCAGCGGCGTGCGTGACGGGGCTGATACGTTTTGACACATATACCCACTGGTCTCTGTTTGGACAGCTTGTGATCCTACTCTTAATCCAGGTGGGCGGTCTGGGCTTCGTCACCATCACCTTGTTTATGCATGTCCTTTCCAGACAGAAGATCGGGCTTTCCTCCCGGATCCTGATGCGGGAGGCGGTATCTGCACCCCAGGTCGGAGGCATCGTCCGAATGACAAAGTTTATCCTGCTCGGGACGCTGTTAATAGAGGGGATAGGAGCGGCTGCATTGGCCCTGTACTTTTGTCCCAGACTTGGTCTTGGAGAGGGGCTTTATTATTCCGTTTTTCATTCCATATCGGCATTTTGCAATGCCGGATTCGATCTGATGGGAAGAAACGGCGCTTTTTCCTCTCTTACGTCGGCAGCCTCTGACTGGTATGTCAATATCGTGATCATGCTGCTCATATTACTCGGAGGTCTTGGCTTCTTTGTCTGGCGTGATCTGCTGGAAACCAGAGGCCGCTGTTCTAAAATGAGAGTACAGACAAAGCTGGTGCTGGTGATGACAGCTATCCTGTTTTTGGGCGGCACTGTCGGTTTCCTGATTTTAGAGTATAATGGAAACGCATATCGGGGAATGGGAGCTTCGGACAAGCTTCTTGCCTCCATGTTCCAGTCGGTGACAATGCGTACAGCCGGTTTTAATACGGTGGATCTGGCAGCATTCTCAGAGGGCAGTATCCTTCTTATGATCTGCCTTATGCTGATCGGCGGCTCCACAGGCTCGACAGCGGGCGGAATGAAAATGACGACAGCAGCGGTGCTGGTGCTCAGTGTGATCTCGACCTTCAAACATAGAAAAAATATAGAATGCTTCGGCCGCAGACTGGAGGAGGACATAGCAAGGGCAGCGTCCTGCATTTTTATGATGTATCTGGTGCTGGTGATTAGTGCCACGATCATTATTTCGGCGATCGAAAGCCTGCCGGTGCTGTCGGTTCTATTTGAAACAGTCTCGGCGGCGGCCACTGTCGGTCTGACGCTGGGGATTACACCGGAGCTTTCCATGGTATCCAAGCTTATCCTTGCGGCATTGATGATATTCGGCAGGGCCGGTTCTATGACCATGCTGTTAGCCTTTTCCTCCGACCACGTGCCGGTGGCATCAAAGCTGCCTCTGGAAAAGATCCAGATCGGGTAGAGAAAGCCGGAAAGACAAGCCGAAGGCAGAAACCAAAGCAGGAGTATGCGATGGAAGCATGCAGAAAGGGAAAATACATGAAATCAGTATTGATAATCGGTCTCGGCAGATTCGGACGCCACATGGCGATGAAGCTGCAGAAACAGGGAAATGATGTAATGGCTGTGGAACGGAACGAGGAGAGAGCAGATGAGCTGGCGCCCGCGATCCGCAACCTTCAGATCGGAGATGCAACGAATGAGGACTTTCTTCGTTCTCTCGGAGTCGGAAACTATGATCTTTGCGTGGTGGGAGTCGGTGACAGCTTTCAGACAGCCCTTGAGATCACGGTGCTTTTAAAGGATCTGGGAGCGAAGTATGTAGTGGCAAGAGCAACAAGAGATATATACAAGAAGCTTCTTCTCAGAAACGGAGCCGATCATGTGGTTTATGCAGAGCGGGAGGTGGCGGAACGTCTTGCTGTCCGCTACGGAACCGGAAACAGTGTGTTCGATTATGTGGAATTGACACCGGAGTATGGGATCTATGAGATCGGAATACCGGAAAAATGGATCGGTCACAGTATTCTGGAGCAGGAGGTACGGACGAGGTATCATTTAAATATTCTGGCAGTAAAGCAGGGGCAGAGCATGTTTCCGATGCCGGGCCCGGATCATATATTTAATGCGGATGAAACGCTGATCGTTATGGGAAGCAATGACAACATAAAGGCACTGGCCAGATAAGGCACTTAAGCAGCTTAACCGAATCAAGTAAGTCCCCTGCTTCAATTGCGAAAAGCAATAAGCAGTGGGTGGGGACTTGCTTGTATCAGGA
>CAKRPJ010000030.1:0-26968 GCA_934376955.1 uncultured Lachnospiraceae bacterium | reverse complement strand
GGTCAGCACATCTCCCTTTTTGATACCGCCTGTTTTTATCAGTCGGAAGGTTTCCGGAGAGACCTTTATGAACCCCTCTGCCACAGCAGTCCGCTCTGTTACCTGCTTTTCTCCTACTGAAACCATTCTCGCATATCCCTGGTCATTAAAATGTGTAAATTCCTTCTCCTCCGCCATCCTTTGCAGAACCTCCTCCGTTTTTCCGAATATCTCCTTTTTTCCCTGCCGGATCACCAAAAGCTCCTCGCTGAAGCAGGCAAGCTCCTCTAAGCTGTGGGATACAAGGATCATTGTACCCTCATAGTCCTGAAGCATTTCCTTAAGCTCCCGCATCAGTTCTCCCTTAAGCTCTCTATCAAGGGCAGAGAACGGTTCATCCAAAAGCAGCATGTCCGGCTCATAAGCCATGATCCTTGCAAGCGCCGTCCGCTGCTTCTGGCCGCCGGACAGCTCACCCGGAAGACGTTTTTCCAGACCTTCAAGGTGAAATTTTTGCACCATCTGCCGGATCCGTTCCTCTTTTTCCCTACGGTCTCCCTTAAGGCCGGCGCCGATATTTTTTTCCACGCTCATCGTCGGAAACAGGGCATAATTCTGAAACAGATAGCCGATGCTTCTTTCCTGCGGCCTGCGGTCGATCCTTTTAGCTTTATCATAGACTATAGTTGTATCCAAGATGATCTGTCCGGAATCCGGTGTTTCGATACCGGCTATGCACTTTAGGGTCATGCTTTTTCCGGCTCCGGATTCTCCGAGGATCCCGAGCCGTTTAGAGGCACTTTCAAACTGAAGCTCCAGCCGGTAAGCCTCCAGCTGTTTTTTTATATCGACGTACAGGCTCATTTTGTCATCCCCTCGTTTTGTCTCAGCAGCTTCATGATAAATGTATTTTACCAGCGCTTTATATGCCTCATCTGTTTTCCCGATATCAGATTGACTAAGATCGTGATCAGGAGGGCAATGGCCAGCACCACTGCGACCCATAAGCCGGCAGTTTTGTAATCCCCGTCCTGGATCACCATGGCGATCTTCTGGGAAATGGTCGCTGTCTTTCCGGGGATATTCCCCGCCAGCATGGAGGTGGCCCCATATTCTCCCATTGCTCTTGCAAAGGTCAGCATGGTGCCGGAAGCGATCCCCGGCCCGGAGGTGGGGATCACGATCCTCCAGAAGATCTCCGTTTCTGACATACCGAGAGTTCTTCCCGCATGAATCAGATCAACGTCGATCTGCTCAAAGGCGGCTCTCGCATTCCGATACATCAGCGGAAAGGCGATCACCGTTGCCGCGATCACACAGCCAAGCCACGACTGCACGATCCGGATATCAAAATTCTCATACAAAAACATTCCCAGCGGACGGCGTCTGCTGAAAAGCAGAAGGAGAAAGAATCCGGCTACCGTCGGAGGGAGCACCATGGGAAGCGTTAATATCCCATCGACCACTGCTCTTTGCCTCGGTGTCATCCGGATCACTCTCCTGGCTGCATATATCCCAAGAAAAAAGGATAAAAGTGTTGCCGCAAGCCCTGTTTTCAGAGAAATGAACAGCGGGCTCCAGTCAAGCCCCTTCCAGATTTCCATGGTGTTTTCCTCCTGATCCTTGTAACGCGGACATTCGCAATCCACTTCGCTACTTGCTCATGAACGCAGTTGCTTCGCGATCTGTCAGTGGGAGCTTTCAACTCCCACTGACATAAGCATCCCCCATCACCCGCCGCTTAGTGCTCCGCGCACTTGAAGCAGGGGAATGCTTATCTGCGTTCACATTTTATCGCAATTACAGATCTGTGTCAAAATAATAAGAGCGAAATACCTCTTTGGCCTCATCGGAAAGGACATAGCTAAGAAATTCCTCCGCCGCATCATTTCGTTTTTCCTTTGCATCCTTATTGACGATACGGGCGATGGGATACGTTACGCTGCCTGTCAGCTCCTTGCTCACCGTCTCGAGAACCTCCAGCTTGTCTTCATATCCCCACGTGTCAGAATAATAGGTAGTTCCGACCTCACAGGAGCCCTCAGCCACGGCGGCAAGAACCTTACTTACATTATCCTGCTCGCTGATCTCCACTCCCCCCAGTGCTTCTGATACCTGTTCTGTCGTGATCTTCGATACATCCTCGGAAGACGGCAGCTTGCCCATATTTACAAGTGCCTGTCTCGTATACTTTCCTACCGGGACACTTCCCCCGGCCAGTGCGATGCTCTTTGCCTTTTCCAGATCGGCAAGGCCGGTCACAGCCGTACCGCTCCCCTTTAGCGTTATGACTACGACCTGATTATTGACAACATCCTGTCTTGTTCCTTCTACGACCAGTCCCTCCTCCTCAAGAAGGTTCATCTGCTTCTGTGCCGCAGAAAAAAATAGATCACACTCGTATCCCTCCTTGATCTGGTTCATCAAGGTTCCTGAGCTGTCTGCATTGTAAAGGATCTTGATTTCCGGATGTGTCTGCTGGTACTTTTCTGCCAGCTCCATCATTGCCTTATTTAAGCTCGCAGCGATAAACACCTGAAGCTCTGTTGTCTCCTTAACAGCGTCGGTTTTTGCATCATTCCTTCCGCTGTTTCCTTCCTCTTTTTTTCCGCATCCGGAAATTCCGAAGGCCATTCCAAGCATCATGCTGATGGCAAGTACACCCGCGCCCCATTTCTTTATCTTGCGCATTCCTTTACTTCTCCTCTCAGTATTCCTAATCCATGCGCCAGCTCCGGTAAGACAAATTCCAGTGCTTCCTTTACTGCCTTCGGACTTCCCGGCAGATTAACGATCAGCGTCTTTTTCCGTATCCCGGATTCTGCCCGGCTTAACATGGCACGCTTTGTGATCGTCATCGAATATCCGCGGATCGCCTCTGCGATCCCCCCTGCCATCCGGTCACAGACTGCCTTCGTGGCCTCCGGCGTGATATCCCGCTCGGAAAAACCGGTTCCGCCTGTCGTCAGGATCAGACTGACCTGTCTCTGGTCCGCAAGTCTTTTCATCTGATATTCCAGCGGCCCTCTCTCATCCGGTAAAAGCATCGCTTCTACGACATCATACCCGGCTTCCTCTAACATGTTTACAATCAGCGGGCCGCTCTTATCCTCTCTCTCTCCGGCTGCTCCTTTGTCACTTAGCGTGATCACGGCCGCCGTAAAGGGACGGTCGGCTGATGCCGGCAGCACCGTGACCGGGTCTCCCTTTTTAATATGGCCTTCCTCGATCACGACGGCAAACACGCCCTCCCGCGGCATGATGCAGTCTCCCATTCTTTTATAGATCTCGCAATGGCTGTGGCATTCCTTTCCGATCTGCGTAAGCTCCAGGAGTACCTCCCCGATCCTAAACCTTGTTCCGACCGGAAGCGCTCTAAGGTCATATCCCTCAATGATGAGGTTCTCCCCGAAGGCTCCGTTTGCAATATCGGCTCCCCGGCTGCGAAATTCATCTATTTTTTCCCCGGACAGCAGGCTGATCTGGCGATGCCAGTTTCCTCCATGAGCATCGTTACAGATCCCCCATTCCTTTTTTATCTCTGCCTCCGGCACTTCTGTTTTCTCTGTTCCGCGTTTCTCACTGATGCAGATCGCTCTGAGTTTTCCCATTTTATCCTCCTATTCTGGACATTTTCCGATGCTCCGTGATCGATCCCTTTTGGTCGAAGCAGTGGCCTTGGGGCTTATTTTGGATCGCCTTTGTCAATAACATCCGCACCATCCTCCTGTCCCCGCGCCTTAAAGCCTCTTTTATCGATATCCCTTCATCATAGCAGAGACAGCCCTTTATATCTCCTGTGGAGGTCATCCGGATCCGGTTGCAGCTCTCACAGAATCTGCCGTGGATCGCACTGATAAAGCCCACACTTCCTAAGGCTCCCGGAATATGATAGTAAACTGCTGGACCGTTTCCGTGTTTCCTATCATCCCTCTTAAGCTTTGGATATTTTTGCAGAAGCTTTTCCAAAATCACCTCATTGGATATCGGCTTTAGCTTTTCTCCCATGCCGATGGGCATAAGCTCAATAAAGCGCACATCCAGCGGCAGCCTATTGGTAAGCTCTGAAAGTGTCTCCCAGTCTCCGTCTTCTTCGCTTCTTAAAACGGCATTGAGCTTAAGCGGCATATCACAGGCAAGGGCCGCTTCGATCCCGGCCATCACGCGATCCAGCTCATTTTTTCCTGTTATCTCAGCATATCGTTTCGGATCTAGCGTATCAAGACTTACGTTAACCGCCGTCAGCCCCGCCTCCTTAAGCATTGGCATATACTCAGAAAGCAATACCCCGTTTGTTGTAAGCGTGACCTCCTTGATCCCGGGGATCTCCTTAAGCATCCGGATCAGGTCGGGACAGCCCTTTCTGACCAGCGGTTCCCCTCCGGTCACCTTAAGCTTACAAATCCCCAGAGCTGCTGCCTCCTCTGCCGCCACCTTGATCTCCTCGAAGGTGAGGATCTCTTTCATCGGGATCCACTCAATTCCCTTCGGCATACAGTACCGGCACCGCAGGTTGCATCTGTCGGTGATGGATATCCTCATATAATCGATCTCTCTCCCAAATGTATCCTTCAAGCGGAATACCTCCCTTTGTCTTTTGTGACCTGCTAGATGCGTTCTAAAAGGACCTCCACAACGCCGCCGCAGACCATTCCTTCTTCCTCCGCATCCGTTCCTGTCATATCCACCTGACAGAGCTTAAGCTTAGGCCCCGGTGACGTCAGCATGAGAAATGCCTCCTCGATCACCCCGGACTCCATGCAGCCGCCTCCTATAGTACCTACACATTTCTTGTCTTTTCCCACCAGAAGCTTTGCACCGAGCCCCTGAGGCGCCGAGCCTTTTTTTGAAATGATCGTCGCCAGAACCATATTTTTTTCTTCCTCCCGCTCTGTCAGTGCCTTTAAGAGGTCTTCTGAGTAGCCGCAGGAGCGCTTCTGCCTGTTCTTGATCTCTATGATCTCTGCCATGATCGCCACCGCGATCTCCTCCGGCGTTTCCGCACCGATATTCAGGCCGATAGGGGTATGCACACTATTTATCGTCTCCGGATCTGCCCCGTCTGCGAGCAGATTTTCCTTGATGATCGAGGTTCTCCTCCGGCTTCCGATCATGCCGATATAGGCATGCTTTTTCTCTGCGATCTTTTTTAGGCAGATCAGGTCGTATCTGTGACCGCGGGTCACAATGACAAAGTAGGTATCGTCACTTCCCTCCACGAGATCAAGACCTGCTTCAAAGGATTCGCAGAACACACGCTCTGCTCCTGCCCGTCTTGCGTTATCTGCAAAAAGGGGACGATCCTCCAGCACCGTAACGTGAAACCCAAGCATCCGGCTGATCCGGATCACCGGGATTGCGACATGACCGGCGCCGCAGATCACGATCTGCTTTTTGCGGCCGGATACTTCACAAAACACCGTGCGCCCCTTTTTATCCCTTCCTTTTCCCGTCACAGGAATCATTTCTTTAAACAGCTCCTCCGGAATATCCCCACTTGTATCAGGAGGCCAGACACGTTTTCCATCTGAATACAGATACTTTTCTCCGGCGCCTTCTCCGTCAAGGATCGTATATATGACATTCTGCCCTTTCGTTCCACTCTCCCACAGCGCTTTCCAGAATCCATTCGTTTCACCCATGTTATCGAACACCCTTTCCAAATCCGCAGTTAGGGAAGGTACAGACCGGACAGGAAAGGCAGAGACCGCCCTGCCCCAGAACGTGGATATCCTCCGCCGTTAACCGCTCTCCGCAAAGTACCCGCGGAAGAACAAGATCAAATATCGTCCTCCCGGCATACATAACACAACCCGGCAGCCCCATTACAGGAATCGACTTACCGTCACGCTCCATATATGCCAGCATAAACATCGCTCCCGGAAGCACCGGAGCCCCGTATGTCACGATCTTTGCTCCGGTGGCCTTGATGGCGGCCGGTGTCCGGTCATCGGGATCGACGCTCATGCCGCCGGTGCAGAGGATCATGTCACAGCCATTTTCCACATGAGTTTGGATCGCTTCCGCGATCATCTCCTTCTCATCATTGCAGAGAATCTGTTCCGCCTCTAGGATCCCGTACTCACGAAGCTTTTCACGGATCACCGGGGTAAACGTGTCCCGGATTCTTCCGTAGAATACTTCGCTTCCCGTTGTTACGATCCCCACCTTCCGTTTCCGATACGGAAGGATCTCAAAGAGCGGATGATCGCCTGCCGCTCTCTTTGCCTCATTCATCTTTTCCTCGCTGATCACCAACGGGATCACCCGCATACCGGCTATCTTATCTCCCTTTTTTACCGGGAAATTACCATGTCGGCTTGCGATCATCAGCTCGCCGATGGAATTTATCCTGTTTAATCCCTCGGTATCCACCTTGAGAAGGCCGTCCATATCTGCGATCAGTTCTATTTTCCCCTCCGAGACATCCGAAGGATGCATGCCGCTTCCCTGACTGAGCTGTCTTAATATCTCCGCTCCCTCATTCTCATGGAGCATGCCTTCTTCTTTTTCCCATATATAGAGATTTTCTTTTCCGACTGAGAGTAAGACCGGGATGTCCTCCTCCGTCACGATATGGCCCTTTTTAAAAACCGGCCCCTTCGATACATCCTTTATGATCTGTGTAATGTCGTGGCACAATACATGTCCCACCGCATCCTGTGTTCTTACCAGCTTCATGCTCTGTTTTCCTTTCGTTGGAAATTTTCATCATCCGCAAAAAGCATCGGATCGACCGATGCTTTTTGAGTATACCATAATTCTATTTTAAAATAAGTTGTCTAGGAAACTTTTTGGAGTTGAAGCTGTCTTCAGGCAAAAATGATTTTTTCGCACCGTCAAGAGCCCGTCCCGTTCCATATTTTTTAATTCATGGGACAGGACACTTCGATTGATCCCCAGATAGTTAGACAGTTCTTCTCTGTTGAAATCGATCTCAAACTCGTCACTCTGCTTCCGGTATCCCTGCAGCTCCAGATACCGCAGGATCTTTTCCCTTACTCCCTTGATCGAGAGCAGCTCGATCTTCCGGTATTTTCGGATATCTTCATTTGCAAGAAAATGAACGACTTTACGGTATAGATAGATCCGATCTTCCCCGGAAAGTGTACCGGCTTCTTCTATGCAGCGTGCCGGAAACCAGAAGACCTCACAGGGCTGAGCGGCATAAATCGTATAGGGGCTCGTCTTTCTCGGACTCATTGCAACCTCCAGCCCCACCATATAGGCTTTTTTTAACTTCTGCACCATCTGCTCCGTCCCATCCGGATAATACTGCACCTTGCAGGCCTCCCCGGATAAAAGAATCCCGATATCCTGCAAAACACTCTTTTCCGATAAAATAAATTCACTTTTTTTGTATTCCCGGATACGCCCTCCAAGCTTTAAAAGCAGCTTCCTCACATGCTCTCTTTCCATATCCATGAATAAAATACAATTGTAGATCTCGTCATATCTTCCCACTGGTGTCATCCCTTCTGTTGTATAATTGTAACTGAAAAAAGAAAGAAAAAGAGAGCAGCCGCAGAATATCCCTTCTGCAGCAACTCCCCCCTTGCTTATGCTATGTTATTATTGTAGCACTTTTTTTGGCTGTTGTCTCCTGAAAAATTATAATTACTGCAAAAATTATGATTTCACTCATCTCTGTCACTGATTCATTGTTGATCGACAGATGAGCACCAATTTCAGGACAGATATTGTGTGAACTGCACAAAATGATGTTTGAATGGCAAAATCTGATGTTTTAAATGCACAACAGAATGAAAAAGTGACTTGCTTTTTTTGCTTCCAGAATATATGATAGAGAAGGAATCTTTTTCAGAAAGGGGATCGCTAAATGAACCGGAAAACTGTAGTCTTAAATGCAGCTAAAATGAATTTTGACGGAAGCCTCGATTTTTCCGTTTTATCTGATGAAGTCATCGTTTTCGATGAAACAACTCCCGATCAGCTTTTAGAAAGGATCGATGGGGCGGCCGTTATTGTAACAAAGGAAATGCCCGTAAGCGGTGAGCTCATTGATCGTTTCCCGGATTCCGTCAAACTGATCTGTGAGGCAGGAACCGGCTATAACAATCTTGACCTTGAGGCTGCCAGAAGAAAAGGCATCACGGTCTGCAATATCCCGGCCTACAGCTCCCAGAGAGTAGCCCATACAGCCATCATGATGCTCCTGAATTTAAGTTCTTCCATGCAGAAGCAGCTTCGTATGCTGGCTTTAAAAAATCATGACAACTTTACAAAAAATCTTCAGGTCAGCCATGTGGAGGTCAATAATAAGGTACTTGGCATAATCGGTGCCGGAAATATCGGTCGCGAGGTGATTAAGATCGCCCGTGCCCTCGATATGGAGATCCTTGTATACACGCGGACTCCGAAGCAGGATTCTGACGGCATCCGGTATGTGGATCTGGAAACACTGTTGAAAAACAGTGACTATGTATCCCTCCACTGTCCGCTCACTCCCCAGACAAAGCATCTGATCAACCGCAAGACTCTGGAGCTGATGAAGCCCACGGCCTTTTTGATCAACACCTCCCGCGGTGCCCTCATCAATGAGGCTGAGCTGATCGAAGCCTTAAAGGAAGGTGTAATTGCCGGCGCCGGACTGGATGTGCAGGAGGTCGAGCCGCCTGCTTTTGACAGCCCGCTCTACGATATGGATAACGTGATCCTCACTCCCCACATGGGCTGGAAGGGACTGGAGACAAGAAAACGCCTGCTCTCTATCCTTGAGGGAAACGTAAAAGCCTATTTTGAAGGCGCCCCTATCAACGTGGTATCCTGATCCTTCTGTTAAGGGATCACGGTTAATGGATCACTATTAATGAATCAGGTAAAAAAATCAGGTAAAAAACGTGGATCCGCGTTATAGTACATATAAGCTGTAGGCGTGCTCCACGTTATAATAAAACAAGCTTTCTAAATGCAAAGCAAAAAGGAGGAACTTTCCAATGATCTTAATTAAAAACGGAACGCTTCACACAGCAGTTTCCAGAGAGCCCATCACTGCCGACATTCTTGTTGACGGCGGAAAGATCGCTAAAATCGGAACCGGCTTAAACGCAGATGGTGCCAAGGTTATCGATGCTGCCGGACTGAACGTATATCCGGGCTTCGTAGAGGCACACTGCCACATCGGTCTTGACGGATACGGTATCGGCTATGAGGGACAGGATTACAATGAGTTAAACGATCCGGTTACTCCGCATGTACGCGCTATCGATGGTATCAACCCCTTCGATCCGTGTATGAAAATGGCTGCAAAAGCCGGTGTTACCTGTATGGCAACAGGCCCAGGCAGCTCCAACACCCTCGGCGGAACCTTTATTGCGATCAAACCCCACGGAACATGTGTTGACAACATGATCGTAAAGAACCCGATCGCGATGAAATGTGCATTTGGTGAAAACCCGAAGCGCTGCTATCAGAAACAGGGCATTTCCAGCCGTATGACTAATGCAGCTCTCCTTCGCGAAGCATTAAAGAAAGCATCTATCTACAAGGCAAAGGTTGAAGCAGCAGGCGACGATGCTTCCAAGCTCCCGGCTTACGACCAGAAGTCTGAGGCTCTGATTCCGGTTCTCAACAAGGAGATCCCGTTAAAGGCTCATGCTCATCAGGCAAACGACCTCTGTACCGCACTCCGCATTGCAAAGGAATTTGGTCTTAAGATCACTCTTGAGCATGTAACAGAAGGCCACCTGATCGTAGACACCCTGAAGGAAGCAAATGTTCCGCTGGCAGTAGGCCCGACCTTCGGACATGCTACCAAGTTCGAGCTTCAGAATAAGACATGGGAAACACCGGGTATCCTTGCTAAGGCAGGCTGCCATGTTTCCATCATTACAGACGCTCCGGTAATTCCGCTTCATCATCTTCCGTTATGTGCAGGCCTTGCGATGAAGGCCGGTATGGACGAGTATGATGCACTCCGTGCCATCACGATCAATCCGGCTGAGCACATCGGCATTGCTGACAGAGTTGGTTCTCTTGAAGAAGGCAAGGATGCAGATATCGTAATTATGGACGGTACTCCTTTCACTGTAGAAGGTACAGTAAAGCACGTTCTTATCGACGGCGACGAGATCTAATTTAACCGAATCAAGTAAGTCCCCTGCTTCAATTGCGAAAAGCAATAAGCAGGGGACTTGCTTGTATCAGGAGGAGTGCAAGCTCCTTCTGATAAACTGCGGAGCAGTTATTCGGTTATGAGCAAGTAGCGAAGCGGATTGCGAATATCCGCTTGACTATTGTTCGACTTTAATCTTACTCTTTGTCCGGGAAAATCGGCTCCACCGGTTCACCGTAGCTTTCGTTTCCGGCCTTGGAATCATTAAATTCCACAAGATATCCGGATTTATCCAGCTTGTACTTATTTCCGTCTCTGTCCTTCACGGTCGTGTTTTTCATCACTCTGCCGGAGGTATTGACTACATAAGTCTTTATGGTATTTCCGCTCGGGATGCTGACAGGGATATATCGGGTGTCGGAATCTGCCCTCTGGAGCTTGCCCATATAGTAAAGATAATTATTCTTTACGCCGGTAACACCTCGTCCTGCATAGGAGCCCTCGTTAAAGTAATATGTCTCCTTTGAGCCGTCTCCTTCTTCCACTGTTCTCTTGCCTTTTACTGCGGTTTTTGAGGAGCTGTCAAAGTAGTAGGAGGTATATTCACCTGTTCTGGCGATCTCGATCTTATAAAGTCCGGAGGCAGGATTTCCCTTCTGGTTAAACAAATAGTATTTGCCGTCTACCTTCACAAAATCGTTTGTAGACGCATCACCGGATTCCAGACCGCGCTTTGGAATACCATCCTTGCTGAAATAATACCAGACCACCGGCTCATCTACATTATCCTGAAGCTTTTCCGGCGGCTCCAAGGACAGCCAGCCTGAGATGGCACTGCCGAGGGTCGCATTCTTGATCCCTTCTTCTGCGAAGTATCTCCAGTTTTCGATGGTATTTGTTCCGGCTGTATCGGGATCTCCTTCCATGTAGACCCAGCCGGTCTGCATTCTGCCCTCGCTGTCAAAGCAGTAATATTTTCCGTTGATCTTTGATACACGATATTCGCCGGTCTGATCTCCGGTTGACGTACAGAATTTTTTTCCGTTGCTTGCAAAATAATACCAGTAGCTGCTATCTCCGCTTTCCGGCCCGTAGCCATTGTCATAGCTGCTGTCGGGCGCTTCCAGATATCTCCAGCCGGTCTTCATGGCGCCGTCGCTTCCAAGATAGTAAAGCCCGTCCTCGGTCCAGCCGGTCTGCATAACGCCGTCGGAATCAAAATAGTAGCTCCGTCCGTCCAGCTTCTTCCAGCCGTCCTTTACTATTTTTCCGCTGTTTCCGAAATAGAACCATTTTTCCTCGCCGTTATAGCTGTAGGAGGGAACCAGCTTCAGCCATTTATTCGTAACCATGATCCCGTTGGCATCCACATAGTATTCACCGTCTGCCCAGCAGCTTACTGCCATCTGCCCGCTTCCATTCAGATAACGCCACTGATTGTCTGCTCCCTTTCTCCATGAATTTGTGACCCGGTTTCCGCTATTGTCCAAATAGACCCAGCTGTTGTTGGACATGGCCCAGCCCTCTGCGGCATAGGCATGTATGGTCAGCACGCCGACTCCGATAAGAGCCGCTGCCAGCATTTTTAATCCCCGTCTTCTCATTGATCCATCCCCTTACTCCGTGGATTCTGCATATCTACTCGAACGCAGTTTATCTTCTAATATAATAATTTTACCAGTATATCCCTAAATATTCAATAAGAACAATCTTTCAATTCTCTTACATTTATGGAACATGTCAGCCTTGCTGACCGGAATCACGCGCCAAGTCTCACGGACGTTCGACTTGAAAAACGGCACACATTCAGGAAATGTTTTTCTCTCCGTTTGACAGTCCACATTCTATCACTTATAATAGCCTCAGACAGCAGATTCCTGTCGTTTAACGGCGGGAAGCTTCTAAAATACAAGTAAATTGATTTTTAAAGAAAGTGATGGTATAGAACATGTGGATCGCAGATGGATGGAAAGATTACGAAGTTATTGACTGCTCCTGTGGAGAGAAGCTGGAACGATGGGGTAAATATATCCTGCTCCGTCCAGATCCCCAAGTGATCTGGGATACAGAAAAAAACGCCCCACAGTGGAAGAAATTAAACGGACATTACCATAGAAGTGCCAAAGGCGGCGGCGAATGGGAATTTTTCAGCCTCCCGGAACAGTGGAGTATCCACTACAAGGAGCTTACCTTCCAGTTAAAGCCCTTCAGCTTTAAGCACACCGGACTTTTCCCGGAGCAGGCTGCCAACTGGGACTGGTTCGGAAAAAAGATCCAAAACGCAGGACGTCCCATCAAGGTTTTAAACCTCTTTGCCTACACCGGAGGGGCAACGCTGGCTGCCGCAAAGGCCGGAGCCTCCGTAACTCATGTTGATGCCTCAAAGGGCATGGTCGGATGGGCAAAGGAAAATGCAAGATCCAGCGGGCTGGAGAATGCTCCGATCCGCTGGATCATTGATGACTGTGTCAAATTTGTCGAGCGTGAGATTCGCCGAGGAAACCACTACGATGCCATCATCATGGATCCCCCCTCCTATGGCCGCGGGCCGAAGGGCGAGATCTGGAAGATCGAGGATGCGATCTTCCCATTAGTCAAGCTCTGTGCGAAGCTTTTGTCCGATGATCCGTTGTTTTTCCTTATTAACTCTTACACCACCGGACTGGCTCCCTCCGTTCTTACCTACATGCTGGGCTGCACGGTCAAAAAGCAGTTTGGCGGCATTGTAAACTCCGATGAGATCGGTCTTCCGGTATCTGCCTCCGGCCTCGTACTTCCCTGCGGTGCGTCCGGCAGATGGGAGGCACAGGCATTGTAAATGCCTGCCTCCTTTTTCTAAAATTTTCGCCATGTCTCCCGGTTAAACAGAAGGAGCAGCGGGAATATCTCGAGACGCCCCGCCAGCATGTCAAATATCAGGACAAGCTTTGAAAAGTCAGAAAATAATCCGAAATTCTGCGTCGGCCCCACAAGCTCAAGACCGGGGCCGATGTTGTTGAGGGTTGCCGCTACAGCAGTAAAGTTTGTTACCAGAGCAAATTCGTCTAAACCGATCAGCAGCGTAGAGGCGGCAAAGATCAGGATATAGGCGGCAATAAACGCATGCAGCGTCCTTAACACCTCATGCTCTACCACTCTCCCCTCAAATTTGATCCTCCTTACCATCTTTGGATGAAGCGTAAGGGACAGCTCTCTTGTCACCGATCGGAACATAAGTAGTGCTCTGGATACCTTGATCCCTCCGCCTGTACTGCCCGCACAGGCGCCGATAAACATTAACATCACAAGGATCATCTTAGGGATCGACGGCCAGAGATCAAAATTCACCGTGGCAAAGCCGGTCGTTGTTATGATGGAGCCCACCTGAAACGCCGCATGGTGGAATGCCATTCCAAATGACGGAAACATGCCGCGGATAAACACGGTGATAATCAGGGTCGATGCCGCTATGATCCCGAGATACCATCTGGCCTCCTCGCATTGAAACGCTTCCTTCGGACGTTTCATTGAGAGCAGGAAATAAACATTAAAGTTCACACCGAATAAGATCATAAAGATCGTAATGACAGACTGCAGATATACAGAATATCCGGCAATGCTGTCATTTTTTATTCCAAAGCCTCCGGTACCTGCTGTACCGAACATCGTACAGAGCGCATCAAAAAGCGGCATTCTGCCGACCAGCAAAAGCACCAATTCCACTAAAGAAAGCAGAATATAAAGGCCATACAGGATCTTGGCTGTCGACTGTACCTTGGGCACCAGCTTGCTCACCGACGGCCCCGGGCTCTCCGCCTTCATCAGGTTCATGTGGTAGCCGCCTCCGGTCAGGGGGAGAAGGCATAAAAGGAAGACAAGGACTCCCATTCCTCCGATCCAGTGAGTAAAGCTCCGCCAGAATAAAATACAGTGGGGAAGACTTTCCACCTCGGGAAGGATACTTGCACCTGTTGTTGTAAATCCGGATACTGTCTCAAATAAGGCATCGATAATGCCGGGGATCGTACCGGATAACACAAAGGGGAGCGCTCCCACGATACTCATGATGATCCAGCAGAGAGCCACTGTTACACAGCCCTCCCTCGCATAGAAAACTTTATTTTTGGGCTGTTTTCTCACAAGAAGCAGACCGATTGCTGCACTGAATACGATAACAGCTGCAAATACCACCCCGCTTTTTTCTTTATAGAGTGCTGCCACCACCACAGAAGGGATCATAAGCACAGCTTCCACGTTGAGGATCCAGCCGATGATATAAAAGATCATAGAATAGTTCATGGAGCCGCTCCTTTAGTTTTTCAATATATCGCGGATATCGCGAAGCCCACGGTGTGTCGTAACAACAATTACCGTATCACCGACCCGGATCTTGTTTTGCCCACGCGGCGTAAGGATCGTTCCGTTCCGGTTGATACAGCAGATCAGCAGATTATCCCTGATATTCAGATCCATTAACGGCACACCGGTCACGCTGGACTCCTCCTTGATCGAAAATTCCAGAGCCTCCGCACGTCCGTCCAAAATCTTATAAAGAGTTTCCACGTTGCTGCCGATGGAATTCTGGCGGGCACGGACATACTGAAGGATATAGTCAGCCGTAAGATACTTCGGATAGATCAGACTGTCGATATCGAAGCTGTCGATCACATCGTTGAAGGCGATCTTATTGACCTTGGCGATCAGCTTGGCATTAGAGTGCCTCTTTGCAAACAGGGAGAGGAAGATATTCTCCTCGTCGATGCCGGTAAGGGCTACCATGGAATCCGCATAGGTAAGCCCTTCCTCTATCAGAAGGTTCTGATCGCTGGCATCTCCGTTAATGATATCCGCTCCCGGAAGTATCTCATTTAAGTAATCGCAGCGCTCCTTCTTCTGTTCAATGATCCGCACACGGAAGCCGATCTTTAACAGATCCAGTGCCAGATAATGGGCGATCGTTCCGCCTCCGATTATCAGGGAGTTTTTAACATGCTTCGTCCGCACCCCGATCTTTTCAAAAAACTGTGCCGTACTCTGGAGAGAGCCTACGATCGAAAGGATATCCCCATCCTGAAGGACAAAGCTTCCGTTAGGTATAGCTACCTCCGTATCCCGCTCTACTGCACAGATCAGTACGTCTGTCTTTAGGCGGTTCATATTTTCCATAATGGATCTTCCGCCTAAGCCCATCTCTTTTTTAAGGCGGAATCTAAGAAGCTCTACCCGGCCCTTGGCAAAGGTATCGATCTTGATGGCTGACGGGAATTTTAAAAGCTTAAGGATCTCCCGCGCGGCAGTGAGCTCCGGGTTGATGATCATGGATATACCCAGCTGTTCCTGAATAAAACGGATCTCCTGACTGTAGAGCGGGTTCCTGACTCTGGCGATCGTCTGGCATTTTCCGCTTTTCTTCGCCATAAGGCAGCAAAGGAGATTGAGCTCGTCCTCTCCCGTTACCGCAATGAAAAGATCTGCATTTTCCACGCCTGCTTCCTGCTGGATATTGAAGCTGGCTCCGTTTCCCACGATCCCCAATGCATCAAAACGGTTGGAGGCCTCCTCCACCTTCTTTGCAGACAGATCCACCATTACAAGATCATGGTCTTCCACACTAAGGCGCTCCGCAAGGCTCGTTCCTACCTTGCCGCAGCCGACAATTATTATTTTCATGGCATAGTTCCCTTTTCAGAAATAGTATACAAGCTATTATACTATTTTCGTTCGGAATCTACAATACCTGCGTTAAAAAGAAAACAGCCGGAACACTCCGAACAGCCGCAGCAGCCTTTTCCCTTCTTTTTTTGTCTTCTTTTGTACCATAGTGCCGTTAAGACAGCTCCTGCGATCACGATGATAAGGATCCAATCCCCGATATTCATGATATATTTCCCTCCTTAAATTACAGCTTATCTCATTTTTGCCCAATTATAAGACGGCTCACTGCAAAAGTCAACCAGCCAAAAACACATGCCAAAATGTAAAGAACTACTTGAATTTCACGGCATTACGGCATACAATCATCTTATGCTGTAAATTAAATATACAATCAGGAGGCTTTTACTATGGGCATCAATTACAATCCGGAAACTCTGCAGATGATCGCAGACCTTTCCAATGCTAAAGCGCCGTCAGGCTTTGAGGATGAGACGATCCTTGCAGCAAGAAAACACATCGGTGAGGGATATTCCACCGAGGAAGACTGCATGCGAAACTTTTATATGTACCGCAATAAAAATACAGGAAACAAGCCTGTATTCATGCTGGATGCACACGGAGATGAGGTAGGCTTTATGGTTCACTCCATCCGTCCCAACGGTACACTGCGCTTTGTCTCTCTCGGAGGCTGGAACGTAGGCTCCCTCGCATCCTCCAAGGTTCTTGTCCGCAACTCCGAGGGCCGCTATCTTCCGGGAATCATCGCGGCAAAGCCGGTTCACTTCATGACAGAAGCAGAGAAAGCATCTGCCGGTGCTGCCAGCATTTCCTCCCTTTCTATCGATATCGGAGCGGTAGATGCAAAGGATGCAGTTGAAAACTTCAAGATCCGTATCGGAGAGCCGATCGTTCCGGACGTAACAATGGAATACGACAGTGAGCATGATCTTATGTTCGGTAAGGCCTTTGACTGCCGGATCGGCTGTGCTGCTCTGATCGAGGCGCTGCACCGCTTAAAGGATGAGGATCTGGACGTGGATCTTGTAGGCGTGCTTTCTTCCCAGGAGGAGGTCGGTGAACGCGGAATGAAGGTTGCCGTTAACCATGTTAAGCCGCAGATCGCTATCTGCTTCGAGGGATGCCCGGCAGACGATACCTTCACAGAGCCCTATGCGATCCAGACCGCTTTCAAGAAAGGGCCTATGCTCCGCTTTATGGATAAATCCGTCATCTGTGCTCCGAGATATCAGCGTTTTGCCCTTGACCTTGCAGAGAAAAAGGGACTCCCGGTACAGGCCTCGGTAAGAGAAGGCGGCGGAAACAACGGTGCCATCGTACAGACCTCTCTGGATGGCATTCCGGCAATCGTTGTCGGTGTTCCGGTCCGCTACATCCACACGATCCACGGAATTACCTCCTACTATGATTTTGAGGCTACTGTCCGCTTAGCGGTAGAGCTTGTAAAATCGATGAATGCAGAGATCATCAAGAGCTTCTAATCGATCCGGAATTTTTTTCCAGCATTTTTACTCTCTGTCCGTTATAATTTTCTCCCGTGGGGTCATAATAAGACCATCGCGTCAGTTTAGAACCGTCCTATCGGCATAGCGCCGGTAAATGGCTTCTGCACCGGCGCGTCAAAAAAACAAAGGTGGTGAAATTATGCTGAATCAGGGTAAAAATGACTGCATCCAGTGCTCGATCCACAACTGCGTACACCATGCCGGTACTGTGGACTACTGCACCTTAGAAAAGATCCATGTCGGAACGCACGAGGCGGATCCGAAGATGAAGGAATGCACCGACTGTGATTCCTTCCAGTACAAAATGTCTTAAGTGATTTCTTAAGCGATCTCTTAACACGAAGGGCGCCGCAAAACTGGCTATCCTATTGGATATGCCAGACTTGCAGCGCCCTTTTAGTATATTTCCTCCATGTTTCTGTGTTCCGGAATGTCTCGATTATCTTGCCAAAGCCCCGGTGCTCATTCCGCCTCCGACTCCTTGAACCTGCCATAAATATGTCTGATAAGCTGATGCCAGCTCCAGCTTTGCCGTATTTAAGGCTGCTTTACCGGAAAGCCAGTCCGCTTCCCCGGTCAGATATCCGTTTTTGGATAACATTCCGGCTGACTGCTTCTTGCAAACGGTATCCCATTCCTGTTCGGCTGCCGAAAAGGAGCTTTGGGCTGCCTCATATTTTGCGAGAGCATTCTGCAGATCTTCATAAGCCGCCCTGAGGTTGATCTCGGCATTTTCAGCCGCCTCACGGATCCGCTCCTTTTTCAATTCACGGTTATCCGTTCCCTTGACCTTTGAGAGCATCTCACTTGCCCAAGTCGGATCATTGCTGATGGCTGTTTCCAGATCATTCTCCACGGAAACGGCACGGATCGCTTCCAGATCCGGCTCAGGAACTGTGCCGATCTTTACATTCTCCTGACCGGACAGTCCCAAAAGCGTCAACAGCTCCTCCTTTCGCTGTCTCTGCTGCTCCTTCATGGTGGAAAGAGAGTTTTTCTTTTTTTCCAGCTCTCCTGCCTTTGTCTCTAGCTCCGTGTCCTTTATGAGTCCGGCGGCACGCTTTTTACAGGCTGCGTCATAATCAGCCTGCAGGGCCTCCAGACTTTTTTCCTCTGCGGCAACGTTCTCCTTCATTTGATTATAAGAATACATCAGATTCTGTGCCGATGCGGTCAGCGTATCTGCCATATCCTCCATGTTCTTTTCCTGACCGGAGGAATTCATACGATTGATCGTCGACTGCACCTGTGCCATAGAACGGCGGATGCTCTTTGCGTTGCTCTCATATAAGGCCTGCATATCGGTATCACCGTCATCCTTATAGGAATCGGCCATCTTCATCAGCTCCTTATATTCCGTTTTTAACGTTTCATGCATCTTTTCATAGGGTGCACTCTTAAGGCTCTGGGCTTTGGCACTCTGAAGATAGGAAAAGTTTCCTTTTTTGATCCACTCCCGCAGATTCCCATACTCGATCCTGGTAACAGCCGACTGACTGTTTTCTGTATTCTCCGCAGCAAGGACCGTCATGCCTCCACCGCTTACGATAGAAGCGGTAAGTACAAATCCGGTGAGTATCCCCGTTAACGCTCTGTTCCATTTCTTCATTTTTCCATCTCCCGCCTTATGATGCCGAAGCGAGCCCTGCAATTGCCCAGTCATACGTTAATTTTGCGGTCAGAAGCTCAAGTCTTGCCGTTTCCAATGTCGTTTTAGCAGACAGGCAGGCTGCTTCCTGCTTTTCATACGTTTTCTTTGTGATGACTCCGGCTGAAAGCTTAAGCTCTGCTGCCGCCCGTTCCTTTTCTGAAAGCTCATAGGCCGTCTTAGCCTGCTCATAGCTGTCCTTGGTAAGAATCAGGCTATTGTAGGTGTTTCTGACATTGGCCGCTACGGTATCCTCCTGATTCTTCAGCGTATTCGTATAGGTGATCTTATTATTTTCTGACTGCGAATTGGAAAGCCGCTGTTTAGTGATCCTGACACTGTAGTTATTAGCAACTGCCGTTTTGATATCCGCCTCGATATCAATAGACGATAAGGAAGAAGGATCTGTCTCCGGCAGAGTCCCGAGCTCCACCTCCGAATCGGCACTCCAGCCCAGAAGGATCAGAAGCTGCTTCTTTGTCTTATCCAGACTGGTTTCTGCGGATCTAAGGGATGCCTTTGCTTTCGTAACCGCCTCTGCTGCCGTGTCAACATCAGAAGAAAGGGCCATGCCGGCTGCCACCTTTGTTTTTGCCTGCTCATAAGCTGTTTCTGCCTGTGTCACGGAGCTCTCTAAGGTTTTCAAGGTTTCTTTCTCACTATAATATGAGATCATCAGCTCCTGTGCCTGCTGCACAAGGTTTTTTTCCGTCTGTTCATAGCCAAGACGCTTGATCTCACCGTCATCCACGTTTTCATCTCCCTGCTCGATCAGATTCTCCGCTGAGATCTCACTATTGAGAGCTGAGGAAATCTGGGACGCATAGCCGTCACTGACATCATCCGGATATGATATCCGCTGGATAACCTCATCTGCCGACTTATAATATTCCTTTGAGATCTCCGTACTCGTTTTACCTCTGTATTCCTGATAATCCAGCGCATTCTGGCGTACCGTCGTATTATATTCATGGATCAGCTCTGAGATCTCCCCATATTCCAGCTTGTTATCTCTAAGAGAAGCCCACTTTTCTTCTGTGTACGCAAACTCCGGGCTGACTGCCAGAGCCTTAAGGGGCGCCGTGCTGAGCACGAACGCCATGGCAAAGAGCCCTGCAATTTTCCATCGTTTCATTTTCTATGACCTCCCTTTCTTACTATATGTCTAACACCTTCCGCTCTTTTTTGCCGTTCATGATGGCATAATATACCGGAAGGATAAATAATGCCACTAAGATACCTGCCGTAAGTCCGCCGATATTTACAACGGCCAGGCCCTTTGTCGTGGATGCGCTGCTTCCGGTTGAAAGCATCATCGGGATCATGGAAAGGATCGTGGTGGAGCTGGTCATTAAGATCGGACGCAGACGAGTAGCTCCGGCCTCCACAAGTGCCGTCTTAAGATCCATCGTCATCCGGTACTGGTTTACGGTATCCACATAGAGGATACCATTGTTTACGACGGTACCGATCAGTACAAGAAAGCCTAAAATTGAGGTCATGCTGATGGTGGTTCCCGTTAACTTTAAGAGCCCAAAGGAACCGACCAGACTGAAGGGGATCGTTGTCATGACCATAAAGGAAAACTTCGGTGATTCAAACTGCGCCGCCATAACCACAAAGACTAAAAACACAGCAACTGCAATGGCATTATAGAGGAAAGAAAACTCCTCCGCCATCATCTGATCCATCGAGTTTGTTCCGATCGTTACGCCGTTTGGCAGATTCGGTGCAACCACCTCATTATCCAGCAGAGTCTTAACATTTCCATTGACATAATCTGCCGATACCGTTACCTCATACGACTTATCTGTCTTGGAGATGGAGGACGGGTTATCCTTAAATTCGACATCAGCCACATCGGAAAGCGCCACACTCTTGCCGCTTCCGGTCGTGATCAGCATGTTCTTGACCTGCTCGACCGTGCGGTACATGCCCTCCGGATATTCCGCATTTACGCTGACCTCATTGCCGTCGATGGTCAGTGTTGCGATCTCCGCTCCGTCCAGCATGTATTTGACCTGCTGTCCGATTTCAGAGGCGGTCAGGCCTTCTGCGGAAGCTGCAACCTGATCGACATTGATGGATACGACCGGTGCTGTGTTTTCCACATCCGAATGAACATTTTTTACATCGTCACGGGCCACCATGGCACTTACGATCTTGTCTGCGGCCTCTTTTACGGTGTCGTAATCACTTCCGCTTAAAATCACCTCGTAACCGCGGCGTGTTCCCATAAAGCTCATGGAGGCAGAGGCCTCAACCTCGATGGTACAGTTCTCAAGTCCTGCCATCTCATCCTCCCATTGCTCTACGATCTCATCCGTACTCATCCTTCTGTCATCCTTCAGATAGGCACTGACCGTTCCGCTGCTTCCGCTATACCGGATCATATAGGATTCCACATCCTCATGGCTCTTTACGATCTCCTCCACCTGATTCACGATATCATCGGCCTTGGAATCGAGAAGTCCCGGACGCGTGGTGATATTCACGGAGATCGTTCCGTTGTCATCTGAGGTCATCAGCTCGCTCTGCATGCCGCTGGCCAGGAAAAAGGCTGCCAAAACCAGCCCAATCGAGCCGATCATAACGATCACCTTATGCTTAAGAATACCCGGAAGCACCTTGCGGTAGAGTGCCTGTAAAAGCATCATCAGACCGGATAACGGCGCATGCTCCCTTTCCTTTGGCTTGTATAACATATAGGTAAGAGGAACGACGGTGATCGCAGAAAGGAGCGATGCGCTCATACAGAATACGATCGTCCAGCCCAGAGGCATAAACATCTGTCCGCTCATACCGCTTATCGTTGTCAACGGAAGGAATACAACACAGGTCGTAAGTGTTGAACCAAGAACCGACATGGCAACTACGCCGGAGCCGTCGAGGGCCGCCTTTGCGTATTCCACAAAGCCGTGTTCCTCCATCTGATCGATCGCCCTGAAGCAGCTCTCCAGAACAACGATGGAGTTATCCACCATCATGCCGACGCCAAGAACGAGAGCACTCATGGTGATAACATTAAGGGTGAAGCCCACCCGGGTCATCAGGATCAGGGATACAAGGATCGAGGTCGGGATCGAGCTTCCGACGATCAGGGATGCCTTAAAATCTCCGAAGAAAAGCCAGATAATGACCATGGATATAATGACCGCTAATACCATCGTTTCCGCAACATCGAGGAGGGATTCCTTAATGCTTTCAGAGCTGTCCTGGGCGATTTCGATATGAAGCTCCGGATCAGCGGCCTCCAGCGTTTCCACCGCCTCTTTTATATCAGAAGAAAGCTTCATCGCAGAGCTGCTCTGTTTTTTAGATACCGAGAGGGAGATCGTCTCCTGCCCGTTATATCGGGAGATGCCGCCCATTTTTTTCTCAGCCGTGTATACCTCTGCGATATCCTCCAGATATACGATCTTTCCGTTCTGGGTCGTGATCGGCACCTTTAAAAGATCATCCAGTGTCGACGCTTTTACCGAGGTGGTGACTGAGAGAGAAAGATCACCGTATTCCGCATCACCGGAAGGATAAGAAAGATCGGCAGAGGCCATTGCACTCGTGATCTGGTTCATGGTCACCTTATACTGCTTCATCTTTACCGGATCCAGCTCAACCTTGATATATTCGGAGGAGCCGCCTCTGGATTCCACCTGAGCCACCGTAGAGAGCTGCTCAAATACCGGTGTCACATTTTGATCCACGTAATCGTAAAGATCCTCCTTAGTGTCATGGGAGATCGACAGCATGATGTCATCTCCGCCGTTCATGTTCATCTCCATGACGCTGGTGCTGCAGTCCTCCGGAAGGCCGCGGATGCTGTTTAAGGAACGGGTCAGTTCATTATAAGCATCATCCATATCTGCATCGTAATCATATTCCAGCATGATCATGGCACTCCCCTCGCTGGAGGTGGAGGACATGCTCTTTACTCCCTCCAGCTGGCTGACCTGATCTTCTATGGGCTTTGTTACCAGCTCATCCATATCCTCCGGAGCCGCACCGGAATAGGAGGCCCGTACAATAAGCATGGGCTGGTCTGTGTCAGGCATCTGCTCCAGAGTAGCATTGAATACAGAGGAAATACCGAATACTAAAATGCAAAGGAGTGACAGAATCGTCGTCACCGGCCGTTTTAATACATATCTCGTAAGTCCCATAATCAGCCCTCCTGTGCTTCTGTGCTTTCAGAAAGCTGTATATCTGCTCCCTCATACAGATTGCTGCTCCAGGTGCTCACCACAAGATCGCTTTCAGAAAGCCCTCCGGTTACTTCCACATTATCATCATCATTGATACCGACCTCGATCGATACCTTTTTTGCTTTTCCGTCTTCATAAACATAGACGTAGGCTTTCCCGCCGCTGTAATAGACGGCGTCCACCGGGATAGTCATGACATTCTCTGCCTTTCCCGTGGTAACGCAAAGCTTTACGGTACTGCCCGTCGCTGCATTCTCTGCATCAGCCAGCTGAGCCTCGATCTTAAAAAGCCCTGTCGCATCATCTACCATCGTGCTGATCTCATCGATCACGGCCTCATATGTATTTCCGCTCTTTTCCACCGTCATCGTGTCACCGGCTTCCATATTTTCCAGCATTCTCTGGGTGACATAAAAGGTTACCTTTTTCTCTCCCTCGCCGGAGATGACACAGAGCTCTCCGTTCGTACTTACTCTGTCATAGACTTCTGCAGAGCAGCTTTCCACTTTTCCGGATATCGGTGCGGTCACACTGCTGTAGCTGACCTGCTGGTCGTAGGAGGTTTTTGCTGATTTGTATTGGAGCTCAGCCGATCTCACCGCATTCGTATACTGCTCATACTCCTGCTCCGATAAATCCCCTCCATCATACAGGATCTTCATCCTGGCGAGATCGCTCTGAGCTTTCTCAAGATCCATGGAAGCAGAATCCAGAGAATTCTTAACGTTTGCGACCTGTTCTGTATCGATCGTAAAAAGCACCTGTCCTGCCGTTACGGTATCTCCGGCCTTCACATTGACTGCCGTAACGTCTCCGGAGGCCTTTGCATATACATGAACCACATCATCCGGCTCAATCGTTCCGGTCAGCTCTGTTGTCAGATAGATGTTTCCGGTCTTCGGCTCACTCGCCTGCACCACCGTGCTCTGAACAGCCTGCTCCAGCTCTCCCGAGCCGCCTGCCATTCCTCCCGCCATCTTTCCTGACGGGCCTCCTGCTCCATTGCCCGATGGGCCTCCCGCAGCACCAGCCTGTGCCTTATTCTGATTTTCCACTCCGCTTTGTCCGCCGTTTAAAGATCCCTTCCATACGATTACGCCCACGGCTGCTGCGATCACAGCGATCGCCGCCGCACACAGGATGATGTTGCGTTTTTTCATGGTCCCTTCTACTTCCTTTCCTGTTTCCTGTAATTTTTGAGTTTCATCGCGTTAACTATAAAAGAAAAATGTGAAAACTTTGTGATAAAAATTTCAAAATTCTGTGAGAAGTTTAACCGGAGCAGATAAATCCCCATTTCTTATAAAGTCAAAAAAGCATCTCCAAAGAGATGCTTTCTCACATTGCATTCTTGATTCCCTTAATTATGTCACTGTTTTAAGGGATAGTTGTAAGTGTTAAGGGAAAACTAACTCAGCCTGAAATAGCAAGTATTCTTTCCACGACCTTCTTTCTTAAGTTCACCGGATGCAACCAGCTTCCTCAAAGCACCTTCAATGGAACTGTCACTGATCGTAGGGCAGAGTTCACGGATATCTTGTTTGTTGAACCGCCCAATCTTGTTTTTACTTGCTCTGCGTACCATTTCGAAAGCAGGCAGCTTTGTTTCTACAAGAGCCATGCGTTCCTCAAAGTCTTTATATGCCGCAAGAATCGTTCCAAGAATATATTTGATGAACGATACTACATTCTCGGTTCCTTCATGCCAGCCGATCTGTGACTGTGCCAGTGCATTATAGTAAAGGTCTTTGTTTTTCGCTATTTTAGCTTCAAGGGAAATATACTTTCCAACATAAAATCCGTTTCTGTAAAGCAATAAAGTAGTGAGCAGGCGGCTCATTCTTCCGTTTCCATCGTTGAAAGGATGAATGCACAGAAAATCGTGGATAAAGACCGGAATTGCAATCAGCGGTTCCAACTCCATATTGCCGATCACGCGGTTGTATTCCTCACAGATTCTATCTAATGCCTCCGGCGTTTCAAACGGAGCAAGCGGTGTAAACAATGTTTCCACATGACCGTCCGGATAGGTGGCACTAATATAGTTCTGGACAATCTTAGTACGACCAGCTATAGGATTATTCATGTGGCTGCAGAGGATTTTATGAAGCTGCAGAATATAGTTCTGCGTGATAGGAATGGCATCGAAGCTCTCATGAATAATAGCGAGAACATCCCGATACCCGGCTATTTCCTGCTCATCTCGATTTTTCGGTATAGTTTTTTCTTCAACAAGCTGCCGGATTCGCGTACTCGTTGTAACAATACCCTCAATGGCGTTCGATGCCTCGGTACTCTGTATTTTGGCAATTTCCACGAGTTTTTCAAGTTCTTCCGGTCGTTGCTTTAAATACAGTTCTTGTTTACCGGCTTCCTTGTATATTGCTGCGACCAGCCCAAGGATCTCTGAATCCCATTTTTGATTCTTGATCGCGGAATAATTAAAGGTTCTCATTTCCTTACCTCCGTATTTATTCCCTTAAATTATATAAGAAAATAAGGGAATAAGCAATAGATTAAGCAAACTTTCCCTTATTATTATACCAAAATAAAGGGAAAATATACGGAGGTCAGGTAAAAAGGAAATACGCCCTAAACGGTTGCCTGTTCGTGGTCTGAGAGTGCCTGAGAAGCGGCAAACATACCATTCTTATCAAACGCTGAATTGAAGGCATAAAAATTCCTGCTGTCCAGATGCTCCTGAAGATCCCGCAGGGCCTCACCGAACCTCTGGAAGTGGACGATCTCCCGCTTTCTTAAGAAGCGGATCGGATCGCATATCTCGGGATCCTTAATGACCCGCAGGATATTATCATACGTCGACCGTGCCTTCTGTTCGGCCGCCAGATCCTCAAAGAGATCCGTGATCGGATCCCCCTTCGACTGAAACTCACAGGCATTAAAGGGGATCCCGCCTGCCGCCTGCGGCCAGATACCGGCGGTGTGGTCGATATAATAAGGGCCAAAGCCCTGCTCCACCAGCTGGTCTGCCGTAAGATCCCTTGTCAGCTGATGGACGATCGCCGCCACGATCTCCAAATGTCCCAGCTCCTCGGTTCCGATATCTGTCAGCAGCGCCTTCTGCATGCCGTAGGGCATTGTATATCTCTGCGAGAGATAGCGCATGGAGGCTCCCATCTCTCCGTCCGGGCCGCCATACTGCAGAAACCTATAATATTTTTAAGCCTTTTTAGTCAGGTTCGCCGGAAAGCCGTGAGACATAGAAGACCTCTTATACCCGGCCGAAGACATCATCGTTTCCTGTATCTTTTCGGCAATGAGCCTCTGTTTCTCCTCCGGGATCTTATCCCATTCCAGTTCCTCTCCGGCGATATGTACGACTATCTTTATCTTTATCATCGCCCCACCTCCCAGTTGAACCTATGCACGGCTGGTTGTACTTGTTTCCGGTTTTCTCAAACTCCTTTGGCATTTTCTGCTGTAATTCTATATTTACTTCTTTTGTGCAATACTGTAATATTGTGATATCGGGGGCAAAAGCCCCCGATTTTGATGCCTGCAGATTTTCTCTTTAAATTCTGTTCATTTTCTTTCTTTCCAGCTTGCTCCAGTCCAGTTTGTTCTTATTGTATCCCACAAATGCAGTCGCACGGACAAATGCCAGATAAAAACGGAGAAAAGCTGTTTCAAAAAAACAGGCAGTAACAGCAAAGATCAGCTCTCGAAAAGAAAGCTTCTGGTCAATGGTATAGATTCTTGAAAAATATGCAGTTAATGTAAGTAAGATACCGTACAGGGCATAGCAGGCAAGAAATGCCAGCATAAACTTCACATTCAGCATATCCATCATCACCGATAAAACCATGGTAAGTACACCAAAAAGTTCAATAAATGGTGACAATAATTCGTAAAACAGAAAATAAAGATAGGATAAAAGTCCTACAGC
>CAKRPJ010000029.1:0-28339 GCA_934376955.1 uncultured Lachnospiraceae bacterium | reverse complement strand
AGCTCCCACTGACAGATCGCGAAGCGACTGCGTTCATGAGCAAGTAGCGAAGCGGATTGCGAATGTCCGCTTTACGCGGAAGAAATAAACAAATGAGATACTCCTCCATAGTAACCGCCGGAGCAGTTTTTCTTTTGCCCATTGACATTTTTCAGTTTCTCAAATATACTTGAGATAGGTGGATAGTCGTAGCCGCTATGTGAGTCGTTTTGCCGGCCGTAGTTGAACGGGACGCTATCCGCCTTTTCTAAGTCCACTTCATGTAACCCTTTTCTACATCGACCATGCATTGCTTGTTTTGTCATTACAGCAAATTTATCTTATTGGGAGTCTTCTCGACTGAGATAAATACCAGCCGGAGACAGCGATCCGAAGCAGCATGGCAAATTATAAACAGGAGGACTGGCTTGTCAATGTTCCGTTGTATATGCTGGCTGAGTATTTAAAAAATCGAATATGGGTGAATTGATGATAGTAAACGAGCGTGCCTATGTAAAATAAGCACGCTCTTAAAATTTTACTTTCCAAGAACAGTTTTCACGATCAGCACCGCCACTACACAGATCATCACCGGCCGGATGATCTTTGCTCCGTTTTTGATGGCGAAGCCGGCACCGATGTAGTTTCCGAGAATGTTGCACAGCGCGCATGGGATCGCAACTGCATAGAATATATTTCCTGCGATAATATATGAAAGCAGTGCCGTGTAGTTGGAAACGATAAGAGTGAGCTTTGCGTTTCCGGAGGCAGTGCGGATATCATATTTTAGAAGGAAGGTAAAGAGAAGTATGGCGATCGTACCGCCGCCGGGGCCATACATGCTGTCATAAAGCCCAAGGGCCATTCCGATAAACAGGGCACGGAGTACATTCGGAAGGATAAGCGGTTTTTGTGTATCGGTGTAGTTCCATGCGTTTTTCATAAAGATAACAAGGATTGCAGTCAGCGGAAGAAGCACCATTAACATTGTGCGGAGCTGTTCTTCTTTAAGGTAAAAGATGATCATGGTTCCAAGCATGGAGCACAGAAACGAGGTCACAGCGCTGATCAGTGTTATTTTTAAGTCAAGACAACCGCTTTTAAAATATTTCCATGCCGCAACGGTACTTCCGAAAGCACACTGGAACTTGTTGCAGCCGTAAACGTAGTGGATCGGCATTCCGCACATCATGTAAGCCGGAAGCACGATCAAACCGCCTCCTCCGGCAACAGAGTCGATAAATCCCGCAATAAAGAGGAGTGGGCAGAGCCAGATCAGATTGTGTATGTATTCCATAGATATCCCCCTTGTATTTTGGCGGCCGACAGGCGAAAAAATGCCGGAATCCCGCTTTTTCGGATAAAAGTTCAGGCCAAAACCTGCCTTTACATAGTATATAAGAATCCTGAAAAAGTCAATCGGTTTTAAAATCAGGCTGTTTCCGTATCCTTTTACCACAACATGCCAGAGAGAGTAACCGATCGCTGTTGCGATAAAGAGGCTGCCCCATTCCACAAACCACACGCCGATGATCGGCTCATATACCGGCAGAAGCCGATTCCATATAAAGACGCAGGTGGCGGCGGCTGTGGCATAGAAGATCGGTCTGCGTCGCTTTTCGCCCCGGTGGATAAAATCCCTCCGGAATTGGATATTTTTCCTGCTTCTGAATGCAGCGGACGAATCAGAACGCAACTAAGTAGGTCTACTGCGGACAGCTATTGAGAAACTATCTCTATAGGGGTGGTTGAATTTTAAACAGGTTTATGGTACCCTTAACACAGGTTAGCAATAACTAACTTAAATACAAATCAGGAGGTCTACCATGGATAAAATTTACGTTGTTTATTGGTCGCAGTCAGGAAATACACAGGCAATGGCCGAAGCGATCGGAAAAGGAATCACTGATGCCGGAAAAGAGGCTGCAGTGGTATATGTGGGAGAGGCAGTGCTCGACGAATTAAAGAACGCAAAGTGTTTTGCTCTGGGGTGTCCGGCAATGGGAGCAGAGGTTTTAGAGGAATCCGAAATGGATCCGTTTGTAAGCGAAGTGGAGGGCTTTGCGTCCGGAAAGACAATTGCATTATTTGGCTCCTACGGCTGGGGAGACGGTCAGTGGATGCGTGACTGGGTAGACAGGATGAACGGATGCGGCGCAGCCGTATTAAATGGCGAAGGGCTGATATGTCACGAAACACCGGATGAGGAAGCTCTCATCGAATGCGAAGAACTCGGAAAGCAGCTGGCAGCAGTATAAGCTCTGTATAAGAAGGAGAAGGCAAGGGTGAAGGAAAAATATATGGAAAAAAGCCTGATCGAGCATTGTGCCCCTACTTTAGCAGGAATGAAGTGTGCAAGCCTATTTAATTATTTTCACTCAGGAGAGCAGCTTGTCCGGGAAGAACTGAATGAACTGAATCACCTTTTAAACGGGAAAGGGGTATTTATTGAGGTTCTTATTTGGCGGAAGACATCTGCTTTGATCTATGTATATCGCAAAACGATGCTGGAAAGTATTCTGGCAAGTCCGGGTGCGTTGGAATTGTTAACGCCCTATGGATATGAAAGCCGTGAAACAGAAGCCTGCTTGAGCTATTTAAAATGCAGGATCAGGCATTCCTCTTGCTTTCCCCATGAGATCGGTGTCTTCCTCGGATATCCCTTAGAGGATGTATATGGGTTTATTACAAACAAGGGACAAAATTGTGAAAGCTGTGGGATGTGGAAGGTGTATTGTAATAAAGACGAAAAAAATAAGCTGTTTCAGAAATTCCAAAAATGCAAAGACATATATCAGCGGGTCTTCTGCGAAGGAAGAACGCTTTTACAAATGACGGTGTAATAAATAAGTATTAAATAAGTATAAAATAAGAAGATCCACTGCAGATCAGCGTAACGAGGGGAAAAATTGCCTTCGGATATGTGTCGGCAGTGGATTTTTTATTAAAAGAGGAGTAGTATAAAAGGAGAACAAAAACAGATCTAAAAGAGCAAAAAAGTCATGAGATCCGGCACCGGAGAGGAGAGATGGATATGGAAAACAGATGGAAAGAACGATTAAAGGATCCCCTGTTACTTGTGATCGATATGCAGAATGTATATTCAAAAAATCAAAAATGGGCGTGTGGAAACTATGAAGGGGCACGGGAAAAGATACTGCAGTTAATGAAAGGGCCTTTTTCGGAGGAAAAGAATGTCATATATACGAAATATACGGCCAGTGAAGCCCCGGCAGGCGTCTGGAAGGACTATAATGCGGAAAATGCGGATGTAAATGCAGACAAATGGCTGAATGAGCTGGATCCGGAACTGGAGAAGGTTCGTGGGAATATCCGCTGCTTCGATAAATCGGTATATTCCGCCTATGATATTGAGGAAGTCAGGCTTGCGGCGTCACGGGCTTCCGCTGTGGTAGTGACAGGCGTGGTAGCGGAATGCTGTGTCCTCTCAACGGTTATGGCCCTGATCGATGCCGGAAGCTACATATTTTATATCCGTGATGCGGTGGCTGGCGTTGATGAGGAAACAGAAAAAGCCGTGGTAAAGGTTCTGGAGGGACTGGCCCTGTTACATCTGACCATTCTGACAACGGCAGAGCTTGAGCAGCTGATGCAGGGAATGCACAGGAGAAAGCTTGGAAAAACAGGACTTATGGTCAGTGAGATCGGATTTGGCGGCGAATGGCTGGAACGCCACTCGGAGGAGGAAGGGATCGAGCTGATCCGTTACGCGTTCGAGAGAGGGATCAATCTGATCGACTGTTGGATGCCGGATCCGAAGTCCAGAGATATTATCGGAAAGGGAATCTGCGCAAACCGTGAGGACTGGATCATACAGGGGCATATCGGAGCCACATGGAAAAATAACCAGTATTATAGAACCCGTGAAATGGAATATGTGCGTCCGGCCTTTGAGGATCTGCTTCGGAGACTTCAGACCGATTATATCGATCTGGGAATGATCCACTATGTGGATTCCGAGGAAGAATGGGAGCAGATCCAGACCTCGGATTATCTTGATTATGTGATGGAGCTTAAGGAAAAGGGGATCATACGTCACATTGGAATGAGCTCTCATAATCCGAGAGTTGCCGCAAAGGCGGCAAAGTCCGGATATGTGGAGATGATCCTTTTCAGTATCAATCCCGCCTTTGACATGCTTCCGGCCAGTGAAGACATCAATTCCATGTTTGCCGAAAGCTTTGATGAGGAGTTAAAGGGGATCGACCCGGAGAGAGCCCTTCTATATAAGATATGTGAGGAAAATGAGGTCGGGCTTACGGTTATGAAGGGCTTTGCCGGCGGACGGCTTCTGGATGAAAAACGATCCCCCTTCGGAGTCAGCCTTACCCCGGTCCAGTGTATCCATTACGCCTTGACACGTCCGGCGGTCGCCTCTGTTTTATGCGGCTATGACACAAAGGAGCAGGTAGCTGCGGCGGTCGCCTATGAGACTTCAACAACAGAGGAACGGGATTACGCCTCCGTCATTGCCTCCGCTCCCCTTCACTCCTACAAAGGGCAATGTACCTACTGCGGACATTGCAGACCATGTCCGAAAAATATCGATATCGTCATGGTAAATAAGTTTTATGATCTGGCAGTCATGCAGGAGACGGTTCCGGATTTGATCCGTTCTCACTATGGACTTCTTTCCCATCATGCCGGTGAATGTATCGGCTGTAAAAGCTGTGAAAGCCGGTGTCCCTTTGGGGTAAATATTTCTGAGAGAATGAAAAAGACAGCCCAATTATTTGGATTGTAAGAAGAAACGGGAGAGAAGGGAGACCTCTATATGGCATTTCTTGAACATGTGGACAGATTTATGGGTACAGGACAAAAAAACAAGGCCGGGCAGGAGCTTCGGGACTTTTTAAATAAGTACGACCCGAAAAAATACGATTGTCCCAGCAATACAACAGATATTATCGTAGTGCGGTGCAAAGAGAAGCTGGTGCGCTGGGGTCAGCCTCTAAAGCTTCTTATGGTAAAAAGAAGCAATCATCCCAGCATCGGCTTCTGGGCGCTTCCCGGCGGTTTTGTAGAGCTGCGTGAGGATCTGTATGAGGGAGCAAAGAGGGAGCTTGAGGAGGAAACCGGAGTAAAGGGACTTCCTCTTAAGCAGCTGATGACTTGGGGAAAATATGACAGAGATCCGAGATGGCGTGTGATAACCACCTCATTTTTGGCCCTTGTGGAAGGGGATATTCCTGTTAAAGCCGGTGATGATGCGGCGGATGCGGCATGGCTTGACGTAAAGCTCGAAAAAGCAGAGACAGAGGATGACACATTAAAGGATGAGATCTGGCTTCTTAAGCTGCTCCAAAAGGAGAGAGATTTAGAGCTGTCTGCAAAAATAAGGGTTAGAAGAACGGGACATCCGCTCGTTTCTCAGGAGGATTACGAAATCCTGAGCTGCTTTGGACGGGAACGGACGGAAAAAAGCGGGATCGCTGTGGATCACAGCTGTCTGATCCTTCAGGCACTTTTATACTTAAAGTCTGAGCTGGAGTCCTGATGTGATTTCCTGCCTTGTAAAGCAAAGAAAAATATGATATGATATCATGTGATTTTTTCTGTTCATGCCCGGAGAGCAAAAACAGACAGTGCGTGAGTAAGAAACCGAAATCGGAGGAAAAATATGAAGTGGAAGAAATTTACGCTGCAGACGACAACAGAAGCTGTCGATTATATCAGCAGCCTTTTTGATGAAATTGGGATTCAGGGCATCGAGGTCGAGGATAATGTTCCGCTTACCGAGAGTGAGACAAAGGGAATGTTTATCGATATCCTTCCGGAGCTGCCGCCGGATGATGGCTCTGCAAAGGTCAGCTTCTATCTGGATGATGATGACAAGGCAGACGAAATATTAAAGCAGGTAGAGGAAGGGCTTGAGGAGCTTCGCCGCTATGTAGATATCGGCGAGGGAACACTGACGGCTTCAGAAACAGAGGACAAGGATTGGATCAATAACTGGAAGCAGTATTTTAAACCCTTTACCGTAGATCATATCCTGATCAAGCCGACCTGGGAGGAGGTTCCTAAGGAGCACAAGGACAAGCTCCTGATCCAGATTGATCCGGGAACTGCCTTTGGTACCGGAAAGCATGAAACGACTCAGCTGTGTATCCGTCAGCTGGAAAAATACGTGAAGCCGGGTGTCCGTGTACTGGATCTCGGTACCGGAAGCGGAATTTTAGGTATCACAGCCTTAAAGCTCGGTGCGGATTTTGTATTCGGAACCGATCTCGATGAGAATGCAATCATGGCGGTTCATGAAAACCTTGCCTCCAACGATATCCCGGAGGAAAAATTCCATGTTATCCAGGGAAATATCATCGATGAAAAGCCGGTGCAGGATGCAGTCGGATACGAATGCTACGATATTGCCGTTGCCAATATCCTTGCGGATATCATTATCATGATCCAGAAGGAAGTGCCGGTACACATGAAAAAGGGCGGCATCTTTATCACCTCCGGCATTATCAATATGAAGGAACAGGCTGTTAAGGATGCTCTTGAAGCAAACGATGCCTTTGAGATCCTTGAGGTGACACGACAGGGCGAGTGGGTATCCATTACAGCGAGGAAGAAATAGTGTATCATTTTTTTACGGAAACGGAATTTTTTATGGGCTCCGAGGCGGTGATCACAGGCCCGGATGTAAATCATATTAAAAACGTGCTGCGGATGAAGCCGGGAGAAAGGATCCTTTTAAGCGACGGAAAGGGGACAAACTGTCTTGGTGAGCTGGAGGAGATCGGATCAGACCGGATCACCGTAAAGCTTTTGCCGGAGGAAGTAGAGGATACAGAGCTTCCTGTAGAGGTTACTCTGTATCAAGGACTTCCAAAGGGGGATAAAATGGAATTTATCATCCAGAAGTGTGTAGAACTGGGAGTTTCAAGGATCGTTCCGGTGGAAATGTCCCGCTGCGTGGTAAAGCTGGAGCCAAAGAAGGAAGAAGCGAAAAGAAAACGCTGGTATGGGATCTCGGAAAGCGCTGCAAAGCAGTCAAAGAGGATGATCGTCCCAGAGATTGCTCCGGTCATGAAGTATAAAGATGCGGTGCAGGAAGCAGAGAAAACGGATCTTTTCCTTCTTCCCTATGAGGACTCGGAAAGTCTGGAGGGCGCCGGCGGCATGGAGCTTACACGAGAGCTGATCCGCAGGCTTGAGCCGGGACAGAAATGTGCTGTCCTTATCGGGCCGGAGGGCGGTTTTTCGGATGCAGAGGTCGAAATTGCAAAAGCTCATGCCGCAAAAACCATCACACTGGGGAAAAGGATCTTGAGAACAGAGACGGCGGGACTTTTTGTTATGTCCGCTATCGGTCTTCTCCTTGAAAAATAGGAGAGCGGAAAGGATATTCTTGTAATGACGGAAAGAGAAAGAAAAGAGGTCTATTTTGATAATTCGGCCACGACAAAGGTATTTGACCGTGTGCGGGATATCATGATAAAGACCATGGAGCTGGATTACGGAAATACGTCCTCCCGCCATATCAAGGGCGTTGAGGCGGAAAATTATATTAAAGAGGCAAGGGAGAGGATCGCCCGGACACTGAAGGTGAAGGAAAAGGAGATCATCTTTACCTCCGGCGGAACGGAATCCAACAATATGGCTCTGATCGGAACGGCGCTGGCCAACAGACGCTCCGGAAATCACCTGATCACCAGCTGCATCGAACATGCGTCTATTTACAATACAATGGGTTTTCTGGAGGAAATGGGCTTCCGGGTGACTTATCTTCCGGTGGATCACAACGGTCATGTATCCTTAAAGGCACTGGAGGAGGCAATCTGCGAGGACACGATCTTAGTATCCGTAATGTATGTAAATAACGAGATGGGTGCGGTGGAGCCGGTGGAAAAGATCGCGGAGGTCATCAAAAATAAAAAGCCGGATGTGTACTTTCATGTAGATGCCATTCAGGCTTACGGGAAATATGTGATCCGCCCGAAAAAGCAGGGGATCGATCTGATGTCAGTCAGCGGACATAAGATACATGGCCCAAAGGGAGTCGGCTTCCTGTATGTGGATGAGAAGGTAAAGCTCCGTCCGGTCATCTTCGGAGGCGGACAGCAGAAGGGAATGCGCTCCGGAACGGAAAATGTGCCGGGCTGTGCCGGACTGGGCGTGGCAGCGGAGGAGATCTATAAGGATCACTCAGAGAAGATCGCCCATCTCTATCATCTTAAAGAGAGAATGGTGAAGGGACTTACGGCGCTGGAGGGCGTAACGATCCATGGTCTTACGGGAGAAGACAGTGCGCCGCAGATCGTCAGCGCAGGCTTTGAAGGAGTGAGAGCCGAGGTGCTTTTACATGCTCTGGAGGATAAGGGGATCTATGTATCTTCAGGCTCTGCCTGCTCCTCCAATCATCCGGGAGTATCCGGAACCTTGAGAGGGATCGGTGTCAGGGATTCCCTTCTGGATTCTACACTGCGTTTTTCCTTTGGAGTTTTTAATACGGAGGATGAGGTGGATTACTGCCTGAAGCAGTTAAGTGATCTTCTTCCTGTGCTCCGCAGATACCGCAGGGCGTAATACTTTTATAGAAGCAAGTGTTGGAGGATATATGAAATATAAGTCATTTTTGATCAAATATGCCGAGATCGGCGTTAAGGGCAAAAACCGTTATCTTTTCGAGGATGCTCTTGTAAAGCAGATCCACCACAGATTAAAACGGATCGATGGAAATTTTAATGTGACAAAAGAAGCCGGGCGAATTTATGCGGAAGCCGAGGAAGACTTCGATTTTGACGAGGCCGTAGACGCACTTCAGCATGTATTCGGGATCGTCGGGATCTGTCCTATGGTACAGATCGAGGACAATGGATATGAGGATCTGAAGGAGCAGGTGGTAAAATATATCGGTGAGGCATATCCGGATAAGAATTTTACATTTAAAGTTGTGGCCCGCCGTGCCAATAAGCAGTATCCGGTCGTATCCGATCAGATCAACCGCGATTTAGGCGAGGTGATCCTGAATGCATACCCGCAGACAAAGGTGGATGTTCATAACCCGGATGTCCTGCTCCGTGTAGAGGTACGCCATAAGATCAACATTTTCTCAGAAACGATCCCGGGTCCGGGGGGAATGCCGATCGGAACCGCCGGAAAGGCAATGCTCCTTTTATCGGGCGGTATCGACAGCCCGGTGGCAGGCTACATGGTTTCAAAACGCGGTGTGACGATCGAGGCTACGTATTTCCATGCTCCGCCCTATACAAGCGAAAGGGCAAAGCAGAAGGTCATCGATCTGGCAAAGCTGGTGGCAAAATATACCGGCCCCATCAAGCTCAATATCATCAATTTTACCGATATCCAGCTTTATATTTACGATGAATGCCCTCATGATGAGCTTACGATCATCATGCGCCGCTATATGATGAGGATCGCGGAGGAGATCGCAAAGGGATCAGACTGTCTGGGCCTGATAACAGGAGAGAGCATCGGCCAGGTGGCATCCCAGACTATGCAGTCTCTGGCTGTGACGAATGCAGTATGTGAGCTTCCGGTCATGCGTCCGCTTATCGCCTTTGACAAGCAGGATATTGTGGATATCTCCTTAAAGATCGGAACCTATGAGACCTCCGTGCTCCCGTATGAGGACTGCTGTACGATCTTCGTCGCAAAGCACCCGGTTACGAAACCGAATTTAAAGAGGATCGAAAAATCAGAGACAAAGCTGGCAGAAAAGATCGATGAGCTGGTAAAGACTGCGATCGAGACAAGAGAAGTGGTACGTTGCATATAGAATTGAAAACGGGAACGGCATGAGCCGTTCCCGGGTGGAGCTTACAGACTTTTATTCAACGATATACGGGGCAAGAACGGTGAGGATCTCATCCTCATCCCCCTCAGCGTGGATATTTAAGTCGATAGGCTTGGAAAGATCCAGACTGAAGATACCCATAATGGATTTTGCGTCGATAACGTAACGTCCGGATACCAGATCAAAATCACTGTCGAACTTGGCCAGGTCATTTACAAAAGACTTAACTTTATCGATGGAGTTTAAAGAAATTTTAACGGTTTTCATGTTAAAGTCCTCCCATATATTTTATAAGCGATATATAATCATACTAATGGGACAATCATAAAAAGTCAATAGTCAGTGTGTATAAAAAAAGTAAAGTTTGGATACAACCTGTGTTTCGTAATGGAAGGAGAAAGAAAATGAAAAAAGCTGCGCTTCACAACTTAGGCTGCAAAGTAAATTCTTATGAAACCGAAGCCATGCAGCAGCTTCTGGAGGAGGCAGGCTTTGAAATCGTGAATTTTGAAGATACGGCCGATGTTTATATCATTAATACCTGCTCTGTGACAAATGTGGCGGATAGAAAATCCCGTCAGATGCTGCATCGGGCGAAAGCTAAAAATCCCAATGCGGTCGTAGTTGCAACGGGCTGCTATGTTCAGGCTGTCGGAGAAAAGCTTAAGGAAGACAGCGCCATCGATCTGGTGATCGGCAATAATAAAAAGGCAGAGCTGATCCCGCTGTTAACGGAATACATGGCCGGCAGAGAGCCGGAGGCTTCCATTATCGATATTTCAGCGACAAACGAATATGAGTCCCTTCATATCTCCAGACAGGCAGATCACACCCGAGCTTTTATAAAGGTTCAGGATGGCTGCAACCAGTTCTGCAGCTACTGTATCATTCCCTACACCCGCGGACGCGTGCGGAGCCGCAGACCGGAGGACGTGGTGGAGGAGGTAAGGCTCCTTGCCCAAAAGGGATATAGGGAGATCGTTCTTACCGGGATCCATTTAAGCTCCTACGGAGTGGATCTTGCGGAGACTCCCACCGATCTTTTAGAACTGACAAAGAGGATCCATGCCATCGATGGCATCGAGAGGATCCGCTTCGGCTCATTAGAGCCGCGCATTATCACGGAGGAATTTGTGAAAGCACTTGCCGGAATGGAGAAGATCTGTCCTCATTTTCATCTCTCCCTTCAGAGCGGCTGCAATGAAACACTTAAGAGGATGAATCGCCATTATACCTGTGACGAGTATTATTCCCGTTGTGAGCTGTTGAGAAAATATTTTAAAAATCCGGCCATCACAACAGACGTGATCGTGGGCTTCCCGGGCGAGACATCGGAGGAGTTTGCTCAGACAGAAGCGTTTTTAAAGAAGGTTCATTTTTACGAGATGCACGTGTTTAAATATTCCAGACGCGCGGGGACAAGGGCTGACCGCATGCCGGATCAGGTTCCGGAAAATATTAAAACAGAAAGAAGCGCCCGCCTTTTAAAGCTGGAGGCGGAGATGTCACGGGAATTTAGGGGCTCATTTATCGGCAAGGAGACAGAGGTGCTTCTTGAGGAGCCGGTGGTTATTAACGGAACAACGTATATGACCGGACACACGAAGGAATATGTGAAGGTGGCAGTTTCCGGAAGAATTGACGAGAAAAACAGCTTTGTAAAAGGAGTCCTGAAAGAATTCCTGACAGATGATATCATTTATCTTGCAGAAAATAATAAATTGGGGTAGAATAAAAATTAGCAACCAAAGGACGTGAGGACATTTATGGGCGATATTAGCAACACACAATATTTCAGAGCGGTACGAGAAGAAAAAAAGCTGGAGGTCAGCCAGGTCTTAAAGGAAGTGTATGAGGCCCTGACGGAAAAGGGATATAACCCGATCAATCAGATCGTCGGCTATATCATGTCCGGAGACCCGACCTATATCACAAGCCATAAAAGCGCGAGAAGCCTTATTATGAAGGTGGAGCGTGATGAGATACTGGAAGAACTGATGGAAAACTATATCGAGACCAGACTGAAGTAAAAACGGCTTTGCAAAGACGCAGAGCCGGTAAAATGCAACGGATAAGGATGGAAAAGGGGAACAGTTGGGAGAAGAAACGCCAGCTGGTTTTGTTGTGCAAATTTATCTTGGCACCTTGCCTTTTCCATGAAAACCGCAGGAGAACAAAAAAATGAGAATACTCGGACTTGATTTTGGCTCAAGGACGGTCGGGGTCGCCGTCAGTGACGGGCTCCTTATGACTGCACAGGGAGTGGAGACCATCGAGCGGAAGGAAGAAAACAAGCTTCGCAAAACGTGTGCAAGGATCGAAGAACTGATAAAACAGTATGATATAGGAACCATCGTACTGGGACTGCCCAAAAATATGAACAATACAGAAGGGGAGCGTGTGGAAAAGACGAAGGACTTCGGTGAAATGCTGGAGCGCCGCACGGGACTTCCCGTAATCTATTGGGACGAACGCCTCACAACGGTTGCAGCGGAACAGATCCTTATGGAATCCGGTGTCCGCAGAGAGAACAGAAAGGCCGTTATTGATAAGGTGGCTGCCTGTCTGATCCTTCAGGGATACTTAGACCGTATGAAAAGAGAAGCGGAGTAGGAGAGAACAAAATGGAAGAAAGAAAGATCACACTGGTAGATGACGAACAGACAATCGAATTTTACGTTTTAGAGGAAACAAGATTAAACGGAAAGAATTATCTTCTTGTTACAGATGCGGAAGATGAGGAAGAAGAAGCAGACTGCTATATTTTAAGAGATATGTCAGGAGAAGCAGATTCCGATGCCCTGTATGAGTTTGTGGAGGACGAGGAGGAGCTTGAGGGTCTTATGAAGATCTTTGAGGAGCTTCTTGAGGATGTAGATCTGGAAACGAAATAGGAACAGGAAAGATACGATCCGGAGATTGGAATGAATGAAGAAAGAGTAAAAGATCTGCTCCGTGGGAAGGGGCTGAAGGTGACAAGCCAGAGGATGATCGTTCTGGATATTATGGCATCACGGCCCGGAGAACATCTCACCGCAGAGGAAATTTACGATCTGGCGAAAGAAAACAGCCCGGATATCGGACTGGCTACTATATACAGGACCGTGCAGGTCCTTCTTGAACTGCATATTATTAATAAGGTAACGTTCGATGATGGTTTTGCCCGCTATGAGCTGAACGAAGATGAGAGCATCTCGGGACACCGCCATCACCATGCGATCTGTAACGGATGTGGGAGAGTATACTCCCTCGAAACGGATCTTCTCGACATTCTTGAGAAGCAGGTTCTTGAGAATATCGGATTTGAGGTTACGGATCATGAGGTGAAGCTGTACGGCCTTTGCAAGGAATGCAGAAAAAAGCAAAAGCACAAAAAATAAATTGGACGGAAAAATAACGGAGGTTTAGAATTTGAAGAACAAAAATAATGAGAATGCGGACTGCAGAGTGAAAGTCATCCCATTAGGAGGCCTTGAACAGATCGGAATGAACATGACGGCCATCGAATATGAGGACAGTATTATCGTTATGGACTGCGGCCTGGCTTTCCCGAGTGATGACATGCTGGGGATCGACCTTGTAATACCGGATATAACCTATCTTAAGGATAATATTGATAAGGTAAAGGGCTTTGTGATCACCCACGGACATGAGGATCACATCGGCGCGCTTCCTTATGTACTGAAGATGGTGAATGCCCCTGTTTACGCTACAAAGCTTACCATGGGCCTGATCGATCACAAGCTGAAAGAGAACAACATGTTAAAGAACGTGAAGCGCAAGGTGGTAAAGCACGGACAGTCCATCAATCTTGGATGCTTTCGTATCGAATTTATCAAGATGAACCACAGCATCGAGGATGCAGCGGCACTTGCCGTCTTCACGCCGGCGGGAATTATTTTAAATACCGGTGACTTTAAGATCGATTATACACCGGTGTTTGGGGATGTAACGGATCTGCAGCGGCTTGCGGAGCTTGGAAAAAAGGGCGTTCTTGCGCTGATGTGTGATTCCACGAATGCGATCCGCCCCGGCTTTACCATGTCTGAGCGGACAGTGGGAAAAACCTTTGATGCGATTTTTTCCGAGCACCGTCAGAACCGGATCATTGTCGCAACCTTTGCCTCAAATGTGGACCGTGTGCAGCAGATCATCAACTCCGCATGTAAATATGGCAGAAAGGTCGTTATCGAAGGGCGCAGTATGGTCAACGTGATCGGAACGGCGCAGGAGCTGGGCTACATCAGCATACCTGAGGGAACACTCATCGATATCGAGCAGCTTAAAAACTATAAAGAAGAAGATACCGTGCTGATCACAACAGGAAGCCAGGGAGAATCCATGGCGGCACTGTCGAGAATGGCCTCCTCTCTGCATCGGAAGGTTTCCATTACCCCGCGTGATGTGGTGATCTTAAGTTCCACCCCGATCCCTGGAAATGAAAAAGCCGTGGCAAGGGTCATCAACGAGCTTTCCATGAAGGGCGCAAAGGTGATCTCACAGGATACCCATGTATCCGGTCACGCCTGTCAGGAGGAGATCAAGCTGATCTATTCTCTGGTGCATCCGAAATATTCGATCCCGATCCACGGTGAGTTCCGTCACCGCATGGCTCAGAAGGAGCTGGCAGAGTCTCTTGGGATCCCGAAGGAAAACATTATGATGCTCCATACAGGAGACGTTTTGTCCATCGGAGAGGAAGGAGCCGAGGTCATCGACCATGTTCAGTCCGGCGGTGTGCTTGTGGATGGACTTGGTGTAGGTGATGTTGGAAATATCGTATTAAGAGACAGACAGAATCTGGCTCAGAACGGAATCATTATCGTGGTTCTCACATTGGAAAAATATTCCAATCAGCTTCTCTCCGGGCCGGATATCGTATCCCGCGGCTTTGTGTATGTGAGAGAATCCGAGGATCTTATGGAGGAGGCACAGACGATCGTGGATCAGGCTGTTTCCGACTGTCTGGACCGCCACGTCTCCGACTGGGGCAAGATCAAAAATATCATCCGCGATAGTCTGAGTGATTTCTTATGGAAGCGGATCAAGAGAAATCCGATGATCCTGCCAATTATTATGGAAGTGTAATTACCTGACGTTGAGACAGAAGATTGAGGAACGATGCGATGAGTAAAATGACGAAGGAAATAAACCGGATCAGTATGGCAGTGATCAGCATTTCAGGAAAGCTGGTCTTCTATACGCTGGTGGCGGCGCTCTTATTTCTCGGGGCAAGGAAAGGCTATGCCTTCGGGTATAGCGTATTCTACGCACCGGGAATGGAGGAAGCACCCGGCAGGGATGTCACCGTGGAGCTTGACGGAAAGGAATCTGTCTCCGAGGTGGGAGCCATCCTTGAGAAGGACGGGCTGATCCGCGACAGTGCAGCATTTTCCCTGCAGGCAAAGTGTTATGATTATGAGGTAAAGAAGGGGAGCTTCCGTTTGAACACCTCCCAGACCTCAAAGGATATCATCAACATTTTAAATGAGGAAACAGAGAAGGAAAAGGAATAATGATTACTGACGAGAGAATAACTGCCTACATTAATTCTCTGGACTCCGGAGACGGAGAACTTTGTGATGAAATTGCCGGAGAGGCAGCTGCGTCCTTTGTACCGATCATTAAAAGGGAAACGGCTGCCCTTTTAAAAACCATGGTGGCATTAAAGCAGCCAAAGCACATTCTTGAAGTGGGAACAGCAGTTGGCTACTCTGCCCTTCTCATGGCACGCATCATGCCAAAAGATGCCCACATCACTACGATAGAAAAATTTGAAAAGAGGATCCCTGTGGCTAAGGCCAACTTTAAGAAGGCACAGCTGGAGGATCGGATAACGCTGCTGGAGGGAGACGCGGGAGAGATCCTTGCGGATCTTTCCGGCTCCTTTGATTTTATTTTCATGGATGCGGCCAAGGGGCAGTACATCAACTGGCTGCCGGATATCATAAGACTTCTTGCCCCGGGCGGGCTTTTGATGTCGGATAATGTGCTGCAGGACGGGACAATCGTAGAATCCCGGTATGCCGTGGAGCGCAGAGACCGCACGATCCATGTGCGGATGAGGGAATATCTGTATACACTGAAAAATTCGGAAGCTCTGGAGACCACGATCCTGCCCATCGGAGACGGAGTAGCCTTAAGCGTATTGAAAAGAAAGGGATAAGACATGAGAAAAACAGAACTTTTGATCCCGGCAGCGAGCTTAGACGTGCTGAAGACTGCGGTGATCTACGGTGCAGATGCGGTTTATCTGGGCGGTGAGGCCTTCGGACTGAGAGCAAAGGCTAAAAACTTTACCAATAACGAGATAAAAGAGGGGATTGCCTTTGCCCATGAGCATGGCGTGAAGGTATACATTACCGCAAACATTCTGGCTCATAATGACGATCTGCCGGGAGTGGAGGAATATTTTAAAGAGCTTGAGGAGATCCGTCCGGATGCTCTGATCATCTCAGATCCCGGTGTATTTGCTATCGCAAAGCGCGTTCTTCCCGACATGGAGCTTCATATCAGCACCCAGGCAAATAATACCAACTACGGAACATATTTATTCTGGCATGAATTAGGAGCAAAGAGAGTCGTATCGGCAAGAGAGCTTTCCTTAAAGGAGATCCGCGAGATCCGCGAACACATCCCGGAGGATATGGAGATCGAGAGCTTTATTCACGGAGCCATGTGTATCTCTTATTCCGGAAGATGCCTTTTAAGCAACTACTTTACCGGCCGTGATGCCAATCAGGGGGCCTGCACCCATCCATGCCGCTGGAAATATTCGGTAATGGAGGAAACGAGACCCGGGGAGTATATTCCTGTCTATGAAAACGAGAGAGGAACCTTTATTTTTAACTCAAAAGACCTTTGTATGATCGAGCATGTTCCGGAGATGATCGAAGCCGGGATCGACAGCTTTAAGATCGAGGGTCGGATGAAGACCGCACTGTACGTTGCCACGGTGGCAAGAACCTACCGGAAAGCCATTAATGATTATCTGGAGAGTCCGGAAAAGTATCAAAGCAACATGGAATGGTACAAGGAAGAAATCGGAAAATGCACATACCGGGAATTTACAACAGGATTTTATTTCGGAAAACCGGGAAATGATGCACAGATCTATGACAGCAACACGTATGTCAAGAATTATGTCTACCTCGGAACAGTTGAGGAGGTAGATCATCGCGGTTATGTGAAGCTTGAGCAGAAGAATAAGTTTTCCGTCGGTGAAGCTATCGAGATCATGAAGCCCGACGGAAGAAATATTCCGGTTACCGTCCGCGGTATTTATACGGAAGAAGGGGAAAGCCGGGAAAGCGCTCCCCATCCGAAGGAAATCCTTTACGTCGATCTGGGCGAAGGCGCAGAAAAGTACGATATCCTAAGGAAAAAAGAAGACTAAACGGAAGGCGAATGCATGGACTGTATGTCGCTTTGGCAGTCGGAAAGGAGGAAAGCAATGGATTTTGTATGCTGTTTTTTAAGTATATTCTGTATGGTGTACTATGTGCTGATCCTTATTTATTCCGGGCCGGGGACGTCATTTTGCGGAATCTGGCTGATCCTGTCCTTTTGTCTTGGACTTGCCTCGGTGGTACTCCGTTTTTATGACCGGTTTAGAGAAAAGGTGCCGCTTCGGCTTGAGGTCGCGGTGGTGACTGCGGCGGCAGCTCTGTTTGCCGTTTTCCTCGCGGTGGAGGTGATCATCGGCGTAAATTTCTTTTCTCTGGAAAAGCAGAGTACAGACTATGTGATCGTTCTGGGAGCGCAGGTTCAGGGAACAGAGCTGAGCCGCTCATTAAAATACCGTGTGGAAAAGGCGTTAGAGTATGCCCGAGTCCATTCTAATACGATCCTCATCCTGTCCGGCGGACAGGGGGAAGGCGAAGATATAAGTGAAGCCGACGCAATGTATAATTATCTGCGAGAGCATGGGATCCCGGAATACCAGATGATAAAAGAGGATAATTCACACAGCACCTACGAAAATCTTGCCTACAGCAAGGCTCTGATCGATGAAAGAGAAAAGAGCAGGCGCGACTGGATCCGTGAGGTTATGGCATCCTCGGGATATCTGGTGCCGCCGGATGATGAAGTCACGATCCGCGTGGGGATCGTCACAAGCAACTTCCACGTCCTGCGGGCGAAAGGGATCGCAAAAAGGCTTGGGATCCAGGATCCGACCGGGATCGCATCAAAATCGGATCCGGTATTGTTTTTGCATTTTTGTGTAAGGGAATGTTTTGCGATATTAAAAGATAAATTTGTGGGAAATATGTAAGTAGATCCGTTGACATGGCGTCCGGGATCAAGAAAGGATTGAACAGCAATGCAGAGTCAGAAAGATGAGATCAAGGCACTTTCAGCCTACCGGGTAATGGAAGACCGGGAGATAAAAGAACTGAATGCGGAAGGTTTTGTTTTAGAGCATAAAAAAACAGGAGCAAAAATTTTCCTGATGACTGCGGAGGACGATAATAAGGTATTTTGCATCGGCTTTCGGACACCTCCGGCAGACAGTACCGGAGTGCCGCATATCTTAGAGCACAGTGTTCTCTGCGGATCAGAAAAATTTCCGGTAAAGGATCCGTTTGTAGAGCTGGTAAAGGGCTCTTTAAATACGTTTTTGAATGCGATGACATATCCGGACAAGACGGTATATCCGGTGGCAAGCTGCAATGAGACCGATTTCCAGAATTTGATGGATGTATATATGGATGCGGTGTTAAATCCCAATATCGGCAGAGAAAAGAAGATCTTTATGCAGGAGGGATGGCATCTGGAGCTTCCGGATCCGGATAGCGAGCTTACGTATAACGGAGTAGTCTATAATGAGATGAAGGGAGTATTTTCCTCTCCGGAAAGTCTTTTAGACCGTTATATAAAGGCGGCTATGTTCCCGGATACCTGTTACGGATATGAATCCGGAGGAGATCCGGAGGAGATCGTCAACCTGACGTATGAGGCATATCTGGACTTCTATAAGACCTATTATCATCCGTCAAACAGCTATATCTATCTCTACGGCGATATGAATATGGCGGAAAAGCTTAAATGGCTCGATAAGGAATATCTGGGAAAATATGAGCAGGAGCAGGTGGATTCGGAGATCCGGCTTCAGAAGGCATTTAAGGAGCCTGTGGAGAAGGAATATTATTACTCCGTATCGGAAGGAGAGGAAACGGAGCAGGCATGTTATCTCTCCGTCAGCACATCAGCCGGAAATGAGCTTTCTCCGGAAGAATATGTGGCCTTTCAGGTTCTTGAATATGTACTCTTAGACGCTCCGGGAGCACCGCTCAAACAGGCCCTTCTCGATGCAGGGATCGGTGATGATATCATGGGCGGCTATGAGAATGGCATCTTACAGCCGTATTTCTCCGTGATCGCCAAAAATGCGTCAAAGGCTCAGAAGGGTGAATTTCTTGCCGTTGTCAAAGGCACCCTGCGTAAGCTGGCTGATATGGGGATCGACAGAAAAAGCCTTCTTGCCGGGATCAATTATTATGAATTTCAATACAGAGAGGCAGATTTCGGTTCGGCACCAAAGGGACTGATGTATGGACTTCAGTGTCTTGACAGCTGGCTTTACGGCGGAGATCCGATGATGCACTTAGAGTATGTAGAGACCTTCGCTTTCCTGAAAAAGGGTGCTGACGAGGGATATTTTGAGGGCCTGATCAAAAAATATCTTCTGGACAATCCCTACGAAGCGATCGTGACCTTAAGTCCGAAGAAGAATCTGACCGCACAGATGGAGGCGGAAACGGCAAAGAAGCTGGCAGGCTATAAAGAAACTCTGTCTTCCGATGAGATCGCGGCGTTAGTAAAACAGACCGAGGAGTTAAAAGAATATCAGGATACCCCATCCCCGAAGGAGGATCTGGAAAAGATCCCCATGCTTAATCGTGAGGATATCGGGAGAGAGCCTGCAAAGCTGATCTTTGAAGAAACAAACATAGACGGTATCCCGGTGATCCGCCATGATATGTTTACTTCCGGGATCGGCTATCTGAGAGTCCTGTTCAATACAGACCGCATTCCTATGGAAGACCTTCCGTATCTCGGCCTTTTAAAATCCGTTCTGGGTTATGTTGATACTGCCCGTCATTCCTACAGTGATCTGAGCAGCGAGATCTTTTTAAACAGTGGCGGGGTCACATTTTCCGTAACCTCATATCCGGAGCTGAAAACCGGCGGATTTACCGGTGTGTTTGTGGCCAGCGCACGGGTCCTCTATGAAAAGCTGGGCTTTGGCTTTGATATTCTGGCGGAGATCTTCACCGAATCGGTACTTGAAGATGAAAAACGCCTGAAAGAGATCTTAAATGAAGCAAAATCCAAGGGACAGATGAAGCTTATGGGCTCCGGACACTCGGCGGCTGTGGCACGGGCCACCTCCTATTTTTCTGATACCTCCTATTTTAACGATATGACCGGCGGGATCGGATATTATCAGTATCTGGAAAAGTGGACACGGGATTTTGATTCGGAAAAGCAGGGAATTATCAATGGCTTAAAGCGTGTCATTGAAAAGCTCTTAACAAAAGAAAATATGACAATCAGCTACACGGCAGATGAAAACGGATTTTCAAGCCTGCAGACGGCAATGAAAGCATTGACGACAGTGCTTCCGGAGGGAACAGGAAAGGTATATGCATTCCATGCTCCGAAGGGAAATAAAAATGAAGGCTTTACCTCCTCCTCAAAGGTCAATTATGTGGCACGCTGCGGTACCTTTGCAGGCAGCGGCTATAAATACACAGGAGCGCTCCGCATATTAAAGATCATGCTGAGCTACGACTATTTATGGATCAATATCCGCGTTAAGGGCGGTGCGTATGGATGCATGAGCGGGATCGGCAGATCCGGTGAGGGATATTTCGTATCCTACAGAGATCCCAATGTGGGGGAAAGCAATAAGATATATGAAGGAATTCCGGAATATCTGGAGAATTTCAGCGCAGACGAGAGAGATATGACCAAGTATGTCATCGGTACCATAAGCGATATGGATACCCCGCTGACACCGTCCTTAAAGGGATCAAGAGGACTGTCTGCATGGTACTCCAAAGTGACGGATGAGATGTTAAAGAAGGAAAGGGAAGAAGTTCTTTCCGTTACCGTAGAGGATATCCGTGCATTGGCAGGAATCGTTCGTGCGATATTAAAGACGGGATCCGTCTGTGCCATCGGAAATGAAGACAAGATCAAGGCGGATCGGGAAATGTTCGGTGAGATCCTTCCTTTATACAATGGAAACCAGACCGGAGATGCCAAGTAGGGGCAGGACCGGACACAGGAGGAAAAATGAGTAAAAAATACAGATCCGGCTTTGTGACACTGATCGGCCGTCCGAATGTCGGCAAGTCCACACTGATGAACCATCTGATCGGACAGAAGATCGCCATCACATCAGAAAAGCCGCAGACGACCAGAAACAGGATCCAGACCGTTTATACAGACGAACGCGGACAGATCATTTTTTTGGATACCCCGGGAATCCACAAGGCAAAGAATAAGCTCGGCGAATATATGGTAAATGTTGCAGAGCATACCTTAAAGGAGGTCGACGTGATCCTCTGGCTGGTAGAGCCCGGAACCTATATCGGTGCCGGAGAGCAGTATATTTTACAGGTACTGTCTAAGGTAAAGACACCGGTGATCCTTGTTATCAACAAAACCGATACAGTAAAGAAAGAGGACATTTTAAAAACGATCGATACCTATAAGGATGTGTACCGGTTTAAGGAGATCATACCGGTTTCCGCAATGAAAAAAACCAACACGGATACTCTGATCCACACGATCTTCCAGTATCTTCCGGAGGGGCCGCAGTATTATGACGAGGATACGGTGACGGATCAGCCTATGCGCCAGATCGCAGCGGAGCTGATCCGTGAGAAGGCGCTTCGGATGATGTCGGATGAGATCCCTCATGGGATCGCCGTTGTGATCGAACGAATGACAGAGCGTGACAATGGGATCTTTGATATCGAGGCTACCATTGTCTGTGAGAGGGAATCCCATAAGGGGATCATCATCGGCAAAGGCGGCGCCATGTTAAAGAGGATCGGTACATCGGCCCGGATCGAGATCGAAAATCTTATGGATGCAAAGGTTAACTTGAAGCTGTGGGTCAAGGTCCGCAAGGAATGGCGCGACAGTGAGCTTTATATGAAGAATTACGGATATAATCCGAAGGATATTTAGGGATGATATAATATGAGGGAGCAGATCAGTGTGACCGGGATGGTGTTAAAGGCCGCGCCTGCGGGAGAATATGATCGAAGGCTTGTGATCCTTACCTGCGAGCGGGGAAAGATAACCGCTTTCGCGAGAGGAGCCAGAAGGCCGGGAAACCAGCTGATGGCTTGTTCCGGCCCGTTTGTCTTTGGGGAATTTCGGCTTTTTGAGGGCAGAGATTCCTACACGCTTGCCGGTGCAGAGATCCGGAATTATTTCCGTGATATTGCGGGAGATATGGAGGCGGCCTGCTACGGATCCTATTTTCTGGAATTTGCGGATTACTACGGGAGAGAGAATGTGGAATCCACGGAAGCACTGAAGCTCTTATACCAGTCCATGAGGGCGCTGCTAAAGGAGGCAATCCCAAACCGGCTGGTCAAGGCGGTATTTGAACTAAAGCTCATGGAGATAAACGGCGAATACATGGAATATCCACTCGGGAGACTGGAGGAATCCACGATCTATGCGTGGGAGTATGTTTTAAGCTCTCCGGTAGAGAAGCTGTATACATTTACACTTTCCGAGCCGGTGCTGCTGCAGTTTGTACGGTGTGTAGAGGAGAATAAAAAAAGATTTATTGATAAAACCTTCCATTCCCTTGACATTTTGGGGACACTTGTGGATAATGTTACGTAAGAAAAAGACGAATGAGTGAAAATTGTAGAGGAAATATGAGAATAGGTAAAAAAGGAATCGTACTGCTGGCTGCCCTGTTAGCAGTGACGGGCTGCAGCCGGACAGGAAGCGGTGAAGGATTTTCTCCGACAGAGGACAGCCTTTATATTACAGGAGAAGGAACCGTGACCTCCGCGGTGATCGAGGACTGCAGCGGGGATATTTATAACGAGACGGAGCTTCGTGAATATGTAGAAAACCTCCTTACGGACTTTAACGGAGGCTCCGGAGAAGATGTGCCGGTATCCATCAGGGAATGTGAGATCTCAGACGGAACGGCAAAGCTGGTACTCGATTTTAGGGATGCGGATTCCTATATAAAATTTACGGAGGAGTATCCGGATGAGGAGAGTCAGATCCGATTGGAGGATCTTTCCGTGATGGATATGGAGCAGGCGGTATCAGCCGGATACATGGATGGACTCAAGCTTGTGTCATCAGATAAAAAATCAGTATCCGCAGACAGTGTCAGGAAAAAATCACGTTTAAAGGTGGCACGCTTAGATGGCAGTGCGGTGATCCGAACAGACGGTGCGATCCGTTATGTGTCTGAGGGTGTGGAGTTGACCGGTAAATGTGAAGCAAGAGTTTCTTCCGACACAGAAAGCTATATTATATTTAAATAATCACCGGGAAACCGGAGTTTATAAAAATTTGTGGAAAAAGGAGAGATGTTATGGAAAAGACAATGGAAAAAATCGTAGCTCTTGCGAAATCCAGAGGATTTGTGTATCCGGGTTCAGAAATCTACGGTGGACTTGCGAATACATGGGATTACGGAAATCTTGGTGTTGAGCTTAAAAATAATGTTAAGCGTGCATGGTGGAAAAAATTCATTCAGGAGAGCCCGTACAACGTAGGCGTTGACTGTGCGATCCTCATGAATTCCCAGACATGGGTGGCCTCCGGACATATCGGCGGTTTCTCCGATCCTCTTATGGACTGTAAGGCATGTAAGGAGCGCTTCCGTGCCGATAAGCTGATCGAGGATTATATGGCAGAAAAAGGGATCGAGCCGGAAACCTCAGTGGATGGCTGGAGCCAGGAGGAAATGAAGAAGTTTATCGACGATAATAATATCGTCTGCCCGAGCTGCGGAAAACACGACTTTACGGATATCCGCCAGTTTAACCTTATGTTTAAGACCTTCCAGGGTGTTACAGAGGACGCAAAAAATACGGTTTATTTAAGACCGGAGACAGCCCAGGGTATCTTCGTTAACTTTAAAAATGTTCAGAGAACCTCCAGAAAGAAGGTTCCGTTCGGTATCGGCCAGATCGGTAAATCCTTCCGAAACGAGATCACACCGGGTAACTTTACCTTCCGTACCAGAGAGTTTGAACAGATGGAGCTGGAGTTCTTCTGCAAGCCGGGAACGGATCTGGAGTGGTTCACATACTGGAAGCAGTATTGCATCGACTGGCTGCAGAAGCTTGGCATCAAGCCGGATGAAATGCGTGCCCGCGACCATTCTCAGGAGGAGCTTTGCTTCTACAGTAAGGCAACGACAGACCTTGAATTTTTATTCCCGTTTGGCTGGGGCGAGCTCTGGGGAATCGCAGACAGAACGGATTATGACCTGACACAGCATCAGAATACCTCCGGACAGGATATGACCTATTTTGATGACGAGGTAAACGAAAAGTATATTCCGTATGTAATTGAACCGTCACTGGGCGCTGACCGTGTGACACTGGCCTTTTTGTGCTCCGCATACGATGAGGAGGAGCTGGCAGAGGGAGATGTAAGAACCGTTCTTCGTTTCCATCCGGCTCTTGCACCGGTTAAGATCGGCATCCTTCCGCTTTCCAAAAAGTTAAATGCCGGCGCAGAGAAGGTATATGCAGAGCTTTGCAAATACTACAACTGTGAGTTTGATGACAGAGGAAATATCGGTAAGAGATACAGAAGACAGGATGAGATCGGTACTCCATTCTGCGTAACCTATGATTTTGATTCCGAAAACGATGGCGCAGTTACCGTTCGCGACAGAGATACCATGGAGCAGGTGCGTATTCCGATCACAGAGCTTAAAAAATATTTTGATGAGAAATTTGAGTTCTAATAAAGGGATCTGTTCCTGATCCCGGGGGGCGGCCTGAAGCAATAATGCGGATGGCCGTCTTTTTATGTAACAGGAAAGAGAGGAAAGTAATGAACGGATGGAAGATCGTGCTGGCATCTGCTTCCCCGCGGAGAAAAGATCTGCTTAAGCAGATTGGGATCGATCCGGTGGTGACAGCCAGCCATGTAAAAGAACAGATCACCTCAGCTATCCCGGCGGAGGTCGTGATGGAGCTGGCTTCCCAAAAGGCAGCGGATATCGCAAGGACTGAGGGAGATAAAACCATCGTCATCGGTTCGGATACCGTAGTTTCGATCCATGGTAAAATATTAGGAAAGCCGGAAAACCATGAGGAGGCTGCCGGGATGATCCGGGAAATTTCCGGGCATTCCCATCAGGTCTATACGGGAGTCTGTCTGATCTGGAAGAACCGGGGCATAGAGCAGAGAACTGTTTTTTATGAAGAAACAGAGGTGGAGGTCTGCCCGATGACCGAGGCTGAGATCCGGGAATATGCAAATTCCGAGGAGCCAATGGATAAAGCGGGCTCTTATGCTGTTCAAGGCTTCTTTGCGCGTTATATAAAGGGGCTTCGCGGCTCTTACGCGAATGTGATGGGGCTTCCTGTCAGCAGAGTCTATATGGAAATTAAAAAAATAGTAAACGGAGAGCATGCGAATGATAAAACTGATCGTATCTGATATTGACGGAACTTTGACAGAGGATGGTGGGAGCAGTCTGGATCCGGAGCTCTATGAGGTAATACTGCGGCTTAAGGAGCAGGGAATCTATTTTGCGGCAGCCAGCGGCAGACATGCTACCAGCATCGAACATATTTTCAAACCGATCCGGGAAAAGCTCTTTTATATTGGTGATAACGGTGCATATCTGGGCTGCTACGGCAGGTCACTCTTTCAGTCGGAGTATCGGCAGGAAATGGCCAGGGATGTAATCACGGATATGCGAAAACAGGGGCTGGATATCCTTGTGGATTGTGCAGACTGTGCATATACCGATTCCAAAAATAAAGAGTTTTTAGACTGGATACTGAACGGATATCATTTCCGGCTGGTGCAGGTGGAGGACCTCAACAGTCTCAAGGTACCGATCGTTAAAATTGCCGGCTGTCGTATGAGCGGGGTGGAGCGTCTGGCAGAGCCGATCATCCAAAAGTACAGCAAAGCGTTAAAGGTGACTTTGGCAGGAATGCAGTGGATCGATACTATGGATCCGGCGGTAAACAAGGGGAATGCAGTGAAGCTTCTTCAGGAAAGCCTGGAGATCCTTCCGGAAGAAACAATGGCCTTCGGGGATCAGCTCAATGATATCGAGATGCTTAAGCGGGCTTATTACAGCTTTGCAGTATCAAATGCGCGCCCGGAAACAAAACAGGCAGCGAGATTTCTTGCAGATTCCAATGTAAACGGCGGGCCGTTAAAGATAATGAAACTATTGTTAAAATAGGAGACAATATGAAAAACAGGAACATAGCGCTGAAAATTGCAGCGGTACTTTCGGCAGTCCTATTGACCCTTGGAGGATGTAAGACAAAGGATGTATTCTCATCCGGAATAAAAGGGGAAAAAGAATACAAAAAGGCAGAGACAATGGCAATCGTCACTACGGAGCGCCTGCGCTATGAGGAGGTCTATTCTGAAAAAGTGTGGCAGGCGGCTGTCGATAACCGGGGAACAACCTTTGAGGCTGCTCTGCTGGAGCAGATCCATGCGTTTCTTCGTGAAGTGAAGCTAATGAGTGCAATGGCAAAACAAGAGAACCTTACCCTTTCGGGAAAAGAGAAGGAACAGGTTCAGCATGCTGCTGCAGAATATAGGAAAGAGCTTGGTGACGTTCTTGCTGAGGAGCTGTCCATATCGGAAAAAGAGATGGAGGAGCTTTATACAGATTATTGGCTTTCGGAAAAACTGGTGGAAAAGCTCACCGAGGATGCAAATCTTGAGGTGAGTGACAGTGAAGCGAAGGTGATCACGGTATCGCAGCTGGAAATTTCACAGCGAGAAGCAGCGGAAGAACTATTGGCAAAATTGCAGGAAGAAGGGGCGGATTTTACCGCTGCTGCGAAGGAATATGCAGAAAATATCGAGGCAAATAGGCAGCTTTGCCGCGGAGAGATGGGAAAAGAATATGAGGAGGAGGCATTTTCGCTTTCAGAGGGAGAGATCAGCGGAGTAATAGAGGACTCCGGAAAATTTTATATTCTGAAATGTGTGGATGACTATGATGAAGCTGCAACAAAGCTGAATAAAGAAAAAATTGCCAGCGAAAAGAAGAATGAGGCGTTCTTAAGGAGATATCAGTCATTTAAGGGGGAAACACCGCTGACAGGAGAAGATCCGATCTGGCAGGAGATCAGCATAAGCAAAAGTCCCAGAGTAACAGCTGATTTTTTTGAGATATTTGAACAGTTCTGCGGGGATGAAGGAGTGTCTACCGGTGACTCAGAGTGGAAAGGGAGTATAGGCGGTTAATATGGTAGCGTTAAAAATCGAAGATGCAAAAGCATTCACAAATGGTCTTTTTGTCGGAAACCTGTTTGATACCTTCCTTCTTCGGGAGGCAGAAATCACTACATATAACAGATTTACCATTGACGGCCGGATAAGCCGGGGATATTATTCGGAGGAGGAACGTGCGGAGAAGGGACTCGAAGACTACTCCTTCTGGAGTACGATCCGGCCGATCTGTTTTTCCCTTGTCAAGGGAAAACGCCTTCCGGAGAGCTTCCGGCTGGTATTTCAGCTCAGCAGAGAAAAAACGGCAGCTTTTATCAATTCAAGAGTGGCGGGAATACAGCCGGAACAGGTGAATGGACTTTATATTAATGTTCATTTTGAGAATAAGGAGCTTAAATGTGTTTCCGGAACTTCATTGAAAATATTTACATTGGATAAAATATTGGAGAATGAATGGGATGAATGGGTAAAAAGATTTTTGAAGGAGAATAAGGTCGCTTTCAGCATCTACTAGATATAGTGTTACGGGATAAAAAAAACGGGATATTGTGTATTATTGTATATATAGTTAAAAAAGTTTGAAAAATAGAAAAAATCAGTTGACACATGAGGAAAGATGTGGTATTCTTATACACGTCCTTGAGACACAGAAAAACTTATAAAGAACGATTCGAGAAGCTTATATAGCTGATCGGTCTTTGAAAAAAGTTTTAAAAAGTTGTTGACAAACAGAAACACTTATGATAATATATCAGAGTTGCTTCTGAAACAGCAACAAAGAAACACAAAGAACATTGAAAACTGAACAGTATGTAAAACCCTGAAAATTCTTATAAAAATGGTCTTTGGTTAGACCATGAATGAGAACATTCAGAACAAAACCTAAACAAAACAGTAGAACGGTTTAAAATTAGCCAAGCTAAATTTTGAACTCGGAATCAGACGCAAGGTAACATCTTGTGACTAGGCTCGTGGGAAACCTCACCAAGTAACAAGATGTATGTTTCGACTAAACTCGAAACGACCTCGTTAAGTCGAAGACTATAACATGAGAGTTTGATCCTGGCTCAGGATGAACGCTGGCGGCGTGCCTAACACATGCAAGTCGAACGAGGTAAATAA
>CAKRPJ010000028.1:0-30051 GCA_934376955.1 uncultured Lachnospiraceae bacterium | reverse complement strand
TATTGAGAGTCAGGGGTAATGACTAAAGATTTACAAGGCTCCTCCCACCACCTGAAGGTAGTGGGTTTCCGCCTATGACAAACGAAAGGATTTTATTTATGAAGCTGAAAATAGGAAATGTAATGCTGGAAAATAATGTGATCCTCGCGCCGATGGCCGGGGTCACGGATCTGCCGTATCGTGTGCTCTGCCGGGAACAGGGCTGCGGACTGGTCTGTATGGAGATGGTGAGTGCCAAGGCAGTATTGTATAATAACAGAAATACAAAGGAGCTTTTGCAGGTGGATGAGCGGGAGCGTCCCGTTTCGCTGCAGCTATTCGGCTCAGATCCCCATATCCTTTCCGATATCGCTGCCCGGCTCGAGGAGGGCCCTTACGATATCTTTGATATCAATATGGGCTGTCCGGTGCCGAAAATCGTAAAAAACGGCGAGGGCTCTGCGTTAATGAAGGATCCCGCTCTGGTGGAGGAGATCCTTTCGGCAATGGTGAAGGCAGTGAAGAAGCCGGTAACGGTTAAGATCCGGAAGGGCTTTGACGATGCCTCCGTAAATGCCGTGGAGATCGCAAAGATCGCAGAGGCCTGCGGTGTGGCCGCGGTGGCAGTCCATGGCAGAACAAGGGAGCAGTTCTATTCCGGAAAGGCGGACTGGGATATTATCCGCCGGGTTAAGGAGGCAGTCCGCATCCCGGTCATCGGAAACGGCGACGTATTTACGGCGGAGGACGCAAAGCGTCTTGTGGATACGACAGGCTGTGACGGTATCATGGTGGCACGGGGCGCGAAGGGAAATCCGTGGATCTTCCGTGAGATCACGGAGTATCTGGATACGGGAAGAAAGCCGGAAAGACCGTCTGTCGAGGAGCTGAAGGAGATGATCCTGCGCCACGGAAGGATGATGTTAAAGTTTAAGGGCGAGCTGGCCGGAATGCGAGAGATGCGGAAGCACGTTTCATGGTATACGGCGGGCTATCCCAATTCAGCGGCCCTAAGAAACGACATCAATATGGTCTCCTCCATGGAGGAATTGGAGGCGCTGATCAAAGAACGGTTATAGAGAAGAACGATAATTACAGAACAATAAAAAAGGCTGCCGCTTCGGCTGATCTTAATTTAAGAGGATCAGGCGAGGCGGCGGCCTTTTCGCATTGACAATTCGGGGATCAAAGACTCAGTGTTCCGTGCTCCATTCCCTTGAATACCAGACGGAAGGTGGATTTTTTTGATTCCTCAAGATGATAGAGCATTTGGTCGGCGGCTTCCGTCCAGTTTCCCTGAAGGCAGGGGCGGATAATGGCGAGGTGTTCTTTGAAGGTGTCCTCCAGACGGTTGTTGGAAACGTTTCCGGTCATGTGGCGGAAGCGTTCAGCCTGGGTTCGGATCAGGTTGTAATTGTTCCTTATATATATATTGGGGCAGGAGTTTATAATTACCTGATGGAAATCGGTATCCAGCTCATAGAAATAGTCGTTATCCCGGAAGCATTCGCTGTCGGAATCATTGTTAGAAAAGATCTTATAAAACTGGTTCAGCCGATCCATGGGAAGCATGGAGCCATAGTGGAGCAGAACGTAGGGCTCATACATGGCACGGACTTCAAAAAGCATATTGATATCGTTTACCGTCAGTGGGGTAACGGTGATGCCGCGCTTGGGCATAATCTCGATCAGTCGTTCCTGTTCAAGGCGGCTTAAGGCATCCCGGATCGGCGTCCGGCTTAAGCCCAGTGAAGATGTGAGCATTTCTTCATTAAGGAACATTCCCGGTGCGTATTCGCAGGTGACGATTCTGTGCCGGATTTCGTTGTAGGCCTTTGTTTTTAAATTGGTCTTTGGCATATCTATTTTCCCTCCCGGATCAGAGCCTGTTGTATATAACAAATATTGTAACACAGCCGGAAAGGAAATTCAATATTCCAAAGCATAAAAAGCGTTCGTAGGGAAAAGTCAGCGAAATGCACAAAAACAGTATGTGACATTTGGTGAATCATACAAAACAAAAGAAATAAGCCTGTAGAATATTGACATATTGGGGAACAGACCTTATAATTTGATGTATACAACAACAAATACAAAATAAATACAAGTCAAACAATCCGTAGGCATCAAAATCGGGGGCTTTTGACCCCGATATTATATAAATTAGGAGGAATATGGTATGAAGGCAATGTATATCAACGCTCCCGGCGAAGTTGAGATCAAGGATGTGGCAATGCCGGTAAGAAAAGAAGGCGAAGTATTATTAAAGCTTCTTTACGGCGGAATCTGCGGAAGTGACCTTGGCTCCTATCGCGGAACCTTTGCTTACTTCGAGTATCCGAGAATCCCGGGACATGAGTTTTCCGCTGAGGTCATTGAAGCAGATGAAAACAATGCTTATGGCATCAAGCCGGGTATGATCGTGACCTGCAACCCGTATTTCAACTGCGGACACTGCTACTCCTGCGAGCACGGAACCGTAAACGCATGTATGGACAACCAGACAATGGGCTGCCAGAGAGACGGTGCATTCCAGGAATACATCACAATGCCGATCGAAAGAGTCTATGACGGCAAGGGAATGGACGCAAAGACACTGGCTGCCATCGAGCCCTTCTGCATCAGCTACCACGGTGTAAGCCGTGCCAATGTAAAAGAGGGAGATAAGGTTCTCGTAGTCGGCGCCGGTACCATCGGTGTTCTGGCTGCTATCGCAGCAAAGGCAAAGGGCGCAACCGTTTATGTAGCGGATGTTGCAGCCGGAAAGCTTGAGATGGCTAAGGAATTTGGCATCGACGGAACGATCCTCAACGATTCTCCGGAGGCCTTTGACAAGGGTGTAGCCGAGATCACCAACGGAAATGGCTTCGATGTAACGATCGAGGCAGTCGGACTTCCTTCCACCTTCCAGAATTGTATCGATGCCTGCTGCTTCGGCGGACGCATGGTACTGATCGGCGTAGGAAAGAAGAATCTGGACTTCAACTTCACCCTGATCCAGAAGAAGGAATTAAATGTATACGGCTCCAGAAACTCGTTAAAGAAGGACTTCCTTGAGCTGATCGATATCGTGAATGCCAAAAAGGCACCTCTTGATAAGATCATTACAAACGTATATCCCTTCGATGAGGCAGCAAAGGCCTTCGATGACTTTGCCCATAATCCGGGAAATATGTTAAAGGTAGTCTTTGATTTTTCCAACATCAGCAAGTAATCAGAAACCAAAAATCATAAAGCAATCCAGCACTGACGTGGATCAGCTGCTGTTGCACTATAAACAAACGTTTTAAACGGAGGGTAAAATTATGAAGTTAAGAAAGGTTATGGCCTTAACTCTTGCAGGAGCTATGGCAGCAACAAGCCTTACCGCATGCGGCGGAAGCGATACAGATAAGACAACTACAGCAGCAGCAGATACAACAGCAGCCGCAGCAGCAGATACAACAGCAGCAGCTGCAGCAGACACAACAGCAGCCGCAGCAGACACAGCAGATGCTGACGTAGTTCTTCAGGTTGCTTTCGAGAACTCTGTTACTGAGCCGGTTGGACAGGGCTGGACAAAGGCTCAGGAGATCATCAAGGAGAAATCCGGCGGCACAATGGCTATCGAGATTTATCCGGACTCTCAGTTAGGTGACAAGTCCTCCCTGATCGACTCCATGCTTCTTGGTGAGAATGTCTGCACACTGGCAGACGGTGCTTTCTACGCTGACTACGGCGTACCGGATTTCGGTATCGTATTCGGACCGTTCCTTTTCGATAACTGGGATCAGTGCTGGACTCTGATCGAGTCTGATTGGTATAAGGAGCAGTGCGATAAGCTTGAGGAGAAGGGCTTAAAGATCATTTCCTCCAACTGGATCTACGGTGAGAGACATACTCTTACAACCGTTCCGGTTAATACCGTAGATGACTTAAAGGGCTTAAAGATCCGTGTTCCTTCCAATGAGATCCAGTCCAAGGGCTTTGATGTATTAGGTGCTACCTCCACAGGTATGGCTCTCGGTGATGTTTATCAGGCACTTCAGACAAAGACCATTGACGGTGCTGAGAACCCCCTTGCAACTCTCTACGGAAGAAAGCTTCATGAGGTTGCCAAGTATTTAATTCTTGACGGACATGTTAAGAACTTTACAACATGGGTCGTATCTGCTGACTGGTTCAACAGCCTTACCGAGGAGCAGCAGAACTGGCTGGTAGAGACAGCAAACGAGGCCGGCGAATATAACAACGAAGTTCAGCAGGCAGCAGAAGCAGATTACCTTGAGAAGATGAAAGCAGAAGGCGTAACTGTTGTTGATCCGTCTGAGGAAGTGCTTGAAGGCTTCAAAGAGAAATCCAAACCGTTCTATGATATGTTCCCGCAGTGGACACCTGGTCTGTATGACACAGTAAGAAAGGCTATGGGCGCCAACTAATCTGAAACAAAACCCCTGATCGGGCCCGTGGCATAAAAGTCCCGGGCCCGATTCTTTTCGTAAAAAAAGAGGAGTAATCGCATGGAGAAAAAAGAAAATAAAGTGATCTCGATCCTTGCCAATCTGGATATCGCGGTGGCTTCCGTGATCCTGACTGTGCTGATCGTCCTTACTTTCCTTGGCGTTGTATGGCGTTATATTTTCAACAATCCATTTACATGGCTGGAGGAAGTACAGACATCCTGTATGGTATGGATCGTATTTGCGGCAGCCGGAGCGGCGTTCCGTTCCGGAAACCACGTAGCGATCGAGATGATTGTTGACCTGATGCCTGCAAAGATGCAGAAGGTCATGGAATGGCTGATCTCTATAGTTGTTGTGGTCGTTATCGGCTATCTGTTTATGCAGAGTATCGGTTTCATTCAGGTATTTATTAAGAGCGGACGTTCAACAAGTATGTTAAAGATCCCCTATACCGCTGTATATGGAATCGCGATCGTATCCTATATCGATATGATCATCAGCTATTTCTACAGCATTATCAAAGGCGTAAAATCTGAGGCAAAGGAGGCGGCAAGCAGTAATGAGTGATGTATTAATGATCGCAGCAATGGTTATGCTGCTCCTGCTTTTCCTTAAGGTTCCGGTATATATCGCCGTTCTCGGCGGCTCCATGGTCTACTTTGTGCTGAATCCGGACATCAACTCCGTTGTATTCGCACAGCAGGCGATCATCGGTACGGAAAAGATTTCCCTTATGGCTATCCCGTTCTTTATCTGCGCCGGTATTTTCATGAACTATACAGGCGTTACCAAGAGGATCATGGATTTCTGTGAGGTCGTTACAGGACGTCTTCCGGGCGGACTGGCTCAGGTAAACGTTCTTCTTTCCACTGTTATGGGCGGCCTTTCCGGCTCCAATATCGCAGATGCAGCGATGGAGTCTAAAATGATGGTTCCGGAAATGACAAAGAAGGGCTTTTCACTGGAGTTTTCCAGTGTTGTAACTGCAGCATCTTCTATGATCACACCGCTTATCCCGCCGGGAATCGCAATGATCCTTTACGGATGTATCGCGAATGTTTCGATCGGTAAGCTGTTTATCTCCGGCTTCGGTGTAGGAGGACTGCTCTGTATCACGATGATGATCTTAGTCGGCATCATCTCCAAGAGGCGCGGCTACGGCGTAGTTACCAAGGAGAAGCTTACCTTTAAGCGTTTCTGGGTTGCATTCAAGCCGGCTATCCTTCCGTTAATGCTTCCGGTCATCATCATCGGCGGTATCCGTATCGGTATTTTTACTGCTACCGAGGCTGGTGCTGTTGCTATCCTCTACGCTGCTTTCCTCGGTATCATCTATAAGGAAATGCGGATAAAGGACATGATCCAAGGGTTAAAGGAGACCGTGTGCTCCACAGCCTCCATCATGCTGATCGTTTCCGCAGCTTCCGTATTCTCCTGGATCCTTACAAAGGAAAGAATCCCGCAGACACTGACTGCATGGATGCTTGCCAATATCCACAGCAAATTTGTTTTCCTGATCGTTGTAAACATCTTCCTTCTTATTGTAGGTATGTTCATTGAAGGAAACGCTTCCATGATCATCCTTGTTCCGCTTCTGGCTCCGATCGCAGCCCAGTACGGGATCAATGAGATCCAGTTCGCAATGATCTATATCTTCAATAACGCGATCGGTGCATTATCACCGCCAATGGGAACATTGATGTTCGTTACATGCTCAATTACCAAGTGTAAGACAGCAGCGTTTATCAAGGAGGCTGTTCCGTTCTACATCCTTCTTATCATCAACCTCCTTCTTCTTACCTGGTTTGAGCCGTTTACCACATTCCTGGTAAATCTGTTCTATTAAAAGCGCAGGTATCTGCCAGATGAATGCCGGAAACGGGATTTGTCTGGCAGAAGCTTTATCTATATATATGTATGATTTTTGTAAATTCAGGAAAGGATGAATCGATATGGAAAATCTGAATTATGAAGTATTAAAGAAATCCGGATATGAGGGTTTTGTTTTAAAGAATGCACCGGAGAAGGTGCTCCAGTTCGGAGAAGGAAACTTCCTCCGGGCATTTGTTGATTACTGGTTTGATCTTGCCAATGAAAAAGCAGACTGGAACGGAAAGTGCTGCCTCGTACAGCCGATCGCTCCGGGTCTTTCCAAGATGATCAATGAGCAGGAGGGCCTCTACACCCTGTATCTTCGCGGAAGCGAGAATGGCCAGAAGGTAGATGCCAAGAGAGTGATCTCCAGCGTCAGCCGCTGCTTAAACCCGTATGAGAAAGAGGATTACGAGAAGATGATGGAGGTTGCCGCAAGTGACGATCTCGAGATCATCGTTTCCAACACGACAGAGGCCGGAATCCAGTATGATCCGTCCTGCAAACAGGAGGACTGCCCGCCCTCCAGCTTCCCGGCAAAATTAACACAGGTTCTCTATCATCGTTACAAAGCAGGAAAGAAGGGCATCATCATGCTCGCCTGCGAGCTCATCGACAACAACGGTAAAGAGCTCTTAAAGTGCGTAAATCAGTACATCGACCAGTGGGGACTTGAGGACGGCTTTAAGAAATATGTAAACGAGGACTGCACCTTCTGCGGCTCTTTAGTAGACCGTATCGTTCCGGGCCGTATCAAAGACGCAAACGAGGTTGCTGAGCTTGAGCAGAAGAACGGTTACGCTGATCCCCTTACCGATGTCGGAGAGGTATTCGGTGTATGGGTCATCGAGGGAGATGAAAAATTAAATGATGTCCTTCCCTTCAAGAAGGCAGGACTCCTTGATAAGGTATTCGTAACACCGGATATGAGCCCCTATAAAAAGAGAAAGGTAAGGATCTTAAACGGCGCCCACACCGGCTTCGTTCTCGGCGCTTACCTTGCAGGCGAGAACATCGTTCGTGACTGTATGCACGACGAGGTCATCAAGGGCTTTATGAACAAGATGCTCTATGATGAGGTTATCCCGACCCTCCCGCTGGATAAGAATGATCTGAAGCAGTTCGCAGCAGCCGTTGAGGATCGTTTCAATAACCCCTTCGTCAACCATGAATTGATGAGCATTTCCTTAAACTCCACCTCCAAGTGGAAAGCAAGAAATATGCCGTCCTTCCTTGAGTACATCAAAGAGACCGGAAAGCTTCCGGAGTGCCTGACCATGTCCTTAGCAGCTTATATCGCATTCTACAGCAACGACATTCAGGCTCTTACCGATGCAGGACTTGTCTGCAAGCGTCCGGCAGGAAACGAGTACACCGTAAGTGACGACAGATGGGCGCTGGAGTTCTACTATGCTCATAAGAATGATTCCGCAGAGGCTCTCGTAAACGCAGTTCTTACCAACGAGAAGATGTGGGATCAGGATCTTACCAAGATCTCCGGCCTTGAGGAGAAGGTAGTCGCTGACCTTAAGAAGATTCGCACGGAAGGAGCAAAGGCTGCATTCGCAAGCTGCCTTTAATTAAGATATGAAAGTAATTCAGATTTCCGGACTGGATAACGTAGCAGTTGCCCTCCACCCTATCAAAAAGGGTGAGGAGGTCACTGCAGGCGGTATCACGGTCACCGCTCTTGAGGATATCCCCCAGGGCCATAAGATCGCGTTAAAGCCGATCAAAAATGGTGAGAATGTCATCAAATACGGCTTTGCCATCGGTCACGCGACAGCAGACGCAGAGGCCGGTGCATGGATGCACACCCACAACGTGAAAACAAATCTGGAAGGCGAGATGGAGTATACCTATACTCCGTCCCTCGACTTCCCGGAAAAAGTGGAGCCGGAGATCTTTATGGGCTTCAAAAGAAAGGACGGCCGTGCGGCGATCCGGAATGAGATCTGGATCATCCCGACAGTCGGCTGTGTCAATGACATTGCAAAGAAGCTGGTTCGTGACAATCAGGATCTCGTAAAAGGCAGCATCGACGGGCTTTATACCTTCCCCCACCCCTTCGGCTGCAGCCAGACAGGCGCAGACCATGCCCAGACAAGAAAGCTTTTGGCAGCCCTTGTCCGCCATCCGAACGCAGCAGCCGTTCTGGTATTGGGACTTGGCTGTGAGAACCTGACCCATGAGCAGTTCCTTGCGGAGCTCGGCGATTACGATCATGACCGCGTAAAATTCCTGACCTGTCAGGAGGTAGCGGATGAGTTTGAGGCCGGAAGAAAGCTTCTTGAGGAATGCGCGGAATATGCGGCACAGTTTCAGAGAGAGCCGATCCCGGTCAGCGAGCTTGTTATCGGCATGAAATGCGGCGGCTCCGATGGACTTTCCGGCATCACCGCAAATCCGGCGGTAGGACGCTTCAGTGATATGATGGCAGCCAGAGGCGGCTCAACGGTACTGACTGAGGTGCCGGAGATGTTCGGCGCAGAGGGCTTCTTGATGAACCGCTGCGTGAACCGGGAGGTATTTGACAAGGCTGTCCACATGATCAACGGCTTTAAGAATTATTTTATCAGCCATAATGAGGTCGTATATGATAACCCGAGCCCGGGCAACCGACAGGGCGGTATCACGACCTTAGAGGATAAGTCCTGCGGCTGCGTCCAGAAGGGCGGCACAGCTCCGATCATGGATGTTATCGGCTACGGTGACCCGGTGGTGACAAAGGGCCTCAACATGCTTTACGGGCCGGGCAATGACCTTGTTTCCGCAACGGCAATGACCGCAGCGGGAGCCCACATGATCCTGTTCACCACAGGACGCGGAACCCCCTTTGGCGCTCCGGCTCCGACTCTTAAGCTGGCAACGAATACAGAGCTGGCGGAAAAGAAAAAGGGCTGGATCGACTTTAACGCCGGGCCGATCGCAGATGGTGAATCCATCGATGACGCGGCAAAGAGACTTCTTAAGCTGGTGATCGAAATCGCCGGCGGAAAGCAGACGAAGGCCGAGGAAAAGGGCTTCCGTGAGATCTCCATCTTCAAAGACGGAGTTGTTTTATAGAGTTTTCCCCTCCCCATATTATACATTCCCCTTACAGGCGCACCTGCTTTCCGGCCGAAACGTCCGGGGCGGGTGCGCTTTTTCTGAAAAATTACACTTGACAATTCCCCTTTTTTTCCTGTATGATATCAGCAGTATGAAAAGACATTTATCGTTTTCATGCAAATGTATGTAATGACCACTCCGGTTTGCGGCGGCAGCTGCAATATGGAAGTTAAGCCCATCGGACAGGCGGGTCAAGCGCCGCGTGGGGTCAAGCCCACATTATTGATTGAGTTAAAAGCTCAAATTTATAAGTTGATTACTTTATAATCAGTGTGAAAACACATCATCTTGTGAATCGGTCAATAAGTGCAGGGACAATATATTTGCGATTGCAGACTAGGAAAACGATAAAGGTCAAAGGAAAACGAGGGCGGCTAATCGTGCCCGGATCCCAATGGAATAATGTCGTTTTTAGCAGATGATGGTTTTGGCATCATCTGCTTTTTTTTCGTATTTAAAGGTGATGCGCGATCAAAATAATGCGTGAGGAAACAAAACCATGGACAGAGAAAAACAGAAGAAAGCCCCGATCTATGAAGCACTCGAGGCGTTCAAAAAGAAAAGAGTTGTCCCCTTTGATGTTCCGGGACATAAAAGAGGCCGCGGAAATCCGGAGCTGGTACAGCTTCTGGGAGAAAAATGCGTGTCTTTGGATGTAAATTCCATGAAGCCGCTGGATAATCTGTGCCATCCGATCTCGGTGATCCGGGAGGCGGAGGAGCTGGCAGCGGAGGCCTTTGGAGCGGCAAATGCGTATCTGATGGTGGGAGGAACCACCTCGGCGGTGCAGGCAATGATCCTTTCCGTGTGCAGTGCGGGAGACAAGATCATCCTTCCGCGAAACGTACATAAGAGCGTGATCAATGCCATGGTGCTCTGCGGTGCGGTGCCGGTCTATGTAAATCCCGAGATGAACCAGAAGCTGGGGATCTCTTTGGGAATGGAGGTAGAGCGGGTAAAGCAGGCCATCGAGGACAATCCGGATGCCGTTGCTGTTTTTGTCAACAACCCGACGTATTACGGGATCTGCTCAGACATCCGATCGATCGTTAAGATGGCTCATGGCCGCGGCATGAAGGTGTTAGCGGATGAGGCCCATGGCACCCATCTTTATTTCGGAAAAAATCTTCCGGTATCTGCGATGGAGGCCGGTGCGGATATGGCTGCCGTTTCCATGCATAAATCCGGCGGAAGCCTGACCCAGAGCTCTCTGCTTCTCTTAAATAAGGGAGTGAATGCCGATTATGTCCGCCAGATCATCAACCTGACCCAGACGACAAGTGCGTCCTATCTGCTTCTTTCCAGTCTGGATATTTCAAGGCGGAATCTGGCCTTAAGGGGTGAGGAATCCTTCGCCAAGGTGGTGGATATGGCAGAATATGCCCGCAGGGAGATTAACTCCATCGGCGGCTATTATGCCTACGGAAAAGAGCTGGTGAATGGCAACAGCATCTTCGATTATGATGTGACGAAGCTTTCTGTGTATACAAGAGATATCGGACTTGCCGGTATCGAGGTCTACGATCTGCTCCGGGATGAATATGATATTCAGATCGAATTTGGAGATATCAGCAATATTCTGGCCTATATCTCCATCGGTGACCGCATTCAGGACATTGAGCGTCTTGTGGGCGCTCTGGCGGATATCGAGCGTCTTTATCGGAAAGACAGCTCCGGACTTCTCTCCGGGGAGTATATTTCCCCGAAGGTCGTTATGTCACCCCAGAAGGCCTTCTATTCAGACAAGGTTTCTGTACCGGTAGAAGCCTCCTCCGGCCGGGTATGTGCAGAGTTCGTGATGTGTTATCCGCCGGGTATCCCGATCTTAGCGCCGGGTGAGATGATCACGGATGATGTTGTCCGGTATATCCTTTACGCCAAGGAAAAGGGATGCTCCATGCAGGGCACCGAGGATCCGGCGGTGGATCATCTTATGGTACTGGCCAACATATAACCGCTTTACGATACAAGGAGTTGCGAAATATGGAATTTTGGTTTTCTGAGCTGCACACCGGAAATGTCAAGCTGTCTGTCAGGATCGAAAAACAGCTGTTTTCCGGCGAGAGTGAATATCAGCGGATCGATGTGTTCGATTCCGAGGAATTTGGAAAGTTTATCTCCCTCGATGGAGAGATCGTGTTCTCTGAGAAGGATGAATTTATATATGATGAAATGGTGACCCATGTGCCTATGGCAGTTCATCCGTGTGTAAAGGATGTGCTTATCATCGGCGGCGGGGACGGCGGAGTCGCAAAGGAGCTTTTGCAGTACGGCTGCGTGGAGCATATCGATGTGGTGGAAACAGACGAAATGTTTGTGGAGGTATCAAGACAATTTTTCCCGGAGGTAGCCTCTGCATTGGAGGATCCGCGTGTTTCGATCCACTATGATGACGGTCTGCGGTTCTTAAGAAACAAAAAGGGAAGGTATGATCTTATCATCAACGATTCCACAGATCCCTTCGGCCACACGGAGGGCCTGTTTACAAAGGAATTTTACGGAAGCTGCTATAACGCGCTGAAGGATGATGGCATCATGGTCTATCAGCACGGAAGCCCCTTCTATGATGAGGACGAGCTTGCCTGCCGCAGCATGCACCGCAAGGCCTTCCGTTCGTTCCCGATAAGCCGCGTGTATCAGGCCCATATCCCCACCTGTCCCTCCGGCTACTGGCTGTTTGGCTTTGCATCAAAAAAATATCATCCGGTCAAGGATTTCAAGTCAAGAGAATGGGACGCGTTAAATATTGAAACATGGTATTATACGACTCATCTTCACATGGGGGCATTTATGCTGCCGAAGTATGTTGAGGATCTTTTAAAAGAGGAGGAAATGTAAAATGAGCAGATTAATGATAATCGGATGCGGAGGAGTTGCTTCTGTTGCGATCCACAAATGCTGTCAGAACAGCGAGGTATTTACAGATATTATGATCGCCAGCCGTACCGTTTCCAAGTGTGATGCGATCAAGAAGGAGCTTGAGGGAAAGACAAAGACAAGGATCACCACTGCGACGGTCAATGCGGACTGTGTGGATGAGCTGGTGGCGCTGATGAACGAATACAAGCCGGATGCCGTTTTAAATGTAGCTCTGCCTTATCAGGACCTTACGATCATGGATGCCTGCCTTAAGGCCGGTGTGAATTATATCGACACAGCCAACTATGAGCCGGAGGACACCGATGATCCGGAGTGGAGAAGGATCTATGAGAAACGCTGCAAGGAAGAAGGCTTTACCGCTTACTTCGATTATTCATGGCAGTGGGCTTATAAGGAAAAATTTGAAAAGGCCGGTAAGATGGCGCTTCTCGGAACCGGCTTTGACCCGGGTGTGACCAGCGTATTTGCGGCTTATGCCTTAAAGCACTATTTTGATGAGATCCACACCATCGATATCTTAGACTGCAACGGCGGCGATCACGGCTATCCCTTTGCCACAAACTTTAACCCGGAAATCAACCTCCGCGAGGTATCTGCTAATGGCTCCTACTGGGAGAACGGCCACTGGGTAGAGACAAAGCCGATGGAGATCAAGAGAGAGTATGATTTCCCTCAGGTGGGCGAAAAGGATATGTATCTTCTCCATCATGAGGAGATCGAGTCTCTGGCCAAGAATATCCCGGAGGTAAAGAGGATCCGCTTCTTTATGACCTTCGGTCAGAGCTATCTTACCCACATGAAATGCCTGGAGAATGTCGGCATGCTGTCAACCTCCCCAGTGGAGTTTAACGGTCAGGAGATCGTGCCGATCCAGTTCTTAAAGGCGCTGCTCCCGGATCCGGCTTCTCTGGGCTCTAGAACCGTCGGAAAGACGAATATCGGCTGTATCTTTACCGGTATCAAGGACGGAAAGGAAAAGACCATCTATATCTATAATGTATGCGATCATCAGGAGTGCTATAAGGAGGTCGGCTCTCAGGCTGTCTCCTATACGACAGGTGTTCCGGCTATGATCGGCTCCATGCTCGTCATCACCGGAAAATGGAGCGGAAAGGGCGTATTTAATGTTGAGGAGTTTGATCCGGATCCTTATATGGAGGCCTTAAATAAGTGGGGACTTCCGTGGGTAGTGGATGAAGCTCCGAAGACGGTGGAATAAGGATGAGGATCAATGAGCTGCCGACTCCCTGCTATGTGATCGACGAGGGAGTATTAAAAAAGAATCTTGAAATATTAAAGAAGGTGCGGGAGGATACGGGATGCCGTATCCTTCTGGCACAAAAGGCATTTTCCTGCTTCCATGAATATCCGCTGATCGGACAGTATCTGGACGGAACAACGGCCAGCGGTCTGTTTGAGGCAAGGCTCGGATGGGAGGAGATGGGAAAGGAGAACCATGTGTTTGCTCCTGCCTTTAAGAATGAAGAAATCGAGGAGCTCTGTAAGATCTGCGGGCATCTGGTTTTCAACTCCTTTTCCCAGCTGGAAAAATTTTATCCGGTATGTCAGAAAAATCAGGTCAGCGTGGGGATCCGGGTCAATCCGGAATGCTCCACTCAAGGGGAGCATGCGATCTATGATCCCTGTGCCCCCGGCTCCCGGCTGGGAGTTACTGCCGCCAATTTCCGCGAGGATCTTGTCCCGCTCCTTTCCGGCATCCATTTCCATACGTTATGTGAGCAGAATTCGGATGATCTTGAAACGACGCTTCTTGCGGTGGAGGAGAAATTCGGAAAATACCTGTCACTTCCTAATATTAAGTGGCTGAACATGGGAGGCGGGCATCATATTACAAGAGCAGATTATGATGTGGAGCGGCTGAAGCGCTGTATCCTGCGGATGCAGGAGAAATATCAGGTAACGGTCTATTTAGAGCCCGGTGAGGCAGTTGCCCTGAATGCGGGATATCTGGTAACCGAGGTCATGGATATTGTGGAAAACGGAATAAAGACGCTGATCTTAGATGCCTCTGCCGCCTGCCACATGCCGGATGTTCTGGAGATGCCCTATCGCCCGCCCCTTGCCGATTCCGGTATGCCGGGGGAGAAGAAATATACCTACCGCTTATCCTCCTGCACCTGTCTGGCGGGGGATGTGATCGGAGATTATTCCTTTGACCGGGAAATCCGGATTGGGGATAAGCTGTACTTTGAGGATATGGCGATTTATTCCATGGTGAAGAACAACACCTTTAACGGAATGTGCCTTCCCTCAATCGCCGTGATGGACAAACAGGGAGAGTGCCGTCTGATCCGAAAATTTGGCTACGAGGATTTTAAAATGCGGCTTTCCGCCTGGGACAAAGGAAAGGGTTTTAATGATGAATAAATTGTCCGAAAGACCGGCAGAGGATGGATTTTATATGCCGGGAGAGTTTGAGGAGCATGATGGCTGTATCATGATCTGGCCGAAGCGGCCGGGAAGCTGGAATTACGGTGCGGTGAAGGCAAGAGAGGCCTTTAAGAGGGTTGCTCTTGCCATTGCAGAGAGCGAGACAGTGTATCTGTTAGCGGAGCCGGACGTGGCAGAAAATGCCAGGGCTGCATTTTCCGGCACAGACGTCAGGATCATCGTGATGGAGTCGGATGATGCGTGGGCAAGGGACGTGGGCCCAACCTTTGTGGTCAATAAAAAAGGCGAGGTTCGCGGGATCGACTGGGCCTTTAATGCATGGGGCGGTCTTGTGGATGGCCTCTATCCCCATTGGGAGAAGGATGATCGGGTAGCGGAAAGCTTCTGCGCCGTAAAAGGATATCCCTGCTATGAAGCCCACCCCTTTGTGCTTGAGGGCGGCTCGATCCATTCCGACGGGGAAGGTACTGTGCTGGTCACAGAAGCCTGTCTTTTAAGCGGAGGAAGAAATCCACTGCTCTCAAAGCAGGAGATCGACGAGAAATTAAAGTCATATCTGGGTGCAGAGAAGGTGATCTGGCTTCCCCGGGGGATATTTAACGACGAAACCAATGAGCATGTGGATAACGTCTGTGCCTTTGTAAGACCCGGTGAGGTGGTGTTAGCCTGGACGGACGAGAAAGAGGATCCGCAATATGACCTGTCCATGGAGTGCCTGAGCATCCTTGAAAGCGAAACAGATGCGCGGGGAAGAAAAATTAAGGTTCACAAGCTGCCGATCCCGCGGGTTCCAGTATGTATAAAGGAAGAAGATCTTCTGGGATATGAGTTTGAGCCCGGAGAGGACGAGCGTGAGGTCGGAGAAAGACTGGCCGCCAGTTATGTCAATTTCTATATTGCAAACCGCAGTGTGATCGTCCCGCAGTTTGGAGACGAAAATGACAAGATCGCGGTAAATATCCTGAAGGCTTTGTTTCCGGAGAGGAAGATCGTTCCGATCGACGCAAGGGATATCCTTTTAGGCGGAGGAAATATCCACTGCATCACGCAGCAGATCCCGAAGCAAAACAGAATCATTGCGCCGACAGAATAGGTATGGGCACAGCCCGGACAGGTCACGATAGTTTGGAGGAAGCAGTTATGCGAAAAGTGAAGGTTGCAGCCGTACAGATGCGCTGCACAGATCAGGTGGAAAAGAATATCGCCCATGCGGAGGAGCTTGTCAGAAAGGCAGCCGCCAAAGGGGCACAGATCATCTTGCTCCCGGAGCTGTTTGAGCGACAGTATTTTTGCCAGGAGCGCCGATACGATTATTATCGCTTTGCAAAGCCGGTAGAGGAAAATGAAGCCGTTCGGCATTTTTCCAAAATTGCGAAGGAGCTTTCCGTTGTGCTTCCTATAAGCTTTTATGAGCGAGATAAGAATCGTCTGTTTAATACGGTCGCTGTTCTTGATGCAGACGGAACCAATCTTGGGATCTACAGAAAGACGCATATCCCGGACGATCATTATTATCAGGAAAAATTCTACTTTGTACCGGGGGATACCGGCTTCCGTGTGTTTGAAACAAGCTACGGAGTGATCGGAGTGGGGATCTGCTGGGATCAGTGGTTTCCGGAAACAGCCCGGTTTATGGCAGTCAAGGGAGCAGAAATTTTATTCTATCCTACCGCCATCGGCAGTGAGCCGATCCTTGAGGTCGACAGCATGCCCCACTGGAGACGCTGTATGCAGGGACATTCTGCCTGCAATCTGATGCCTGTTGTGGCGGCAAACCGGGTGGGCTTAGAGGAAGTCCGGCCCTCCGCAGAAAACGGAAATCAGTCCTCTGCATTAAAGTTTTATGGCTCCTCTTTTATTACGGACGGCACCGGAGAGCTGGTTGAAACGATGGACAGAGAATCGGAGGGTGTGATTCTGTCGGAATTTGATCTGGATGCACTGGCCTTTGACCGCCTCTCCTGGGGATTGTTCCGCGACCGTCGGCCCGACATGTATCGTGAATAGATAGTCGGCTGCAAGCCTTCCTTAATATAATAACAAGTTATATTAAAAATAGAAAACCGATATACTCCATTCTGCCGGTTATGATTGAAATCGGCAGTCAGATAAGATAAGATGAATGGAAAAGACAGAAATATCGGAGGTAAAGCAGCATGGAATATACGATAGCATCTATTTCAGGTGATGGCATCGGCCCGGAGATCGTCGCAGAGGCAAAAAAAGTCCTTGATCGTGTCGGGGCCGTATATGGACATAGATTTACTTATAAGGAAGTTTTGATGGGCGGGATCTCCATTGATACCTATGGGGTACCCCTGACTGACGAGGCGCTGGAAACGGCCAAGGGCTGTGACGCTGTGCTGTTGGGCGCAGTCGGAGGAAATGTGGGAAACTCCCGATGGTATGATGTGGCGCCCAACCTGAGACCGGAGGCGGGACTTCTTGCGATCCGCAAGGGGTTAAAGCTCTTTGCCAACATTCGTCCGGCTTATCTTTATGAGGGGCTGGCAGAGGCATGCCCCCTCAAAAAAGAGATCATCGGGGATGGCTTTGATATGGTGATCGTAAGAGAGCTGACCGGAGGTCTTTATTTCGGAGAACGTCATACAGAAGAAGTCGATGGAGTGCTGCAGGCGGTGGATACACTTGTATATAATGAAACGGAGATACGGCGTGTTGCAGTTAAGGCCTTTGAGATCGCGATGAAGCGAAGAAAAAAAGTTACCAGTGTGGATAAGGCAAATGTTCTGGATTCCTCCAGACTCTGGAGAAAGGTAGTAGCAGAAACCGCAAAGGATTATCCGGAAGTAACCGTGGAAAATATGCTGGTGGACAACTGTGCGATGCAGCTTGTCATGAATCCGGGACAGTTTGATGTGATCCTGACAGAAAACATGTTCGGCGATATCTTATCGGACGAGGCGAGCATGATCACCGGCTCCATCGGAATGCTTTCATCGGCAAGCCTGAACGAGGGAAAATTCGGCCTCTATGAGCCGAGTCATGGCTCCGCACCGGATATTGCCGGAAAAGGAATCGCAAACCCCATCGCAACGATCCTCTCGGCGGCAATGATGCTCCGTTATTCCTTTGACCTTGACAAAGAAGCGGCTGCCATCGAGGCTGCGGTAAGGCAGGTCCTGAAGGAGGGCTACAGAACTGCAGACATTATGGCGGAAAACATGAAGCAGGTAGGAACAGAGGAAATGGGAAGGCTTATCTGCGAAAGAATAAAGTGATGAATAAAGTGATCCATCAAACTCTTGACTTTTAAAGGAGATATCTTTATAATGATATCGTTTATAGATATAAGTAAAGGTAAAGAAGGAGACAGTAAATCTGTGGGAGGGCGAAAGCGAGCCGGGGACGATGGAAGCCCGGTGCCGGAAGCAGACGGAACATCACTCCCAAACTGACAGCTGAATAACAGTAAGCTGCTCCGGTTTTCCGCCGTTATATGGAACTCATATGTCAGTATGCAGTAATAGGTGGTATCATGAATTAATTTGATCCTGTTCGCAAGAACAGGATCTTTTTGTTCTTAATTGTAACGAAAAACGCTGTGAGGAGAAAGCAGCGGAGCAAACAAGATTGGAGGAAATGTGTCATGTACCAGAAGGTTTCAACCGACCTGAATTTTGTCGGCAGAGAAAAGGAAGTAGAGAAATTCTGGAAGGATCAGAAGATCTTTGAAAAGAGTATTGAGAGCAGAAGAAAAGGGGAGCCCTATGTATTCTATGACGGCCCGCCTACAGCCAACGGAAAACCCCATATCGGCCATGTGCTTACCCGCGTCATCAAGGATATGATCCCGCGTTACCGCACTATGAAGGGATATATGGTACCGAGAAAGGCCGGATGGGATACACACGGACTTCCGGTAGAGCTTGAGGTTGAAAAGATGCTCGGCCTTGACGGAAAGGAGCAGATCGAGCAGTACGGTCTGGAGCCGTTTATCGAGCACTGTAAGGAAAGCGTATGGAAATATAAGGGAATGTGGGAGGATTTCTCCAGCACAGTCGGCTTCTGGGCGGATATGGATAATCCCTATGTTACCTATCATGATGATTATATCGAATCTGAGTGGTGGGCATTAAAGGAGATCTGGAACAAAGGACTCCTTTATAAGGGCTTCAAGATCGTACCCTACTGTCCGCGCTGCGGCACCCCGCTTTCCAGCCATGAGGTAGCTCAGGGCTATAAGGATGTAAAGGAGCGCTCCGCCATCGTCCGTTTTAAGGTAAAAGGCGAGGATGCCTACTTCTTAGCCTGGACAACAACACCGTGGACACTTCCCAGCAACATCGCTCTTTGCGTAAACCCGAAGGAGACCTACGCAAAGGTCAAGGCAGCTGACGGATATACCTACTATATGGCAGAGGCACTTTTAGATACCGTTCTCGGAAAGCTTGCTGACAAAGAAAACGGAAAAGCAGCCTATGAGATCCTTGAGACCTTCTCCGGAAAGGATCTGGAATACAGAGAATACGAGCCGTTATTTGACTGTGCCGTAGAGATCTGTAAAAAACAGAATAAAAAAGCGTACTATGTGACATGTGCAGATTATGTAACCTTAACAGATGGTACCGGCGTGGTACACATTGCCCCGGCCTTCGGTGAGGACGATGCCCAGGTGGGAAGAAGATATGACCTTCCGTTTGTCCAGTTAGTCGATGCGAAGGGAAATATGTCAGCAGAGACACCGTATGCCGGTGTGTTTGTAAAGAAAGCGGATCCAATGGTATTAAAGGATCTGAATATGAAGGGACTTTTATTTGAGGCGCCTGTATTTGAGCATAGCTATCCCCACTGCTGGAGATGCGACACCCCGCTTATCTACTATGCACGCGAGTCATGGTTTATCAAGATGACAGCGGTAAAGGAGGATCTGATCCGCAACAACAACCAGATCAACTGGATCCCGGAGTCCATCGGAAAGGGCCGTTTTGGAGACTGGCTGGAGAACATTCAGGACTGGGGTATTTCCAGAAACCGTTACTGGGGAACTCCCCTTCCGGTATGGCAGTGTGAATGCGGAAAGATGCACTGCATCGGCAGCCGTGAAGAATTAAAAAAGATGAGCCCGAATTATACGGAGGTCGTTAAGAAATACAGCAAGGAGATGGATGGAGATAAGAATGAGGTTGAGCTTCATCGTCCGTTCATCGATGATGTTGTCATCACCTGTCCGGACTGCGGAAAGGAAATGCATCGTGTACCGGAGGTTATCGACTGCTGGTTCGACTCCGGAGCAATGCCGTTTGCACAGCATCACTATCCGTTTGAAAACAAGGAGCTGTTCGAGCAGCAGTTCCCGGCCCAGTTTATTTCCGAGGCAGTGGATCAGACAAGAGGCTGGTTCTATTCCCTGTTAGCAGAGTCTACTCTTTTATTCAACAAGCCGCCGTATCAGAACGTAATCGTTCTCGGCCATGTTCAGGATGAGAACGGACAGAAGATGAGTAAATCCAAGGGCAATGCGGTGGATCCCTTCGATGCTCTGGAGAAATACGGTGCCGATGCGATCCGCTGGTACTTCTATATTAACAGCGCCCCGTGGCTTCCGAACCGTTTCCACGGAAAGGCCGTTATGGAAGGTCAGAGAAAGTTCATGGGAACACTCTGGAATACCTACGCATTTTTCGTGCTGTATGCGAATATTGATAATTTTGACGCAACAAAATATACTCTCGACTATGAGAAGCTGACAGTTATGGATAAGTGGCTCTTATCCAAGTTAAATTCCACAGTAAAAGAGGTCGATGATGATCTTGCAAACTACAAGATCCCGGAAGCAGCAAGAGCGCTTCAGGACTTTGTAGACGATATGTCCAACTGGTATGTAAGACGCAGCAGAGAACGTTTCTGGGCAAAGGGAATGGAGCAGGATAAGATCAACGCATACATGACCCTCTATACGGCTCTTGTGACGATCTCCAAAGCAGCTGCTCCGATGATCCCCTTCATGACAGAGGAGATCTACCAGAACCTTGTAAGATCCATTGATAAGACGGCTCCGGAAAGCATCCATCTTTGCGATTATCCGGAGGTAGATGCCGCTCATATCGATACAGAGCTGGAGAACAAGATGGACGAGGTATTAAAGATCGTCGTTATGGGACGTGCAGCCAGAAATGCAGCCAACATCAAGAACCGTCAGCCTATCGCAAAAATGTTTGTCAAGGCTCCGGAGGCGCTTCCTGCATTCTATCAGGAGATCATCGAGGATGAGTTAAATGTTAAGAGTGTAGAATTTACCGATGATGTGCGTGCATTTACCTCCTATACCTTCAAGCCGCAGCTTAAGACAGTCGGACCGAAATACGGAAAGCAGCTGGGCAATATCAGAAAAGCACTGGCTGAGATCGACGGCAATGCGGCAATGGATACATTAAATGAGAAGGGTGCGCTGACCTTTGATTTTGACGGAAATGAGGTCGTTCTGACCAAGGAGGATCTCCTGATCGATATGGCACAGACAGAAGGCTTTATCTCTGAGGGAGACAATACCGTTACCGTTGTTCTGGATACAAAGCTCACCAAAGAGCTTCTTGAGGAGGGCTTCTACAGAGAGATCGTCAGCAAGATCCAGACAATGAGAAAGGAAGCCGGATTTGAGGTTATGGACCATATCTCGGTCTATGCGGATAACAGTGAGCGGATCGCTGAGATCATCAAGAAGTACGCAGATCAGCTGAAGGAGGAGGTACTCGCAGACGATATCATCCTCGGACAGATGGCAGGCTACGTCAAGGAATGGAATATCAATGGGGAGACAGTAATGCTCGGTGTGGTAAAGGCGACAAAATAAACAACGACAGGAGGACTTACATGAGCCAGATTATCAGCAAAGAGGAGTTTAAGAAGTCTGTGATCTATAACTTAAAGATCACATATCGAAAAACAATTGAGGATGCGACGTCTTCGCAGGTATATCAGGCAGTTGCCCTGGCGGTCAAGGATATGATCATTGACCGCTGGATCGCGACCCATAAGGAATACGAAAAACAGGATGCCAAGGTTGTATATTACATGTCGATGGAGTTTCTCACCGGCCGTTTCCTCGGAAACAATATCATCAGCCTGTGTGAGCAGAAGGAGGTTTCTGAGGCGTTAAAGGAGCTGGGCTTTGACCTCAACGTGATCGAGGATCAGGAGAGAGACCCGGCCCTCGGAAACGGCGGTCTGGGACGTCTTGCCGCGTGCTTTCTGGACTCCCTCGCCACACTGGGCTATCCGGCTTATGGCTGTGGGATCCGTTACCGCTATGGAATGTTTAAGCAGGAGATAAAGGACGGATATCAGGTCGAGGTTCCGGATGAATGGTTAAAGGATGGATATCCGTTTGAGATCCGCCGCGCCGAGTATGCCACCGAGATAAAATTCGGCGGATATGTGGAGACAGAGTGGGACGGACACAGAAACCGTTTTGTCCAGAAGGGCTATCAGTCAGTCTTAGCAATTCCCTACGATATCCCGATCGTGGGATATGGAAACAATGTGGTAAACTCCCTTCGTATCTGGGACGCACAGCCGGTTAATACCTTCAACCTGAATGAATTTGACAAGGGCGATTATCAGAAGGCAGTGGAGCAGGAAAATCTGGCAAAGACCATCGTTGAAGTGCTTTACCCCAACGATAACCACTATGCAGGCAAGGAACTTCGCTTAAGACAGCAGTATTTCTTTATCTCCGCTAGTGTTCAGCGTGCAGTGAAGAAGTATCTGGAGAAGCATGACGATATCCATAAATTCCCTGAGAAGGCAGTCTTCCAGATGAACGATACCCATCCTACCGTGGCTGTGGCCGAGTTAATGCGTGTCCTTCTGGATGATCTGGGATTAGAATGGGATGAGGCATGGGCGATCACAACGAAGACCTGTGCCTATACAAACCATACGATCATGTCCGAGGCTCTCGAAAAATGGCCCATCGAGCTGTTTTCCCGTCTGCTTCCGCGTATTTACCAGATCGTTGAGGAGATCAACCGTCGGTTTATCGAGGAGATCAAGCGGATCTATCCGGGTGACAATGAAAAGATCAGAAAGATGGCGATCATCTATGACGGACAGGTACGCATGGCTCATCTTGCCATTGTGGGAAGCTTCTCCGTAAACGGCGTTGCCAAGCTTCATACCGAGATCCTTGAGAAGCAGGAATTAAAGGATTTCTACCAGATGATGCCGCAGAAGTTCAACAATAAGACAAACGGTATCACGCAGAGACGTTTCCTCCTCCACGGAAACCCGCTGCTTGCTGACTGGGTAACCGATAAGATCGGAAAAGAGTGGATCACCGACCTGTCCCAGATCAAAAAGCTTTCTGTGTTTGTGGATGATGAAAAATGTCAGCAGGAATTTATGAATATCAAGTATCAGAATAAGCTCCGTCTGGCAGAATATATCAAAGAGCATAACGGGATCGAGGTAGATCCGCGTTCCATCTTCGATATCCAGGTAAAGAGACTGCATGAATACAAGCGTCAGCTCATGAATATCCTTCATGTTATGTACCTGTATAATCAGTTAAAGGATAATCCGAATATGGATATCGTACCGCGTACCTTTATCTTTGGAGCGAAGGCAGCCGCCGGCTACAAGAGGGCGAAGCTTACGATCAAGCTCATCAATGCCGTTGCAGATGTCATCAACAATGACCGCTCCATCAACGGAAAGCTGAAGGTTGTATTTATTGAGGATTACCTGGTATCAAATGCAGAGATCATCTTTGCCGCAGCGGATGTGAGCGAACAGATCTCCACGGCCTCTAAAGAAGCCTCCGGTACCGGAAACATGAAATTCATGTTAAACGGTGCGCTGACGATCGGAACCATGGATGGTGCCAATGTGGAGATGGCGGAAGAAGTCGGTGAGGAGAACATGTTCATCTTCGGAGCTTCCGCAGATGAGATCATCAATCTGGAGAAGAACGGTGGCTATAATCCGATGGAGATCTTCAACAACGATCAGGATATCCGCCGTGTTCTGATGCAGCTGATCAACGGATACTACAGCCCGCAGGATCCGGAGCTGTTCCGGGATATCTACAATTCCTTACTGAACACCCAGTCCAGCGACCGCGCGGATACGTATTTCATCCTGAAGGATTTCCGTTCCTACGCAGCAGCGGAGGATCAGATCGATAAGGCATACCGGGATGAAAAATGGTGGGCGAGAACAGCGATCTTAAATACCGCCTGCAGCGGAAAGTTCTCCTCCGACCGCACGATCCAGGAATATGTAAAGGATATCTGGCATCTTAACAAGGTTACGGTAGAATTAGACCAGAATTAGACCAGTTCTAGTAATTGTTCAGTAGGTCTGCGCACTTGCTGCGCTGACCGTAAGAAAACATAAGCCGGAAGGCAAAAATCCCATCGGCGCAGCCGATTTGGAATGGATTTTTGCTTGTAACTATGAAGGTACTGAATAGTTACTTGTTCTAAATATATGGCCCGTCTCATAGACTTTATAAAAAGTGTGTGAGGTGGGCCTTATTGTATGAAACGGTTTCTGGCAGTGCTTTTTTTGATGGTGATGCTTCCCTACGCGACAACCCTTGCGTGGACAGGCTGTCTTTGGGGAACGGAGGCAGAGGAGATCTCGAATCGGGAAAAAGAAACGGAAGATAACAGAAGCAGGGTAGTGATCACGGAGCGGGGAGGAAAAAGGAGCCGGATCTCGGTGGAGGAGTTTTTGATCCCGGCACTGGCTGCCGTTATCCCTGCCGATTTCGGGCCGGAGACCCTGAAGGCGCAGGCCATACTTTTACGCACCGGCATTTACCGGGAAATGGAGGACTCTATGGAGATCATGGAGGAGGCTCTTGATATGGATGCCCTGAGCCATTCCCAGATGGAAAAGCTGTGGGGAAAAGAGGATTTTGCACGCATGTACGGAAACCTCAGGGCGGCCGTCCGGGATACGGAGGGAATGTATGCCGCCTATGAGGGAGAGCCGATCGAGCCATTTTTCTGCCGGGCCGCCTCGGGAAGAACGAGAGAGGGGGATGAAGAACATCCCTATCTTATCTCGGCGGAAAGTGGGGGAGACCTTCTGGCCGATAATTATTTGACGGTCAAGATATTCACGCCCCGGAGCATGGCCGGACAGGTAAACGGAATACCGGGGGCAGTAACGGTAGCTCCTGAACAACTGCCAGAGGAGATCCAGATCGCAGAACGGGATGGAGCCGGATATGTGAGAAGTATTCGGATCGGCCGGAAAACCTATTCCGGGACGGAGGTTCAGTATGCACTGGGACTTTCCTCCTCCTGCTATTCCTTTGAGGTACTCGACGGAAACATACGTGTTTCCTGCAAAGGGATCGGGGACGGATATGGTTTTTCTCAGGCAGGTGCAAGAGAATATGAGAAGGAGGGCTGCGGATACCGCTGGCTGATGGGCCATTATTTCCAAAATGTGGAAATATTATATGATAAAAACTGAATAAGCCGTTTTACTTTGGTAAGAATATTACCGAGGTGATAAACGTGAAGGAAAAAGTAAACCAGCTTTTCAGGGATAAAATGGTCCTTGTGATGCTCGTGTTAGGCCTGCTGACTCTTGTTGCCGCAGCAGGTGCAGTGAAGATCAGAAAGGGAAACGAAAACTTGGAAAAAAGTCCATATCTGGAGTTGGAGGGCCCCGACGGCGTGATTGCCGAGGATGAGGGCGGAAAGCCGCAGGTCATAGGTTCCTCCGATGCCAGATGGACAGAGGAGGCAGCAAAGGCGGAAACAGCAAATGAGGAAGCCGATGCTAAGTTTCTTGAGGCAGGCGTGGATAACGGAGATCATGTTTCCGAAACGATCCTGTCTTTGCAGGAGGATCCTGCCCTGCCCAAGGAGGAGGTGCCGGAGGCCGAACCGGCGGGAGTTATCGCGAATCAGGCTCTGAGCCTTGACTTTACTGAGGAGGATCGGCTTTCATGGCCGGTAACGGGAAATATCCTGATCGGGTACAGCATGGATACAACTACTTATTTTCCGACTTTAGATCAGTATAAATGCAGCCCGGCCAATGTGATTCAGAGTGAGGTGAGCACACCGGTCCTTGCTCCGGCAAATGCCAGAGTTATGGAGATCGGATGTAACGAGGAGATCGGAAATTATGTCCGGCTGGACATGGGAAACGGATATACCGCCCTATGCGGCCAGTTAAAGGAGGTCCTCGTGGAGGTCAATGAATATCTCCAAAGCGGGGATGCGCTGGGGTATGTGGCAGAGCCGACAAAATATTATTCGGTTGAAGGAGTCAATCTCTATTTCGAGCTTCTGAAGGATGACAAACCGGTGGATGCACTGGATTATCTGGAGTGATGGAAAAGGGCAGTGAGCGGACAGACAGGCTTACTGCTCTTTTTGTGTAACAGGAAATTCCGAGGAACTTCCCATGAGCAGGTGCCAGCAGAAAATCCGGGGAAAAAGCGGACGAATTAGAGAAAAAGCAGGAAATCAGGGGCATTGGCCGGAAGAAAAGCCGGAGACGAAGCGGACGAACCAAAGAAAAAGCAGGAAATCAGGGGCATTGGCCGGAAAAAAAGCCGGAGGTGAAGCGGACGAACCGGAGAAAAAGTTGGAAATCAGGGGCATTGGCCGGAAGAAAAGCTGGAGATGAAGCGGACGAACCGGAGAAAAAGCGGGAAATCGTGAGCATCGACCTCTTTTTCCTGCACTGCACAATTTCACAGCTTTTTAAGAAATTATTCACATGAAATTCGTGATTTCAGGGAAAAAATGTGATAAAATAACTATAATCAGTATTTGTGGAGGAAATAAAATGGATATTGAGACATTAAAGAAAAATTTTGAGGACCATAAATTTCATACCTCTTTTTTTGAAACAAAGGAGGAGGCGGCCGCTTATCTTAAGGAAAAGATCCATGGAGAGCAGGTGGGCTTCGGTGGTTCGGTAACGCTGCAGGAGATGGGGCTTTACGATATCTTAAAGGAAGACAATGATATGGCATGGCACTGGCGGGATGATATGCCGGCAGCGGAAGCGAGAAAAAAAGCCATGAGCTCCACGGTTTATATCCTGAGTGCGAACGGCGTGGCGGAAACCGGTGAGCTTGTCAATATCGACGGCACCGGAAACCGGGTCGCAGCCAGTCTGTTCGGGCCGAAGCGTGTTTTTTATATTGTGGGAAAAAATAAGATCGCCCCGGATCTTTCCGGAGCGTTAAAGCGTGCGAAAAATATCGCATGTACCAGAAATGCAGTACGGCTGGGCGTTGCCACTCCCTGCGCGGCGAGGGCAGATGACCACTGCTATAACTGCAGCAGTCCTGCCCGCATCTGTAATGCTACCGTGATTCTTGAACGTCCGATGAACGGGATGGAAACAGAGATCGTGTTTATCAACGAAGAACTTGGCTATTAAGGAGATTTCAAATGAATATTCTGTTTTTTTTGACGCCTAAGAGTGATGTGGCGTATATCAGTGAGGAGGAAAGCCTGAAGCAGGCCATGGACAAGATGGAGTTCCATAAATATTCCGCGGTTCCTATCATCGGAAAGCAGGGACAATATGTGGGAACTCTGACAGAGGGTGACCTTCTCTGGTACATAAAAAATCAGCTTTGTCTCAGCCTTGCGGAGGCGAAACGGATCCAAGTCACAGATGTCCCCAGAAGATCGGACAATACTCCGGTTCGGGTGGACAGCAGGATGGAGGATCTTCTGAATATGGCTATGCAGCAGAACTTCGTTCCCGTTCTCGATGATAAAAAGTCATTTATCGGAATCGTAACAAGAAAAGATATCATGAAATATTTTGCCGACCATTATAGAAAATCCGAGCCGGGCGCAGGTGAAACGGCGAAAAACAGAATGAAATGATAATGATATAAAAATACCTGCGATCATAGTCGCGGACTCCTCCTGTTGCATAACTTATTACTAGAACAGGAAAGGAGTACAAAATATGAATTGCAGTCAGATCTCAGATAACAGATCAAAAAAACCCGGCTGCCCGATACTGCCGCCGGGAATGCCATCAGGCCCCGATTCAATGCTGCCGCCGGGAATGCCATCGGGTCCCGGCCCAGTGCTGCCGCCGGGGATGCCGTCAGGCCCCGGTCCGGTGATCCGGCCGGAGCTTTCCGGATTCCCCATCGGTATGGGGTATGTTCCGATCCAGAGCTGGGAAACCTTGTATCCGGTTGAATATGGCTTTCAGCACGGAACGATATTCCCGTCTCTTGATTATCCCTTTGTTGTTGGGAGGTGCTGGGCATGGCAGGGATGAATTGCAGGCTGGATAACCGTATGAACTTCACGATGGGCGGTGGTACCGCAGGTGGATCGAACGGCAGAGTAAATTATGGGATGCACAATAAGCTAGCGCAGGGCGCTATGTCAAGAGCCATGCAGCTGCAGCAGATCAATGCACTGAGCTTTGCAGTCGATGACGCAAGCCTGTTTTTGGATACACACCCGGATAATGCGGAAGCAATGCGATATTTTCTGGATGCGAATATGCAGAGGAGAAACGCATTAAACGCTTATCAGGCACAGTTCGGCCCCCTTTTCATTGATTCCGTCACAGGCCAAGGCTGGAGCTGGGAAACTGAAAAATGGCCATGGGAAGGGGGATACTAATATGTGGAGATATGAAAAGCGGCTTCAGTATCCGGTAAATATAAAAGAACCGAATGCACAGATGGCACAGTTTATTATCAGCCAGTATGGCGGCCCGGACTGCAAAAAACGATAATGTGATTCAAAACCGCATAGCTCAGGGGTTTTTTGGATCATACATAATAATGGAATTCCATGTATTTTTCCTTTCCATCATATACGACCTTCTGCAGAACGCCCCGCAGGGCGTTTCCCTTGGTTTCCATCGGTACCTCCGAGGACTGCAGGAGGTCGCATACTGTGCAGAGCTTTTCCCATCCCCCTTTCCCATTCTGTTCCCGATGCGGCTCAGGATCCGACATCTTCAGCAATTTCAGATCTTCGTTTAATCGTTCCCGTTCTTTATTCAATCGCTCTTTATTTCGCTTAAATTCTTCCAGCGTATCAATCCCTCCCTCGTAGGACTCACGAATCCTGAGCTCTTTCGATCCCAGACGATCAAGAGCTCCTCTGATCGCGGCCTCACGATTGTGAATTTCGGGGAGCTGCTTTCGGATATAAGTAAATTCCACTTTGCCTGCCTTTAGAATCATGTTCAGAGAATCCAGCAGGGCGCTTTCTGCCTTTGTTGCCACAAGAGAGCAGGATACGGGGTGCAGGCCTTTTGAGTATCGCCAACACTGGAAATAAGCCGGAGAACGGCGCTGCTTGCGGCAGTAACCTAAAGAGGCACCGCAAACAGAGCATTTAAGGATCCCGGAAAGCCAGTGTCGGCACGACGATACTTCCCTGCGGTGTGTTGGATGGTATTCCCGCAGCATCCGCGCCTGATTGTCTGCAAAAATGCCGGTTACAGACTCTCGGCATTCATGGGTGCCCTGAAATACATGCTCCCTCCATTTTACAATTCCGATGTAGAAGCTGTTGGTCAAAATTAACTTCACGGAACGATGGTCAAAAAGATTTCCGCGTCGGGTCCGGTACCCCATGTCATTTGCGTTTCGGGCGATCTGCATTAGATCTTGGCCATCATGGTAGGACTGATGGATAAATTCGACGATCCGATACTGCTCGTCATTAATAACAAAGGGTTTCCCGCCTCCTACCGCGTTATACCCAAGGCAGGGAGTTGTCTGGTATCCATGCTCAAGAGCCTTCTGGGTCATGCCGCGGATCACCTCACCGGACAGATTGACCGAGTAAAATTCGTCAGACCATTCGATGATCATTTCCACCAAACGGCCAAACATGCCGTCCATGATCGGCTCCGACACGCTTATAATGGTCACGTTGCATTTCTTCCGGAGGATACCCTTGTAAAAAGCACTTTCTTCCTGATTCCGGGCGAACCGGGAGAACTTCCAGAGATACAGATACCGGAAAGGAGAGGGCAATTGTTTGGCAACGGAGATCATCCGTTGGAATTCCGGCCGGTTGTCAGCCCGGCGGCCGGAAATACCATGCTGCTCCATAAAAATAAACTCAGGCGGAATGGTAATGCCGTCTCTCTTTGCCGCATCTAAAATCATTCGCAGCTGGGCATCCGGAGACAGCTCTGTCTGGTCATCGGTACTGACGCGGATATAGGCAGCGCCGATAGAAAGGTTCATAGGTTCTGTCATATTATCATCTCCCGTTAAAGCCTATGGGAAAAGGGAAGTAAAAATACGTCTCCGGCATATAAGCAAAAAGTTTAACCGAATCAAGTAAGTCCCCTGCTTCAATTGCGAAAAGCAATAAGCAGTGGGTGGGGACTTGCTTGTATCAGG
>CAKRPJ010000027.1:0-30284 GCA_934376955.1 uncultured Lachnospiraceae bacterium | reverse complement strand
CAATGTTCTTTGTGTTTCTTTGTTGCTGTTTCAGAAGCAACTCTGATATATTATCATAAGTGTTTCTGTTTGTCAACGACTTTTTTCATCTTTTTTTGAATTTCTTCAAGGTTTTCATTTTCATGAACCTTCGTATGAAAAAAGCTCCTTGAGGGCCGCAACCCTCATCGGAGCTCTAATATATCATGGATTTTCTCACTTGTCAAGGCAATTTGTGGCATTTTTTCAAACAATTTTTTCTGCCAAATTCAAAGCACAAGATATGCCGTTTTTTCCTTATAAAGTCTATATTTTGTGGCCGGCATTTTTCCTGTGCCCGGAGACCTTCCACGCCTTCCCGCGAAAATTTCCGGCAAATTGTTTTTACCGGAAAAACAATTATGCTGCTTCCGCTGCCGACATTAGATCGCAATGCATACGAGCCCCACTACGAAATTCAAAAGCAGGTTGTGATCGTACAAATAACTCAGCCATTTGCTTGCTTCTACCTGTTTTAATGCAGCCGCAGCCGGTGCTGTTCCCGAAAATGCCGTGAGGAGAAGGCATCCGATCCAGATAAATATCAATGCCTCTGCGGCTCCGAGAAGGGCACCCGATATTTTGTTGATACCGGAGAGGATCGGAAGTCTCGCGATCAGGTCTAGCCACAATACCAATAGGTGAAGAACGATATATATCGTAAGAAACAGAACAACAAATACTGCCATCTTTAATATCATGTCTGCCAGATAGCCGCTGACATAATCCCGGAACAAGGTCACGCCCATGATCCGGTATGTTTCTCCCGTATTGTTATCCTCAAGGGCTTTTCTGATCTTCTGCGGCAGCCCCAGAGCTTCAATGACCTTATTTTCGGCTTCATGATCCATTGTCAGGTCCGAAAGCTCGTCCAGACCTGCTGCCTTTTCTACTCCCTCCCTGATCTGTTCATAGATCGGCGTTTCATTTTTTACCCAGCTTGTGATATGCGGCATTGCCAGATGTATCGTTGTAAAGGTAATGACCATAGCCAGTGCAGAAACCGAAAGCCGGATAAAGCCCTTATAATGTCCGTATAATATCATACCCAGCAGATAGAGCGCTATGGCTATCTCCAGCCAATGCCCTAAAATGATCTGTTTCCATTCCATCCTTTTTATTTCACCTCCCGCATCGGGATACAGCTCTGCGTTCCCCGGTAATGCTTCTTTGACGATCACATACACTCATGGCGGCCGATCCAAAGCTCGCATATCCGAATATTCAGCCATTATGAGATATCCGTTTTTTAACCGAATCAAGTAAGTCCCCTGCTTCAATTGCGAAAAGCAATAAGCAGTGGGTGGGGACTTGCTTGTATCAGGAGGAGTGCAAGCTCCTTCTGATAAACTGCGGAGCAGTTATTCGGTGTAGAGCCGCGTAGCGAAGCGGATTGCGAATATCCGCTTGACTCTGTTACAGGTTTTTCTCGACAGTGATGAATTTTCCGATGGCTTTTGCCACACCGGCTTCATTGTTGGATGCGGTAATATGATCTGCTGCTCCTTTTGCCGCCTCTGCACCGTTTGACATAGCCACACCAATACCGGCCATTTTCAGCATCGTGCAGTCATTTTCCCCGTCACCAAAGGCCATGGTCTCCTCCATTCGGATCCCCAGATGCTCTGCAAGGCGAAGCAGTGCTTCCCCTTTATTGGCTCCTCGTGCATTGATCTCCAGATTTTCAGATATCGATGACGTCACAATAATATCCGCAAACCGCATCAGCTTCTGCCGCATCCGGTCTCTGGATTCCTTGTTTCTGAAGAACAGGTTGATCTTATCGACCTCACAGCCCTTTTCTTTTATAAATTCAATACTGTCCGGGACTACCTTCCTCGTTTTTCGTATCAATCCTCTTACCGTTTCGGAGCTAACATATCGGTCTATATGGTCATAAAAGCATGGCATAGTATATCCCACGCCGTCGACATACGCATCAAACATAATGTCATCCTCGCAAGCCCGTGCCGCCTCCATGACAGAAACAGCCAGCGCTGCCGACAGTCTGCAGGTATAGATCCATTTGTTTTCCTTTAAATCTGCTACAAGTGCTCCATTTGTTGCAATGACATAGCGCACTCCGGGAAGCTCCTTTAACTCCTGCGGGATCCCCGGGATCGTCCGTCCCGTAGCCGGTACGATCCGGATCCCCCGGGCCACACACTCTGAAATTGCCTGTTTATTGTCGATCGGAATCTGTTTATTGTCATCCAGAAAGGTTCCGTCCAAGTCCGTCGCGATCAATTTTATCTTCATAATTATTCTCTGTATTTCTCCCACAATGCAGTCATGAGCCAAAGCTTACCGAATGCAATGGCTCATGATCTACCTATCTATTAGTCATCAAAAAAATTGTCTTCTCTGAGGATCAGATATCCCTCTTTATCATATTTCGGGGCAAACAGGCTGGTAAGCCGCTTTCCGAGCGAAGGCTTCTCCGCTTTATCGGCCGCTCTTTCGATCAGATCCTCTGCTGCCTTCGGAGTTAACGCTTCTCCGTCCTCCTCCATCATTTCGATCCTCTCGTACAACGCCAGCAGGCTCTTACCCGTTATGCTGCAATCGATATCGGCTGCATACTTACATGCATACTGGGCAAATTCCTCCAGATCCATCGGCTGATCCATCCCGTTCTTCCGTGCAGAAGCAGGAGCGGCCGGTTTTGCTGTCTGTAACGGGGCAACTTCCGGCACAACCGGTGTCGCAGGAGCCGCTTCTCTTACCGGTGCCGCCGCAGGCGACGGTTCCTCCTTTATTGGCTCCATATCTCTGGCGATCCGTTCCTGTGCATCCGTTTCTCTTTTCAGTGCCTGCTCTACCTCATTTTCGGTTGCTGCCTCACTTTCGATTGCGGCTTCATTTTCTGCTGTCACTTCACCTGCTGTTTCACTTGCCGCTTCAGCTTCCATTTCTTCAGAGTAGGCAGCTGCATCTTCCGCCACAGTGTTCACGGCTGTTTCGGGATCATCGACTCTCTCATCACCCAAAACATCCTTTGCACCTATGTACTGGAATTTTTCTGCCAATGCCATATAGTGGCTATGGAGATATTCCATATTGGACGGAGTATCGATAAGGACAACGATCATACCGGAGCGGTCTGCATCCATCAGATCGTTCAGCTCCCCCAAAAGGGTCGCGGTAAGACCGGCTGCATGCTCGATGATCAGGTCTTTTCCGGCAAGCTTTTCAGCAACCGCCATGATCCCCTTGAGATTCAACTTTTCGCTGCTGATCTTCACCGCCGGATTTACATAGCCCAGCTCCTGATGGATCTTGCGAAGGGCTTCCCGTGCCATGGCGATTCCTTCATCCTCTGACTCTGCCTCGATCATAAGATGGTTCGTCTCCGGTGCCTCCGGCTCCTCATACTCCTCCGGTTCTTCCGAAACAGGCTGGGACATCCGGTGCATCGCACGTTCTCTGTCTATTTCTGCCTGTTTTCTTTGCCGGCGTTCTTCCTCCTCACGACGTGCAAGCTCTCTTTCTTCTTCTGCACGCCGGAGTGCTTCTTCTTCCATCTCCTCGCGTTCCTTGGCGGCACGGATAGCCTGCTTCTGCCTCTCGATCTCCCGATTTGCCTCGATGGCCTCTCTCTCCGCCGCAAGATCAAGGACACGCTTAGTAGGCTTGATTTCCTTTATCGTATGAAGATCATCCAATGTTCTTGTGGCATCCATATCATCTTCTTCCACCTCAGCCGTATGGAGGTCTTCTTCTGATAATCTGGACATTTCCTGAGCCAGCTTTTGTGTCTGGGCATCCTCGTGGAGCTGCACAACAACATTATTGTTCACATCGTATCCGGAATCCGGCTGCCGCTCCTCCTCATAATCTTCCTGATCGGACGGAGTGCTGTAGCCTTCCTCAACGGCTCTGAGCTTTGCCTCGTATTTATCCCGGTTCTCCACAAGATCCATCTGATATTTATTTAGCGGTGCGTACTCCAGCTTCAGATCCATTGCCTTATCCACATATTTTCCAAGCCCGAATAAAAGCATGATCCTGTCACAAGTCCCCACGCATTTTTCTTCCATATTGCCCTTATGGTAAAGCTCTGCCAGCTCATAGAGCCATTTCTCATCTACTTCACTGGACGTATAGGTTTCCAGCGCACGAATCAGCTGATCCAGCGGTGCCTTTTTCGTTTTTAAAATGAGGTAGCGTAACAGATACTGCCGCGGATCCTCCGGAGCCAGATCACAGAATTCTCTGTAATACGCCTCTGCCTCCGCAACACTTCCCTCTTTTAACGCCAGATCTGTCAGCTTATATAATAAACGTTTTCCGATGGGAGCACGTTCAAACGCCAGAAGCAGGATATCCTTCGCTTCCTGGTATTCATTATTTTTCTCATAGATCTGTGCGATCATGGAAAGCAGGCTTGTATTCCTGACACGATGCCAGTCAATTGTGTCTGCGATCTTCATCGCTGTTGCAAAATCTCCGCGGTTGACCAGCTTTTTGATCTGCTCAACCTTTACGTTAAACTCATATTTATCCATTTCTTTTGCATCTCCTAAATTCCCTACAGCTCTATCCGGCCCTCCAATGCCCGGAGCAGTGTTACTTCATCGATATACTCCAGATCTCCGCCCACCGGGACTCCGCTGGCGATCCGGGTCACCTTGATCCCGGTCGGCTTGATCAGCTTACTGATATACATTGCTGTAGTTTCTCCTTCCAGGCTGGAATTTGTTGCAATAATGACCTCCTTCACATCCTTCTGAAGACGGGTCATTAATTCCTTCAGCTTAATATCCCCCGGTCCGATCCCGAGCATAGGTGAGATCGCACCATGAAGGACATGGTATACTCCATTAAACTTGCCTGTTTTTTCATAAGCTGCCAGGTCTCTTGGATTTTCCACTACCATTATAACGCTGTGGTCGCGGGACGGGCTTTTGCAGATCGGACAGATCTCCTGATCTGTAAGCGTAAAACATTCCTTACAATAATGAACATTATGCTTTGCATCCCGGATCGCACCGGAAAGACGCTCTACCTGTTCTTCCGGCATATTGATAATGTGAAACGCCAGCCTCTGAGCCGTTTTATTTCCTATGCCCGGAAGCTTTGAGAGTTCTTCTATCAATTTTGAAATCTGACTGCTGTAATAATCCATTTTAGAATGAAAGTCCTCCAAGGCCGCCGAGACCGCCTGTCAGCTCTGCCATAACGGAGCTGGATTCCTCCTCCATCTGATGGAAGGCCTCATTTGTAGCCGCTACGATCATATCCTCAAGCATCTCTACATCATCCGGATCTACTGCCTCCGGGGAGATCTTTACGGATACTACTTCCTTTTTACCGGACACGGTCACCGTAACCGCTCCGCCGCCAGCTGCCGCTGTATACTGCTTCTCCTCCAGCTCCTTTGTCTTTTCCTCCATCTGACGCTGCATTCTCTGTGCCTGCTTCATTAAATTTGCCATATTGCCGGGCATTCCGCCCGGAAAACCGCCACGCTTTGCCATGGTGTCATTCCTCCTCTAAAATAATTTTATTATCAATTTATGAGTCCTCGATCGATACCTCCATACGGATCTTCGAGGCCAATTCTTCATCTGTGACATATCTGGTATCCAGCCGCTCGCCGCTTTCCCGCAAACGTGCCTTAAAATATATGGACTTCCCGTATTTGCTCTCCACATACCGTTCAAGCTCTCCCAGAACGCTGGGACGGCTTCCTATACCAAAGTTCATAGAATCATTGAACACGATGCAAAGGCAGCCTTCTCCGGCGGGCTCCACAACGGTCTCCCGGAAGCTGGGACGAATGGACATTCCGATATCCCGGACAATCTTTCCCCACTCATTTCGGATCAGGTTAAGATCCTCCAGCTGGGCCTTCGGGAGAGATACCGTCCTCGGTTCCGGACGAACACCTTCTCCCGGAGAGGCAAAGGCGGGACTACCCGTTTCTCCATTGCCCTGCAAGGCCGGGACTCCCACGCCGCTTCCGGCCGCCTCTGCGGGAGGCCACGGTGCCGCCGGGATCCCTTCTGCCATCTTCTGCTCTAGCTTATCCAGACGTTCTATAACTGCATCCAGACTCTGCTCCATTTCCGGTCTTGTTAACTTGATAAAGGTGATCTCAATCAGGACCCGCTTCTGATTCGCATAGCGGATCCGGCTGGATAATTCGGAAAACACACGGATGTACCGCATCAGCACATTTTCATCTGCCAGCTTAGCATCCTCTTGCAATAGCTTCAGGTTGTCCTCCGACATATCCAGAAGCTCCTCCGCATCGTCTGTAGTCTTCAAGATCAAAAGGTTTCTCAAAAACCATATCAGATCGACGATAAGCTGGGAGAGCTCCCGCCCCTGGATCACCATCTCCTCCAGCATTTTAATACATTCCTTTGTCTGTTTCCCGACGATCGCCCGAAAAAGCTCGCGGAAAACCTGATTATCCACTGCGCCTAAAACATCGAGAACATGTTCATACGTCAGGGTCTCCCCAAAGTGGAACGCGGCACATTGGTCGAGAAGGCTTAACGCATCACGCATGGAGCCGTCACCGGCCTTTGCCACATATTTTAATGCCCGATCCTCTACCGGCATGTTTTCTGCCTTCGTCAGCTCCCGAAGCCGGTCTGTGATCGTATCCACCGTGATCCTTCGGAAATCGTATCGCTGACAGCGGGAGAGCACCGTGATCGGGATCTTGTGTGCTTCTGTTGTTGCCAGTATGAAAATCACGTATGACGGAGGCTCCTCCAATGTCTTTAAAAGTGCATTAAACGCACCGGTCGAGAGCATGTGAACCTCGTCGATAATATAGACCCGGTATCGCCCTTCTGTCGGAGGATACTGAACCTGTTCTCGGATCTCCCGGATATTTTCTACGCCGTTATTGGACGCGGCATCGATCTCGACCACATTGAGGGATGTGCCGGCAAGGATCTGCTGACAGCTTGGACACCTACCGCAGGGACTTCCGTTGACCGGTGCCTCACAGTTTACAGCCCGGGCAAATATTTTTGCCACGGAGGTCTTTCCTGTTCCTCTGGTACCGCAAAACAGGTACGCATGTCCGATCCTGTTGGAACGGATCTGGTTCTGCAGAGTCGTTACGATATGATCCTGCCCTTTTACATCCTCAAACCTCTGTGGCCGCCATTTTCGATATAATGCTGTATATGACATGATTTATCTATCTCCAAAGCTGATTCCCAGAAGTCTTGCTTCTCTAATAATATCGGAATCCGGGTCCACATATTTCAGTTTTCCGGCAGATTCCTCCAGTGGGATATCGGTGACCACATTATTTTTTACAACGACCAGCTTGCCAAAGTTGTTTTTATCGATCATGTCGGCTGCATGTGCTCCGATTCTGGAGGATATCACGCGGTCATAGGGTACCGGCGCACCTCCTCGCTGCATGTGGCCGGGAACGGTGACACGGATCTCCTGTCCGGTCATTTCTCCGATCCTTGCGCCAAGCTCGTAAGCCACCGACTGATATTTCTCCGCTCTGGCTTCCAGTCTTTTTTTATACTCTTTTTTGGACAATGCCGCTTCTTCTTTGGAAATTGCGCCTTCGGCAACAGCAAGGATCGAAAATCTGCTTCCGTTCCTTGTCCGCTCCGTGATCTTTCTCGCAACAGCCTCCGGATCATACGGGATCTCAGGGATCAGGATAATATCGGCGCCGCCCGCTATACCTGCATGGAGCGCCAGCCAGCCGACCTTATGTCCCATGATCTCTACAATAAAGACGCGGCCATGAGAGAACGCCGTTGTGTGGATACAGTCAATGGCGTTTGTTGCGATATCGACCGCGCTCTGAAAGCCGAAGGTCATATCCGTTCCCCAGAGATCGTTGTCGATCGTTTTCGGCAGGCCGATCACATGAAGGCCCTGCTGGCTTAACAGATTTGCCGTTTTCTGGCTTCCGTTTCCGCCGAGGATCACAAGTGCATCCAGCTTCAGCTTATAATAGGTCTGCTTCATCAGCTCGATCTTATCCAGACCGTTTTCATCCGGCACACGCATGAATTTGAAGGGCTGTCTTGAGGTTCCCAGCATAGTGCCGCCCTTTGTCAGGATCCCGGAAAAATCAGACTTTCCCATAAGATGATAATTTGCATACATTAATCCCTTATATCCGTCCTCAAATCCGATGATCTCTACTTCATCTCCGTAGATCTGGAACAGGCCCTTCGCCACACCACGCATGGTTGCGTTTAGTGCCTGGCAGTCTCCGCCGCTCGTGAGGAATCCTACTCTTTTCATATCGCGCTTCCTTTCCCCGAATCCTATCGGCATATCTATCCGTTGTGTTATTATAATACAAAGAAAAGAGAGGGGCAAGAAAATTTTTCCCCTCTCTCCGGCTTTTGTATTTAGCTCTAAGTTTTTTCAACGTTGATTTTATCGTGTTATGCGACTTTTATGAAAGTTTAACCTTCTTGAATTCTTCCATGAAATCAACAATATAGTTTGCTGTAGTCTCGAGCATTTCCTTTCCCCATTCTTCTGTGGCGGTACTCGGATGATCCGGTCCAATCCAGCCGCTGTCGGTAACATGCGGAGTTTTGCGGAGAATCTCAACGGTAACTCCCTTGTACTCAACAGAACGGAAGCCTGTTGTCTTCAGGTTGTCAGACAGGTGCTTAAACTGGAGCTCACCACCTATCTCACTCTTATCAACTAAAGACGGATCAATTCCAAGAATCGCAGCAGTTTCCTCACCGCCGCCATGGCCGCCTTTCCACGCTGGATTCATATCCCATGCCATCAGCCACCAGTTAAGCATAGCAACCAGACAGCCCTTATCCTCAAATTCCATGCCAAGGCGCTCAATCATCTTCATGTTTCCGCCATGTCCGTTCAGGAAAACGAATTTTCTTGCGCCGTGACGATACAGACTCAGAAAAATCTGACGGCAAAACTGATAGAGTACCTCGTTGTCAATATCAATTGTACCCGGATACGGAGCTAAGCTCTGGCAGGAACCATAGGGAATGGTGGGAGCAATCAAAACATCACTTTTCTTCTCAATTTTCTCCAGCAAATACTCCGGAATCAGTGTATCGGTTCCAAGGGGCATGTGACGGCCGTGACACTCAATACTGCCGATAGAAATAAGTACCATATCATTTTTTTCAAAATACTCTTGGGCCTTCGGCCAAGTTAAATTTGCAAGTCTCATAGCTTCTTTCCTTTCATATAATAATTATTATTCTCTGCTGAAAAATCGAACTATCCGGAAACCAGACAGCACGACATCCATTAATTACTGCGTTGCCGTTAATTACTGTGCTACCTTAACCTTATCCAAGCTGTGGTAACCATTTACATTCATGATGAATCCTTCAACATTTTTATTGGCACCTACGTTAATGTAACTGTAGAATATCGGAATATTGTTGTTAATCTCATCTAATTTGATAGCAAGTTCCTTATAGAGATCTTTACGTTCCGATTCATTTGTGTTGAAGCGAGCTTTTTCAATCAGCTTGTCAACATCCGGATCTGCAAGAAAGCTTCGGTTACCTGCGGCGCCCTGCTGAGTTGAGTGTTCGAGAGAATAGTATGAGTAATCAGCATCTCCACTCGATGTTGTCCATCCAAAATATGCCATATCATGCTCACCAGCAACAGTTCTGGAGATATAGCTGCCAAATTCGAGAACTTCTATATTACACTGTACGCCGATTTCAAGCAGCATTGCCTGCATAGCTTGGCACATCTCAATGCGGGACTGGTTATCGTTAACCCACAACGAAGTAGAGAAACCATCCGGATATCCAGCCTCTGCAAGTAATTCCTTTGCTTTTGTCGGATTGTACTCTCTTACGCCTGTTGAATAGTAGCCAAATACTGCCGGAGCAATAATTGCGTCTGCCGGTTGTCCGCTGCCTGCGTTGATCGTATCAATGATAGTCTGACGATCGATGGCCATAGATAAAGCCTCACGGACCTTCGGATTATCGAACGGCTTTTTATTCAGGTTCATGGATACATACCAGCAAGTAAGGGATGGGATCTCATAAACCTGAAGCTTATCATTCTCATTCACCTTCGGAATATCATTTACAGCTAAATCATATGCCAGATCAACTTCGCCTGTTTCCAGAGCAATCGTACGCTGAGAAGTTTCCGGAATAACCTTCATAATCAAATTTTCTGTTTCCGCTTTTCCTGCATAATAATCATCGAATGCTTTCAATGTCACATGATCACCCTGATTCCATTCAACGAATTTATATGGGCCGGAACCAACCGGATTCAGAATAAATGCATCCTCATCTGCTTCTACAACCGCCTTCGGAACAATTGCTGCAAATGGAATTGCAAGATTACGCAATGCCGGTGCATATGGCGCCGTTGTTTTAATGGTGACAGTATGGTCATCATCAACTGTAACATCTTCAATAAAGTTTACAATATAAGAAACAGTTGCAGAATTACGTGCACGATCAAGTGAGAACTTAACGTCTTCTGCTGTCAGATCACTTCCATCATGGAACTTAATGCCCTCATGAATCTTAAATACATAAGTCTGGTCATCGATCTGTTCCCAGCTATCGGCAATCTGCGGAACAATCTCATTAGTTTTTGGGTCAAGTGTAACCAGCGTATCAAAAATCTGAGAAGTAACCTGAACTGCCGGTGTTTCATGACCCTGATGCGGATCAAGCGAAGTAACATCTGCACCCTGCGCCCAGGTCAGAGTGTTCTTATATCCGCCAGCTGTTCCGTCTCCTGACGCTCCATTATTAGCCTGATCGCCGCCGCAAGCCGCGAGTGACAGTGCCATGGCTGCTGCCAGCACTAACGACATCGCACGATTAAAGTTTTTTTTCATACTTTTTCCTCCTGTCTAGGTTTTATAAAACGTATTTTACATTCACTGCAGTACACCTGAGCACCGCAGTGACAATGTACAAACTTCGGTTAAATCTCACCTCTCTGCACCCGTAAGCAGGTAACAAAATGTCCTGGCTCCTGTTCGGTCAGAACCATATCCTGCTGACGACATGCATCTGTAGCATACGGACAGCGCTTCGCAAATCGGCAGCCTTTTTCCGGATTAATCGGTGATGTGATCTCGCCTTTCATTGTAATACGATTCATCGGAACCTTTGGATCCGGAATCGGAATGGCTGATAAAAGTGCCTGCGTATAGGGATGCATCGGATGTTTAAATAATTTATCGGATGGTGCCTTTTCAACCATCTGTCCCAGATACATGACCAGAATGTCATCGGAAATATATTTAACAACCGAAAGATCGTGGGTGATGAACAGGTATGTCAAACCAAGATTGTCTTGCAAATCCTGCATCAGATTCAGGATCTGTGCCTGAATCGAAACATCCAGTGCCGAAACTGGCTCATCACAGACAATAAACTTCGGTTCCAATGCTAATGCACGGGCAATACCGATACGCTGACGTCGTCCTCCGTCAAGCTCGTGGGGATAGGTATTGATGAGTCTGCCTGCCAAACCTACCATATCCATAATCTCACGTACGCGTTTCTGAATTCTTTCTTTATCCTTACGATCAAAGAGCTTCTGTACAAGCAGTGGTGCGGCAATTGCTTCACTGACTGTCATACGAGGATTCAGTGATGCAAAGGGATCCTGAAATATAATCTGCATGTCTCGCCGCATATCTTTCATCTGTTTATCATTCAGAGCACGAATATCCTTCTGGTCAAAATAAACCTTGCCATCTGTTGGCTCGTGGAGACGCAATATGGCACGTCCCATTGTTGACTTTCCACAGCCAGACTCTCCCACAACGCCCAGAGTTTTTCCAGCATTAATGGTAAAGCTAATATCATCAACGGCATGAAGCATACCGTTAGGTACAGGGAAAAACTTTTTCAGGTGTTCAACCCTCAAAATTTCATAATTCTGTTCTGCCATATTTCTCACCCCCTTCAGTTCTTGCAGCGGAAGCAACGAACCTTATGGCCGTCTTCCAGTTCCATAAGCTGTGGATTCTCTGCGTGACACCGTTCTTTTGCATACTTACAGCGGTCAGCAAATTTGCACCCCTTCGGAAGCATCGTCGGATCCGGCATCATACCATCAATGGCTGCAAGCCGACGGCTATTTGTCTCCAGATTCGGAATTGAACCAAACAGACCCTCCGTATATGGATGCAGGGTGTTCTCATATACCTGAGACAGTGTTCCGTATTCTACGATTTCTCCTGCATATATGATTGCAACACTGTCACAGTTCTGTGCAACAACACCCAAGTCATGGGTAATTAGCAGCATGGATGTATTATTCTTATTCTTCAGGTTTCGAATCATTTCCAGAACCTGTGCCTGAATGGTAACATCCAGAGCTGTTGTCGGCTCATCTGCAATCAACAACTGCGGATTGCAGGCCAGTGCAATTGCAATGATTACTCGCTGCTTCATACCTCCGGAAAACTGATGCGGGAAATCATTGTATCGTCCCGCAGGAATGCCTACCATTTCCAGCATATCGCCCGCCTGCTTTTTAGCGTCCTGCTTGGAAAGCTCCGGATGATGATTGCGAATAACTTCCAGAATCTGATCGCCTACAGGCATAACCGGATTCAGGGAGGTCATTGGATCTTGGAAAATCATGGAAATCTGACGACCGCGCATCTGACGCATCTCTTTTTCTGTTAACTTCAAAATATCCTGATCTTCATACATAATTTCACCGGAACGAATCTCTCCCGGCGGGTGTGGAATCAGGCGCATAATACCACGTGCAAGGGTCGTTTTTCCTGCACCCGTTTCGCCAACCAGACCAAGGGTTTCACCACGCTTAATCTGAAGGTTTGCATCGTTCAGTGCGTAAACCACACCATCAGATGTGGAATAGACGATATTTAAGTTCTTAACATCCAACAGAATATCGGACATATGTATATCCCTCCTTTATGGCACTGCGTTCATTAGTTCTTAAGTTTCGGATCCATCGCATCACGAAGGCCGTCACCCATCAGGTTTAATGCAAGAATCGTCAGCATGATTCCAAGTCCCGGAATAACAGTCACATGCCATGCATCACGAATATAAACGCGAGCATTGGACAACATAGCACCCCACTCCGGTGTCGGCGGCTGAATACCTAAACCAAGGAACGACAGACCGGCTATCGATAAGATTGCACCGGCAAGGCCAAGTGTTGCCTGCACGATAATCGGTGCAAGTGCGTTAGGAATAATATACTGAAAAATAATCATACTGTTGCCACAGCCAATGGAACGAGCTGCTTCAATGAAGTCCTGATCCTTAACTGTCAGAACCGCCGCGCGGACAGTACGGGCAAATGTCGGAATGTATGCAATTGCAATCGCAATCATAACATTCCAGATACTTGTACCAAGTGCAGCCACAATTGCCGTTGCTAGAAGCATCGAAGGAATTGCTAACAGAATGTCCATCACACGCATGATGATCGTGTCTGTTTTACCGCCATAATAACCAGAAACAGCGCCAAGCATACCGCCCGCACACAGTGCCAGAATAATTGCTATACCTCCTGTGAATAACGAGTAGCGTGCTCCCCACAGCATACGAAGCAGCATATCACGGCCAAATTCATCCTGACCAAAAATGTGTTTAGCACTAGGCCCTTTCAGGCGATTCACCAAATCCTGCTTAACAACGAACTCGTTGTAAATAGAATTGTGAGTTGCCGCATCAATAGCAAGGGTCGAGATAGATATAATTACAAGCAGGAGAATAAACACAAGACCAATCATTGCCATGCGGTTTTTACGAAATCGTCTCCATGCTTCCTGCCACAGCGAGCGCTGCTTTTTTTCTTCAACTGCCGGATTATTAACCGGTTTGTTCTGTTCATGCATATGGCTCACCGTCCTTTCTTGTAAAGTGATTTGATTCGCGGATCAACAAACGCATAAATAATATCAACCAGCAAATTCACTAAAGTAAACATCGTTGCCAAGAAAATAACACATCCGAGAACCATCGGGATATCCTTGGACTTAATTGATTCAACCATCAGTCGCCCAAGACCCGGCCATGAAAAAATTGTTTCTGCGAGCATCGCACCGCCGAGAAGATTTCCGAACTGAAGGCCAACTGCTGTGATAATCGGAATCAGAGCATTCTTCAACATGTGCTGGAACGTAATCGTCCGTTCATCATCACCTTTGGCACGAGCAGTTGAAATATAATCCTGACGGATAACCTCCAACATAGACGATCTTGTCATACGTGCTACCATTGCTGCAGAGTTGAATCCCAGCGTCAGCGCCGGCAGAATCAAACTTTTCAACATTGGCCCGAAACCAGATGCCATACCCTGAGATGGCAGCCAGCCAAGTGTCAGAGAAAACAACATAACCAGCAATAAGCCTGACCAGAAGTTCGGCATAGATACACCAATGAGGGCGAATACCATAGAAACATTATCCAGCAGAGAGTACTGCTTCTTTGCTGAGATAATACCGATCGGAATACCGATCAAAAGTGCAACCAGAATACCTGCGGTTGCAAGGATTGCCGTGTTCGGCAGACGCATGATTACCTGATCCCAAACAGGAATACTGTTTTTGTAGGAAACACCAAGACTGCCATGAAGCAAATCGCGCATGTAATGAAAGTATCGTACGAAGATTGGGTCATTCAATCCCAATTCCTCGCGTTTCATCGCCAATGCTTCAGCGGTTGCCTGGTCGCCTAGGATAATAGCTGCTGGATCGCCCGGTGCTAAGTTCAGAATAAAAAACACGACGAATGTGACGCCGATGATAACCGGAACCAGCATAAGCAAGCGCTTGAGGACGTATTTGTGCATATAGTTTTACCTCCTGTCCATCTTTAGGATTGACTTTTTCTGACAATTCAGAATTCACGAGCCGCTCTTGATAAAACAACTATAGTCTAGGCCTATAGGATTGTCAACAATTTTGGCATAGTGTTAACAACGAAAAAATGTCAGTAATTTTGTTGATTTTTACTATATTTTTTCTCTTGGCAGTGTTTTCAGAAGTTTCCGTGACTTCGCAATATACTTATTTATACTTTGGCATAATATTATGAATTAATAATCTTAAGAATATTATTATTTGACTTTTCAGATATTTTCTTGCAAAAAAATATTGCTTTCATTTTTGTTAACAATCTACTATAATTATAAAATGTTGGAGTCTAGAACCCCCGATTTTGATGCCGGAGGACTGTTCCGTGCTACGCACTCCCACAATCCTCCCCAATATTCGCATATCGTGGGATTAGCATCCCACTTTTATGCTCATATCCGGGCGGGTACCAAGATCTTTCACCTACCTATGAGCAAGCTCATGTGGGTTTAGACCTTTTGACTCCGACGTCGTTATAATGAGTTTTTAGCTAACGGACAAAAAACATCTGTGTAACCCTATTCTACTGGTAAGGAGGAAATGAAATATGCGAAAAATTGGTGGTATGTTCCACTACGAACCCAGCACACCTATCGAAAACGGATATTTTTCACGTATCTGCTCACCTAATGATGATCTGGTATTTACCATGTCCGGACGATGCGGTATCTATTATTGTTTACAGGATATTGCACGATACGATACGCGTAAAGTTGCGTATGTGCCTATGTATACCTGTGAAACGGTCCTTGCTCCTTTTGAGAAAGCCGGATATCAGCTGAAATTTTATGAGCTGGACAAGGATTTGCACAGCATTTTCGATACTTCGGTTATCGATGAAATCAGTGTTTTATCTCTTTGCGGTTACTATGGCCTCTGCAACTATGATCACAGCTTTGTTAAAGCCTGCAAAGAAAAAGGAGTTGTAATTTTTGAAGATGTAACTCATTCCATGCTTTCAGCTGACGGTATTGATCCTCTCTGTGATTATTTTGCCGGAAGCTTCCGAAAATGGATGGGAGTTGCCTGCGGGGGATTCGCAGTTAAACGAAACGGAACCTTTGAAGCACCGCTTCTGCCGGTAGAATCAACACATCTTAAGCAGCGCAAGGAATCAATCGAGACAGAAAACAGAGATATTTTCTGGGAGGGAGAACTTCGACTTCGTCAGATGTTTGACAGTTTTGCCAGTGATGATAATTCAGAATATCTCCTACGCCATGCTGACTTCGATTCCATTTGCAAGGCAAGGCGTGAAAACTATGCTGCACTTTTAAAGGCCCTTACAGCACCGCTTCATGGTGTGCAGCCAGTCTTTCCCGAGCTTCCGGAGGCTGCTGTTCCAAGCCATTTCTGCCTGTATGCCGAAAAACGCAGCGAATTTCAGCAACACCTGACAGATCACCAGATTCTCTCGACTGTGTACTGGCCAATGGGCCCACTGGTTCATCCACTACCAGAATCATCAGTACAATACATTTATGACCACATTATATCCCTTCCCTGCGATCAGCGTTTTTCACCTTCTGATATGCAGTATGTCGCACAGATCTTAAGGGATTATTCTGAAAATTTTACGAGATAAATATGCGGAAACAACGAAAAGACTCAAATACTACTACATCAGAAATTGTTCTTGAATCTCTGCGTGAGCAGATTATTAACGGAACCCTTCAACCTCAGGAAAAACTGGTAGAAACTGAAATTGCCCAAAAATTTGGACTCAGCCGAGGGCCTGTGCGCGAAGCACTGCGACAGCTTGCCGTCGAAGGTTTGGTCGATTACTGTCCTAACAAAGGATGTACAGTCGTACTGCTTTCTCCACAGGATGCGTATGAAGTCTTCTTTTTACGCGGCAGCCTCGAAAAGCTGGCAATTCAAAAAAGCAACTGTCGACTTAGTGATTATAGTCTCCTGATAATGGAAGCCAGCATTGAGGAATTCAAAAAAGCTATGCTTGCTGGTAATACTATGCAGGCTGTTCATGCCGATGAGACCTTCCATCAGCAGATCATTCGTTCTGCCCAGCTCAATCGACTGACCAAAATGTGGGAGCTGCTAAGCCCCCTGAATGGTGCCATGTTTCTCTCGGTTCAAAATGCCAATCGCTTCGGACAATTAAATCGAGATTCTGAAACGCTTCAGAATGCCAAACACCCAGAAGCAAGCAACATGGATCCCAGCACCTCACATGACGGAGATGCTGCAATACGAACACATCAATGCTTGCTGGATGCCATCCGAATCAATGACCTCCAGGCAGCCTGTGATCTTCTAGATCTGCATTATGAAGAAACCGGCAGACGTGTATACAGGCTTTCACTCATGAAAGAGCAGATCTTTTGATTCGTTTCATTAACCATAAAAAACGGTGCTGGATTTGACATCCAACACCGTTTTTAGTATTTCTCTTACCACTGCAAATAAGAAAAGAGAAGGGTAAGAAAATTTTCCCCTCTCTTTGGCTTTTTTATTTTTTATCCGCACGTTCTGCTTTGAATGCACACCATAGACGTTACCCTGGCAGCCAGCTCGGCCTCGGCGACCTCACGGCACATGAGAGCATCTCCTTAGTGCTGCTGCATTCCTGCCCTGACACGGTTCAGAGGGTCCCATTGCGTAAGACCAAGACTTCAACGCCGCTTACCCGGGGCAGCTCCACAGAGAAAACACCCTAGGCAGAACATCACCCCTGCTGTAGCGGATTGCAGGTACAGGGCACCGCTAACTCCCCGGCTGTGCGGACTTGTTTAGTATACATGCTGTCCATCATTTTGTCAAGACAGGACGCATTTTCCATTGATAAATACTGACTTTACGCCTCCGTCATACTGAAGGATATCTCCGTCCCAGATCACAAGATCCGCATCTTTTCCCGGCTCTAATGTGCCGACAGAAGACAGCCCCAGATACTGTGCCGGATATGCCGTTACGCCCTTGATCGCCTCTTTTCTGCTGAGGCCGCGATCTGTCATCAGGATCAGCTGGGTCTGCAGGATCTCAAGGTTGAGCTGTGGATGTCCGGTAGAAATTGCCGCATGGACGCCCTCCTTTTCCAGAACAGCCCCAAGATCCAGCTCTCTCCCCTTTTCCTCTACGGAAAATGCGGTTCCGTATAACGGCCCGATCACAAAGCGGAGATCCTTTCTCGCCAGATCCTTTATTACGATCGGTGCGTCATACGCCTCGACCAATACATAATTCAGTCCGAATTCCTCGCCGATGCGGACTGCTGTTTCCATATCATTGTACTTCATTGCCACCATCTGGACCGGCATGCCGTCAAATACTCTTGCCAGAGCAGACAGCTCCAGATTAAATTCCTGATGCTCTCCTGCTTTTTCCTTTCTCGCATATTCTCTTGCTTTAAAAAGGATATTCCGGATCATGGCTGCGGATGCCAGTCGTGTCTGGGGAGCTTTTCCCTTGGAGCCGAATTTCTTTCTCGGGCCGCTGGCTAACACAAAACGGTATGCGGCTTCCGGCATGATAATGCGCTCTTTTCTGCTTTCTCCGGCAGTTTTTACTGCAGTACAGCTTCCGCCGATCAGATTTCCGTTTCCCGGGCCTGCCACAACAGAGGTCACTCCGGCGCGAAGTGCCATCTCAAAGCCCTCATCCTCAAAATTCAGGGCATCATAAGCACGCAGCTCCGGTGCGATCGGGCTTACATCCTCAGAGTCATTTTCCTCGAATCTATGTACTTGGCTGTTTACACCAAGCTGGCAGCTTGCCTCAACGATTCCCGGCGTTACAAGCGCTCCGCCTGCATCGACGATCTCCTCTCCCGCAGCTGCCTCCAGACAGTCGGAAACCTCGGCGATCTTTCCGTCTTCGATGCGAATATCCTTTTTTTCTTCAAAAATATCTGCTCCATCGATCAGCAGGCAATTCTTAATTAACATGACCGGTACCTCCCTTTTCTGCTTCGTATCTTACATTGCCGTTGATAAGAATGACCTCCGGTCTTCCCCCGGCCTTAAACGGCTCGCTTGCCCATACTACGATATCTGCGTTTTTTCCCGCCTCGATCGTACCGATCTCCTTATCAAGCTGCAATGCACGGGCTGCATTGACAGTCACGCTCTTATATGCTGTTTCCTCTGTGAGGCCGTGCTTCATCAGGACTGCGACCTGCGGAAGGAAGCCTTCCATAGGAATTACATGGGAATCTGTTGTCAAAGCAAATTCCACTCCGGCTTTTTCAAGAAGCGCCGGGGCATCGTAACGCTTGTCCTTTACCTCCAGCTTTCCTTTTCCGCCCACAGTCGGCCCGATAATATAGTAAGCTCCGGCTTCCTTCAGGTCATCGATCATCTTCCAGCCCTCTGTGCAATGCTCGATGCTCAGATTCAGGCCAAATTCCTTTCCGACACGGAGTGCCGTCAGGATGTCGTTTGCCTGATGGGCATGGATCTTAACCAGCATTCCGTCGAATGCACGCATCAGGGAGTGCATGGCAAGGTCATAGGAAAATGTGGATTCTTCCCCATTTTTCAATCTTTCTTCATGAGCCAGCCACTTTTCTCTGTAGGCCTTTGCTTTATAAAAGGCCTGACGCATCAAGGCAGCGGAACCCATTCTTGTAGACGGAGCCTGTCCCTTTTTACCATAAGAAACCTTCGGATTCTCACCTAATGCCATTTTTAAGGCGCCTTCTTCGACAATGACCCTGTCGGCTAAGGTGTCCCCTGAGGTTTTCATGTATACAAATGTTCCGCCCATCACGTTTCCGCTTCCCGGGCCAACAGCAACTGTTGTCACGCCGGCATGCAGCGCCCGGTCAAACAGATCCGAATGAAAGTCCACCGCATCGATCGCCCGCAGCTCCGGATAGATCGGACCGGTCATCTCATTTCCATCCTGTCCGTCGGAATCGATCACTCCCAGATGACAGTGCGGTTCAATAAATCCCGGTGTTACCAGCTTTCCTCCGGCATCGATCACTGTATCCCCTGTCTGAGGACTGATCTCTTTTTCGACCTTTACAATTTTTCCCCCATCCACAGCAACATCATATTTTTCCTTGTAGATGCCTGCCATGGAGATCAGCGTGCCATTTTTAATGATCAGCATTTCCCTCTCTCCTTTTCCGTTTGTTTATTCTTCTTCCCCTGCTCCCTCAGAGCTTTAAAAAACTCCTTTAACATCCGGGAACATTCCTCCGTCATCGGCCCCAGCTCGATTTCCACCTGATGGTTAAAACCGGATTGATGGAACAGATCGAGCACAGAACCGGCACAGCCCGCCTTTGGATTCATACAGCCGATGACCACTCTGGGGATGCGTGCCTGAACGATCGCACCGGCACACATCGGACACGGCTCCAGCGTCACATACATTGTACACTCCTCCAGCCTCCAGTCCCCGATGATCCGACATGCTTTTTTTATCGCAATGATCTCGGCATGTGCCAGCACATTTTTGTCGATAGTCCGGCGGTTATATCCACGGCCGATGATCTTTCCGTCATGGACGATCACGCAGCCAATCGGAACTTCATTTAATGCAGCCGCCTTTTTCGCAAGCCGCATTGCCTCACGCATGTATCTTTCCTCTGATGTCATGATTTTTCTCATTTTTCTTCTACCTCTGTAAAATAGCTTACCTTGCCGGAGGCTGACATGTCAAGCTGTTTCGACTGATATTTTTACAGCCCCACGGCCGCTTTCTGAGAGTTTTGGGAGATCTCCTTATTTTTCAGCGTCCTTTACATTTTTTTGTGAAAAAGGTATACTGAGATGTATCGGATAATTTTGATCAGAAACGGATGAGATATATTATGAAGATATGCGGATTACAGAAAACGACACTCCTTGACTTTCCCGGACATGTAGCTGCCACCATATTTACCGGAGGCTGCAACTTTCGCTGCCCCTTCTGTCACAACAGTGACCTTCTCGGAAATGACGCACCTGCGGCCTTCTCCGAAGATGAGATCCTTGCTTTCCTGAAAAAAAGGCGGGGAATCCTTGAAGGGATCGCGATCACCGGCGGCGAACCGACCTTGCAGGATGATCTGGCAGACTTTATCCGGAGCGTCCGGGCGCTGGGATATCAAATCAAGTTGGATACAAACGGCTATAAACCGGATGTCTTGAAAAATCTCTGCAAGGAGGGACTGATCGATTACGTTGCAATGGATATTAAGACGTGCAGGGAACGGTATCCGGTGGTGGCCGGAATACCGTCCCTTCAGCTTGACCGCATTGAGGAAAGTGTGGATTTCCTCCTCCATTCCTCTGTCTCCTGCGAATTTCGCACGACGGTCGTAAAAGAGCTTCACTCTGCAAAAGACTTTGAACAGATCGGCAAATGGCTTTCCGGTGCTCCAAAATATTTCCTCCAGAATTATGTAGACTCCGGAAATGTTTTAAACCCCATATACACAAGCTGCTCTGTTCATGAGCTTTCTGCCTATCTGGAGATCGTCCGGCCCTATGTAGGCTTTGCTGCTCTCCGCGGCGTTGATGTCGATACAGTCTTATGATCGTACCGATCAGCGCAGCTTTACCGATGCTTTATTGCCGCTTTATTGCCGCAGTATTATCGCAGCTTTATATCTGTATACCAGTAGCCGAAGCGGCCGTCATTGGGCGGCTGCTTTTTTGATAGCACAAAGTTGGGGAATCCAAACATGGACGCCATATATTTTTCACTGCTGTAATAATGACCGGGTACGCCGATCATGTATCGGAAACGTCCGTTTTTGTCCCCTAAACGGAACAAAATGATATAACGGAAATTGTAGTAGCCGTGAAGAAGAAAGCTGTTATTCCCATACACCCAGCTTTCCCGCGGAAGGCGTCCGATATCCTGCGGACGGATCGTCAGGATCTCACATCCGTTCTCGTACTCAAACGGCTGGATCTTAGGATAGGAGCTCCGCAGCTCCTGCCACAGCTTTTCCGGGTTTGCCGCTATATCCTCGGTGTCCTGAAGATAACGGAGCACCTCCGGATCCTCCAGCTCCGGTGACGGATAGGGCTGGGTGGTCTGCGACGGCTGCTCAGATGCAGGCGGCGCAGCTTCCGACAGCGGCTGTTTCGGCCCGGGCGGCGGCGCAGCTTCCGACTGCGGCGGCTGCTCGGTTACAACCGCTGGTTCCCGCTCCGGTTCTGTTTCGGTTCCGGGCGGCGGCATGGTTTCCGACTGCGGCGGCTGATTCGGCCCGGACGGTGACTCGGCTTGGGGCGGCTGTTCTGTTACAACCGCTGGTTCCCGCTCCGGTTCTGTTTCGGTTCCGGGCGGTTGCGTGGTTTCCGACTGCGGCGGTTGATTCGGCCCGGACGGTGACTCGGCTTGTGGCAGCTGTTCTGTTACAGCTGCTGGTTCCCGTTCCGGTGCTGTTTCGATTCCGGGCGGCGGGGCTTGTGGCGGCTGCTCCGGTGCTGCTTCGGTTCCGGGCGGCGGGGTTTCCGACTGCGGTGGCTGTTCTGTCACAGCCGCTGGTTCCCGCTCCGGTGCTGTTTCGATTCCGGGCGGCGGGGCTTGTGGCGGCGACTCCGGTGCGATCGACTGGGCGGCTGCCTGCAATGTGCATTCCTGCTCCAACTCCCGATCCAGCTCCATGACTATGCGGGATGCCGCCTTAAGCGGATCCGGTTTCCGGCCCCCCGGAAGGATCTCGTATGCCTGAGTCTGTCCGGCAAGATCATTCTCTGTTTCCGGGAACGCAGCATCCTCCCAGATCGTCGTATAGGATCTCCATGAATTTTTCACATCATGAACGGTCAGGCCATAATAATCCTTCAGGTCGTTCCCGCCTCCCTCCACATTATTGGAGTCTATGATGGCATGAAAGTCTCCGTTTCCACCCCGGATAAATATATTTCCGAGAAATGTTTCCTTCACTCTTTTCCCCAGCAGATAAACTCCGGCCGCATTTCCGCCCGTATATACCTTCTTTATGCTGAGGTTCAGCCTGCACTGTCCATTTTTTGTTTCCAGCTTTACAAACCCCACATTCTTTCCTTTTTCTTTTCCTTCATATTCATACATATAGGAAATCAATCTCCGATAATCCGACATATTTTCCTCCTGTCCGGCGATCCGATCACTTTTTGTCTGTTTTTCAACCCCGGGGACAAGTTCACCCCTCTGCTATACAATGTATGACAGAGGGGTGTGGAAATATTCCTGATGAATCGAATTTGAGATTTGATTTTTCTTTTACTTTCTGATGGCTCCGGACTTAACGGCAGCCTCTGCAACACGCTTTGCTACATGCTCCGCTACTCCCGGCTCAAGAGCGCCCGGAATGATGTATTCCGCACTCAGCTTATCGTCTGTAACCAGCTCTGCAATTGCATGAGCGGCTGCAACCTTCATATCGTAGTTGATGTCCCTTGCTCCGCAATCCAAAGCGCCGCGGAAGATTCCCGGGAAGGCCAGTACGTTATTGATCTGGTTCGGGAAGTCAGAACGGCCTGTACCCATAACCTTAACGCCTGCTGCCATAGCTTCATCATACATGATCTCGGGAGTCGGATTCGCCATGGCAAACACGATCGGATCCTTCGCCATGGTTTTTATCATCTCCGGCTTTAATGCACCGGCAACCGATACGCCGATAAATACATCTGCGCCGACGATCGCATCGGAGAGATCACCGCGTTTATCCTCGAGATTTGTGATATCACAAAGCATCTTTTTGTGATCCTTGATGCCGACACCGCGGTCTTTATAAAGGATACCATTTTCATCACAGGCAATAATGTGCTTTACGCCTGCTGCCAGCAGCATTTTGATAATAGCGGTTCCGGCAGAACCGGGGCCGTTTAAGACTACATGAATTTCTTCAATGTTTTTTCCGACCACCTTGAGGGCATTTAACAGTGCTGCCGTTACAACAACAGCCGTTCCATGCTGGTCATCGTGGAACACCGGAATATCCAGCTCTTTTTCCAGTCTCTCCTCGACCTCAAAGCACTTAGGAGAAGCGATATCCTCGAGGTTGACTCCGCCAAAGCAGGGGGCGATAACCTTTACCGCCTTGATGATCTCCTCTGTATCTGTTGTATCAAGGCAGATCGGGAATGCGTCTACGCCGCCAAATTCCTTAAAAAGAATGGCCTTTCCTTCCATAACCGGCATTGCTGCCTCCGGCCCGATATTTCCAAGACCGAGAACCGCCGTACCATCAGATACAACAGCAACAAGATTTCCTTTTGCCGTATACTTGTATACCTCTTTTTTATCGGCATGGATCTTCCGGCAAGGCTCTGCAACTCCCGGCGTATAGGCGGTGCTCAGATCATCTCTGGTCTTTACGGGGACTTTACTTACTACTTCGATTTTTCCTTTGTGCTCTGCATGGAGCTTTAATGCCTCATCATTGAAGTTCATATCTATACTCTCCTTTTATTGTCAAGCGGATATTCGCAATCCGCTTCGCTACTTGCTCAGGCTGTCTCAAATTCCTTTACGGACGCTTCTTTAAGGCAAGACCATCCTTATATGCATCTCCGACTTTTTTTCCCAGTGCGATATAGCTATGGTTCACTGAGTCGTAGGTGATCGGTTTTAATTTTTCCGGATCGATCCGTCCGTCTGTCAGGATACTTTCGTCAGCAGATACATTTACGATCTCACCGACTAAGATTCCATCCTTGTAGCTCTTAACCTTGCATTCTAATGCCATCGGAAGCTCATCGATCAACGGTGCATTCACATATTCACTCTTTGTTGCATGGAATCCGGATCTTGCAAACTTATCCGGCACATCATTGGCGGATTCAACTCCTACATAATCACAGGGAACCACGGTGTCCTCTGTCGCGAAGCTTACGGTAAACGCTCCTGTCTTTGCAAAATTCTTCGTTGTCTTATGCTCAGACATACTGATTGAGATCTCGTTGACCGCTGAGATGCCGCCCCATGCCGCATTCATTGCATCGGGAACCCCGTTTTCATCGTAGGTTCCGATTATCAGAACCGGCATCGGATAAAGATACGGCTTTGCTCCAAAATTTACTCTGCTCATGATCATCCACTCCTTCCGTTATGCTCTTTCGGAAACAATTTTCCTCGTATCTATCATACCTCTTATAACGCAGATCATCAAGGGAAGTTTTTCTCTCCTGTATAGAAACTGTCCTATACAAAAAGGACGGCAAGCCCGATCATGAGCTCGCCGCCCTTGTCAAGCGGATATTCGCAATCCGATTCGGTTAAATGCTTTTTCCGGTTACGCGTATTGTTAGCCCTGATTTTCCGGATAGAATTTTTTCTTATAGTAGCCCTTTGCACAGTAGATCGGCCCTAACGGATTGTGCCCGGTAACGCGGTCCTTGACAGCAAGCACGGTAACAGGGCCTTCAATATATTTAAAGAATAATGTGTCATGTCCTACGCAGAGTCCCAGCATGATATTGAAATCTGTCCCTGCCTCATTTAATACCATTGCCTGTCCGATAGGATTACACATAACCTCCGTATCTGCATGACCGGACAGAGTATTCTCGTCCTCAACATCGATCTCCTCTTTCGGGATAGCGCCGTTTTTACAGATAACAGAAACGACCTCAAAGCCATTGTACTCAAGGATATGGGTAACCTCTCTCGCTTCAAGGAGCAGACCGGCACAGAACGCAAATCCGATCTTTTTGTAACCGCTGCGCTTCATAAATTTGATGATCTCGATCATTCGCGTGTCCTGACCGTAACCACCTGCTTCCGTACATGCAGAATGGTATGCGATAGATCGGATTTCCTCATTCTCGTACTCCTTAAGTGCTCTGTTTTGCAGTTCACTGTTTTTGCTCGGACATTCCGGCAGTGTTTTTTCCAGATCTCTCTGACGGCATCCTGTTAAGCCGCATTTTGCACAAGTATACATAAAAATACCTCCCTAAAAATAATTTATACTGAACGTCCAGTCTTATCTGACTAGATTGTACCATATATTCCAATATATGACAAACGTTCGTTCTGCGCTTTGGCAAAAAAATTACTCTCAAAAACAGCATACATAACTCACCACTAAATTACAAGAATGCGTGAACATCCATCCGAAAAATGCACTGCCTTCCGTCCCTGTTTTATCCCGGTTTTGTCCCGATTTTTTATACAGTCTTGCAATCTTTAAGCAGGCGTGATATACTTCACCTGAAATTTAAATATGAAATCTTCAGGGCAGGGTGCAATTCCCTACCGGTGGTACAGCCCACGAGCCGCAAGGCATGATTCGGTGAAACTCCGAAGCCGACAGTATAGTCTGGATGTAAGAAGATAAACCGCAAAGCAGGCAGCCTGCTTTGTATTTATGGAATATGCTCTGGGATGTTTATACATTCCGGAGTTTTTTTATACAGAAGGCCGCACCTTCTGTCTCGCCCTGAACGATCCTATCGTTCAGGGTTTTTCTTTTGGAGGTGACAAAGCGATATGAATGATACGGATTATATGCGGATTGCTATAAAGCTGGCAGAAAAAGGGCTCGGTTGGACATCCCCGAATCCGATGGTCGGCGCCGTGATCGTAAAGGACGGCCGGATCATCGGACAGGGCTGGCATGAAAAATACGGACAGCCACATGCGGAACGGAATGCGTTGGCAGCCTGCACAGCCGATCCGAAAGGTGCCGACATGTATGTGACCCTCGAACCCTGCTGTCACTACGGAAAACAGCCGCCCTGCGTCGAAGCGATACTGGAATCCGGGATCCGCCGTGTGCTGATAGGCTCTGCCGATCCGAATCCTCTGGTGGCCGGAAAGGGCGTTTCCATTTTGCGGGAACACGGCGTGGAAGTTATCGAGAATGTATTACGCGAGGAATGTGATGCACTGAACAAGGTATTCTTTCACTATATCACAACAAAACGGCCCTTCGTTTCCATGAAATATGCGATGACGATGGATGGAAAGATCGCCACACATACAGGGGCATCTAAATGGATCACCGGGGAAGCAGCCCGGCAGCATGTTCAGGAGCAGCGACACCGCTTCCGCGGGATCATGGTCGGTGTCGGAACGATCCTTGCCGATGATCCGCTTCTAACCTGCCGCATCGAGGGCGGGCGCACTCCTGTCCGTATTATCTGTGACACAAAGCTTCGGACGCCCTTACATTCACAGGTGGTACAGACTGCAAAAGAGATCCCGACGATCCTTGCGACCTGCTGCGGTGATGCAAAACAGCAGGAGCCTTATCAACAGGCCGGATGCCGGATCCTTTGTCTTGACAGTAAAGAAGGGCATGTCGACCTTTGCCGGCTGATGGAATGTCTGGGGCAGGAGCAGATCGACAGCATCCTTCTTGAGGGCGGCGGCACATTGAACTGGGCCGCACTGGAGAGCGGCATCGTACAGCAGGTACAAGCTTATATTGCTCCAAAGCTTTTCGGCGGCAGCTCGGCAAAGACACCTGTGGAGGGACTGGGCGTTTCCATTCCTGACCACGCATTTCTTCTGAAAAACAAACGTCTTTTACCGTTGGGGGAGGATCTTTTGATAGAAAGTGAGGTGGAGTATCCGTGTTCACAGGAATCATAGAAGAAGTCGGAATCATAAAGAGGATCGAACGGGGACAGCACTCCGCTGTGCTGACAATCCACGCAGAGACCGTATTGGAGGGAACGAATATCGGAGACAGCATTGCCGTAAACGGAATCTGTCTGACCGTTACCAAACTATATTCCGACTGCTTTTGTGCCGATGTCATGCACGAAACGCTGAACCGGTCTTCTCTCTCCTCTCTCTCCATCGGAAGCAGCGTCAATCTCGAGCGGGCCATGTCGGCAAACGGACGCTTTGGGGGACATATCGTAGCCGGACATGTAGACGGCATCGGAAGGATCTGTGGCATCCGAAGGGATGATACCGCTGTCTGGTATACCATCACCGCATCATCGGATATTCTGCGCTATATAGTCGAAAAAGGCTCTATTACGATCGATGGCATCAGCCTGACGGTAGCGGATGTAACTCCTGACAGCTTTTCCGTATCGACGATCCCCCACACGGTCAGCCATACGAATCTGTCAAAGCGGCATAAGGGGGACACGGTCAATCTGGAAACAGACATCGTGGGAAAATATATTGAAAAGCTGCTGCGCCCGGAGACTTTAGAAACACCACAAAAAAGTACGTTGACGAAAGAACTGCTGCTAAGATGCGGCTTTTGATATGAGGAGGTTATACAATGAAATTTAATACAATTCCGGAAGCACTGGAGGATCTCCGACAGGGAAAGATCATTTTGGTAACTGATGATCCCGATCGGGAAAATGAAGGTGACTTTATCTGCGCCGCTGAATTTGCCACCACTGAGAACATTAATTTTATGGCAACACACGGCAAGGGATTGATCTGCATGCCGATGTCAGAGGAATTTGTCCGGAAGCTGCAGTTTCCGCAGATGGTACAGAATAATACAGACAATCATGAAACGGCCTTCACCGTTTCCATCGACCATGCCTCCACCTCCACCGGCATCTCAGCCGCAGAGCGTTCTGTTACGGCGATGGCCTGTGTGGACGATGCTGCGCGGGCGGAGGATTTCCGCAGACCTGGACACATGTTCCCGCTTCTTGCAAAGAAAAACGGTGTTCTGGAAAGAAACGGCCACACAGAGGCGACCGTCGATCTTTGCCGTCTGGCAGGCCTTAAGACCTGCGGTCTGTGCTGTGAGATCATGCGTGATGACGGCACAATGATGCGAACCGCCGAGTTAGCCGAGCTGGCTGAACGTTTTCAGCTCAAATTCATTACTATCCGTGATCTTCAGGAATATCGGAAATGCCATGAAACACTGGTCGATCAGGTTACTGCTGTCAATCTTCCCACCAAGTACGGGGATTTTAAGGCTTATGGCTTTGTGAGCCGTCTGAATGGGGAACACCATGTTGCACTGGTAAAGGGCGAGATCGGTGACGGAAAGGATGTCCTTTGCCGCGTTCACTCGGAATGCCTGACCGGTGACACCTTCGGCTCCCTGCGCTGCGATTGCGGCCAGCAGCTTGCGGCAGCAATGACACAGATTGAAAAAGAAGGACGTGGGATCCTGCTCTATATGCGTCAGGAAGGGCGCGGGATCGGACTTATCAATAAGCTGCGGGCTTACGAGCTGCAGGAACAGGGCATGGATACTCTCGAAGCCAATCTCGCCCTGGGCTTTCACGGAGACGAGCGCGAATATTTCCTTGGCGCACAGATCCTCAGATCCCTCGGTGTTAAGAGCCTGCGTCTGCTGACAAATAACCCGGATAAGGTGTATCAGCTCTCCGAATTTGGATTACAGATATCGGAACGTGTTCCGATCCAGATGAGTGCAACACCGCACGATCTGTTTTATCTGAAAACGAAGCAGACGCGGATGGGACATATTTTAAAATACGAATAACACAGATAAGAAAGGGGTAATTTTATAATGAAAACTTTTGAAGGAAAGCTTGTATCCGAAAACATCCGGATCGGCATCGTAGCAGCCCGTTTTAATGAATTTATCACGACAAAGCTCCTCGGAGGAGCCATGGACGGACTGATCCGCCACAATGTCTCTGAGGAGGATATTCATGTGGCATGGGTGCCGGGTGCCTTTGAGATCCCGCTGATCGCATCCAAAATGGCAAAGAGCGGAAAATATGATGCCGTGATCTGCCTCGGCGCCGTGATCCGCGGTTCAACCAGCCATTACGACTATGTATGCAATGAAGTATCCAAGGGAATCGCCTCTGTTTCCCTTGAAAGCGGCATTCCTGTTCTTTTCGGCGTTCTTACGACCGAAAATATTGAGCAGGCAATTGAGCGTGCAGGAACAAAGGCCGGCAACAAGGGCTATGACTGTGCGGTCAGTGCCATTGAAATGGTCAATCTTATTAAGGAAATGGACATCAACGCGTAATGACACAGAAAAGATCAGAGATGGGAGGCCGATGCTATGATCGTCATTAAAACAAGACAGCCGGATGCAGAGCTGGAACAAAAGATCCTCGCCCTTTTAAAGCAGGAGAATATCGATGCAGAACAGATATCCACGACCGCAGCCGACCGTATCGTCCTCCCGGGGCTCATGATCGATGAAGCAAAGCGTGAGGTTTCATGTGGGGATAAAAAGACCTCTCTCACAAGACTGGAATTTGATCTTTTAATGGTGCTCGCCTCCGGCGAAGGCCGTGTGCTTTCAAAGGAGGAGCTGTTCCGCGCTGTGTGGGGGGCAGACTGCGCCGATACGATGAAGGTCGTGGCAAACACCGTTTCCAATTTGCGAAAAAAACTGGCAGAATGCGGACATGAAAACGATATCCGCACGCTTCCGGGCGGATATTCTATTGCAAAAGAATGCACAACATAATATACTGATGAAATTTATAGAGGATAGATAAAGTAAAAAAGGCGTGAGACAAAGGCGTGGTTCCGTAAGAAAACATTTATGTGAGAGAATCGGCGTAGTTTAGGCTACGCCGGTTTTCTTTTCTTT
>CAKRPJ010000026.1:0-35887 GCA_934376955.1 uncultured Lachnospiraceae bacterium | reverse complement strand
GCGCTAAGGCTTACCTTGTAAATACAGGCTGGAACGGAACAGGCAAGCGTATCTCCATCAAGGATACCCGTGGTATCATCGATGCAATCTTAAGCGGCGATATCTTAAATGCTCCGACAAAGAAGATCCCGTACTTCAACTTTGAGGTTCCGACAGCGCTTCCGGGCGTAGATCCTGCTATCCTTGATCCGCGCGATACATACGCAGATGCTTCCGAATGGGAGACAAAGGCAAAAGATCTTGCAGGAAGATTCGTTAAGAACTTCTCCAAGTACGAGGGCAACGAGGCTGGTAAGGCACTGGTTGCTGCAGGCCCGCAGTTATAATATCTGATCTTATCTCGATCTATCTAAAAAGGAACAGCCGCTTCAACGATTTAAATATCGTGGAGCGGCTGTATTTTTTGATTTTCACTTTGCTATCCGGCTCAGCTCAGCATATCCCCGATCTCATGCAGCGTGGCTGCCTCATAATCGATCTGAACACCGGCTGTATTCTCCTGCTTATGAGGATTGAACCACAGCGTATCGATCCCTGCATTGTTTCCTCCGCGTATGTCGGAGGTCAGGGAATCTCCGATCACCAGCATGTTTTCCACATCTCGGCGTCCCATCTTTCCAAAGCAGTATTCAAAGAACGAATTCTGGGGCTTCTGGCTTCCTGCCTCCTCTGACACATATATCCCTCTGAAATATTTGTCAAGACCGGAGGCACTGAGTCTTTTATACTGAGTAGCCGCCACGCCGTTCGTGATGATATACAGCTTATATCGATCCTTCAGCTGCTCTAAAAGCTCGATCGCTCCCGTAATAAGATAGGTGCTTTCATTTAAAGAGCTCCGATAAAGCTTGTCGACCTCAGCTCCATCGACCTTGATCCCGAAGTCACCGAAATACTCCTCAAAACGGAGGCTTAATACCTGATCTCTGGTAATTTCTCCGCGTTCCAGCATCTCCCAGTACCGCTTGTTTACATCGTGATATTTTTTTCTGTTTTCCTCTGTTGCAGGAACCTCAAAATGGAGCAGGAGCTTTTCGATGCCTTTTTCTTCTGCCTTATCAAAATCTAACAGTGTCCCATCCACATCAAAAAGCAGGATCTCATATTTTTTCATTCTGAAACAATCCCTTTCGTTGTCTGTTGATCTTCCTATTTTCTATCCTCATAGACCACGTTTCCGTTACAGATCGTAAATTTAACGCGTCCATAGAGTGTAGCGCCGATAAACGGAGTATTGCAGGATTTTGATGCGATCTCATCCTTTGTTACGACCCAGCTCTCGTTTTCATCAAAGATCACCAGATCGGCATCTGCTCCCTCATCGATATATCCCTTGTCAAAGTGGTATAGTCTGGCCGGATTTAAGCTCATTTTTTCCATAAGCTGCACCATGGTCAGATGTCCCTTACGAACCAGCTTTGTGACTGCAAGAGCCAGTGAAGTCTCAAGACCGATAATGCCGCTGGGGGCCTTCCACATCGGCTCGATCGCCTTTTCTTCCGCACTGTGAGGAGCATGGTCGGTAGCGATCATATCGATCGTTCCGTCCTTGATCCCCTCTATAATTCCATATCTATCCTCAACGGTTCTGAGGGGCGGATTCATCTTTGCCATGGAGCCATATTCCGGAATGGCTCTCTCATCCAGAGAGAAATGGTGCGGTGTTACCTCAGCCGTCACATTCGCTCCGAGCTCTTTCGCCAGTTTTACCATCTTTACCGAATTGACAGAGCTGATATGCTGGATATTCACTGCTGCTCCCGTATGGAGGGCGATCATGCAGTCTCTTGCCACCAGCGCGTCCTCAGCCAGTGCCGGAGAACCGGTAATGCCCAGTCTCTTTGCATATTCTCCCGCATTGATCCCGTTTTCTGAAATAAATGCAGGATCCTCCTCATGAAAGCTCAAGGGCACATTAAGCTCCCGCGCCTTTATCATTGCCTGCTGTACCAGCTTCTGATCCATAAGCGGAATCCCGTCATCGGTAAATCCGACCGCTCCGGCCTCCTTTAACGCATCCATATCCGTCAGCTCCTGTCCCTTCATCCCTACGGATACACAGGCTGCCGGGAGTACATGGATCCCTGTCTTTTTCCCTTCCTCCAGCACATATTTTACTGTTTCCACGCTGTCCACCGGGGGCTTTGTATTTGCCATAGTGACAACGGTTGTAAAGCCGCCTTTTTTCGCTGCGGCAGCGCCTGTCTGGATATCTTCCTTGTATGTAAGGCCCGGATCACGGAAATGGACATGGACATCGATAAGTCCCGGGGCAACCACAAGTCCCTTTGCCTCGATGATCCTGTCATATTCCTCGCCTCTTTGATATTTTCCGATCTTTTTGATCTTTCCCTCATCGATCACAATGTCAAGAACATCATCGATCCCTCTTTTCGGATCAATGATCCGTCCGTCTTTGATAAGAATCATTCCTTTATTTCCTCCTTAAAGTGTTCATATATGACTCTGGAGCCGTCGCAGATCGATTCGATCGTGGTAAATTCTTTTTTGTTATGGCTGATTCCCTTAGCGCATGGGATAAATACCATAGCCGACTCACAGATATTGGCAAATGACATGGCATCATGGCCTGCGCCGCTGATCATAGAGCGGTGCGGGATCCTCAGCTTCTTCGCTGCGGCTAAAAGCTTCTGCTGCAGCTCTGCAGACATATTGATCGGCGGGATGTCCGATGTCTTTTCCCGGTAATATTTTACCTTCCGCTTATCGCATATCTTTTTGCAGGCTGATTTCAATCTTGTTTCCATTCTGTCCAGACTTCCGGAATCGATTCCACGCATGTCTACTCCTAAGGTCACCTCGCCCGGGATCACATTCAGGGCGTTCGGAGCGACCTTTACCGTTCCGACTGTTGCCACAGACTGATAGATGGACTCTGACTTACCGATCTCCTCCACCTCAAGGATAAGCTCAGCCGCAGCGCACAGTGCATCTGTCCTCATTCCCATAGGGGTTGCTCCGGAATGCTCTGCGTTTCCTTTGATGTGGATCAGGAAACGCCTCGGCCCTGCTATGGTCTGAACGATCCCGACAGCATCCTCATATTCCTCCAGCACCTTTCCCTGTTCGATGTGAAGCTCGATATACTCTTTTACGCCCTGGATCCTCTTGGGCTCTAAATGATAGCCGCGCTCCTTAAAGACCTCCCGCAGAGTGATGCCTTCCCGGTTTACTGCCTCTCCGATGTCATGCTTATAAACTTCCTTTGTGATCAGGCCGCTGCCGATGGTGCTGCGCCCGAAATTACTGGATTCCTCACAGCGCATGGCTCCCACATGAAGGGGAAGCCGGATCCCGTCCTGCTTTGCCCAGTTTAAGATCAGAAGCCCCGCTATAATACCGCTCACCCCGTCATAACGTCCGCCTTCCACTACGGAATCGAGATGAGATGCGACCAGATAATACTCTCCGTCCTCGTCCTCCTTGCAGCTCTCGTCATAAAGATAGGTGTTCCCGACCTCATCCGTATAGCTCTTATAGCCCTTTTCCTCTCCGAGCTCCACAAAAGCCTTATGCATCTCATCCTCGGTCTCCGTATATCCCAGCCTTGTGACGCCTCCGTTTTCTGTACTTCCTATACTGTAAAACCGGTCAAACAGATACTCCGCATATTCAATATCTTCTACTGGATGTTTCACAAAGATCTCCCCTTTCGTATATCTATCCCGTTTTGAGTAAAGCTCCTCCTGAAGGATATTCCCAGTATATCATGCTTTAAGGCTGTCTTGCAATTCCCATCGAAGTATTTTATAATGTATGCGAAATGGAGGAATAAAATATGCTTACTGTAGGTATTAAAGGAAAAGAAGAAACAATTGTATCAGAAGTGAATTCTGCGAAAACTTTAGGCAGCGGTACTCTCGATGTATTTGCAACACCGGCAATGACCGCTCTTATGGAAAAGACAGCATGGAAAAGCGTTGCACCCCATCTGGAGGATGGCTGCGGAACCGTCGGAACTCTTTTAAATATCACTCATGACGCTCCGACCCCCTTTGGAATGAAGGTATGGTGTGAAAGTGAGCTTACAGAGATCGACGGACGCCGCCTCGTATTCCATGTGACTGCCTATGACGAAAAGGGAAAGATCGGCGAAGGACGTCATGAGCGTTTCATCATCCAGAACGAAAAATTTCAGGCCAAGGCAAATAAAAAGGCAGAGCTTTAATCCGGGACAGGAACATGATACAAAAGACACACTGGATCCCTGTTTCCGCCTCCTGCTTTGATCTGGGGCAGATCGCCGGCTCCGGACAATGCTTCCGCATGATACCATGTCCGGATTCGGAGCATACCTATACCATCATCAGCGGCACAAAATTTTTAAAGGCCCGGCAGAAAAAGGACTCTGTGGAATTTTTCTGTCCGGAAAGCGAGCTTCCGTTCTGGGAAAATTATTTTGATATGGATACCGATTATACCGCGATCCTCGCCTCGATCGACGCCTTTGACCTCTATCTGAAGGAGGCCGGAGAATTTGGGCGGGGGATCCGGATCCTGCGGCAGGATCCGTGGGAAATGATCATCACCTTCATTATCTCCCAGCAGAAAACCATACCGGCGATCCGAAATCTTGTGGAAATCCTTAGCCGCCGCTATGGAACGCCCCTTACGTCTGCCGGAGAGCCGTCAGGCACTGTCTATGCGTTCCCGACGCCCACACAGCTCTCACAGGCCTCTCTTGAGGAGCTTCTCGACTTAAAGCTTGGATACCGTGCCAAATATATCCACCGGGTCTGTAAGGACGCCTGCGAGGGCAGGCTTGATCTTGCGCTTCTCCCCTCCCTGTCCTACCCGGAGGCGATGAATTATCTGACCGGCTTTTACGGGATCGGGGAAAAGGTTGCAAACTGCATCTGCCTTTTCGGGCTGCACCATATCGATGCCTTCCCGGTCGATACATGGATAAAAAAGATCCTTGACCGGGAATATGCTCCAAAAAGCCATATACCTGCCGGGCTTCCGAAGGCCCGCTATTATGACTTTCTTATAAAAGAACACTTTTCCCGCTATCAGGGCTTTTCCGGCGTCCTTCAGCAGTACATCTTTTATTATGAACGAAACAGATGATACCGCAAGGAAATACTTTTACGGGAGTCTGCGTGCAAAGACAAACAATCTTCCGTCTTTTTCCGTATATTCGCAGGTCACAAGGGTTAAAAGCTTTTGAGGCCATTGCGGAAGACCGCCTGTATCATACAGGCGGTTTTCTTCTACATATTCCATCAGAGCCTGATAGTCCTCTCCTGTCCGGGCGGCCAGCATCTTATTTTTCTCCCGGGTAAGATCTGCGGCAGAAATCCTTAAAACAGCAAATATCTCCCACTTTCCGCAGGAATCCGTAAGGTCAAATCGAATCTGCGGATTTTTTTTGCAGTATTCCTCGCTTTGATAACGCTTCAGTGAGGCAAACATGGAGCCGTTTTTCATATGATGGCCGTACAGAAGATAATTCATACCGTCCTTATTCGGGCTGCAGCCTGCATCCATATAGATCATGCCGTAGACCGAGCTTTTCTTATCAAACCCATGGGAGAGATAAAAATCCGGATCCTGTGGCGTGTGCATGACCGGATAATTGATGGGGGTGCCGTCGATCTGTATCCAGCCTGCCACGTCTGCATTAATCTCCTTTAACCGGCAGACAAGCTGTTCTCCGGTAGGTTCTCCTGACCGTTCCTTTGTCGGTTCGCCCACCGGTTTCTCCGCTGGTTCTCCGGTCGATTCCTTTGCCGATTCTTCCGGGATTTTCTCAGCCTGTTCCTTTATCGATTCTTCTATCTGTTTTTCTATCTGTTCCTTCTGCTCATATAATTTTCTTAAGTCCTTTTCTCCCTCTCTGTACCCAATGTACGTATCGCAGAGCAGACAGCCGAACCAGAGAGCGCTCGCCAGACAGATCCCTGCCAAAAGACGCGGCCGGATCTAAATATGCCTCCGCCATTCTTCCAGACGATATCCCTGTTTTTCTTTGGCGTCTTCCATTTCTGCCAGCATCCGCGGTATATCCTCATTGAGTGTGCCTGCAAGAACAAAATAATTGGAAGCGTGGTTTGTTCGGAATATCGTTCCCGGGGAATCGACATGCTTGAGGAACAGCTCCATTTCCTCCACGATCTCATCCGGAGTGATCAGCTCCATCTGACCGCTTTTGACCTCCTCGTTCATCTTTGTGCCTTCATAAAGCCGGAGCGTCAGGAAGGAAGCATACTCCGGATTCATGCCGGTGATCAGCTCCGCAGATTTTATCGCATGCTCGCGGATTCCCTTTCTTCCCCCAAGCCCGGAGATCAAAGTAACCGATGTCTTTAAGCCGCATCGTTTCAGCTTCTGTCCGGCCTCAATGATCTCTGCCGCCGTTACGCCCTTATTGATATGCTCTAAGACCCGGTCATCTCCGGATTCTGCTCCGAGATAGATGAGCTCCAGTCCGGCCTCGGCAAGTGCTTTTAAATCTTCCTCTGATTTTTTCAGCACGTCCTTTGCTGTTCCGTAAGACGCAATTCGTTCCACAAACGGAAATTTCTCATGGACATATTGAAGAAGCTCCAGAAGCATTTCTGTCTTGACCACAAGGGCATCTCCGTCTGCAAAGAACACGCGGCGGACTCTGGAGCCGTAATAGGAATAGCATTCATCCAGATCCTTCATGATCTCCTCTTTTGTCCGGACTCTGAATTTCTTTTCCCGGTACATGTTGCAGAACGTACATTTATTGTGGGCACATCCGATAGTTACCTGAATGATCAGGCTGTACGCCTCGCTCGGCGGACGATATAATGTTCCTTCATATTGCATTTTTCATTCCTCCTGATGCAGGTGCTTTCCCCATAGGGGCCTGCTCTCTTACTTTAGTTGCGTTTCTGTGAAACTTTGCACATGCTTCCGGTACCGCACCTTATCTCGGAGCGTTTAGCTCAGCCTGTCCAGCCTGGTCAGGATATCCTTCTCTCTGTCCTCAAACAGCAGGCGTTTGTTATATTGGAAATATCGCTCACAATCATTTTCCTCCAGAAAACGAACGGCATAATAGCTGGTATTGAGCTCTGTAATGAAGATGACCATCTCCTGACTGTCTCCAAAGGTTCCTTCCATAAAATCAAACGCATACTCTAACATCCCAAGACCATCCCGGCAAAGCGTTTCATATTCCTCCCGGTCTTTTCCGAACAGGTCGGCAAGACGGGAAAAGACCTCGTCCTTCCGGTTCTCGGTTTCGCCTCTTACGGCCTGTGCATATCTGCCAAGGAGCTCTCCGGCATCCCGGTATTCATACTGTTCATCCCGGGTCAGAAGTCCGGCCTTTTTCTTTCCCTCGTATTCAAGGCGGTACTCCTCCAGAAGCTGCTCCATATATCCGAAGGGCTGCTCCTCGGCCTCCTGACTCTCCTTATATGTCTTTAACCTGCCAAAGACCAGCTCAAGGATATTTTCCCGGTTCGCGATCCTGCGAAATTCATTATTCAGCTTGGAAAGGATCAGGCTGATGACCGAAAGCCTTTCATCAAACGGGGCACGGGCCGCCTGCTCCATCAACGCCTCGCTGCGATTTCCCGAAAGGATCTCATCGATCTGGTAAAGAGACTGATATTTGCGGTAAAGCTCCAGATATGCGGCAAAGTCCTTTGCGATCTTTGCGTGCTGGATGTACTGTCCAACCACCTCCCGGTCAAACGGAAGCTCAAGCTTCTCATACACCTCGAGAAACTCAGACAGATCCTCCCAGCCTCTCGGTGTCGCAAATATCTTTCCGTCCACTGTTGTTTCCACCTGATAGAAATACTGCGGACGTGCCGTCAGGTACGACAACACTGCCGAATGGATATTTACCTTCGCGGCATATTCCTTCCATACGTTAAAATCTGCCTCCACATCGATCCTCTTTATCCGATCCAATGTCGCAATATCAAACTCTCTGACGGATTTATTGTATTCCGGTGGATTTCCGGCCGCTGTAATGATCCATCCGTCCGGGATCTTATGGTTTCCAAAGGTCTTATACTGTAAAAACTGCAGCATGGCGGGAGCCAGCGTTTCGGAAACACAATTCACCTCGTCGATAAACAGGATGCCTTCATGAAGACCGGTCTCCTCCATTTTATCATAAACAGAGGCCACGATCTCGCTCATGGTATACTCCGTCACCTGTTTTTTCTCCCCGCCGTACTCCTTTTCCGATATAAACGGCAGGCCGATCGCACTCTGCCTTGTATGATGCGTGATCGTGTATGCCACAAGAGCGATCCCGCATTCTCTTGCCACCTGCTCCATGATCTGCGTCTTTCCGATCCCGGGCGGCCCCATAAGCAGCACCGGCCTCTGACGCATAGACGGTATCATATATTCGCCATGGCTGTTTTTCATTAAATATGCCTCGATCGTATGTCTGATCTCCTCTTTTGCCCGCTTTATATCCATATCAATTTATACCTCCGACTTCCTCTCCCAGCTCCTGTGGGGTCAGAATGATCTTGACGGCCCATGGGGGCACATCTACATCTGAATAGCTCTCCTCCATAAAAACAAACGCCGTATCATAAGGAGGCATCTTTACCGGATAGATCCCCTTTCCGTCCGTGAAGTATATAAGCCCCTTCAGTGCAGAAAACCGTTGAGCCCGCATCAGCTGCTCCACATAGAGGAAGGCCGGTCTGAAGTCTGTTCCGCCCATTCCCTGCAGCGTCAGATCTTCCATATATTTCCTAAGCTGTTCCTTATTTTCGATCTTCACATCCTGACGCACCTTGTCATCACACTGGATAATGTGGATGTTTACCTTCTTAAAATAGGTTTCCGACTGTGACAAAACCGTATACGTTTCCTCCAGAAACTTTTTTACCAGCTCTCCCGAACAGGACATAGACGTATCGATAACGATGACAAAATCCTCGATCCGGCGAAGCTCCTTTGTCTCCAGAGGCTCAATTAATGGCATATTCCCATAGAGCTCCATTCCATAATGATAAAACACATAGTCAAACGCGTCCGGATCCACCTGAAGGGTCTCCCGGAGTACGGAGAACTTTTTCAGAAAGTTCTTATAATCATACCGCTCCCGGTTCTCGACTGCAAGCTGATTCCGAAGATTTCCGTCATCCTCTGATGCCTCCTGTGAAAATGTCTCCATCTCCACCTGCATCTTTTCTCTCCGGTCATCCCAGTCCTCTTTATTATTTTTCGGCCGCCCGGTCTTAGGCGGAGCTTCCTCCTTCTCCCAGTGAGAATGGGAATCCCGGTGAAATTCCGCTGCCAGCCTCATATACTCTCCTTCCGAAAGTCCCATCTCCTGCAGGGCATGATAGATGCTTTCTGCATTAAAAACCGATATTCTGGATTCCAGACGCATATAAAGCTCTCTGCGTACCGGCGATACGGCAAGGTGGATGCAGGGATAATGCAGGTCGTCGATGATCGACTCCACTGCGATGTCACATGCCAGGTTCCAGTATTCCTCCGCACGTTTTTTTCTTGTCCATATATGGCAGAACAGACAGTGAAATACCGAGTGGAGATACGTCCGGTTCACATAGATCCTGTTTTTTCTATAAAGGGCGGCCAGCTGCGACGGCTGGAAAAAAAGCCCGCTTCCGTCTGTTCCCATACCATCGATAGAAAGCTCCGGTGCAAAATACAGCGAGCTCAGGGAAAGATCCAGAAAACGCATCGAAAGATACAACTCATTTCTGGCATTCCGAAGGATCTCCATACATACGGAGACCAGCTCCTCCGAAACCATCTGCTCCTTAACGATCGGAGAACGATACGCCTCATCCTCTCTCATAAACATACCTCCTGCCTTCTCCTGAGCGAATACTTCCTCGCCCTATAGCCCAAAAAATTCCCTTTCCGGATAGCTTCTCCGGAAAAGGAATTTCTCTTATGAATACCTGTAGGCCGCCTGTCTGTCTTGATCAGGCAGCTTCTCTCTAGTGCAGGGACTCTGCATAATCCATATATTCATCTCTTGTCATCGTCGGCTTAAATTCCTTAAGGATCTCTTTGGCCTCTGCCGCCCCATCCTTAAGAAGGTGATAAGCAGTGACCGCCATCATCTTTGCCGGCATGATATGGATCTTATATGGATCTGTGATCCTATAATCCTTGCTGTGAAGCGCGCCCTCAGCTCCTGCGAAGGTAAAGTTTAATACCGGCATAATGTGGGTAAGATCTCCCACGTCTGTCGATGCAAAGTTTATCATATCGTCAGTAATCCGGCTGATCGTCGTATCCGGACGCTGCTCCTTCAACACCTCGGCTGCCTCAATAAGGGCGGGATCGGCAGGACGGGCAAGAACAGGAAGATATCCCTGAGTTGTAACGATCTTCGCCTCAGCGCCAATGGCATGAGCCGCACCCTCATAGGCGCGATCCACCTTCGCAGAGGTCTTTTTGATCGCATCCAGCGTTTTTGCACGTACCATGAGATCTACCAGTACATGATCCGGGATCGTCTGGCACGGGAAGCCGTCATCACGGATCTGGCCGTGGACACGGATCGCATCCTTCTCCTCAAACGTCTCGCGGATCATTCCCATTGCACTAAATCCAAGGGTCGCCGCATTTAACGCGTTTATTCCTTCGTGGGGAGCCGCTGCCGCATGGGCTGCCTTTCCGAGCATATGAACAGATTTTGCAACAAAGCCGGTGCTTGCCACATTTCCGAGAAGAAGATCTGCTTCTGTTCCCTGAACCATGTGGACATGGGAGGTAATGGAAATATCGATATCATCAAATTCCCCGCGGCGGATCAGCTCACTCTTTCCGCCATTAAACCGGATACCTTCCTTTGCCAGCTCCTCTTTAATATCGGCAGAGAGGTTTTCCTCGGCAGGAACCCCGAAGAATACGGCTCGTCCGCCCAAAGCCTCTTTTACCTCCGGATCATTTAACGCCAATGCCGCTCCCATGATCGCGATCATCTGTGCTTCATGACCGCATGCGTGGGCAATTCCTGACGGTGCGGCATCCGGATGAGCCGGGCAGCCGATTCCGTCCAGCTCACCGATCAGGGCCACGCTCGGGCCCTCCGACTTGTTGATATCCGCCTTAACACCGGTCAAAGCCAGACCTTCGCGCGGTTCCATTCCATATTTACGGAGAAAATCTGCTGCCTTTTTTGCTGTCTCATGCTCTGCAAAGCCGCGCTCCGGATGGTGATAGATTGCAAAAGCGATCTCCTGAAGCTCCTCTGCGTGCTCATCAATAATATTTAAAATTTTCTGTTCCAGACGATCCATGATTAAAACCTCTCTTTTCATAAAACTTATTGATCCAACGGGTCATTTTGATCCGTGTTCACTTCTCATTCACATCAGGCGGATATTTTCCCTCCGCTTTGCTGCCTGCGCCGGTTAAAAGGCAAATTTCTTCTTTTTTTCGGAAAAGCTTCTGTGCTTATAATCCATAAGCAGTCCTGCGATCTCTGCCAGCCTGCGCTTCGACGCCTCACCGATCAGCCGGTCTGTTTCTTCCTCCGTAAGTCCCTGTTTCCCGGTAAATTCACGGAGCAGCCAGAGAAAGCACTCCGGCTTATGCAGATTTTGCAGCATGATCGGATATAGATTCTCCTCGACAAATTCCCGGTATCTTACTCTCGCTTCCTCCCATAGCCCATGCGGATACATCAGCCTTGAAACTGCGATCTCCGCTGCCATGGAAACCGGCTCCTCCGCCTTTTCATATATAAACAGGCGGTCATATTTATCAAATCGTACCTTCTTATCCTCAAAGCAGTACCTGTACTTCTGCCCGGTTCCATGTATATTGGACACGGTGATCCGCGCCGGAGTGTTTTCCACCGCTTCATCATAATAAGCAGGAAAGATCAACCGGAACGCCTCCTTATCCTCTCCCTCCGAAGAAAGAAAGAAATGAACGGTAAGTCTTCCGTTCAGCTCTGTGACAAAATCCCTTAAAGCCGATCTCTCCGTGGCGTCCAGATGAAAAAAAATTTCCTTTACATTGGCACAGCCGTTAAAGACTCCGCCTCCGATTTCTGTTGTTCCTGCAAATACATGAAGGCTCTCGAGGCTTTCGCAGCCGTAAAAGCAATACCTTCCGATCCTTTTCAGCCCTTGGGGAAGAAATATCTCCCGCACATCTGTCCGGGCAAAGGCCCTGTCAGAAAGCTCTGTTACCGGATATCCGCCTAAGCTTTCCGGTACAACACAGGCAGCGCCCGGCGACAGAATCCTTGTCACACAGGCGCCTCCATTTTTTTCAGTAAACTCAAATTGTGTATCCATATTTATTTTTCCTGAATTTTACGACATTCGATTTATTTTACGCATTTCGCTGAACCGGTAATAGTAGATAATAAATCCAATCGATGTGATGGTCCAGCTAAGCGGATAGCTCACAAGCGTCGTATATAATCCCGGACAGACCAGTCCGGCGATCAGCACCCACAGAACACGGAGTCCGCAGGTTCCGAAGCAGATCAAAAGCATAGGCACAAACGCATCGCCGATCCCTCGAAGTGTGCAGGAATACACATTCACGCAGACATAGCAGAACCAGAACGGAGTGATAAAGTTGATGATCTTTATACTTTCCTCAAGAACTGCCGCATCACTGGTAAACAGGGTGCTCAGACCATGTCCGAAGATTATGATAAATCCGCCGAGGATCGCCGTAATGATCGTTGTCATCACCAGACCGACACGATTTCCCTTTTTCAGACGATCCAGCTTTCCGGCTCCGAAGTTCTGTCCCGCAAAGGTGGTAATGGCAATTCCCATTGCATCCATTGTCATCCAGAATAATCCGTCCACCTTTCCGTACACAGCCCATGCGGCAATAACATCGGTTCCGAAGCTGTTGATGTTTGCCTGGATCAGAATATTGGAGATCGAATACATCATAGACTGGATCCCCGCCGGAAGTCCGATCTTAATGATCTTTGCCAGCATCAGTCTGTCCATACGCAGATACCGAAGCTCAAAACGGAAGGATTCCTTCGACCGCATCAGCGTTACCATAACAAGCACTGCGGAAACGAGCTGGGAAATGATCGTTGCCCACGCAACGCCGGCTACTTCCATCTTCAGTACGATGACAAACAGCAGGTCGAGGGCGATATTCGTAAGGCAGCAGGCGATCAGGAAATAGAGCGGACGCTTGGAATCTCCTACCGCACGCAGGATCGCTGCACCCATGTTATAAAGCAGGTTTCCGATTATTCCGAGAAAATAGATCCGCATATAGGAGATCGAATAGGCACGTATCTCCTCCGGAACTCCCATCATATCGATCGCAGCCGGGGTAAATACCTCTCCGACGAGCATAAGGAAAATACCGCCGCAAATTGACAGATAGAATGAGGTGTGAACGGCCTTTCTGACCTGATCCTCCTGTCCTGCACCGTAATACTGAGATACAACGACAGCCGCACCGGAAGAAAGCCCGACGAAGAACCCGACAAGAAGGTTGATCAGCGTTCCTGTTGTCCCGCCTACCGCAGATAACGCTTCCTTTCCGACAAACTTTCCTACGATCATTGCGTCTGCCGTGTTGTAAAGCTGCTGGAAAAATGTTCCAAACAAAATCGGGAAAAAGAACAATAGCAACTGCTGCCAGATCACTCCTTCCGTGATCCCGTTGCGCTGTACTGCCTGATTTTTTTGCATAATATCCACCTATTTATTAAAGTTTTTCCGTATCTGTTTTTATACCTAGCATCATTATATGATACTTTATACTCCGTGTCCAGATTTCTTTTCACCATATACGAGGCATCATGAATCTTGCTATTCTTTCTGTAAGATTTCTGATATCTTACGGATCATCTCATCCTCTTTCAGGCGGAATTTGATTTCCACTCGTCTGGAGGCATCCATATCCACCTGATCCGTTCCGCTTACATAGACCGGACTGCTGTAGGAACGCCCGTTTACCGTCAGAAGCTGTTTCAACCGCGCTATCTCATCAGCAGAAAGTCCATTCGATGCGTTCATACAGAAATTTGCTACCGCATCTGCCCGGTTATAGGACAGATTCATATTGCTTTGATAGCCTCCCTTTGTATCGGTGTGGCCTTCAATAATGACCTCCGCGATATAGGGGCGGTATTCCTCCTGCAGCAGCACTCCCAGATACATGGGAATGATCTCCCGGAGCGATCTTCTGCTGGCTTCCGTAAGGGTTGCACTTCCGAAGGCAAACAGCACATCCGAAGAAAATGTGATGGAGCCGGTCTGCGGATCCACACTCATCGTCGAGTTGTTGAAACGGCTCTGTAATTTTCCGATAATATCGGTACGGATCCCGACAATGTCCTGCAGCTCATTTCTCGTCGCATCCAGCTCGTCCTTTGTATGCTGCATACTGGCATAGGCCTGCTCCAGCTCCTCCATGGCATTATCGATATCCAGATACGCCTGATCCAGCTCCTCCTGCGTCCGTGCCGCATCGTCATAGGCGATCTGCAGCTCTGCAAGAGAATTGGCCAGTTCCATATTGGAGGCTTCGATATCCTTTCTGAATTGCTCCAGCTCGACCTTTGCCGCGTCAAGCTCCAGACGCGTCTTATCCAGATCTGTCGTTTTTTGTCGGTATATCATCAGCGTGATCGCGATGATCAGAATAAAGATCAGCAAAAGTGCCGCCATCATATCAGAAAAGGACTGCCAGTAACTCGGATCTTCAAAAACGATTCTTCCTCTCTGTTTATTTTTCATAAATATCCCTCATCTGATTAAATGTATACAATTGACTGCTTAATTCTTCATCCAGCTCTCTGCAGGTTCGGGAAAGCTTCTCCTCCTGTTTGTCTATCCGGGCAGCAAGCTCCTCCTGTCTCTTTAACAGCTGCTCCAGCTGCTTTTGTATGGAACGGTTCACCTCTAAGAACTCCTCGGAAGCCTTTTCCATGCTCGCATAAGCTTTTGAACCCTGCTCGTAGGCAGCTGCCGTATCGTTTAAGCTCTTTCCAAGCTTTCCAAGCTCGATCCCGATAGACTGAGACATCAAGTACACAAACTGGTGGGCGATCTGCTCCATTTCCTTTGTCTGTTCCATGGCCTTCCCCTCCAGAAGCTCTGCAACATGCTTCATGGAGCTGCTCATGTTTGCCTGATAGATGAGCATGGCTCTGGAGGTCTCATCCTGATCGGACTCCGCCGGTGCCGTATACTGGTGATATTTGATGAGAAAGTCTTCCAGCGTCCTGTATGCCTCCGCCATAATGCTCCTGTATACAAAGTTGAAGACCAGGGAGAAGAAGATGCCGTATACCGATGTGTGGAATGCCACCTTCATCCCTTCAAGGAGCGAGCCGACATTATCCGATATCGTATAAATATCATCTCCGTTAAAGGAACCGAGGCCGATGGAAAGACCGAGGAAGGTTCCTAAGATGCCCAGTCCGGTCAGTGTTCCGGAAACTGCTGAATTGTAGTGCGCCATGGCCACCCGATCCAGAAGCTCTGTGTTGATATAATCCTCCAGATCGCACACTACGTTCTGCCCTCTTTTCGTTCTGCCGGAAGCCATGCGCTTCTGGTACTCCTCAAAGGCCTCATTCAGGGCTGCATCCGAAAAGACATTTTTCCGCTCCCGGTATTCCGGCCACAGGCATCTTTTTACCGTTTCGTATTCCTTTTCCATTATATTTCCGGCCTTCTCCAGATCATCGGTAAATTTTTGCAGTCTGGAAAATGCGAAGGCGGAAAGGATAAACATCGCTCCGATCACCAGAAGGAAGCCGACATTGATCAGGAGATTAACCAGCGATGTTATATGTCCGGTAAACACACCGTTGATCGACAGTATCACGATCAGAACCGGTATGTATAATAAAAACAGCAGGCAATACAGCTTTTTTTTCATGGCAGTTTCCTCCTTTGTCTTGAGCAATTGTCAATAAATTCTAAGAATAGAGTATCATATTTCCAGCACTTGCTCAAGAAGCCTGACATAATCTTAAGTAATTTGTAATTTCTTATCTGTCTCCCGCAAAAGAAAAGCTGCAAAGCAGATGTTTCCATCCGCCCTGCAGCTTTTTAGTTTTTCTTATTCTTAGTTTTTTCTTATTCTTAATTCTCTTATCTTTTATAACAGATTTTTTCTGAGTTCTTCCCCGCTCATGGAAGAAAGGTATGCCGGCGGAATATCGAGGATCGTCTTGCATCCGCTCATTCCCTCCTGCTTCATGCGGAATGCGGCTCTCGCACATGCAGTGATCACAGAGGCCGTAAATTCCGGATTGGAATCCAGCTTCAGGCTGTATTCGATCAGATGGTTGTTTTCCAAGCTCCATCCGGTCTTTCCGCTGCGGATAACAAGACCTCCGTGCGGAAGCGCACTGTGATCCCGTTTCATTTCCTCATCCGTAATAAAATGTACCGTTGTATCATAATCTGCAAAATAGTTCGGCATAGTTACGATTTCTTCTTCGATCTTTGCCTTATCTGCTCCATCCTCTGCTACAACATAGCACTCTCTTGTATGCTTCTGTCTTGTGGTAAGCTCCGGAGTCTCTCCGCTTCTTACTGCCTCCAGCGCAGCCGGTACCGGTACGGTATACTGCCTTGCATCCTTAACACCGGCGATCCTACGGATCGCATCGGAATGTCCTTGGCTTACGCCTCTGCCCCAGAAGGTATAATCTTTTCCGTCAGGAAGGATCGCATTGGCATAGACACGGTTTAAAGAGAACATTCCCGGATCCCAGCCTGCGGAAATAACTGCGATCTTACCGGATTCTTTTGCTGCCTTATCTACATTTGCAAAGTGTTCCGGAATCCTTGCATGAGTATCAAAGCTGTCGACAACATTAAAATATTTTGCATATTCCGGAGTCTGTACCGGAAGGTCTGTTGCGCTTCCTCCGCAGAGGATCAAAACGTCGATCTTATCTGCCATGCTCTTTGCCTCATCAGCCGGATATACGGTCACACCCTCTGTCAGGATCTTTACCCTGTCCGGATTTCTTCTGGTAAATACCGCTGCAAGCTCCATATCCGGATTCTGTTTGATCGCACACTCAATACCGCGGCCAAGGTTTCCATATCCCATGATTCCTACTCTGATCATATATTTTGTCTCCTTTTATTCTGTTTTTTTCTAATTTTAACCACAACTAACCGAAGTTGTCAATTCCTTTCTCTCTTTGCGGATCAGATATGTGGTGACCAGTGCGGTAATAAATTCGGACACTGTGACCGTTATCCATATTCCGTCAACCCCGAATAACGCCGGGAGTAAAAATACAAGAATACTGTTTAAGATCACACCACGGAGGAGTGTGATCAAAAGGGACAGACCCGGACGAACGACGGACTGAAAATAGGTTCCATACAGAATATTCCATTCTCCGATCAGAAAGCTTGCAAAATACAGATGGATCGCAGGAACTGCCATTCTCAGTATTTCCTCCGTCGGCTCTAAAAACAGATGAGAGAGCTGTACCGGGAACAGATAGCCGGAGCCTGCAAAAATCACACCGGCAGACAGGGCTGCGATAAGTCCGAGGCGTCTCGCCTCCAGTACCCGGCCTCTCTTTCCTGCTCCGAAATTGGCAGAGAGGATCGGCTGAACCGTCTGGGCGATACCGTTCGATACCGATATAACGACACAGGCGGTATTGCTGATGATGCCGTATACAACGACACCGATATCTCCGATATAAAAGAGGAGCTGACGGTTAAACAGGAGGGTGACGACACCGTTCGATACCTCAAGAATAAAGCTCGACATTCCATTTCCCAATATCTCGCCCATCTTCCGGAAGCTGATATTTTTGACCAGCTTCAGGTTGTTCTCTTTCGAGAAGAAATGGGTACACAGAATAAGGACTGTCAGCGTGGTTCCTGTTACGGTAGCAAGGACTGCCCCCGCCATCCCCCATTTCATGATAAAAATATAAACGTAATCCAAAATAACGTTCGTGACTCCGCCGGCAATAACGCCGGTCATCGAAAGCTTCGGGGCATCGTCATTTCTCACAAATACCTGAAGGAAGCTCGACAGGGCAAACACCGGAGCTGCCGTCACTAATATTCTCGCATAGGGAACGGTATATGCCTCCATGGAGGGTGTCATTCCAAGGAACGATAAAAGCGGACGGAAAAATAGATTTCCCGCAAAAGATGCCAGTATGGAAATAAAAAGCATCATAAGAAGTCCCATGGTAAAGTATTCACGGGCTTCCCTTAGATTTCCCTGACCCTTTCTTACGCCAAAGAGAACGCTCCCTCCTACTCCGCACATCATTCCGACACCGAAAAATGTATTATACAGCGGAAGCAGGATATTCAAGGCCGCAATGCCCACTGCTCCGATCCCGTGCCCGATCATCACGGTATCTGCCAGTATGTAAATAGAGGTCACAAATGTTGCACTGACAGATGGGATCAGATAACTGAAAAAAACTTTACGTACCGGATCTTCCAGTATATGAATCTGTTTCATAATATCCTCAAGCTATGTTAAAATTTGTATTTTTATAGGAGGCGAGCGTTTCCGCCATCTCTTTTCCGTATTCCGCCTCAAAATCTGCCATGACCTGATCTGCCGCAGCTTCTCCCTCTGAACCGAAAATCGCTGCTGCCACCTCCCAAAACGACCAGTAGCTGTGGGCACAGTGATATTCAAAACTCTTTAAACCGGCCGGATTCTTTTCGATCTTTTCTCCCGGCTTAAGTCCTGCATTTCGGACGATCTGGATACAATGATCGTGGTCATGCAGTGTCTGGGGAACCTCGTAACGGATATCCGGCTCAAAACCCCTGCATATAGACGCATCCAAAACACTGCAGTAGGCAAGTCCTGCCTCCTTAAGCCCCATCCTCTTAAACTGGCTGTGCCACGGACATTGGTAAATATTCATCACATAATCCGGGGAAAATTCGGATATTTCTACACGGTTTTCTTCTCCCATTGAGCAGATTTCCTCCGTATTGACCCACTCTCCGTACCGGCAATAGGTTTCATACGTCAGCGGCTGGCCGTCCCGGATCGCTCTCTGGGCCATACGGCGGCCTCGCTGGCTTCCGTAATACTCAACTGCATGGATAAAAGCAGCATGACCGCGCTCACCAAAGGCTTCTGTCATCCGTACATAATATCTTGCCGCAATAAAGGCATGTGTCATCTCATTAAATCCCATAATTTCCTCCTTTCAGAATATCCGACAGCCGTGCAAACTGCTCAAGGGAAAGAGCCTCTCCGCGGACAGACGGGGAGAGCCCCATTTGCTCGATCGCTGCTGCCACCTGTTCCTTTGTAAACGAAAGCTCCGGAGAATTTCCGATCCCGTTTTGAAGGGTCTTTCTTCTCTGGTTAAAAGACGCACGGATCAGCTTAAACATCAGCTTTGGATCCTCCGCCCGCACCGGTGCCTCCTTATGTCTTGTAAGACGGATCACTGCAGAGCCGACATTCGGACGCGGGATAAAACAGTTTGGCGGCACATTGGCGACGATCTCCGGAAGTGCATAGTATTGAACTGCCAGAGATAACGCACCGTAGTCCTTGGAGCCCGGCCCCTCCTTCATCCGGTCGGCCACCTCCTTTTGTACCATAACTGTAATATTGTCGATCGGGACATTGCTTTCAAACAGCCCCATGATGATCGGCGTCGTAATATAATAGGGAAGATTTGCCACCACCTTGATGGGACGTCCCCCATTATATTTATCGGCCAGCTCTTTAATATTCACCTTCAGGATATCCTCATTGATGACTGTAACATTGTCATATTCTGCCAGAGTTTCCGAAAGGATCGGGATCAGATTTCTGTCGATCTCCACGGCAACCACCTTGCCTGCATTTTCTGCCAGGTATTGGGTCATTGTTCCGATTCCCGGGCCAATTTCCAGAACGCAGTCCTCCTTTGTCACTCCCGCCGCCCGGATGATCTTTTCAAGGACATGGGGATCGATCAGGAAATTCTGGCCGAATTTTTTCTGAAACATAAATTCGTATTTCTGGATCGTTTCTATGGTCTTCTGGGGATTACTTAAATATTCTTTCATATATTATTACATTCTCCTGTTTTCATCACAAATCGGGGACGATCTTCTATATATCGGTGATCCGGTAAAGACGCTTCGCGTTTTCCGTTGTTGCCTTTATAATATCCTTCGGGGCCATCTTCTTGATCGCGGCAAGCTCCTCCACCACATAAGGCAGATTCAATGAGGAATTTCTTTTTCCGCGATTCGGAACCGGTGCCAGATAGGGGCAGTCCGTTTCCAGCACCAGACTGGAGAGTGGTGCATACTCCGCAACCTCCTTCAGCTTTCTGGAATTTTTAAAAGTCAGAACGCCTCCGATCCCAAGAAAATATCCCATATCCAGATATTCTCTTGCCATTTCCACCTCGTAGGAAAAACAGTGGATCACGCCTCCCGTCAATCCGTTCTGTTCCGCCTTCATCATATCCAGCGTATCTTTCGCCGCATCCCGGCTGTGTATGATCACGGGAAGCCCGGTCTCTTTTGCCAGTGCAAGCTGTCTGACAAACCATTTTTTCTGGATCTTTCGATCCGGCTCATCCCAGTAGTAGTCAAGACCGATCTCACCGATGGCAACGATCTTCTTCTCTCCGGCCTTCTCTTTTATCCAGTCCATATCCGCTTCCGTAAGCTCTGCGGTCTCGTTCGGATGAACACCCAATGCTCCGTAGAAAAACGGATACTGCTTTGCCAGATTGAGGGTCGTTTTACAGGATGCCATACTGGCTCCCACATTCACGACAGCCCCGATGCCGTTCTCTCTGAGAGATCCGATCAGCTCCTCCCTGTCCGCATCAAAGGCCTCGTCATCGTAGTGGGCATGGGTATCAAAAATGTAACACATAAAGTATTTCTCCCAACATATATAAAATCATGAGATGCGCCGGATAAAACATATAAAACATCCGGCCATCGTCCTTTCCTTTCTCTCCATTGTAATGGTTGATAAAGAAAAATGCAATCCATGCCGCGATCCCCATGAAATTTTTATAGTCTGCAAAAAGGATCAGGCATCCAAAAAACATCCGTTCAGGAGGTCGGTGCCGGAACAGATAAAGGCTCAGGATCAAAAGGATCCCGTCGGCCCCGTAATCTGTTTTTAATACCTCTGCTGCTGCCATAAAACAGCATACCCCGACCAGAGCAGGCAGCCGGTTTTTTTGAGCTTCAAAGCGTTCCAGACAAATCAGAGCTCCAAGACCCAGAAGTAAGGTAAATACGGTATTCTGGGCTCCGGGATCCCATATTTTTCCTGATACCGCCAGATCAAAGGGAAGCTCTGAAAGGATCGCCAGCAAAAGCAGTCTCCGGGCATATTTTCTTCTGCTTTTTGTGTGCAGAAACCCTTCTGCAAGAAAGAAGCAATAGAGCGGAAAAGCCATACGCCCCACGAGGCGCATGGCTATATCCAATATCTGCACAGACGGCAGATTTAAATATTGATTTCTCTCAAGAAGTACAACTGCAGCATGATCGATAAGCATAAACAGGGCGGCTGCCCGTTTTAGCTGCGAAAGAGAAAAACGTTCCGGCATTTTAGCAGACCTCAGAGCCCGGCTTGATGTCCTTCTCCGGAGTCATAAGTGCCAGATTTCCTTCGTTATCCTCCGCACATAAGATCATCCCCTCAGAAAGGAGCCCTGCAAGCTTCGCCGGCTTTAAGTTGGTTACGACCATAACCTTCTTTCCGACCATCTGATCCGGCTTGTACCATGCCTTGATACCGCTTACGATCTGTCTTGTTTCTGATCCGATCTTAACCTGTGAGCATAAAAGTTTCTTGGATTTTGCCACTTCCTCACACTTTACGATCTCACCGATCTGGAACTGAAGCTTTGCAAAGTCATCATACGTGATCTCCGGCTTTTTCTCTACATCCATCACGTTCTCATCAGCGTCCTCTTTCTTTTCTGCTTCTTTGGCTGCCTTTGCCGCTTCTGCCTTCATGGCCTCGACTTTTTCCAGAACTTCCTTGATATCTACGCGGGCAAACAGGATCTCCGGCTTTTCTGTCACCTTATTTCCGCTTGGATACAGACCGAACTGTGTCATTGCTTCCAGCTCTCTCTTGGAGGTATTTAACTGTGCCAGTATTTTTTCTGATGTTTCCGGCATAAAGGAGGTCAAAAGAGAAGCACCGATCGTGATCGCTTCTGTCAGGTTATATAAAACGGTAGCAAGACGATCCTTTTTGTCTTCCTCCTTTGCCAGTGTCCACGGCGTTGTTTCATCAATATATTTGTTGCAGCGGCGGAAGATGTTGAATATCTCTGAAATAGAATCTGCCACGCGCAGACGATTCATCTTTTCATCCACCTTCTGTACGGTCTCCAGAACGGTATTCTTTAAGTCCTCATCAACTTCCTCTAAGACACCCTTGTTTTCTACGATTCCGCCAAAATACTTATTTGTCATGGAAACGGTACGGTTTACAAGGTTTCCGAGAATATTCGCAAGGTCGGAGTTCATACGCTCCACCATCAGCTCCCATGAGATCACGCCATCATTTTCAAACGGCATCTCGTGAAGTACAAAGTAACGAACTGCATCCACGCCAAAGAAATCCACCAGCGTATCTGCGTATAATACATTTCCTTTGGACTTACTCATCTTTCCGTCGCCCTGTAAAAGCCACGGATGGCCAAATACCTGCTTCGGAAGCGGAAGACCGAGAGCCATTAAGAAGATCGGCCAATAAATCGTATGGAAACGGATAATGTCCTTGCCGATCAGATGAAGGTCTGCCGGCCAGTATTTCTTAAACTGTTCAGACTGGTTTCCATCGCAGTCATAACCGATTCCGGTGATATAGTTAGTCAGTGCATCCAGCCATACATACGTAACGTGCTTCGGATCAAATTCCACCGGGATCCCCCATGTAAAGGAGGTTCTGGATACGCAAAGATCCTGTAAGCCCGGAAGCAGGAAGTTGTTCATCATCTCATTTTTTCTGGAAACCGGCTGGATGAACTCCGGATGCTCATTTATATATTCGATCAGCTTCGGAGCGTACTTGCTCATACGGAAGAAATAAGCTTCTTCCTTTGCCGGCTGCACCGGGCCGCCGCAGTCCGGACATTTTCCGTCTACTAACTGGGAAGAAGTCCAGAAGGATTCGCACGGAGTACAGTACATGCCCTCATAGTGTCCCTTATAGATATCGCCCTGATCATAGAGCTTTTTGAAGATCTTCTGAACCTGCTTCTCATGATAAGTATCTGTAGTACGGATGAATTTATCGTAGGAGGTATTCATCATATCCCAGATCGTCTTGATCTCCCCTGCCACATTATCAACAAATTCCTTCGGTGTGATCCCTGCTGCCTCTGCCTTCAGCTCGATCTTCTGACCGTGCTCATCTGTTCCTGTCTGGAAATATACGTCATAGCCCTGTTCTCTCTTATAGCGGGCGATGGCGTCTGCCAGAACGATCTCATAAGTATTTCCAATGTGCGGTTTGCCGGATGTATATGCAATTGCGGTGGAAATATAGTATGGCTTCTTACAATTCTTACACATAGCTTTTCTCTCCTTATCATAAAATTCCTGTTACATAAAAAAAGCCCGTCTTATTTAAAGACGAGTTCTACCCGTGTTGCCACTTTAATTCAGAAATGCCTCGCGGCATTTCCCTCACCGGCTGTGTTTCTTCTTCCTTCGGAACGCAATTTCCGTTTTGATCGTTTTCACAGTCTGACACGCTAACGGGCGCTTCCGGTATAGCCTAAACGCTCCGCCATGCTGTTTCCTTCCTGCGGATCCTTCAGCCATACAGCTCCGGGACCATCTTCCGCAAACACTCCGCTCCCCGCTCTCACCATCCGGGGTCTCTGAAAGCTTCCCTTTCGCGTACTTTTCCCTTCCAAGCCTTTGTCTTATTATGCAAATAGTCTATCCTGTTCCATCCGTTTTGTCAAGCCATGTTTCTGCAAAGTCCGCCAAAGTCATGGCTATAAATTGCTTCATATTCCTCCTTCTGCTTCCATATATTAATGGTATACGGCATTTTTATGCTGAAATTCCGGAATAGAAAAGGGAGATGCCTCTATGTCTATGTGGACAAAATGGAACTGCAAGCTGCACAAAGCTCGTTTTTTTATCTTTTCTCTGACAGTCGTTCTATCCGGTATACTGTCTGCCTGCGGACAAGAGCGGATCCTGCACGAGCACGCCCCCATCTCGTCCCTGACTGCCGGACAAAAGAAATTTGACCGTTTCTGCCGGACGGTATTTTACGAGGAGCTGCTGGAAACAAGCACTCTGGATCTGCATTATCTTCTGACAAAGCCCGAAACTTACAAGCTTAAACCTCAGACTGTATCTCTCGGCGAATGTTCCCTTTCAGGCATGGCCGCAGATATCCGGACCGCCAGAAAATGGAAGGAACGTCTCGCCGCCTTTGACCGCTCCTCTCTCACTGACGATCAGAAGATCCGCTTTGACGGACTTTCTGCCAGCCTTGAGGCCACTCTATTATCTGAAGGTCTGGAGCTTTACCATCAGCCCCTCGCCCCCACCATCGGCATACAGGCACAGCTTCCGATCCTTCTTGCAGAGTATTCCTTCCACACCTTAAAGGATGTGGAGGACTATCTGGGTCTTTTATCGCAGCTTGATTCCTATTACGCCCAGATCCTGAATTTTGAAGCTCAGAAAGCGGCGGCCGGCCTTGGCCCCTCCGATGCCTCCATCAATGCGATCTTAGAGTCCCTCGAGTGTTATATGATCGATCCTGATGAAAATTTTCTGACGGAAGCATTTCAGACACGTATCGAGGAATTAAAAAAGCATATCCCTCTGTCCGATATGCAGGAAAAGGAATGGGATATCCGTCATCGTGCCATGATCCGGGAGCATTTTATTCCCGCCTACTGTTCTCTGAGAGATGGGCTTAACGCTTTAAAGGGAAAAGGAAAAAATGAAGGCGGACTTTGTGGGTTTAAGGATGGAAAAAAATACTATGAATATCTTTTAAAGAGCGGCCCGGGGGTATCCTATACGCCGGAGGAACTGAAAACAGCCCTTTCTGAACGAATGGTAAAGGATTATAAAGCGATCCGGACTCTGATTGCCAAAAATCCAACCTCGGATTTTCATCAGGAAAGCTTTTCTCTGACCGATCCGGAGGAGATCCTCTCTGACCTGAAGCTTCAAATGTCGGCTTCCTTTCCGATACTATCCGATTGCGGATATGAAATCCGTTATGTTCCAAAATATCTGGAGACCGCCTTAAGCCCGGCCTTTTATCTGACTGCTCCTATCGATGAACAGGATCGGAATATCATCTACATCAACGAAGGCTATTCTGATGCCACAAAGGATCTCTATACGACTCTGGCACACGAGGGCTTTCCCGGCCATCTTTATCAGACCGTATACAGCCGCAGCCATTCCAAAAATCCCCTCGATGCGCTGCTAAGCTGTTCGGGAGCCAATGAAGGCTGGGCAACGTATGCGGAAAACTATGCCTGCTCCTTCCATAACGGCCTTTCCGAGATTGGCGGCAGATATCGCGCCCTTGTCCGCTCCTTTTCCCTCTGCGTCCATGGTCTTCTCGATATCGGCATTAATTATGACGGATGGACGAAGGATCAGGCAAAGCAGTTTATCCGTGCCTGTTTTTATGCGGATGACTCTACGGTTGATCGTTTATGGCAGACGATGATCGACAATCCCACTAATTATCTGGAATACTGCGGCGGCTACATAGAGTATACGGAAATGGCGGAGCAGGCCAAAGGGGCTCTTGGGGATCGATTTTCTCCGCTTGAGTTTCACACGTTTCTTCTTGATCTTGGGCCGCTTCCATTTTCTGTCATCCGTACACATTTTGAGCAATGGCTCAGACAGCAGGCGCTACAGGCTGTCATTGACTTTCACTTCTGTTCTTGTTAATATGTAGTCAGCCACAAAATTTCACTTTTCAAGGAGGATCTGTTATGAATGAAGTAATGAATGCCATTTTAACAAGAAGAAGTATTCGTAGTTTTACTGATAAACCGATTTCCAAAGAAATCCTTAAAGATATTGCTGATGCGGCACTTCATGCGCCCAGCGGTATGGGAAAACAGACATGGCAGTTCACGATCGTAACAAATAAAGAAGTAATCACCCGTCTTGCTGAGACCATCGGAAAAGAGCTCGAACGCGACAATTATGACATATATAAGCCTGCCGCCCTCGTGATCACCTCCAATTTAAAGGAAGGCCCATGGAGCAAGGAGGACAATGCCTGTGCTCTTGAAAATATCTTTCTAGCTGCCCACTCTCACGGTGTAGGCTCCGTATGGATCAACCAAATGCAGAATATCTGTGACCGTCCGGCGATCCGTGCGATCCTCAACGAGCTCGGCGTACCTGCCGACCACAATGTTTACGGTATGGCTGCTCTCGGCTATGCGGATCCGGCAACTCCGATCCAGCCAAAGGAACGCATCGGAAAAGTAGTTTATGTAGAATAATCAACAGGGTGCCTGCCTGCAATCCTGATCGGTCTTTCCGATCCTGCAGACAGACACCCTGTCTTTATTTACCATCCGTTTACCATGTCAAGCCATGCTCTCTAAACGTTTATCCGATGCATTAGTGGTCGGAAACCTTACATACCGTTTCCTCTCCCCATGCGGATATGGCTCTGTAGTAGCCGCAAAGTGCATGATTTAACTCCTCATCATACGTGTCCACAAGAAGGGGGCGTCCTCCAAGAGCCGCAAGCTTTGTTTTTGTGGCGATCAGGATAATATTTTCTTTTCCGACCCCCCGGATAACCTCCGGTGTCAGCTGCTGATTTCCACGTCCGAACAGGTATCCCTGTCCCCCGGTGATCGTTACGATCAGCTTTACCTTTTTTCCGTGGATCAGCGAATAAAGCTCTTTTCCGCCAAGATCACCGGCAACAAGCTCCTTGTTCCGGATCAGGTCTACCCCGATCAGTGTGTTCTTAAGCCCAAGAACCTCCATAATTCCCCTGGTCGTTGTACCGGCGCCGATAATATAATAGGTATCCGGCTCCATCCGGCCCACTGTCTCATACGCAATGGATTCGATGGCGGCCGCATCCGACAGCGGCGTCGGCGCTTTTCTGTCCTGGGTAAAAGTACGCGCTCTGGGAATTTTTAAATATCCGTAAAGTCTAGTGCTGATATTTTCTTTTCGATACTGTTCTTCATCAATATCCAGCACTTCTTCTTCCTGCGTTGCAGATATTTTCCCTGTAAGCCATAAAAGTGCCAGCTGCCCGGCAGCCTTCGGATTTTTCGCATACACAGGAGAATGGATCTTAACACCAGCAGGAATCCCCACGCAGCAGGCAGAAAGCCCTGCCGCTTCATATACATCTCTGGCCGTTCCATCCCCTCCTGCGAACAGGATCAGATCCACGTTTTCCTCAAGAAACCACTTTGTCAGCTTCTTCGTATCGGCAGCATCTGTCTCATCCAGCTCAAAAGACAGCTCCCCCGCATCCATGGATGGCGCTATTTTTTCGCCATCCGGAGTATCTGCCATCTGTACTGTATGAAATCCAGATTCTTCTGCCACTTTTCCACCCATATTCTTGTGTCCGGTATAAATACAGAGCTCATCCTTTATCGGAAGAAGCTCTGCCAGAGCAGCACGGGCCCGCTCTCCGGATCTTGGAACAGCACCACGGCGGAAAGCTTCCGCCGCGACGTTGTCTGTACCTTTTAATCCGACGCTCCCGCCCATGCCGGCGATCGGATTGATAATCAGTCCTATTTTTTTCATATTTCGCAAATTTCAGACTTATTCAGTATATTTTCTGTTGTAAACCTTCCATGTAAGAGCCCACTGTGCCGGATCGTCCATGTTGGACTCATCCACCTGATGGGTAACACTTCTGTGCGGAGCAGTCTTAATAACCTCCGGATTCTCGTGTGCTTCCTTAAATACATACTTTAAGGTTTCAATATATTCGTCAATATCCTTCTTTGAAGGAGTTTCTGTCGGCTCCAGTGTCATCGGCTCAGGCAGATAGAACGGATGGTGGGATGTCCAGTAATGCAAACCGAAGTCCATCATTCTTCTCTGAATATCCAGTGTACCGATTCCTGTCGCCTTCTCTAAGTTCTCCAGAGAATAACGTGCCTGCTCCACTCTCTGGTTGTTGCCGTTCTCATAGTATGCGGTAACATCCGGAAGCTCCATCAGCTTCTTAAAGAGATAGTTATTATTAAGAACCGCTGTCTTTGCAACCTGATATAAGCCGTTCGGTCCAAGACTGCGGATCCAGCAGTATGCCTTTAATACAACCTCGGCAACGCCGTACCACTCTCTTACCTTTCCTACTGCACACGGGTTGCTGCAGCTCTCATAATCGAAGAAATATTTTTCTCCGTCGAAGCCTACCAGCGGAGCCGGAAGATACTTAACAAGATCCTTCTGAACACCTGTTGCGCCGCAGGCAGGGCCGCCGCAGCCGTGAGGTGTGGAGAATGTCTTATGAAGGTTGAAGAAGCAGATATCAAATCCGGCATCTCTTGCTCTTGTAACACCCAGAAGGCCGTTAGCATTGGCCTGATCATACGCGCAGAGACCTCCGATGGAGTGAACGTAATCTACAAATTCCTTTACATGACCGTTGTATACACCGGTATCCTCCGGGTTCGCAACGATATATCCGGCGGTCTTCGGGCCGCAAGCTGCCTTTAACTGCTCAAGATCCGGAACACCTGTCTCTGGATCCGGCTGTAAATAAATGATCTTAAAGCCTGCTACATGAGGAGCAGCCGCATCAGACGGATGAGAGTAGATCGTTGTGATGATCTCATCTCTGTCCTCACCTTTATCTTTAAAATATGCACGGATAATGGAAGCCATGGTCAGGATACCCTGAGAACCGCCGCTGGGCTGGAAGGTGAAATGATCCATTCCGGAAATCTCGCACATATATTTATCTGTTTCATGGAAGATCTTAAGAATACCCTGAACCGTATCCGGATCCTGCAGTGGATGGTACTCGCGGATCAGGTTTGCAAGCTGATCGTTTACCTTCGGGCTGTACTTCATCGTACAGGTACCCTGTCCAATCTCGATGTTCACATCTGCCCCCAGCGTCTGCTGAGCCAGTCTGGAATAGTGACGGAGTACACGGCTCTGGGACATTTCCGGAAGATTTAATTTTGTGCTTCTTGCCATACCTGCCGGAATTGCTGCTGCTCCTTCTACTTCTTTGGCAATCTCTTTATCCGGTTCACCTACCAGGATACCGCGCTCACCGGGAGTGCTTAATTCATAAATGATCGGCTCGTCCCATTTTGCCTGATGGAAACCGGTTCTAACCTTCGATGATCTATCTATTCTTTTCACGATATCATTCCTTTCTGCATTACAGCACTGCTTTAAGAGCTGCCGCTAAAGTATCAATGTCTTCTTTTGTGTGAATCTCTGTTACACAGTAAAGTGCGGACTGTCCAAGCTTCGGGAATTCGCGGGACAGGTCTTTACCACCGAAAACTCCTTCTTTAAGGAGTGCCTTATTGATCTCGGCAACCGTCTTTCCTGTTGCTGTGAAATCAACAACAAATTCCTTAAAGAATGCGGAACCCAGAGCATTTGCCTTCACGCCCGGAATTTCATTTAATTTCTTTACCGCATACTGCGCATTAGCCATGATGATCTTTCCGACTTCTTCCATTCCCTTCGGTCCCATGGTTGCCAGATATACTCCGGCTGTAATGCCCCACAGTGCGGACTGTGTTCCTACATACTCCTTACCATGCTCTCTGTGATGTCCGAAAGAGGTTCTGTCATAAGCAACATCACCAAATCCATATTCGCCCGGCTCAGAGGTCGGTGCGATACCGAACAGACGGGACGGGAATTCCATTACATACTTTTCTTCATCTCTTGTTGCCATAAAGCCGGACTGACCGCCGCCATAATACATGTGGATTCCAAGAGGCTGCAGATCTCCGCATACGATATCCGCACCGTAAGTCGGCGGTGTTGACAGAACGCCGAGAGAGATCGGATCTACGCCGACAAGACTCAGGCCTCCTGCCTCATGGATCATGTCAGAAATCTTCTGTCCGTTCGGCTCAATAACGCCCAGATAACCCGGGTTCTCAAAGTATACGCCGATAGAATCCTCATTGATCTTGGATTTTAAATCTGCGAGATCAAGATGTCCCATGCAGTCACATTTTACTTCTACAAGGTCAAGACAGCATTCCGCATAGTTTTCGATCACCTTTTTCTTTTCCGGATCCATATATTCCGGTACGAGAAGTGTCTTGCGGCCTGTGATTCTCTGGGCCATGCGTGCAGTAGTGGCCGCAGCCTGTGCCCAGTCCATAGTCGGTACGTTTACTACGTCCATATCAACAAGCTCTGCAACCATACTCTCATATTCAAACAGGGACTGGAAACGGCCCTCATCGTTATAAGGCTCTCCGCCGTAGGCTGTTAAAAATTCGCCTTTTCCGTTGATCTCGTCGCAGATAGCCGGAACATAATGCTGCCAGCAGCCTGCACCAAGGAAGTTCAGATTTTTCTTGCAGTCACTGTCTTTAGAAAGAACACGCTCTACATGTCTTCTTAATTCATATTCGGAGCCAAATGCCTCCGGAAGATTCATTTCATTTTTTAATTTTAAAAGCTCCGGGACGTTTTTATGGAGTTCTTCTAAGGAACTCATCCCGATTTCCTTAAGCATTTCTTCCTGCACATCCGGCACTGAGTTCGGTATGTAAGGATGGCTTTCAAATCCCTTCATCTGTTTCTTTCCTCCTGTATTTTGATTATAAATTGTTCAGAATCCATTTGACGGATACGCCATATCGGCGAAGCATTAAGCGATTCCGCCGCCGTCTACGACAAGAGCCGCACCTGTTACCCAGCTTGCAAGATCACTTGCAAGGAACAGAACTGCGTTTGCGATATCTTCCGGCATACCGATTCTTGCCAGTGGTCTGCTAGTTCCGCAATCCTTTAAGTAATCATCCATCTGTGCGTCACCGGCCTTAACAACGCCTGTCTGTCTTCCTTCATCACGCAGCATTGCTGTATCGGTATCTCCCGGGTTTACACTGTTTACACGGATATTCTGTGGGCCGTGGTCAATTGCCATTGCTCTTGTCACATTGACGATACCACCCTTAACCGCACAATAAGCAGCTGCCTGATCTCCGCCCTTTAAGCCCCAGCCGGAACCGGTGTTGATGATGCTGCCGCCGCCTGCTGCTGCCATTACCGGAATTACATGCTTGGAGAATAAGAATAATCCCTTAAGTCCGACATCGAGAACGAAATCCCATTCCTTTTCGCTCAGATCTGCGATCGTCTTTCTGACCGTAACACCTGCATTGTTATGTAAAATATCGATTCTTCCGTAAGTATCAACGATTGCTTTTACTGTTTCCTCAACCATTGCCTCATTGGTTACATCGCAACGATAGAATGTTACGTCACGTCCTGCATCACGGAGCTCTTTTGCCTTTTCCTCTCCCTTAGGGCTGACATCGACCATGGCAACCTTTGCGCCATACGCGCTTAACAGTTCAACTACGCCAAGACCGATTCCTGAGCTTCCTCCTGTAATAACCGCAACTTTTCCTGTTAAATTTAACGGATCCTTCTTTACTAACATAATTTTTCCTCCTTGCGATAGTAATATACTGTTTTTAATGTTATCCGGCATCTCTTTAACCGGTGTCAGATGGTTCTGACCTATTATTGAGCAATTCCCATGCCAAATCGAAATGTATTTATATTTTTTATTCATTTTTTTCAAAAATATGCTTATATTACAGGAATTTTTTATTTTCCCGCCCGCCTTTTTCCACCTGTTTTTCACCTATATTCCATCTGTAATTCAAAGTTTATTGTCATTTTTTGCTTCTATTCCATGTCATTTGGCACAGTTTTGTCAAATGGCAATGTTCTTTGCCACTATTGTCATTTTCCATTGTCTTTCCAAATTGTCTATGCTATAATCACACCAATCTATGATGCCAATCCCACGATATGCGAATATTGGATAGGATTGTGGGAGTGCGTAGCACGGAACAATCCGCAGGCATCAAAATCGAGGGCTTTTGCCCCCGATATCAATCTATTGTTTCAGTTTTTTCCGCTGAAAGGGGTTTATTATGAAAAATCTCGAAGAAATACGGCCATCCGTTGAACGCTTTGTCACCGCTGTAAGCAATTCCCTACGGTTAGAGGTTGCAGTATTTGACAGCAATTGCCAGCTTTTTTTCTGCACTCCTGTCTATTTAAAGAAAAAGGGGCGAACCGTGCATACTCCCTCTCTGCGGGAAGTCATCGAAAACGAAAGCGTCCTTGTCAATACGCCGGGAGAGATGGCCTCCTGTGTCGGCTGCCGCTTTAAGGAGCACTGTCCGTCAACGATCGAGATCCTCTGCTGTATCCGTGCCGATACCGATGTTGCCGGAGTCCTTGCCTTCACCTCCTTCACCAAAGAGGGACAAAGACGCATATCCGAAAACACCTCGGTTTACCTGAATGCGATCACAGAAATGGCAAACCTGTTCGGCGGCCAGATCCTTTCGATCTCAGGCGGACGCGGACCTGCAAATCTCGATTCCAATCTTATTCCCATTATGGAGCTCTGCGAACAGCCTGTTCTTCTGACAGATGCCCATGGTGTTATCCTCCAGTATAACCAGCTGGCTGCAAACCTGCTTAAGATTTGTGATATCACCTCCTCCTCCCTGTGGCAGATCTTTCCGTCCGCCGTGGTGAAACGTATCATGGAAGGAAACGATCTGTTTGAAAAGAGCGTAACGATTGCGAACATGGCAACAAAGATCTCCACCCGTGCTATTCTTGTCGATGGACAGATCACCGGATTTTTTATCCGTATCTCCGACGATCTTAAGGAATTATCCAAAGAAAATCGATATTTTGAAGGCATTATAGGAACAAGCCCAGCGATCATGGAAGTCCAGCGAATGATACGCCGGATTGCAAACAGCCCTTCACCTGTCCTTATCACGGGAGAAACCGGAACCGGAAAGGAGCTGATCGCACGGGCAATCCATGAGCAGAGCCATCGAAATAAGTATCCCTTCGTAGCGATCAACTGCTCCAGCATTCCTGAAAGCCTGTTTGAAAGTGAGCTGTTCGGCTATGAGGAGGGCTCCTTCACCGGTGCGAAAAAGGGCGGCAAGCCCGGTAAGATCGAAATGGCCCAGGGCGGCACTTTGTTTTTGGACGAGATCGGAGAAATGCCGCTATTTGCCCAGCCCAAGCTTTTAAGGATCCTGCAGGAATATGAGTTAGAGCGTGTCGGCTCCAACAAAAAAATCCATCTCGATATCAGGATCATCGCAGCCACCAACCGGGATCTGAATGATATGGTCGCTGAAAAGAAATTTCGGAGCGACCTGTTTTACCGGATCAATGTGATCAATCTGAAGCTTCCGTCCCTCCGTACCCGCCGGGATGACATTATCCCCATTGCAGAAAACTATATCCGGAAGCTAAAGCTGAAAATGAATACTCCGCTTACCTCCATCTCACCGGAGGCCGCTGAGATCCTTTTGAACTTTGACTGGCCCGGAAATGTGCGCCAGCTCCAGAATATAATTGAATATGCCGCTAATCTCTGTGAAACAGATACTCTCATGCCAAGTGACTTCCCTGAGGTCATGAGAATATGTTCTGAAACTGCAGTTTATCCGTCCTTAGACGGAAAGCCTTCCGCATCCGGCAGCTCCGATAAGGAAGATCGGCTTCGTGAGCTTCTGGAAAAGTACGGTTACACGCTGGAGGGAAAGAAGCGGATCGCTGCTGAATTAAATATCAGCCTGCGTACTCTGTACCGCCGGATCGGCCATTTGCAGGAGCAGACGAAAAAATAGCTCCGGTTTGCCACATTGTTGACTGATCTCTTTATGGTATTGCCATTAATTGTCAAATACGTGTCAATAAATGACTCCTTCCGGAAAAGAGTGGGGTTCCTTCTTCTCCCATCCTCCGACTATAGATTTTTCTTTTTTGTTCTTTTACCTGTATTTACTTTTCCTATAAATGCGAGCATTTTGCACAGTTTGTTTTGTATGATTTGTTAAGTATTTTTCTCTTTAAATATGATTTATTTTGATATTCGGCACAGAAATTGCTATATTTCAGAATATCATGTTTAATACCTGTTCCGCAGCCTTCGGAAAACAGCCGGCATTATTTCCCGGATACGGGGCAGAACTAAAGGAGGAATTTGTATGGAAGTTAACTATGGTATATTAGCCTTGATACCCCCGGTCGTTGCGATCAGCTTATGTTTTGCAACTAAGCAGGTACTTCTCTCCATGTTCGCCGGACTTTTTTCCGGTGCTCTGGTCATCTGTAATTGGAATCCGTTAGGTGCAGTTGCCTATTCTCTGGACACAATGGCTGTAAATATGGCTGACAATGTTATTTTACTCCTCTTTACACTCTTTATGGGTGTTGGTATTGCCTTTATCTGGAGACTCGGCGGCAGCTACGCTCTGGCAGAGGCTGCAAAGAGAAGATTCAAAAAAAGACGTTCTGTTTGTCTTGGAACATGGGGACTTGGTATGCTGTGCTCCGTAAATGACTGTCTGGTCGCAGCCGTTGACGGTAACGTATTCCGTGACATCTGTAAAGATTACCGTATATCTTCTGAAAAATTTTCCTATGTACTTGATGCAACTGCCGCTCCGGCTGCCGCATTCTTTATCTCTGACTGGATCGCATACCAGATCAGTATGATCGGGCAGGGTCTTGATTCTGCCGGTATTACAGGTATTACACCTGTCAGTGCTTATATTAGTGCTCTCCCCTTCAACATGTATTCTATCTTCACCCTCATTTTCGTAGGTATGATGATGTATACAGGACGAGACTACGGCCCAATGTTAAAAGCAGAGGTTCGTGCCCTTACGACAGGCCAGTTTAACAGCCCGACTGCAAAGCCGATGCTTGACGTAGGAAGTGAGCTTGGTGAAGCGAAAAAGACGAAGCCGATGATCCGTTGCTTTGTTTTCCCGATCGTTGTTGCATTTGTTATTATTATCGGCGGTATCCTCTACACAGGTTCTGTAAATCCGGACAGAACAGGCTCCGACCTTATGGCAATCCTTGACGCCAGTGATGCACAGCTTGCTCTTTACTGGGGCTCCTTCGGAATGGCAGTTACCGGTATCCTTCTTGCTCTCGTAACAAAGATTATGTCCTTTGAAGAAACGATGAACACTATCGTAGATGGTCTTAAGCTTATGGCTATGACAGGCGCTATCCTTGTTATGGCGTGGTCACTTGCTTCCATTACAAAGAGCTTAGGTCTTGGCGATTTCGTTGCAAAATATGTCGGCGGAAATATTCCGACCGGTTTCCTCCCGATCCTTGTTCTTGGCTGCTCCGCACTTATCGCGTTTGCAACAGGTACATCCTGGGGAACCATGGCTATTATGACTCCTCTTGCTATCCAGTTAGGATACGCTGTAACCGGCGACATCTTATTCTCCACAGGTATGACAGGTGCTGTTCTTTCCGGCGCTATCTTTGGAGACCACTGTTCACCGGTATCTGATACGACCGTTATGGCTTCCATCTTCTCAGGTGCAGACCATATCGACCACGTTGGAACTCAGGTTCCTTATGCGATCACCGTTATCTCTGTAATCGCAGTATTATATCTAGTCTTCGGATTCACGGAGCTGAGCCCGTTTATTCTCCTTCCGGTGGGTATTGTCATGCTGTACTTCCTGCAGATCCTTCTGCATAAATACTACATGAAGAAATACAATATCGATCAGAACTATACGAAATTTATGACAGCTAATCACAAAGAATAGAACCCCTCTACTATTTTTTTAGCAAAACAAGGGGCTGTCGCAAAATCATTAAAAACAGATGATTGAGCGGCAGCCTCTGCCGTTATAGACATAAACCGGGATGAA
>CAKRPJ010000025.1:0-36026 GCA_934376955.1 uncultured Lachnospiraceae bacterium | reverse complement strand
ATGCATCTGATAGGAATCGAACCTACGCACGCGGCTCCGGAGGCCACTGCTCTATCCACTGAGCTACAGATGCATCTTAGACAGTATACAATAATTTTTTATTTCTGGCAAGGGGTAAGGCAGACTTTTTTCAATAATTTGTGCAGAATTTGTGCAGTCCCGGCGGATGGCCTGCATTGATTTTTTTGCGTGATTCTGTTACAATGTCTAGGAACTTTTGATATAGAAGCCAGACAGGAGATAGAAAAAAATGAATGTAAATGATTTTAATTTTGAGCTGCCGCAGGAGCTGATTGCACAGGATCCGCTGGAGGATCGTGCAGCCTCCAGACTGCTGGTATTAAATAAAAATACAGGCGAGATCAAACATCGCCATTTCCGGGACATCCTTCATTTTCTGAAAAAAGGAGATTGTCTTGTTATTAATGATACAAAGGTAATTCCGGCCAGACTGATCGGCCAGAAGGTGGGGACCGATGCGAAGATCGAGGTACTCCTTTTGAAAAGAAGATCGGATAACGTATGGGAAACTCTGGTAAAGCCGGGAAAAAAGATGCGTGAAGGCGCCGAAGTGGTTTTTGGAGACGGACTGTTAAAGGGAAAAGTCATCGGTGTCGTTGATGAGGGAAACCGCCTGATCCAATTTGAATATGACGGGATCTTTGAGGAGATATTAGATCGTCTGGGACAGATGCCCCTTCCGCCATATATCACACATCAGCTGAAGGATAAAAATCGCTACCAGACTGTGTATGCAAAGCATGAAGGCTCTGCCGCTGCCCCTACCGCAGGTCTCCATTTTACAAAGGAGCTTCTTTCAGAGATCGAAGCTATGGGGGTAAAGATCGCACATGTTACGCTTCATGTCGGTCTCGGAACCTTCCGTCCGGTAAAGGTTGAAACGATCGAGGAACATCACATGCATTCGGAATTTTATGTGGTGGAAGAAGAAGAAGCAAAAAAGATCAATGATACAAAGAAGAACGGAGGCCGCGTGATCTGCGTCGGTACAACAAGCTGCCGGACACTGGAATCCGCAACAGGAGAAGACGGAATCTTAAAGGCGGGAAGCGGATGGACAGAGATCTTCATTTATCCGGGATACAAATTTAAGATACTGGATTGCCTGATCACTAACTTCCATCTTCCGGAATCGACCCTTGTAATGCTGGTTTCTGCACTTGCAGGCAGAGAGCATGTGCTTGCAGCCTATCAGGAGGCGATCAAGGAGAAATATCGCTTCTTCAGCTTTGGGGATGCGATGTTCATCACCCAGGAAATGGATGACTAAAGATAAATGTGATGCAGATAAATGCATCAGCATGGGCAAAATGATGTGTATCAAGGAAAGGATAAACAGTGGGAGAAGGCATTCGACTTAACAAGTATCTGAGTGATGCAGGGATATGCTCCAGACGGGAAGCAGACCGCCTGATCGAAGAAGGGCGTGTCCTGATTGACGGTGCCCCGGCATCTATGGGGACGAAGGTGGAACCGGGACAGACGGTATGCTGTGATGGACAGACAGTAGGCGGAAAGGATAAGCCGGTCTTTCTTGTTGTAAATAAGCCGAGGGGGATCGTCTGTACGACCTCAGACAAAGACAGGGCTGAAAATATCGTGGAATTTTTGAATTATCCTCAGAGGATCTATCCGGTGGGACGTCTGGATAAGGACTCGGAGGGACTGCTTTTGATGACAAATCAGGGCGATATTGTGAATAAGATCCTGCGTGGCGGGAATAACCATGAAAAGGAATATGCAGTCGCGGTAAATAAGCCTGTGACAGAAGAATTTCTGAAAAAAATGCGTGAGGGAGTCTGGATCGAGGATCTGGCCGTACTCACTAAGCCCTGCAGAGCCTGGCAGACCGGTTCCCATACATTTCATATCGTTCTGACGCAGGGACTGAATCGTCAGATCCGGCGGATGTGCCGTGCTCTGGACTATCATGTGATGAAATTAAAGAGAGTCCGGATCATGAGCATTAAACTGGGAAACCTAGAACGGGGAGAATATCGGGAACTGACAGAGAAAGAGGTAGAGGAATTAAAACGCATGGTGAAGGACTCTACCGATCTTCCGATGCAGCAAGCGATCGAGGAAAGCAAAACAGCACGTCCGGAGCAGAAACCAGCACATCCGGCAAGCAAACCGGCACATCCGGCAAGCAAAATGGCCAGCCCGGATAGCAGGCAGGTACGCCCGTATAGCAAAACAGTGCGTCCGGATAGCAAACCGGCACACCCGGAAAATAAACCGGTGCGTCCGGAGAATCGGAATGTATGGGCGGAGGGCCAAAGATCCGGTCACCGGCTTGTGCGTGTCGTGAGGCGTCCGGAGGATATAAAGTAAAGGAGCAGACGCAATGGATGAGAGATTAACACGCATGAAAGAACTATGTGCCATACTTTCAAAGGCTTCCAGAGCTTACTATCAGGAAAGTCGGGAGATCATGGAGAACTTTGAGTATGACAAGCTCTATGATGAGCTCCTTAGACTGGAGAAAGAGACCGGAACTGTATTTGCGGGAAGTCCGACCCAGAAGGTCGGGTATGAGGTATTGAGCGAGCTGCCAAAGGAACGCCACGAAAAGCCGATGCTTTCTTTAAATAAAACAAAAAGCGTGGACGAGCTTAAGGAATGGCTCGGAGCTCAAAAAGGACTTCTTTCATGGAAGATGGATGGTCTGACCGTGGTACTCACCTACGAAAACGGGACACTTTCCAAAGCAGTTACCAGAGGAAACGGAGAGATCGGTGAGGTCATAACAGCCAATGCAAGAACGTTTGTTAATCTTCCCATGTCGATCCCATATAAAGACAGGCTGATCCTGCGGGGAGAGGCGGTGATCACTTATTCTGACTTTAAGGAGCTTAATGAGTCCATTGATGACGTAGATGCCAGATATAAAAATCCGAGAAATCTGTGCAGTGGCTCGGTCCGTCAGTTAAACAGCAGGATCACAGCAGAGAGAAATGTTCGTTTTATGGCGTTTTCTCTGGTGCAGGCAGATGGCATCGATTTTCATAATTCCAGAAAAGAGCAGTTTATCTGGCTGTCCGGCCTCGGCTTTGAAACCGTCGAATTTGTTGAAGTGACCGCGGAAAATCTTTCGGAGGCAGTGGCCGGGTTCGCGAAACGGATCGAAGATAATGACATTCCATCAGATGGACTGGTACTTTTATACGATAATATTGCTTACGGAATGTCTTTAGGAAGAACGGCAAAATTTCCGAAGGATTCCATTGCATTTAAATGGGCCGATGAATTGCAGGAAACAACTCTTTCCTATATAGAATGGAGTGCATCGCGGACAGGGCTTATTAATCCGGTCGCTGTATTTGAGCCGGTGGAGCTTGAGGGGACTACCGTGAGCCGGGCAAGTGTCCACAACATCAGCATTATGGAAGGGCTTAAACTTGGAGTCGGAGACAGAATCACCGTCTATAAGGCCAACATGATCATTCCGCAGATCGCAGAAAATCTTACGAGAAGCGGTGTGCGGGACATTCCCCAGACATGTCCGGTGTGTGGAGGTAGGACGGAGATACGAAGTGTCAATGATGTCAAGGCTCTTTATTGCACTAATCCGGAATGTCAGGCTAAGAGGATAAAAAGCTTTGATCTGTTCGTAAGCCGGGATGCGCTGAATATTGACGGATTGTCAGAAATGACGCTGGAGAAATTTATTGCCGCCGGTTTTATCCACGAATATGATGACATTTTCCATCTGGACAGACATAAAGAGGAGATCGTCGGGATGGAGGGCTTTGGGCAGAAATCCTACGAAAACCTGATCGCAGCTGCCAAAACATCCTCCCATACGACGCTTCCCCGACTGATATTCGGACTGGGGATCGCCGGGATCGGACTCGCAAACGCAAAAATGATATGCCGACACTTTAAATTTGATCTGGATGCCATGAGAAAGGCAGACAGAGAGGAGCTTTGTGCCATAGATGGCATCGGAGCCGTTCTGGCGGATGCGTGGGTCGGATATTTTAAGTCGGATGAGAATAATAAAGTGTTGGATCATCTGCTGGAGGATCTGACCTTTGAAAATGAAAATACAGAAAGCACAGATCGGAGCTTAGAGGGCAAAACCTTTGTGATCACGGGCTCAGTGGAGCATTTTGCAAACCGCAAGGAGCTTCAGGAATATATTGAAGCCCGGGGCGGAAAGGCTACCGGATCTGTAACAGCAAAGACCAGCTATTTAATCAACAACGAGGTGACATCAAATTCGTCGAAGAATAAGAAGGCAAAGGAATTGGGAGTGCCGATCATTTCGGAAGCGGATTTTCTGAGGATGACAGGAGAAGAAGAAAGCAATGCCGATTAAAATTCAGAATGATCTGCCCGCACGGGCAATATTGGAAAGTGAAAATGTATTTATTATGGATGAAAGCAGGGCGGCAAGTCAGGATATCCGCCCCCTTGAAATCCTGATATTGAACCTTATGCCGCTCAAGGAGGATACGGAGACACAGCTTTTGCGGGCATTATCCAATACACCGCTGCAGGTAGAATGCACATATATGACCATGTCCACCCACGAGTCCACCCACACGTCGGCCAGCCATTTGAACAAGTTTTATGTTACGTTTGAGGACATAAAAAAACGCCGCTATGATGGAATGATCATCACAGGAGCGCCGGTGGAGCTGATGGAATTTGAGCAGGTAAACTACTGGGAGGAGTTAACAAGGATCATGGAGTGGAGCAAGACCCATGTGACCTCAACGCTGCATTTATGCTGGGGAGCTCAGGCCGGGTTATATTACCACTATGGAATACAGAAGCATTTAAGGGCAGAAAAGCTTTCCGGAATCTACAGACATACGACCTTAGACAGAAAAGTACCGCTGATGCGAAGCTTTGATGATTACTTTAACTGTCCGCATTCCCGTTATACCGAAGTCCGGGAGGAGGACATCCTGAAGCATCCTGAGCTTCGGATCCTTGCCCGCTCCGAGGAGGCCGGCGTATTTCTTATAATGAACCGAGACGGGAGCCAGATTTTTGTTCAGGGACATCCGGAATATGACAGAATGACCTTAGACAGTGAATATCACAGAGATCTTGGCCGGGGACTTAAACCGGTATTACCGTGTCATTATTATGATAATGATGATCCCTCAACAGTCCCGGCACTGACATGGAGAAATATGGCCAACACCCTTTATACAAACTGGCTGAATTTCTATGTATATCAGGTAACACCTTATACTTTGGAGGAAGACGCGGAGTAAGCCGCCATCCGGCCTCATCGTAAGAGTTCGGGCTATCCTCTTAAGGTGGCAATCAGCCTTTTTGGCTTTTCTAAAAGAGCAAGGGCATCAAGGATCGAGCGGGTGCAGATGTCTGTGGCCGCGATCAATGCAGAGCAGGCGCCTTCTTCCGCCATTACGGCGATGGAGAGGGCGCTTTCTTTGCACATAAGGCAGTCATTTCTTCCGTTTCCGATCGCCACACACCGGTTGGCCCCTAGGGAGCGGACAATATTAAGCTTTGCTTCCATGGCAGAGCCCTTTGGAAATGTCCGTATTGTAAGCGGGAGTCCGCAACAGTTTGAAGCGGCGGTTCCGTGGGTATCGGCGGTCAGAACATAGATGGAATAGGTGTGGGAGAGGCGGCAGATCGCCTCCTTTGTTTCCGGTGCGATCGTGCCGTCGAGGGCGATCGTTCCGTTATAGTCAAGGACAAGGCAGGAGAGCTCGAGCTCTCTGTAGCCGGGAATATCAATTTTCATTTATAGCCTCCATTGCTGCGGCAGCAGTTATTCGATTATGAATAGGCAGCAAAGCGGATCACGAATATCCGCTTGACGAAACAACTACAGTATAGCATCAATATGGATAGATTTTACAAAAAATTTAAGCAAAGCTATTGAAAAAAACAATTTGATTCTTTTGAACCATTGAATTATACTTTACATGGTTGTGGACAATCCTGTCCGCAGCTTATCAGTTAATTTATGGAGGAGTAAAAATGAAGAAAAATCTTACAAAGATACTTGCCGCAGCTATGTCCTTAAGCATGTTGACCGCTTGCGGCGGAAACACAACGGCAGCTACAACAGCTGCAGCAACAGAAGCAGCTACAACAGAGGCAGCAACAGAGGCGGCTACCACAGAGGCAGCAACGGAGGCTGCACAGGAAGATAAATTCCAGTCCTCGATCCTGTTCTGCGGTTCCACCTCTCTTTACCCGATCATGTCCTCTCTGGCATCTTCCTTTACCGAGAAGTATGTCACATGGGATAAGATTGATGCGTCCTTCCCGGCAGAAAACATCTCGATTTACGTTGCACCGGGCGGATCCGGAGTAGGCGTAAGTGCAGCAGTAGATAAGACAGCAGACTTTGGTATGCTGGCACGTGCGATCAAGGATTCCGAGGTAGAAAAGCTCGGCCCGGATTATCAGAGCTTTACCGTAGCTCGTGACGCTCTTACCGTATCTGTAAATGTTGAGAATCCGATCTGCGACGTTATGGATGACATGACAACAGATATGATCCGTCAGATCTTTGCAGGCGAGATCACAAGCTGGGATAAGGTAGACGCATCCCTTCCGGCAGAGCCGATCAACGTATATATCCGTGACCTGTCCGGCGGTGCTTATGAGGTATTCCAGAAGGCCGTTATGGGTGAGAGCGAAGTAACTGCTTCCGCAACACAGTCCGCATCCATGACCGAGCTGGCTACAAACATTGCAAATGATAAGTGGGGCATCGGCTATGCAGGCTTTGGTGCATTCAACAAGATCAATGCAAAGGGTGAGGCATTAAAGGCAATGAAGGTTGACGGTGTTGAGCCGACAGTTGAGAACATCATCAGCGATGCCTACAAGATCCAGCGTCCGGTTATGTTCGTAACAGGCGACAAGCTGACAGCTTCTGAGCAGGCCTTCGTTGACTATGTATTCTCTCAGGCAGGATACGATGCTACAGAAGCCAATGGTTACATTCCGGCATTCACACCGGCAAACTAATTGAGAAAACAGGCTGTTTAGCGAGGGAGCAGGTGCATGAGCCATCTGCTCTCTTTTAGCTTTTTTCAGGAGGAAATTATGAGAAAAAAGATCGACTCTGCGTTTTCCGTCCTTATTTATCTTCTCACGGCATGTTCGATCATGGCGTTGGGATTTGTGATTTACTTTATCGTGAAAGAGGCGCTCCCGCTGTTTCAGGAGGTCAGCCTTTCGGAATTTTTGCTGGGAAAACGATGGATGCCTATCGATTATACAGGAACGACTGCCTTTGGAATCTTTAATTTTATCGTGGCCACTGTTTACGTTTCATTTACGGCAATGATCTTGGCAGTGGGGATCGGCCTCGGGGCATCTGTGTTTTTATCCTGTGTTGCTACAGAGAGCATGTGCGGCATCCTGTATCCCTTTGTGGATCTTCTGGCAGGCATCCCGTCTGTTGTTTATGGCTTTATCGGTCTTCAGGTGCTGGTCCGTATTTTCCTGAAGGCGGGCGTCCGCACAGGAACGTGTGTACTGGCGGCAGGTATCCTGCTGGCTGTTATGCTTCTCCCGTTTCTGGTCTCCTCCTGCAGTGAGACCATCCGGAAAGAGAAGAAAAAATATGAAGCTGCTGCGGCCGCTCTGGGGATTGGCAGGTGGTATGCGATCGCAACGATCATTCTTCCCGCTTCATGGAAAAACATCCTGTTATCCATGATCCTTGCAATCGGACGTGCCATGGGGGAAACGATGGCCGTTATGATGGTAATGGGAAATGCCAATCTTTTTCCGAGGCTGCTGGGAAAGAGTGAGAGCATTGCTTCGGTGATCGCACTGGAAATGGGAACCGCTGAATATGGGAGCACTCATTACCATGCCCTGTACGGAGCCGGTCTGGTGCTGATGCTTTTATTGTTTATTATTAATGTAGGGATCAATATGCTCCGCAGACGGATCGTTTCAAATCAGGGGAGGGATGCAGAATGAGATGGCTGGGAAATCTGATCAAAGCATGGGCATACATAAGCTTTGCACTGGTATGTGCAGTCATTCTGTTTTTGTTCGGCTTTGTATTTTACCGAGGCGCCGGAACGATCAGCATGGAATTTCTGACCGAGGCGCCGCGCGGTCTGATCCTCGGCGAAGAAGGCGGTATTTTCCCGGCGATCATAGGAAGCCTGATGTTTACGGGAACCGCCCTTGTATTAGGCGGGATACCGGCCATCGCAACAGCGCTTTTTGTTGTATTTTATTGCAGTAACCGGTATCTGGAGGAAGGGATCCATCTTGTGATCCAGTGTATTTCCGGGATCCCATCGATCGTATTGGGGCTTTTTGCCTATAGCTTTCTTGTACGCGATCTGGATTTCGGAAGATGCATATTTTCCGCAGGCGTCGCTCTGGCGATCATGATCCTTCCGTTTATCGAGGTCAGGGCTGAGAAGGCCTTCAGAGAGGTTCCTGTCCACATCGTTCAGTCCTCCTATGCCCTTGGCTGCTCCAGACTTTATACGATCTCAAGGATCATTCTTCCCTCCTGTCGCGGAGAGCTGGTATCCGGCTTGATATTGGGGGGCTGCTATGCCATGGGAGCTACGGCCCCGATGATCTTTACCGGAGCGGTCGCCTATGCAGCAGTGCCAGACAACCTGTTTGCTCCGGCTATGGCCCTTCCGCTCCATCTGTATCTTCTGGTGGCCCAGGGAGCCACATCGATGGATACAGCTTACGGAACGGCCTTTGTGATGATGGCGATCATTCTGCTCAGCAATCTGCTGGCAACGGTATATGCAAGAAGGAGTGAAAAACGATGGAAGAACTCATAAAACTGGAAAATGTCGGTGTTTCCTATGACGGAAAGCCGATATTAAAAGATGTTTCAATGAATATATATCCCAACAGGATAACGGCTATTATGGGCCCTTCCGGATGCGGAAAGACAACGCTCCTTAGGACCATGAACGGACTGTTGTGGGAGGAGCCGGGGGCAGAGGTCCTCGGACAGCTGCTGCTCCATGGAAAAAATATCAGGGAAATTCCGGTAGAAACCTTAAGAAAGCAGGTGGGGCTTGTATTTCAGACTCCGTCTCCGTTTCCTTTTTCCATTTATAAGAATATGACTTACGCGTTAAAGTATTATGGAGAACGGGATAAGAATAAGCTTAAGGAGATGGTAACAGAAAAGCTAAAGATGGCCGGACTTTATGAAGAAGTAAAGGATGAGCTGAATAAAAGTGCATTAAAGCTTTCCGGTGGGCAGAAGCAGCGTCTTTGTATCGCCCGGGCTCTGACGGTGGAGCCGGAGGTTCTGCTTTTAGACGAACCCTGCTCAGCCCTTGATGTCAGATCGTCGGCAGTAATAGAAGCTATGCTGACAGAGCTTAAGAAAAAATATACGATCGTCATCGTGACCCATAACATTGCACAGGCCAAAAGGATCGCGGATGATGTTGCCTTTGTATTCGAGGGACGGCTGGTTGAATACGGAAAGGCCGAAGAATTATTTGAGGAGCCCAAAGAGAAGGAGACCAGATCGTTCTTAGACGGGATCTACGGTTAGATCAAGGGCCGGCTCAATGATCCTTTGCGAAAAGAAAAAGACCCTGTTCCGAACTTGGCTTGTCCAAGATCGGGATCGGGTCTTTGTTGCATCTGCGAATGTGTGGGATCAGTCGGAGACCGCATTCCAGAGAATGTCGTGTCCGATGGTCTTATAAAACATTTTCTTAACCTGCTTCGGATCGGAGGTCTGACCGAGGATCCACATAAGCTTCGTGACGGTTGCCTCCAGAGTCATGTCGTAGGATTCGATCAGACCGAAGGTGTTTTTGATCTTCTGGCCGACCTCATAGACGGACATATTACTGCCCTCCTGAGTTACCTGGGTCGTCATGACAACGATCTTTTTATTTTCGACCATTTTCTCGATGGAATGGTAAAAATCTCCGGATTCGTAGGAGGGAAGTCCGCCTACACCGAAGGATTCGATAACGACCGCATCATAGTGGTCTGCCATGTAATCCAGAATTGAGGAGTCCATAGAGGGAATCAGCTTAAGGAGTGCCACATGGCTGTTTAATTCGTGGTAGAAACGGACATTTTCCTTATCCTGCCATTTATCATCAATATAGAACAGGATCTGGTCATCCTGTATAACAGCCAGATACGGGAAATTGATGCTGGAAAAGGCGTTGTAGCTCTTTGTGCGCTCCTTTTTGCCTCTTGTTCCGGCGATCACCTTGCCGTCGAAAACGATATTTACGCCATGGGCACGTTCACAGGATGCAAAACGGAGGCTGTCTAAAAGGTTTGTCCGCGCATCAGTCACATCCAGATCGATAGGCTTTTGTGCGCCGGTGATCACGATAGGCTTATTAGAGTGCTGGACAAGGTAAGACATGGCAGCGGCCGTATATGCCATGGTGTCCGTTCCGTGGCAGATCACAAAGCCGTCATAGTTATCATAATTTTCCTCAAGCACCTTAGAAAGCATCAGCCAGTGCTTGGGGTGGATATTTGTACTGTCAATATTGAGAACCTGAATTGCGTCTACTTCACAGAAGGAACGGGCTGCAGGCACATAGGATAAGAGCTCATCACCGGTCAGGAGCGGAGTCAGGCCGGAATCTCCGCGCTTGCAGGCGATAGTACCGCCGGTTCCAAGAAGAAGGATATGTTTCATAGAAAATGTTTCCCCTTTCCCATACATAAGTAATAATACATAAAGTATATCATAGGGAAAACAGGACTTCAACAAGTGACCCTTAATTTTCAAATTTTTGTTTACAACAAACACATTTTGCGGCATGATAGAGATATAGATAAATTTAAACTTCAGGATGCAGAAAGGGGGCGGCATTATGGCATCGGTACCGAAGGATCCGGTCATGCTCTTAAGCTATATCAATACACAGCTCAGAGATAATTATCCGGACATGGAGGAGCTCTGCTCGGCTCTTTTGCTCTCAAAGGAGGAGGTGGATAAGACACTTTCTTCTATCGGTTATGTATATGACCGGGAGAAAAATAAATATGTATAGCTCTGCCCACTTCCTGCCAGACTAACAGCATGAGCAGAGCAGAGTACAGACAAGAGTTTTTAAGAAATTTTATGAAATGCGGGCTTGCCGGATGGGGTATGGAGATCATGTATACAGCAGCAGGCTCTATCGCGGCCGGAGACAGATGCCTGATGGGACGGACTTCCCTTCTGATGTTCCCGATCTACGGGCTTGGGGTGCTTTTGGTACCGATCAGCAGCTTTCTGGATCGATGGCTGGAAAACGGAGACAAGCTTACCTTAAGAGATCGGATATGGCGCCACGGGATCAATGATATGGTGTTGATATTTTTAGCGGAGTATCTGTTCGGATCCCTGCTCCGGCTTTATCAGATCTGTCCGTGGGACTATTCCGGGTGTCTGTTTAATGTGGATGGAGTGATCCGTCTGGATTTTGCACCCTATTGGTTTTTCGCCGGGCTGATATTTGAAACGCTGACTGGCGGCTTCCGGAAAACATAGCAGACTTAAGCCGGGAAAAAGGTTAAAAAAAAGAAAGAAAAGGTGATGAGAATGATACGATTGATCATGGTTGCGATAACGGTAGTCGGATTCCTGATATTCGGATATCCGCTTTTAATGATCCAGAATGCGATCGGAAAAAAGGATGCGCATAAACGGGACGTGCAGAGCTTAAAGATTGTTCAGGGCGTGTTTTCTCTTATCCTGCGTCTGGCGGGCGTGACAGTCACGGTAAAGGGAGAAGAAAATATCCCTAAGGATCAGGCTGTCCTCTATGTGGGAAACCACAGAAGCTATTTTGATATCCTCGTGGGTTACACCACGGTTCCCGGGCTGATGGGCTTTGTAGCCAAGTCCGAGATGAAGAAGATCCCTCTTTTAAGAAGCTGGATGGAGAATGTAAACTGCCTGTTTTTAGATAGAAAGGATATCAAAGCCGGCCTTAAGATGATCTTAGAGGGGATCGAGAAGGTAAAAAGCGGCATTTCCGTGTGGATCTTCCCAGAGGGAACAAGAAACCGGAATGAAGATATCCGGGAGCTGATGATCTTCAAGGAAGGAAGCCTAAAGATCGCGGAAAAATCCGGATGCCCCGTGGTTCCGGTGGCAATGTCCCATACGGCAGAGGTATTTGAAAAGCACTTTCCGTTTATCCGTCCGGCCCATGTGACGGTTTATTACGGGAAACCGTTTTACATCCGGGATCTGGAGCCGGAAAATAAAAAACATGCCGGAGCTTATACCCGGGAAGTGATCCGGGATATGCTTGAGGAAATAAAATAATCGACAAATAATCGACAGGAGAAAAGGACAGATGAAGAAGCTTGACTTGATGGAATGCAGAAATAAGCTGGATGTGATCGATAAAGAGATCGTAAGGCTTTTTGAGGAAAGAATGAGTGTCTGCGGCGATGTGGCTGAATATAAAATAGCAACGGGAAAAGCTGTTTATGATGCAGAGCGGGAAAAGCAGAAGATTGCTGCAGTGGAGGGATATGCCCACGGAGAATTTAATAAAGAAGCGGTCAGAGAGATATTTTCCCAGCTTATGACCATCAGCCGCCGATACCAGTACGGGCTTCTTCGCAAGAACGGAAAAGTATCACCGATCGATTTTAAACTGGTGAAGGAGATAAAAAGAGACGGTGTGCGTGTCGTATTCCAAGGCGTAGAGGGCGCATACAGCCACGCCGCCACAAAGCTGTATTTTGGTGAGGCAGCGGATACCTACCATGTGGAGCAGTTTGAGGATACCATGAAGGAGCTTGAGGAGGGGCGTGCGGATTATGCCGTGCTTCCTATTGAAAACTCTACCGCCGGCTTTGTAATCAGCAATTATGACCTGCTCTCAAAATATCAGGTATGTATTGTCGGTGAGGTCTATGTACCGATCGAACACATGCTTGTGGGGCTCCCTCAGGCAGAGCTTTCAGATATAAAAACGGTTTATTCCCATAATCAGGCTTTGATGCAGTGCAGCGAATATTTAAGCGGTCACCGCGAATGGAGACAGATAAGTGCGGTCAATACGGCCGCTGCCGCTAAAAAGGTCATGGAGGACGGGGATAAGACTAAAGCTGCCATCGCCAGCCGCGAGGCCGGAAGGCTTTACGGGCTGAAGGAGCTGGCAGCCGCCATAAATGATAAAAAGGGAAACACCACCCGCTTTATCATTCTCTCGCATCACGCAGTATACGCCAAAAAGGCGGGAAAGGTCACGATCACCTTTGAGCTCCCTCATGTCAGCGGATCCTTATACAATGTTCTCGGAAATTTTATTTTTAACGGCCTCAACATGATGATGATCGAGTCCAGACCGATACCGGAAAGACCGTTTGAATATCGGTTCTTTGTGGATTTTGAGGGAAACTTAAGTGAGGAAGCGGTGCAGAACGCCCTTACCGGGATCCATGCGGAGGCATCCTCCATGAGGATCCTTGGCAATTATTAAGGAGGCGCCTATGGCAGGATACATATTTACAGCCATTGATGTGGGATCCTTTGAGCTGGAGATGGGGATCTATGAGGTATCCGGAAAAAACCGGCTGAAAAAGCTCGATCATGTCCGTCATGAGATCGCCCTCGGCCGCGATACCTATAAAAACGGAAAGATCAGCTATGAGCTGATGGAGGAGCTATGCCGCGTTCTGGGAGAATTTGTGGAGATCATGGATGGCTATAAGGTCACCGACTATTTGGCTTACGGGACCAGCGCGATGCGCGAGGCGAAGAATATGCAGATCGTCCTTGAACAGATCCGTGTCCGGACCGGGCTTAAGGTGCAGATCATCAGTAACTCCGAACAGAGATTTTTAAGCTATAAGGCGATCGCGGCGGCGGATGAGGAATTTGATAAAAATATCCAGCTGGGGACGGCCATCGTTGATGTTGGCTTCGGAAGCATGCAGATCTCTCTGTTTGATGAAAATCTTCTCGTCTCGACAGAAAACCTTCCGCTGGGAGTGTTACGGATCCGGGAAAATTTTCAGACAGTAAATTCAACGGTAGACAGAACCAGTGAGATCATCGGAGAGATGGTCGGAAGTGAGCTGGCTACCTATAAAAAGATATATTTAAAGAACAGAGGTGTCCGGCATGTGATCGGGACAGGGGAAACGCTTCTTTATCTGTTCCGTTATGAGGACAACGGAAAGCTCTTGTCCCGGGTTTCAAGACAGAAATTTGACAGTCTGTATGAACAGCTCCTGAATATGAATACAGAGGAGATCGAGGAACGCTTTGGAGTCAATTCGGATTACGCAGCGCTCCTTCTTCCATCGGCGGTCATCTATAAAAAGTTTATGGAAATGACGGGAGCGGAGATGATCTGGATCCCCGGCATCCGGCTCTGTGACGGTATCGCGGCGGAGTATGCATCAGACAGAAAGCTTATCCGGCTCAAGCATAATTTTGATAATGACATTATCAGTGCGTCACGGAACATGGCAAAGAGATACCGCTGCCGCGGCGCCCACTCGCAGCTGGTGGAGGAATTTGTGCTTCAGATCTTTGATACAATGAAGCAGTATCACGGAATGGGAAAGCGGGAGAGGCTGCTTTTGCAGATCGCAGTGATCCTTCATGCCTGCGGAAAATTTATCAGTGTCCGGAATGCCAACGAGTGTGCCTACAATATTATCATGTCGACAGAGATCATCGGGATCTCCCATCTGGAGCGGGAGATCATTGCGAATGTCGTTCGTTACAATATCCGGGATTTCGACTATAATATGGTACACCGGGAGTCAGATCCGGAAGCTGAAAATCTGAAGGGCTACGGAAATGTCACGATCCTGATCGCCAAGCTGACAGCCATGCTGCGGCTGGCCAATTCCATGGATCGGGGACATGAAGGAAAATTAAAGGGCTGCCGCTTTGCAGTCAGAGACAGAAAGCTGTTGGTAACGACCGATTACAGCGGAGATATTACCCTGGAAGCGGTTTCTTTTGAGCAGCGGGCGGGATTCTTTGAAGAAATATTCGGGATCCGTCCGGTATTGAAAAAGAAAAGAGGCGTATAGAAATGTCGGAGAAAGAAGCTCGTTTTACGGATCCGTCTAATTATGTAAATCGGGAACTCAGCTGGCTGGAATTTGACTATCGGGTGCTGCAGGAAGCGCGAGACAGACAGACGCCGCTATTTGACCGATTGAAATTTTTAAGCATCACAGCCTCCAATCTGGACGAATTTTTCATGGTGCGGGTGGCTTCCTTAAAAGATATGGTGCATGCAGGATATACCAAGCAGGATATTGCAGGGATGACTCCGGCAGAGCAGCTGGAGCAGATCAGCAAAAAAACACATGAATTGGTAACACAGCAGTATTCGACCTACAATCGCTCCCTTATTCCGGAGCTTAAGGCCAATGGGCTTAAGCTGGTGGAGCGCCATGAAAAGCTGACAGAGGAGCAGGGAGAATTTGCGGACAGATACTTTAAAGAGGAGATCTACCCGGTACTTACACCGATGGCGGTGGATTCCTCCCGTCCGTTTCCGCTGGTGCGGAACAAATCGCTGAATATTGCGGCACTTTTGAAAAAGAAAAAGGGAGATGACGAGCTGGAGTTTGCCATGGTGCAGGTTCCCTCCGTCCTTCCGAGAATGGTCTTTCTGCCGGATACCGTCGATGAGGACGGAAATCTGACAAAAAATGTGATCCTTCTGGAGGAAGTCATCGAGAGGAACATGAAGCAGCTGTTCCTGAACTATGACATTCTGACCTCGCATCCGTTCCGGATCATGCGGAATGCGGATTTCTCTTTAGATGAGGAGGAGGCGGTGGATCTTCTTGAGGAGATCGAAAAGCAGCTGAAACGAAGGCAGTGGGGTGAGGTCATCCGTCTTGAGATCGAGGAGAAGGCGGATAAGAGACTCCTATCGATACTGAAAAAGGAGCTGATGGTAAATCAGGAGGATATCTTTGAGATACCGGGAGCGCTGGATCTGACCTTCTTAATGAAAATGTATGGCATAGAAGGATATGACCATCTGAAAACACCGCGCTATATCCCGCAGCCGGTTCCGGCTTTTATGAATGATGATGATATCTTTACCAATATCCGAAAGGGGGATATCCTGCTGATGCACCCCTACGAATCCTTTGATCCGGTGGTGGACTTTGTCCGAAGTGCGGCGAAGGATCCGGATGTGCTGGCGATCAAACAGACACTTTACCGTGTCAGCGGAAATTCCCCGATCATTGCAGCCCTTGCGGCGGCTGCGGAAAACGGGAAGCAGGTTTCTGTCTTAGTAGAGCTGAAGGCCAGATTCGATGAGGAAAACAACATCCTCTGGGCGAAAAAGCTGGAGAAGGCGGGCTGCCACGTTATATATGGTCTGGTGGGCTTAAAGACACACTCGAAGATCACGCTGGTGGTGCGGAGAGAGGAGGACGGGATCCGCAGATACGTTCATCTGGGCACCGGAAACTACAACGATTCTACGGCAAAGCTTTATACGGACTGCGGGCTCATGACCTGCCATCCGCTGATCGGCGAGGATGCTACCGCAGTATTCAACATGCTTTCTGGATATTCGGAACCGTTAAACTGGAATATGCTTTCCGTCGCACCCCTCTGGCTCAGGAACAGCTTCCTGCGGCTGATAAAGAGGGAGACCCGATATGCGAAGGAGGGAAAATCAGCCTCGATCATCGCAAAGATGAACTCTCTTTGTGACAAGGAGATCATAGCAGCTCTCTACGAGGCCTCCTGTGCCGGAGTAAAGATCCGCCTTGTTGTGCGCGGGATTTGCTGTCTGCGGGCCGGAGTCAGCGGCTTATCCGAAAATATCGAGGTTCGGTCGATCATCGGTGAATTTCTGGAGCATGCCCGTATCTTTATCTTTGAAAATGACGGAAGTGATGAGATCTATATGGGAAGCGCCGACTGGATGCCGAGAAATCTGGATCGACGGGTCGAGATCATGTTCCCGGTGATTCGGGAGGAACTGAAGGAGCGCATCCGTCATTACATGGAGCTGGAGCTGATGGATAACCGGAAGGCCCATCTGCTGAAGCCGGACGGAACGTATGAGAAGCCGGATCGGAGAGGAAAGCATCCGGTGAACTCACAGCTAGCGCTCTGTGAGCTGGCCATCGAGGCGGCAAAGGCAGAAAAAAGAAAGAATGAGGGGGAAGCATCCTCCCGTGTATTTATCTCAGTCGAGAAGACTCCCACCTCCTTAGGTGGTGAGTAATAGCAAATTTGTCTTAGTAGGCGGTGAATCTCCGACTGAGATAAACGCTCCGCGAGGACGCGCAGTGATTCTGTATGGAATGTGTCAGCCGTGCTGACCAGAATCACGCGCCAAGTCTCACGGATGTTCGACTTGAAACCTGTAGAAAATCACAGCTGATCGTAAAAGAGGTCAAGGGGGAAGAACGATGATAAAAAAATTAATAAAGAGGGTGGCTGCCGCATTTCTGGCAGCGGCATTATGTGCATCATTTACCGTACCGGCTTACGCAGACTTTTACCGCCAGCCGGCAAATAAGAAAGGGGTGCTGATCAATGAGGAGGCGCAGGTTCCGTCTGTTTCGGAGCTGGGAGCATCTCAGGTCATAACCAACTTTCCGATATCATGGGCATATCAGCAGAACCGTCTGAATGCCTGTGAAAGCTTTTTCAAGGCTATGGATGCCCGCGGCATCTCTGTTACGGTGATCGTTTTAAATGACTGGGAGGTAAGCCGGTATAATCCGGAGCTTCTTCCTGTTGCGGAGCCGGCGGCAGGTGCCAGCTATTACGGCTTTAATACGAAAAGCAGTCAGGGCCTTCAGGCGATCCGGGATGCAGCCGGGATCATGATGACAAATTTCGGAGGTCTTGTATCTAATTGGGTCATCGGAAATGAGATCAATGACGGACAGGCATGGAATTATGTAGGCCCTATGGATATCGATACCTATTGTTCCAACTATGCGACCTCCTTCCGTACCTGGTATGATACGATCAAGGGCTTTAATCCGTCGGCAAGAGTGTTTATGCCCTTTGATTTCCGCTGGAACTGCGGTCAGGTCGAGGGATATAAATTCGGTGTCATGGATATGCTGCCGCGGCTCAACACGTTGTTAAAGGATACGGATTACGGGATCGCATGGCATGCATATCCGGAGGTCTTTACCGATCCGGTATTCTGGGAAGATAAATATGTCCTCGAAAAAGCGGATACCTATATTATCAATATGAAGAATCTTCATATACTGACGGATCAAATGCAGAAGCCGGAGATGCTTTCTCCTGCCGGTGCGGTTCGTCATCTGATCCTTTCGGAGCAGGGCTTTACTTCCGTATCTCCGGAGCGTGGAGGCGAGTGTCTTGAGCTTCAGGCCCAGTGCATCACAGAGGCGTACCGGATCGCGGCAGCGAATCCCTATGTGGAGGCCTTTTTCCTGAACCGGATGAAGGACGAGGAGGCCCTTCTTCAGGTCAACTATGCCTTTGGCCTCATGGACGTGAACGGAAATAAGAAGCCTTCCTTTGAAGCCTATAAAAACGCACAGTAAGAAAATATAACAAAAATTAAGAGAAACCGCCCGGTTTTGCAGTATTTTGCAGCCGGGCGGTTTCCATTGTTTTCTTGCGAAAAAACAGAGGAAAAAAGAGAGCATCTATGTTATAATACTTAAATAAACTATGACAAAGGAGGGCCGTTCATGGATCAGATCAGTATTCTTGTTGTGGATGACGAAAAAGAAATTGCCGACCTGGTGGAGATATATCTTGTAAGTGACGGTTATAAAGTATTTAAGGCAAATAACGCACTGGATGGACTGGCAATTTTAGAGAAAGAGGAGATCCATCTGGTTCTTTTAGATATTATGATGCCCGGTATGGATGGGCTTGAAATGTGCAGAAAGATCAGGGAGACCAATAATATCCCGATTATCATGCTGAGTGCAAAATCAACGGATCTGGATAAAATACTGGGCCTCGGAACGGGAGCAGATGACTATGTGGTAAAACCGTTCAATCCCCTCGAGCTGACAGCAAGGGTGAAATCCCAGCTGCGGCGCTATACCCAGCTGAATCCGAACAGCAACACAGGACAAACGGCAAAAAATGAGATCAATATCCGCGGTCTTTCCATCAATAAGGATAACCACAGGGTCATTGTCTACGGAGATGAGATCAAGCTCACACCGATCGAATTTGATATCCTTTATCTTTTAGCCTCAAATCCGGGGCGTGTGTTCAGCACCGATGAGATCTTTGAAAAGGTATGGAATGAGAAGGTATATGAGGCCAACAATACCGTTATGGTACATATCAGACGCCTGCGCGGAAAGATGAAGGAGGACACCAGACAGAACAAGATCATAACCACAGTCTGGGGGGTGGGATATAAAATTGAAAAATAATATAAGCCGACGCTTTTACAGTCAGCTTCTGGCCAACATATTGTATAGTATGCTCGTCGCCTGCCTTGTTGAGGTCTTTCTTATTACAAATGTGGATATGATCCTGAATTATCTGGAACGGACGGAGGGCGGGCTTCCGCTTTTTTGCCGGCTGTTTCGGATGGGAACGGGGACAACGGTGCTTTATGTAATCCTTGGGATCGGCATTTTTTCGGTAAGCTTCCTGTTATTACAGAGAAGGTCGATCAAATACATAGAAAAGATCGCAGCTGCCGTCCAGAACATCTCCGAGGGCGATCTGAATACCCGGATCGAGGTGGAGGGCGATGATGAGTTTGCCATGATCGCCTCCAATCTGAACCGGATGGAAGAAGATATCAGGGAGTTAATGGATAAGGAGAGGGAATCAGAGCGTACCAAAAACGAGCTGATCACGAATGTGGCCCATGATCTTCGGACACCCCTTACCTCCATTATCGGTTATCTGGAGCTGTTATCAAACGGAGCCTCCCTGAGCCCGGAAATGCAGAAAAAATATATCGATATTGTATATATAAAGGCGAAGCGGCTGGAAAAGCTCATTGAGGATCTGTTCGGATTCACAAAAATGAATTACGGAAAGATCTCCATGAACGTCGGAAAGGTGGATATCGTAAAGCTTTTAGGACAGCTTCTGGAGGAGTTTTATCCCAGCTTTGCGGACAAAGACCTTACCTACGAGCTTACAAGTAATGTACCTGCGCTTACGATCACTGCTGACGGTAATCTACTGGCAAGGCTGTTTGATAATCTCATCAACAATGCGATCAAATACGGCGCAGAAGGAAAAAAGGTTCTGGTGAAGGTGAATGCAGAGAGCGAGATCGTTACGGTATCCGTGGTCAATTTCGGATATGTGATCCCGCCGGAGGAGCTCCCTCTTATTTTTAACAAGTTTTACCGGGTCGAGCATTCCCGCTCCTCCACAACAGGAGGAACCGGGCTGGGGCTTGCGATCGCTAAGAATATTGTTGACATGCACGGGGGAACGATTACGGTGACCAGCGATCTGAACGGAACCGTTTTTTCTGTTAAGCTGAAAATAAATTTTGATGTCAACAGAGAGAATTTCAGGGCAATAGGATGAAAAATATGGAAAAAAAGAGCAGAGCTGTGTTTTTGATGCTGTTAGTCTTCCTTTTCTGCTTTTATACGGAGGCATTGGCGGCAGAGGAGAGTACACAAAACGTGTCCATGGAGGTATCTGCTGTCTATGGGCAGGATGGCAGGACGGGGATCCATATCCCGCTGACTATCAGCGTTTACGATCCGTCACCGGCTGTTTTTTCGGGAAAGATAAAGCTTAGGACGCTGGAGAACAGCTCGGAGGACAGCAGTGAGATCTACGAATACACTTATCCGGTCACGGTACAGCCGGCCGAAACCAAGAGGCTTTCTGTATATGTGCCGCTGGGACAGAAAAGCAATGGGATACATATCAGCCTGTGGGGAGAAAAGGATAAGCTGCTGTCGGAAAGAACCATGGATTTTGATGTCTCAAAGGATACGGGACGCCTCATGATCGGCATCCTTTCAGACCAACCGGAAAAGCTTGGCTATCTGGATGATATCGGCTTTAATTACGGGATGGCAAGGTCTAAGACAGTTGATCTGGATGAAAGCTCCCTTCCGGATGATCCGCGGGGGCTGGAGATGCTGGATGTGCTCCTTATCAATCGATTTGAGAGCGACAGGCTGTCCGAGGCCCAGAAAAATGCGGTCTTTCAATGGGTCGAACAGGGAGGGATCCTTTTGTTCGGTCTGGGAAAGCAGGCATTTGAGACGACCGGAGGCTTTTACAGCCGTTTACCCGGTTTTACGATCATAGGCTCCCGGCCTGAAAATGTGAATCCCGGTGTTGAGTATGACCGAAATGCTCCGGGAGATTCCGGCTTAAGCATGATCTGTACCTCAATATGGTATCCGGGCGGAACAGAACAGATGGATAATGATGGGGAGCCAACCTTGACGGTGGCAATGAAGGAAAAGGGGAAAATAGGCTTTTTCGCCTATGATCTCGGTGATCTCAGCGAATTTGCCATGGAAAATCCATCGTATGCCGCCAAGCTCCTTACCGATACCGTCGGTGAGGATACCATCTCCCAGCTTAACTATTACGGCTCCTATGGCCGGGAGGAAAAATTCTGGGACGCACAGAGTCTTGTCAGTACAGGAAATGCCGAACGTCTTCCCAATCTTAAGCTGTATACGGCGGCCGCTGTTATTTATATCCTTATCGTGGGGCCGGGCTTGTATTTTTTCCTGAAAAGAAAGGAGCGCAGCTTTTATTACGGGCCGGCAGTCATGCTCTGCTCACTCGCAGCTATGTGCATTATCTACCTCGCCGGTACAGCAACCCGGTTCACCTCTGAATTTTATACTCTGTCCTCCATCGTTGATCTGAGTGAAGAAAGGACGGAGGAGACAACGTATCTGAATATCCGCACTCCGGACAGCCGGCCTTTTTCTGTAAGCCTGCCGTCAGATTATGTGGTGACGCCGGTGACGAAAAGTGACCGGTACGGAACAAATCGTCAGGGTGATCTGGAAAAAAAGAAAAATGCAGCGTTGGAGCTTCGGTTTGAGGAGGATCAGACTTTGATCTCAGCCCCGAGATCGAAGGCCTTTAACAGCCGGTATTTTGAGCTTAGCCGGGAGCCGGAGCCGGGAGCAGCCGGAACGATTTCCGGGGATCTGGAGATATTTGAGGGAAACATCACCGGAAGCCTGACAAATGAGTGTTCTTTTCCCCTGACAGATGCGGTCATCTATTCTTACGGACAGCTTTGCCGGATCGGAACCATAGCGCCGGGAGAAACGATTCGGATCGATGCACCACTTATGTGCTGGTCGCCTACGATCTCTTATACCCTGTCAGAGTGGCTGGCCGGAAAAAACAGTGGACAGGATGCGAAAAGCTACCTGGAGAGTGTGGAAAAGAGCCGCATGTATTCATGGTTTTTTAATACCTACTATAGCTTCTACAATTCCGATGTCCGGATCGCTGCCTTTGGGCCGACGGAGAGTATATGGAGCGGTCTTCTGGCCGGAGAGCAGTCGGCAGACGGTAAGATCCTTTATACCTCTAAGCTGGAGGCAGCCTCCGGAATGGATGATACGGTATGGAGAAACGGAATGATAAACAAACCAAAGGTGACCTCCGGCGGCTCCTACAGTGACGGTATGATGATATACGGAACAGAGCCGGTGACCGTCGAATATTATCTGGGAACGGATATTGAGGTGGAGGCGCTTTACTTTTATCCGGTATCCAAAGAATTTCTGGAAAATTCCGATTACAGCTACATGACCCGGTTTAGTGGGGAAATGTATTTCTATAATTATGAAACAAAGGATTATGACAGAATGGATCTGTCGCAGATGGAATTTAGAGAGGAAATCCTATTGCCCTATCTTTCCTCCGGCAACAGCATCACGGTAAAATATCTGGTGCCGGACACAGAAAATTCTGATGCCAGCCAGATCCTTCCTGTCCTCATGGTGGCCGGGAGGAAACTGGAATGCTGAAGATCTGCGGACTAAAGAAAAAATTTGGCAGCTTTACGGCGCTGGACGGGCTTGATATGGAGATCAAGGAAGGCGCACTTTATGGTTTTGTCGGCCCCAACGGAGCAGGAAAGACGACAGCAATCCGAATCATGACCGGGCTTTTAAGGGCCGACGGAGGAACGATAAAGATCAGGGGACGTGATGTTCTGGAGCAGGGAAGTGAAGTCAGGGAGCTGTTCGGATATGTACCGGATGAGTTTGGCATGTATGAAAATCTGAAGGTATCCGAATATATGGAGTTTTTTGCCTCCTGCTACGGCATCGACGGACTGAAGGGAAGAAAACGGTGCGAGGAGCTTTTAGAGCAGGTCAAGCTCTCCGATAAAGAAGATTTCTTTGTGGACAGTCTTTCAAGAGGAATGAAGCAGAGATTGTGTCTTGCAAGGGCCCTGATCCACGATCCGGAATTTCTTGTTCTCGACGAGCCTACCTCCGGAATGGATCCGAGGGCGCGGATGGAGTTTAAGGAGTTATTAAAGGAGCTCTGTGCCGATGGAAAGACCATCCTGATCAGCTCCCATATCTTATCTGAGCTTTCCAGAATGTGTACGGATATCGGGATCATCGATGCCGGAAAGATCGTTCTGTCGGGCAGTATGGAGGAAATACTGCAAAAGGTAAATGCCTCCAATCCGCTTTTGATCCGGGTAGCCTCCGGAAGGGAGGCCGCCGCCGCACTTTTGCGGGCGGATCCGGCCGTCAGCAGGATCTCGATCCGGGAGGAGGACATTGTGGTGGGCTTCTTGGGCAGCAGAGAGGAGGAGGCCGGACTGCTTCGCATGCTGGTGGAGGCAGGAATCCCTGTTACCGGCTTTATCCGCGAACAGGGAGATTTAGAGAGTATTTTTATGCAGCTTACAGATCACGACAAGGAAAGGCTGGTGTTGTCCAGTGAAGAATAACCCTGTTTTAAAAAGAGAAATGCGGGTGAGGGCACGGAGCCTGCGGATGCCGTTCATCATCCTTATTTTTAACGGGATATTGGCGGCAGCGGCACTGCTGAATATGTACTCTGCGGTGTCTAAGGTAAAGATTTCAGCTACGATCCAATATGAAAGCTTTTTACAGCTTTATGCCTTTGTGGCTTCTCTGGAATTTCTGATGCTGATGTTTATCATGCCGGCCATGACCTCCGGAAGCATCAGCGGCGAGAGGGAAAGAAAAACACTGGAGCTTCTGTTTACGACAAAGATGACAGCAGCGGATATCGTGATCGGAAAGCTCTTATCGGCCGTGAGCCAGCTTCTGATCCTGATCGTATCCAGCTTTCCGATCCTTTTGCTTACATTTGTATATGGAAGTGTGAATCTTCCCGATCTCGGACTTTTGGTGATCTGCCTGCTTGTGACCGCATTTTTCTGCGGGGCAGTGGGGATATTTTCCTCCTCCCTAATGAAGCGGTCTACGTTTTCTAATGTGTGTACATACGGGTTTCTTCTGTTTCTTGTTCTGGGAACTTATATGCTGAATCTGTTCCTTTTCAATCTGTCCCGGAATCAGATCAATAATATGATATTCCAGCCCGGTGAAGCCGGGATGGTTCCCGGCTCAGGCGGAGCTGTGTATTTGCTGCTTCTTAATCCGCTGGCAACCTTTGCGGAGATCATGGGAAATCAGGTATCCGGAGGAGCAGAGCTTTTTTCTATCAGAAAATTTATGGGAGAGGGAGCGGAAAACGTTCTTATGTCCTATTGGATCCCGGTAAGCCTCGGGATTCAGTCTGTGGTCTCACTGGGACTTATACGGGGAGCGATCTGCTTTATCGATCCGTTGAGAAAAGAGGGGAGGAGAGAGTAGGGAATGTTTTATATCGGATGTCACCTGTCCTGCGCCAAAGGGTTTATGGCTATGGCAAAGGACGCAGAGAAGATCGGCGCGACCACATTTCAGTTTTTTACGAGAAATCCGCGGGGAGGCAGCGTAAAAGCACTGGATATGGATGATATTGACAGATTTCTTACGGCGTCGAAGGCCCTTGGGCTTGGGAAGCTGATCGCCCATGCGCCGTATACGCTAAATGCCTGCTCTGCCGACGAAAAGCTCCGGCAGTTTGCAGCCAATACGATGAAGGATGATCTGGCCCGTTTGGAGCATACGCCCGGAAACTATTATAATTTTCATCCGGGCAGTCATGTAAAGCAGGGGACGGAAACTGGGATCCGGCTGATATCTGAACAGTTGAATGAGATCCTTACGCCGGAGCTTTCCACCACCGTGCTTCTGGAGACAATGGCCGGAAAGGGCAGTGAGGTCGGTGGACGCTTTGAGGAGCTTAGGGAGATATTAGATCGGACAGAGCTGTCCGAAAAAATGGGTGTCTGCCTCGATACCTGTCATGTATGGGATGGAGGCTATGATATTGCGAATGATCTGGACGGAGTCCTGACAGAGTTTGACCGGGTCATCGGATTGTCAAGATTGAAGGCTGTTCACTTAAATGACAGCATGAATCCCCTGGGAGCACGAAAGGATCGCCACGCTAAGATCGGAGAGGGGCATATCGGCCTGGAGGCTTTGGTACGTGTTATCAATCACCCGGCTCTTAGGAGTCTTCCGTTTTGTCTGGAGACGCCGAATGAGCTGGATGGATATAAAAAGGAAATTGAGCTGTTAAGATCAAGAAGGGAGGAATAAACTATGTCTCTGGTATCTTATAAGTGTCCGAACTGTGGCGGTGGGCTTCAGTTTGATCCTAAGACGCAGAAATTCACATGTGAATACTGCGCATCGGAATTTACCGAGGAGGATATGAAAAAAATGGAGGCCGCTCAGAATAAGGAAGAAACGGCCTCTCCGGCTGAGGAGGAAAGTGGGAAAGAGGGGCAGGAGGCAGTCGTCTACACCTGTCCGAGCTGCGGTGCGGAAATCGTTACCGATGACACCACGGCATCGACGTTCTGTTATTACTGCCACAACCCGATCGTTCTTTCCGGACGGCTTTCCGGAAAGTATCTGCCGGATTATGTGATCCCGTTTGCCATGGACAAAAAAGCAGCGACAGAAAAGTTTCTGGATTGGATCAAGAAGAAAAAATATGTGCCGAATGACTTCTTCTCAAAGGAACAGATCGAAAAGTTTTCCGGTATCTATTTCCCGTACCTGCTCTATAACTGTAATGTAGACGGTGCGATCCGGGCCGAGACCGAAAAGAACCGTTCATGGACCACCGGAAATATCCGTTATACCGAGCATAAGCAGTATCAGGTCGAGAGACAGGGCTGCCTTGAGGTAAAGAATCTCACAAGAAACGCCTTATCCACGAGCAATAAGGAGCTGGTCGAGGGAGTTCTGCCCTTTGACATGAACAAGACACAGCCCTTCCGCATGGGATATCTCTCCGGCTTCCAGGCAGAAAAGAGAGATATGGAAAGTGACAGCTTTACCGCTGAGGCTGAGCAGGAGGTTCAGGAGTATGCACTTCAGAGTCTGAAGGACTCTATTTCCGGCTATGACAATGTACGTCTTCTGGCCAGTGATACAAAGATCCGCGATGCAGGCTGGAAATATGCATTGCTTCCGGTATGGATCCTGACGTATCAGGATAAGGTGCGGAATCAGGTCTATTATTTTGCGATGAACGGACAGAGCGGAAAGATATGGGGACGGCTTCCCATCGATAAGAAGAAGCTGATGCTGCTGTTTGCCAAGATATCCCTGCCGATATTTGCCGTTCTTATGATTGGAGGTTGGTTCCTGTGAAGAATATAAGATCATTTGTGTTTGCATGGCTTACCGTGGCCCTGCTCCTCCTCGGAATGCAGACGGCCTTTGCGTCAGAGGGAGAGAGAGTCTTTGATGGTGCGGGACTATTTACCGCCGAGGAGGCCTCAGAGCTTTCTGCCGGTATCGATGCATTGAGAAATAAGATGGATATGGACGTGGCAATAGTCACTACAGAGGAAAACTCCGCTACTGCCGAAGAATATGCGGATCAGTTTTATGAAGATAATGGTTTTGGAACCGGTTCAGATCACTCCGGAGTCCTGTTTCTGATCGATATGGATAACCGAGAGGTCTGGATCTCCACAGAAGGAAAAATGATCCGTTATTTGACCGATGACAGGATCGAAACCATCTTAGATGATGCTTTTGAGTATCTTCCGGATGGAGATTACTACGGAGCAGCCGCCTCCTTCCTCAATAGCGTGGAGGTTTTTTACGAGCAGGGGATCGATACGAACCAGTACAATTATGATCCTGTGACCGGTAAGATCAGCAGATATCACTCCATCACTTTTCTGGAGTTCCTCTTTGCCCTCGCTGTTGCCGTGATCTGCGGTCTGGTAGCAGTCGGCAGAGTAAAGAGAGAGTATGGCGGCAAGAATGACAACAGCAAGCTGGCCGCAAACTTCAAGCTTTCATATAGAAAGGACAGCAGCTACAGAGCAGGAAGTGCGATCGCAGACGTTCTGATCAACAGCTATATCACGCAGCAGATCATTCAGAAGCAGCAGAGCAGCAGCTCCGGCTCCGGCGGTTCTTCCACGGCGGGACGCAGTACGACACATACCTCCTCCTCCGGACGTACACACGGCGGCGGCGGAAGAAAATTTTAGTTATTAAAATATCAGTAGCATTCTGATCAGAAAGGCAGGATAAGGATATGATGATCATGGTGATCGATGGCCAGGGCGGAAAAATGGGAAAGAATATCGTGGAACAGTTGAAAAAACGGTTCCCGGAGGATGAGCTTCTGGCGATTGGAACGAACAGCATCGCTACAGCCGCTATGCTGAAGGCGGGGGCAGATGCGGGAGCCACGGGAGAAAATCCTGCCATTGTAGGGAGCAGACGGGCCGATATCATTATCGGCCCGATGGGGATCGTGATCGCAGACTCACTGTTAGGGGAGATCACACCGAAGATGGCAGTTGCCATCGGCCAGAGCAGTGCAAAAAAAGTGCTGATCCCGGTGAACCGGTGCCAGCACTTCTTAGTGGGGTGTAAAGAGCTCCCGCTGGGGGAATATGTAAAGCTGGTGGCAGAAGAAGTGGAGAAGATAAAAGCCGGGGCAGAGCGTCTGAGCTGACGGACAGCAGGGATAAGTATGCCGGGAACGATGAGGTTGACCCAATCAGGCAAGCAGCAAAGGGGATCACTCATAACCGTTTGATGGGAGGTACGGCACTGTCATCCTGTCGGTATACCCGGCGCCATTCCTTTGTCCCATCGACCTTGATGACCTGGCTTTGGTTCATCTGAAGAAATTTTACGATCTCGTAGCAGTCGATCCAGATCTCATTGTTTCCTTCTTTCTGAGATTCATCGAAGATCAGCTGTAAACCAAAATGAAGGTGGGGAGTATCGATGTTGTTGGTATTTTCTGTGTCGCTGTATCCGGTACGGCCAAGATATCCGATGACATCACCGGCGGTGACCGCACTCCCCACCTTCAGCTCGCTCTGGTAGGGATAGTTCTTTCTCAGATGGGCGTAATAATAATACCGCTTCCGGTCGAAGCTGCGGATCCCGATCCGCCAGCCGCCATATCTGTTCCAGCCAAGGGCCTCAACGTACCCGGATTCCACGGCAATGACAGGAGTACCTACCTGCCCCATCATGTCGTGGCCCAGATGCTTCCTTTTAAAACCGTAGGAGCGGGATGCACCGAAATCATCATAATCGCTGTAGGGAAAGCCCTTTGCAATGGGAGAAAAATCCTTTAACCCGTATTTGGTGACCCAGATCCTTTTGCCGCTTTCCGGGCTGCTTTCCGGGTCATCGATCTCCTGTCGGAAATAGCCGACCATACCGCCAAGGACTGCGCGGTATGCCTCCAGATAGTAGGGAAAATATTTCATATCGGCAGTCATGGCGCTTATTGCTTCTCCGGAGGACAGCCTTGCAGCAGCTTCCTCCAGATCCTTCTGTCGGAAACGGGAAAAATCTCCTCCGTATCGTGCTCCAAGCCATGCAAGAAGGGTGATCCAGTCGAGATGATGCTTATCCTGACAGGTATCGATATCAAGATGGAGGGCCTTTTCCATGACCTCTGCCGGAATTGTAAAATCTACCCATCGGATAAAGCTTTCTTTTTGGACGGGAAGGACATTTTCGGCAGCGGCCTGCCTGCTTTTTATGCACAGGGACAGGGTGAGGAAAAAAAGGATAAGAAGCTGTATGAGGATGATGCGCACGGAACGTGATAGACGATTTGTTTTCATTGCAGATACACTCTCCTTAGGCGGGCTGAGCCCACATAGAGAAATGTATGCCGACATGTCCGGAAATATGCCTGTTGTCATAAGAATTGAATTGTGCTATGCTAGTGTTAGTTTTAGAAAGGACGGAAATAAAAATGAAAAAACTGGAAGATTATGTAGTAAGTATACCGGATTTTCCGAGTCCGGGGATTATTTTCCGAGATGTGACCTCGATCCTGCAGGATAAGGACGGACTGCATTTGGCAATTGATACGCTTTTGGAGATGCTGAAGGATGTTGACTTTGACGTAGTGGTCGGAGCGGAATCCCGAGGCTTTATTTTTGGCATGCCGGTAGCCTATGAGCTTAATAAGTCATTTGTTCTGGCAAGAAAGCCGGGCAAGCTTCCCAGAGAGACCGTATCCCGGGAATATGCCTTAGAATATGGTACCGGAAGAATCGAGATGCACCGAGATTCCATAAAGCCCGGTCAGAAGGTTGTTATCATTGATGACCTGATCGCCACGGGAGGCACCGTTGAGGCAATTGCAAAGCTGATCGAGGAGCTTGGCGGCGAGGTGGTTAAGATCTGTTTCGTTATGGAGCTGGCAGGCCTTGAGGGCAGAAAAAAGCTTGCCGGATATAACGTGGAATCAGCGATCGTATACGAAGGAAAATAACAGGAAAGAATACAGGGCCTGCGGTTTAAAAACTGCCGGCCCGTATTTATCTCGAAAGGATGGGAAATATGAGAGAAGTGGTATTTAAAATGGAGCGGCCGGGCCTCGTAAAGGAAGGGCAGACCGTGGACATCAGCGAATCGGTGACACCGGTTAACGTAAACTATATGATCGAGCCGGCGGTGGCAATGTCCGGGCTTTTTCGGTTCAATGAGAGGCTTAAGAGCCGAAAGGGAGTGGTGAAGGAGATCATACAGAATGATCGGGGCTACTATGTAACGGTGGTTTTTGATGAGTAGAAGCCGGATAGCTGTCTTTATGGGCAGGCTTTACGAAGACTCTTTGTGGAGCAGGAGCAAAAACAGAAGATAACAGCTGACTACAAATGTGATCTTTAAAAGGGTGATAAACAGTGCGGCCATTCCCCCGGATGGTGCTGATGGATCGGGTAGAAGGCGGAAGATCCCCAATGCAGCCAGAATGCAGGCTATGGGCTTTATCAGATTTTCCCACACGTTCCGGGAAAAGGAAACAAGCCGCAAAAGAGATATATAATGCAGCAGGGCCAAAAGAAGCTCTCCCGCCAGCATTCCCCACAGGAAAGCCCGGATCCCGAAGCGTGGGATGCCGAAAAAGACAAAGGCAAGCCTTAAAAGCATCGCAGCTATATGATGAAGAAAGGTCGTATTTGTCTTTCCGAGACCATTTAAAATACTTCCCATTGTGGTCGCAAGATAGAGAAACGGGCAGAGCCATGAAAGAATGGAGATAAAAGTCCCGGCATCCCGGTTTTTAAATACCTGAAGCCCCAGTGTTTCTCCGAATACAGCAAAGATCCCGACACACAGGATCCCCATATAGAGGCTGTATCGAAGGGACATGGAAACGCGCCGGGAAATGGCGGGCTGATTTCCGCAGGATTGCTGTCTGGCAATATTCGGAAGGAGAACGACGGCCAGAGAGTTTACGATAGCGGAAGGAAAGAGGATAAAGGGCATTGCCATTCCGGTGAGTACACCGTAAATACTGACGGACTGTGTGTGGGTAAGCCCGAAAAGGCTTAACCTTCCGGGGATCAATATGGTCTCGGCACTCTGGAGGAGATTCATGACAAGGCGTGTTGCCATGAGGGGGAGCGCCATGGAGGTCAGGGATATCATGACCGGATAGAGCTCCTGTACCCTCCCAACTGTCGGAATGCCGTGAAGAATGAAATACGATAAGGCGGTAAAGAGAGCGGAGGCGGCTTCACCGGCTGCAAGTCCGATCACGGCGAGCTGTACGGTAACAGGTCTCTCACGGCTTATCAGGATGCAGGCGGTAAACCAGACAGCAAAAATACGGATACATTGCTCCACAAGCTGGGAAACCGCGGGGATCGCGACCAGCTCCTTTCCATAATAATAGCCGCTTATACAGGCATTAACAGAAATACAGGGAAAAGCGAGGGCCATGATGGATAAAAGAGGCGCACAGCGGGGCTCCCGGAGAATATATACCGCAATGGGCTGAGAAAAATGCAGGATAAGTCCCGTAAAGGCAAGCGACAGCGAGAGGGAGAGAAAAAGTCCCGAGAGCAGAGTCCTCCCGGCATGGGCACGGTCTGCGGCAGTAAAGCGGGAGATGGCTGTCTGCAGCGAGCCGGCGCAGAGAGAAAAGCAGATCCCGTAAACAGGAAAGATCATCTGATAAATGCCAAGCCCCTCCGCACCGATCCTGCGGGACAGAAAGATCCTGTAGAAGAAGCCGAGGACTCTTGAGAATATCCCGGAGGCAGTGAGTATCAATGTTCCGATCAGAAGGCGATGGGGGCGGAAGTCGTCACGCATGGAGCCTCCTTTTAGAGACCTTTTCGGAAAGTATATGTGAAAATGAATCTCAATATTATTATATTTTTCTTAAAATTATTGATTCCGGTTGAAATTAATGCGGAATATCATATATAATGTAGAATGGTTTCCGGAAAAAGGAAACATAGAATAAGTGTAGATGAGGCTTTTAACCTGTATTTACAGAAAGGCGGATTTATGACAAAGTTGATTTATCTTGACAACGCGGCTACAACGAAGGTTCGTCCTGAGGTTGTGGAGGCAATGCTTCCGTATTATACGGAGTATTATGGAAATCCATCTTCGGTGTATAGTTTTTCCACACCGTGCAAAAAGGCAATGGCCCATGCCAGGGAAACGATCGCAAATTCCTTAGGCGCAAATGAAAATGAGATCTATTTTACTAATGGCGGTACCGAATCAGACAACTGGGCGTTAAAGGCAGCTGCTGATGCGTATGCCTCCAAGGGAAAACACATAATCACAACACAGATTGAGCATCACGCGATCCTGCACACCGGCCAGTTTTTAGAGCAGCATGGCTATGAGGTGACCTACCTGCCCGTAGATGAAAACGGCGTGGTAAGTTTGGAGGCACTTAAAAAGGCGATCCGTCCGGACACGATCCTGATCTCCGTGATGTTTGCTAATAATGAGATCGGTACGATCCAGCCGATCCGTGAGATCGGTGAGATCGCAAAGGCAAACGGTATCCTTTTTCATACCGATGCCGTACAGGCGTACTGTCACGAGCCGATCAACGTGAATGAATACCATATTGATATGTTAAGCGCCAGCGCACATAAATTCCACGGACCGAAGGGAGTCGGCTTCCTTTATATCAGAAAGGGCCTGAAGCTCCGCTCCTTTATCCACGGAGGCGCACAGGAGAGAAAACGCCGCGCCGGAACTGAAAATGTACCGGGTATCGTGGGAATGGGAAAGGCAGTTTCCCTCGCTCAGGAAACGATCGATGCAGTAAGAACAAAGGAGACTGAGCTGCGCGATCACCTGATCCACCGCGTAATGACGGAGATCCCCTACACAAGGCTGAACGGGCATCCGACACAGAGACTTTCTAATAATGCAAACTTTTCCTTCCAGTTTATCGAAGGCGAGTCCCTTCTTATCATGTTAGATATGGCAGGGATCTGCGGCTCCTCCGGATCTGCGTGTACCTCCGGTTCCTTAGATCCGTCCCATGTGCTTTTAGCAATCGGACTGCCGCATGAGATCGCTCATGGCTCTCTCAGACTGACCTTAAGTGATGAGACGACCAGAGAAGATATCGACTATACAGTGGATAAACTTAAGCAGATCGTTGAAAAGCTTCGTTCCATGTCTCCGCTTTACGAGGATTTTGTGAAAAGCAGAGAAAAAAAGGAAGCAAGATAAGTAAAACGGACAGACGAAAAGACGGTATAACCAAAAGACCGTATGATGGAAAGGAGAAAAATTTATGTATTCAGATAAAGTAATGGATCATTTCCAGCATCCGAGAAATGTAGGAGAGATCGAGGGCGCCAGCGGAGTCGGAACAGTAGGAAATGCAAAGTGCGGAGATATCATGAGGATATATCTCGATATCGATGATAAGAGCCACATCATCAAGGACTGCAAGTTTAAAACCTTCGGCTGCGGCGCTGCCGTTGCCACCAGCAGCATGGCTACAGAGATGGTAAAGGGAAAAACCATCGAGGAGGCTATGCAGGTAACAAATAAGGCGGTTATGGAAGCTCTTGACGGACTTCCGCCGGTGAAGGTACACTGCTCTCTCCTTGCAGAGGAGGCCATCCACGCAGCTCTCTGGGACTATGCCGAGAAGCATGGCATCAAGATCGAGGGTCTGGAAAAGCCGAAGTCTGACATCAGCGAGCATGATGAGGATGAGGAATACTAAAGAATGAAAAAAAAGGTAGTTGTAGGCATGTCTGGCGGCGTCGATTCTTCGGTTGCCGCCTGCCTTTTAAAAGAACAGGGATACGATGTGATCGGTGTGACCATGCAGATCTGGCAGGATGAGGCTCCGGAGATCAGTGCGGAAAACGGTGGCTGCTGCGGTCTCAGTGCGGTGGAGGACGCAAGGCGCGTGGCATGGTCGCTGGGGATCCCCTATTACGTGATGAATTTCAGACAGGAATTTAAGAGATCCGTGATCGATTATTTTGTGGATGAATATCTCCATGGACGTACTCCAAATCCCTGTATTGCATGCAACCGGTTCGTAAAATGGGAGGCGCTTCTTGCCCGTAGCATGGAAATCGGCGCGGACTATATCGCAACTGGGCATTACGCGCGTATCATGCAGCTTCCCAATGGGAGATACACGATCCGCAATTCGGTAACAGCGTCCAAGGATCAGACGTATGCGCTTTATAACCTGACACAGGAGCAGCTGAAGCGGACGCTGATGCCGGTGGGAGATTATACAAAGGATGAGATCCGGAGGATCGCCGAAGAAAAGGGACTGGCAGTTGCAAAGAAGAAGGACAGCATGGAGATCTGTTTTATTCCCGACAATGATTATGCCGGCTTTATTGAACAGGCGGTGGAACGTGTTCCGGGAGCAGGAAACTTTATTGATAAGGATGGCCGCATTTTGGGCCGCCATAAAGGGATCACCCACTACACCGTCGGTCAGAGGAAGGGACTGAACCTTTCTATGGGCCATCCGGTGTTTGTAACGGAGATCCGGCCGGATACCGACGAGGTCGTGATCGGTGACGGGGAAGATGTTTTTTCAGATCACCTTATCTGTTCAGATGTGAACTGGATGGCGGTGGAAGGCTTAAATGGCGGGGAACGCCGCGTTATGGCGAAGATACGCTATAGCCATAAGGGTGCGCCGTGCCTGATCCGTGAGCTTCCGGATGGGAGAGTTGAATGCCTGTTTGATTTTCCCCAGAGGGCGATCACACCGGGACAGGCTGTTGTGTTTTATGAAGATGACCATGTATTCGGAGGAGGAACCATCCTGTGAGAAACAGAGAGACGGGGAAAAAGCTTTGCGGTGTCCTTTTGATCGGACTTTTACTTTCCGGTATACTTTCGGGCTGTGCCGGGACGGCAAAATATCAGGTTATGGAGCTTGAACAGACGACGGAGGCGGAAATGGCAGCGGAGGTAGCAGAGCCATCCGCCATATCGGCAGCCGGTGTGGGCTCTGTTTCAGTGAAGACGGATCTATCTGCGGAAACAGAGGAGGCGGCAGAAACAGAAGTACCAACGGAAACAGAGGAGACTGAGGAAGCAGGAGCCTTTGATGAAGTCTCTGAAACAGGCGAACAGGCAGAGCTTCAGAGCCTTCTTGAGGAGGGAAATCCGCCGGAGGCCGGGGAGATCTCCCAAGCAGCCGATAATGGAGACGAAGAAGCTGCCCTGTCGGCTGATGGTGAGCTTATGGGAAATGTCCGCGCCCGTGCAGCAGGGATCCGGGAAGAAGAAATTCCATGGAACGGATATACCGTAGCAATTGATGCCGGTCATCAGGCAAAGGCAAATTCGGAAAAAGAACCGATCGGGCCGGATTCCAAGACAATGAAGGCAAAGATGCCGGAGGGCTCCTCCGGGACAGTAACCGGGATCAAGGAATATGAGCTGACGCTGACAGTGGCGCAAAGGCTGGATCGGATGCTCCGGGAAAAAGGCTATCATACCGTTATGATCCGCACCGGACATGATGTAAATTTAGGAAATGAAGAAAGAGCGAATATTGCAAATAAGAGCGGAGCAGACGTTGTAGTACGCCTACATGCCAACTCCATGGAAAACTCCGGGATATATGGCGCTCTCAGCATCTGTATGACGGATCATAATCCTTATAACGCGGAGCTTCACAGTAAGAGCTATTCTCTGTCCAAAAAGATCATTGACAGCCTCTGTGGGGCGACAGGAACGAAAAACCGCGGAGTACAGGAGGCCGATAACTACGGAGAGATCAACTGGTCGAAAATACCGGTGTCTGTTGTGGAGATGGGATTTTTAAGCAACCCGGATGAGGAAAAATGGCTTCAGGATGAAAACTATCAGGAAAAGCTGGCATCCGGAATCGTCTCAGCGTTAGATTCCTACTTTGCGGAACAAAATAATTGACCCTGCGATCTGCTGCAGATGAAGCACAAACTTACATTGGAATAAAATTTTTAAAAAGTTCATTTTCCTACTACACAAATCAATAAAAATCATGTATAATAGAAAATGGTCGTTCTGTTCAGGAACCAGACTGTTTTCTTTTGGAGACGTAGCGAAGCGGTCGTAACGCGGCGCACTCGAAATGCGTTTGTCGGTTCATCCCGGCACGAGGGTTCGAATCCCTCCGTCTCCGCGTTTAGGGGCTGTCGCAAAATCATTAAAAACAGATGATTGAGCGGCAGCCTCTGCCGTTATAGACATAAACCGGGATGAAA
>CAKRPJ010000024.1:0-37913 GCA_934376955.1 uncultured Lachnospiraceae bacterium | reverse complement strand
TAAATAACCAAAATCTACTTTGGAGGTATTTTTATGGGAAGAAAACCCAAGTGTACGGTTGAAGAAAAAATTTCTGCTGTCGAGGATTATCTGAATGGAATACGTTCTGTCTCTGAAATTATGGTAGATTTATCTATAAAAAGTACACGAACTATAAGAGACTGGATACTGGCATATCAAAATGGGGGAATAAAAGCCCTCTGCTCTGTTACAGCTAACCATTCCTATTCCAGTGAATTTAAAATTGAAATGGTTTGGAAGTATATCAACGGGGAAGGATCGGTTACCGATTTATGCGCCAGATATGGAATTCCTGCACATGTAACACTACAAAAATGGATTTCGTTGTATAATGCCAATAGAGAACTTAGGGATTATGATCCCAAGAGGGAGGTCTATATGGCAGAAGCACGAAGAAAGACAACGTTAGCTGAACGTAAGGAAATCGTTGAATACTGTATTACCCATAACTGTGATTATAAAGGAACAGCTTCTCTATATGATGTTTCTTATAGCCAGGTGTACTCATGGGTCAGAAAATATGATGCTGTTGGGGAAGATGGACTGTCCGATAAACGCGGGCACCACAAAACAGATGATGAAGTCGATGAACTGGAACGGCTGTGCCGGGAGAACCTGCGACTAAAGCGCCAGCTTGAAGAAAAAGATATGGTGGTGGAACTGTAAAAAAAAGCGAAGGAATTCGAAGGGATGTGAGGCTTGGAAAACTACGGTTTGAATCAAAATATCAGGCAATAAAATATTTTTACGAAAAAAAGCAATGGAGTGCCAACTGGATGTGCAAACAATTGGGCATATCACACGCTGCTTACTATAAATGGCTGCACCGGACAATTCCAGAGCAGGAATCCGAGAACACAAAACTGGCAGAACTGATAAAGGAGTATGACAAGCGGTTTGGACATATCTTGGGATATAGGCGGATGACAAGCTGGATCAACCATTTCAATCACACCAGCTACAGCAAGAACAGGGTTCACAGAATCATGAGAAAGCTTGGAATTCATTCTATTATCCGTAAAAAGAAGAAGAAATACCAGTCGTCCAGACCGGAGACAACAGCGGAAAATAAGCTGAAGAGGGAATTCAATGCAACGAAACCTAATGAGAAATGGGCTACGGATGTTACGGAATTCAAGGTTCCTGAGACTGGCAGGAAACTATATCTCAGTGTCATCATTGATCTATATGATCGATTTCCAGTTGCGTATGTCATAAGCGGAAGAAATGACAATAAGCCCGTGTTTGACACATACGATAAGGCTCTCAAAGATAATCCGGATGCCAGGCCGATTTTTCATTCTAACAGAGGTTTTCAGTACACGAGCAGAATATTTCAGAAAAGGCTTCGAGAACAAGGCATGGAACAGTCTATGTCCCGTGTTGGACACTGCATTGATAATGGACCTACTGAAGGATTGTGGGGGATTATCAAATCGGAGAGGTATTGTATGTATAAGATAACCGACGAGATATCTTTACGTTCGGCAATCGACAAATATATAAAGTTTTATGCCGAAGAAAGACTGCAGGAAAGATTCCATTGCAAAACGCCACTGGAAGTACGAAGCGAAGCATTATCAGCGGAAACCCCGATACAATATCCGATTGCTGAGAACAAAAGAATAGAAGCATACAAAGCAAAATGGTGTGCATAAACGTCTCATAACATAAATATCCGCCACACTGAGTCAAATGTGGCGGATATCTATAAACTTATTTTAGATTTTTCACTTGTCTACTTGACAGGGGGCTGATCAGTTATTCGGTATCAGTGTCATTGTTAACAGTTTCTTTAGTAAACAGCGCACGCTTGACCAACGGTTGGAAATTCTCCGCAAAGGGTCTAAGCACCGCATAACGCTGCTCAATTGTACGAGAATACCGTCTGTCCTGGTTCAAATCATATGCAGACTGGTAAAACTTCAGAGCGCTCGTGATTGTTTCCGGAATTCTTAAATGTTCAGAATGAGCTTTAGCATCCAAAGCAAGTGCTTTTCGATACACAAAGAAACCAATAGCTGCAGAAGGTTGTTCCTGAGTCGTATTTCTCAATCCTTTTTCGCAAATCTGGATGATAAAATCATAATCATTACTATCATCCAAAATATTTAACAGAGTTACACAGCACTGAGCGGTAATCAGTTCGGAGTGACTGTCTCTTGCATCCGGTTGAACCTCAAAAATAAATCTCTTCAATTCAGCAATTGCCTGTGCTCTCTGGTTCATCATAACCAAAAGTTCTGCTTTTTGGTTATAACCATGTTCATCAAATGGAAAAATTTTAGTATACGCATCAGCCAACTTAAGTGCTTCCTTATAAAGGTTCTCATCAAACGGATATGCATCCAGTTTTGTCTTCAAGAAGTCAACACTATAAAGAAACATACGGAAACTCCACTTATCCAAAGGAATCTCTCTTGCTTTTTCTAAATATGCATCACCTTTTTCAAACTGGCTGCTGTCTCCGCATGCCTTAATCGCATCTCCTAACATATCTCTGTTATATGGTGCACTCGCCAAGGCGTAATCACATACTTTCAGTGCCAAATCATAGTCATCGACTCTAAACAAATCCATAACAAAGTTATGATATACATCGCATTCACTAAGCACTCTGTTTACCGGATTTGTAATATAATCTACTAAATCTCTGCGATATCTCGCTCCGCTGGGATTCATGTGTTGCTGCAAAAGGCTGATTGCGTCGCTGATAGAAGAAACATACATTTCTTTATCAGAATCGTCCTTCGCATCACGAAGCGCATTATACAATGCTAACTTTTCCATCATATCATTATCCATATTTCTTCTCCTTTTCTAATCGTGTAATGTGATTGTCTTCCAATCACATTCCCCTAATTTAAGAGGCTACTCTTGGAAATAGGTTCTATAATCATTATACTTGGATCTTTCTTCAAATGCAATAAATGGCGATTCATTTTTTCAATGCCACATAACATAGCACTTTCATTGTATCCAGAACTACTCGAGGGCACTATTTTCTTTTGGAGGAGAGAGCTTATCTTTTCGACATTCTCGTTCACTCAAACTCCTCCTTTTTCAACATAATATAAATCAAGTTACAGAGGAGAAAGAAGACGATCTACATTTGACGGACTGGGAATAAGATTTTCAAATCCATCAGGTCCAAGTAGAGCATATACGGTAAACATAGCAAGACCAACGTACGGTGACTTCTTAATCCCTGTAATGTTATAATAACATTCTTGCAACCGTTCTCCTTCTTTTCCAATGATTTGAAAAAGCAAATCCTTTTCTTCGAAAAAGGCTGCCTCGTTATCTAAAGCTGTTCTGCTTACTTTCAAAAAACGTCTGAATCCATATCGTTTGATAATACGGCAAAAGTCAGCTTTCCACTCACATGGATAGTTTCCAGTCATAATGCCACGAATACAATCTTGCTTATTTGAACTGAAGTCGATTTTTCTTTTAATAGAATCAAACAGTTCTTCAGGTAATATCAAATATAAGAAATCATAATCGCTTAAGTATGTTTTCCATGTAAGAGGTTCAAAAACCGTTTCAGTTATTACAGGCAATTCTATCTTACGTCTATCGCATAATTCATGAATCCAGCTATAATGAGTTTCTCTACTGCCTTCCATCATGGACTTAAGCGAGAACAATGTAAAGGAACATGTATTATCCGGATTTACTGGATACAATGGTATCAATTCATCCAATTTGCGAATTGCTTCCTGCATCTGAATTGCAGACTGGAACCTCGAATCTTTTTCAGAAGTTGCCGTACAGATTAGTTCGCGAAGCTTTTCTTTGAAACGTTGCGGAACTTTCAAAATAGAGGTCTCTCGTATTACCTGCAATTTTCTGTTTCGCGTAATTTCCAATGCGGGATCACCAACACAAAGGAAAAACAAGAGCATCCCCACCGAATAAATGTCTGTAGCAGGAGTAAGGACATTCATTCCACGCTGAATCTCCGGTGCGGCAAAGCCGGGACTGCCTTCAAGTTTGCATTCAGGCTGATATTTTCCACCAGTTGAAGAAACCGAGTAACCGTAATCTAGGATAATAGTTGCACCTGTCCGTCCGGTGGTTTGATCAGAATCTGCCCAAAAAACATTACTGCTGCTAATGTCCAAATGAAGATACTGATTCTCATGAATCACTGATAGTACAGACAACAAACTCTCGATAATACGAAGCGAATACTTCACTCGCACTAAATCAGGAAAAACCGGATCCATGTCACTTGGATTCCCTGAAAACGGGATTGGAGACTTATGAGACCAATTTTCAACCAGATTTGCGATGGAAACCATATCAGCGCTTGCTTTTTTCATTATTGCGTATCCATTTCCGCAAGATAGAAACGAAATGGTCTGAAAAGATAATTCAGCAATTACTCCGCCAATTTTCCCCTCACTATTGAACCGATTTAAATTTCTATTAAAATAATCTTCAAAACCCACTAGCGGACAAATCTGATTTTGTTCATTGCGAAATGCGCCCTTCACAGGATAGTATTCTTTAATTACAACAGGTGTTGTTCCTCCTATGGTCTCTGCTTCATAAATAAGCGAAAAGCCGCCTTCCTGAATCATTTTTTTGATTATGTACTCGCCACCGTTTCCCATACGCAGTGGGTAATTCTCAGGCAATGGTTCCCGATGCATATACTGTCTCCTCTCTCACCTGTACTGGTTTGACGGCAAAGCCTCTAAGGATTCATTAATTCATGTACTGACACATGAAAAAAGCCTGCCATCTGTTCTTTTTGTGCCTCACTCGGCTCAATCTTCCCTCTCTCCCATGCACTTACCGTAGTTTGCTTCACTCCAAGCTTATCTGCCAACTGGGTTTGATTAAACTTTAAGCTACGGCGTAGAGTCGAAATCTTGTTAGAAGGAGTAGCGCCACTTGTTTTATTTTTCGTCTCTCTGTGTTCGACGAACAACTCACATATAAGATTATATATGAGAAGCGGCTCGCCGCCTATTTCTCCTCGCTTGCAACCATACGCATGCACAGTACTGAGCATCATACCTTGTTCCATGATATGAGGGGGATAAAATGCAGGTAGCCCTGCATCATTTAATGTGTTTTCACACACATCAATTAATTCTGCTAGACGCGTTCTAATATCCGGATCGTCAGAGCCATACCCCCAACATAGGCAGGTGATAAACCAAATCAGGTAAAGCATATCATTTTTTTTGACATGTTCCGAGCCAAAGAGAATATCTGATACTCTTGATCTTGTTGCATTGATTCCTCCGTTCGACTTGACTTCTCCTTTATCCGTCGCATGTAAATCGCGCCAATTCTTTGTAAAGTCAGGATGTGGAATCACAGCAACAAGAGCTTGATTTTTGTGTAATAATTTATCAGCAACCAGATTGCACTGTTTTCTGCTGATTTTTCCGTCTTCAAAAAGAAAACTGATGTCATTAGATTTTCGGGCATTTCTTATAGCAAAAACAAAATTTGTTTTGTATTCACCATCAATATCTTTGTGAGCTAAATAATCAACATCGGGATAGTTCGTTTTCACATAGTCGAACTCTGGTTTATTACCTTTTTCTTCTTTATCATCTTTAATCAAATTAAATACGTACACCGCAAGATTTCTGTAGACACGAAGAGCTGTAGCAGAAGGACAGTCAAGATGTTCTGCTCTTGCAGCCATCCATTCCTTAAACAGCTTATCACAATTATCCGCAGACCACTTACGAACGTCATCTGCAAGAGAACTGCTGTTGTCCAATGTCCAATCCAATTTTTCATCATGAGGTGTCTTTATTGCCTCGCCGTAGTTTTTGCGATACCACTCTTTTAATTCTTCCGGTGAAGCACCCGTCTTGTGGTTTTCGCTTCTCAGGAAAACATAAGAATCAATCAAATCATCCGATGAATTAAATCTAAAACTACCATCCACATTAAAGACTCTCAGCAAAAACCAATCCATCTCACTCAGGGTAAGACCTATGATATGTCCTAAAGCCAGTGCCTCATCCTTGGAAAGCAGAGTTGTTTTCTTCTGATGCGTCTGAAGTGCTTTTTGAATAAGTCTCAAATCATCTCGACAATTCGCTTCCGTTTGCCGAGAAGCTCTATCCATCATCAGCTTCTCATATAAGTCCAGCTCATCTTGTTCCATTCGACCAGCATGTTCAATCGAAATATCCTTAAATTCTCCAACGGAACCATCGCTAAAACTTACATGAAATCCAACGCTACTATCAGCGTCTATTTCCTGTGCAGATACTGCCTGGCGCTGGAAAATCCTCATCAGTGCAAATCGACTGGAAAGAGTATACTCAGAAGCAATAGCAATAAGCTTTTTCTTCCATTTTTTAGAATCTGTGTCCTCAGGCATATTTTCAATATCAGCCCAAATGCCATCAATGTCAGCATCTATTAGTGAAAAACATCTTTCTTTTGCAGCCTCCGTATAGTTCGCTTTCATTTGCCTCACCTCGCACACAGTTGTTTTTTTATTATATCGCATATTCAAAATTATTTCATCATCTACAGAGAATTTTCTAACACTATATCGCAATCAATAACTACACATGTTGCGTCATCAGCCGGCTCGCTAGTATGGAGAATTTCTCCAATTTTCCATGATTTCTCATTGTCAAGGACAATTCTCTTTGCGCTTTGTGTGATGCTTGTGCCTCGGCAAATAGATTCGGCTCCATCAGTATACATTATCACTCGATCATAATTAGAAATGCTTCCAAATCCAATTCTTAAATGGAGCAAAGCATTTTCCGAAGTCGTAAGCCATGTATATCTACTTGTAATTCCATTATCAGGCGTACTAATGAAATTAATGCTTCCATCACCACGCTTTCCGAAAATTCCTCCGTCCCCCAAATGCACTGTCACATAATTACCAGTTTTCGGCTCAATACCCATGGCGAGTATTGTGGAAGCGAACTCGTAAACTGATGTGTTTCTTGTTTCCGCAAGGTTGTTGAGTTTTTTCCTTATAATTTTAATAATTTCATATTGAATTTCATCAACATGTTCGTATTCGCTAAGAGCGGTTATTCCTTTCTTTTTTATATAATTTGCAATTACAGTTAGCACTTCATATGCCCCCTGCCTGCAAAATGCTTTACCCGATTGACCATCCGCAAGTCCATAGAACAAGAGGTCCCTTTCCTCTTTTGCAATAAAAATGTCTTCACTCTCACTGTTACTGTTTAAGTGCATCGCCCCCGTTTGTGAATACCACTCTGCACATACTAAAGGTGATAATACTTTTTTATTAATCATTTAGATTATCACATCCCTTCTTCATCATTTACGAGTATTATAATAGTTCTTCATTTTCCATGTTTTTATCGCTGATAATCCATAGTAAAGTAACAATCTCGACAGGCATATGTCTGTTTTTTCTTTCCAACAAATCCAATTATCCTCCCCATTTTCTCCCCTATAAACACCGAAGCGATAAGCCCTTTTCCGACAGAATAGCCAGAATGATACACATTAATCTGCTGCCATGACTGACTGCCACACATTGAACACTGATTGTGAATTTTCATAATTATAACCTCTGCTTCTTTATGGCTCAAGCCAATTATATCCGTTTTGACGCAATTGAGCTTCTGTCTTAAACAACGTAATTGGATGTAGTATATATATAGACATAGATGATAGAAGACCAGTTACATCTACATAGCAGATTCCAGCATTAGTCTCTACCATATTCCATGCGTGCGGACTGCCGTTTAGTGTTCCTGTAACCACAGCACAAGGCAATTGATTTCTTTGACAATAATACAAAAACAGTTTAGCAATTCCCTCACAAACTGCCGTACCTCTAAGAACGGCTGCACAAGTGTGATCCCAGAAGGCACTTCCAGAATCCACGTAAGTAATTGTTTTGGATATTCTGTTTATAACTTGATAGTATTGTTTTTCTGCGGACGTTTTGCGCTCTATTTCTCTTTTCAGTTTTTCTGCACGTAACGCCAGAGTGTTGGTCACAGATTCAGCGGCAATTCGATCAAGAAACAATCGAAAATCAATCTTTGTTACAGTCGGAAATACATTCTGTACGAGACGATATTGCCAAAAGTCAACATAAAATAATTCCGGATGATCAAGATGAACTGCCCTAATCACTCGTTGAAGCACCTCACATTCATATGTGCTGTGACGAACGTTAATTATGTTTTCAAATCTTATTAAGCCATTAACAATCACCTTATATAAATCCTGCTCTGTAGGAGTGAGCAAACTCCTATAGTATGTAGATGCAATCATAGGTTTACTCACCCTCTCTCAGTAATCACCATTCATTTCCGCAAGTATCACAGTGCCAGACAGCCTTGCCTAAAATCATACGCTCACTGATGCTGCGTCCCAGACATACCGGACACCATTCAGCTTCAACCGCTTTCACAACACTCCCTGTGGGAAGTGCTCGTGTATGAAGAGTAGGAACCTTATAATCCTCGCGAGGAAGAATCCTCTGGCGAGGTTCCTTATATTTATATCCACGTCTAGGAGATATTCTTTCCTGCTGAGGCATGTCCTTCACTTCCTTTTCTTATTCTTCTTCATTCGGCGTTTCTTTCTCCTGCTTGTATTTTTGTTCAGTTTGCTGTTGCGATTGTCTTTTGACTGGTTTTCGCTGTTATGAGACAACAACATAATTACCGGAACCTCTACTGCATTTACCCCTGCAAAGGCTCTGAATGTTCCTCGATGAGGATTTAAGACAACACTATATTTCTCCGGCTTATAATACTTCAGCCTTACCGTTTCCATATCTGTTGATGAAAGAAATACATCCAAAGAATTAGGATGGGTATGCCACCAACCTAATACTGAAAGTTTTTCAGCCACAACCGGATCCGTTTTAGTCAGATTGTCTTTCATCTGAAAAAAGGTCTGCTGAAGTCGAATTTCCTCCAGTGCATCCCACTCGATATAACCTGGTAATCTACACTCAGTAACAGCCTCTAACACTTCTGTTACTTCTCCCTGAATAGGAATTCCAGCCTCATTAAATACATAGTATCCAAGAAGCCACCCTCCCTGTTCTTTACGATTTTTCAGAAAATCATAATTCTTCCATCCAATGATTTCCATCTGTCGTTCGGCAGCATAGGGCGTATATACCAGCATGCGTGGTGAAGTGCTAATCCAGTTATCGGTTCCAGTTGCTGCACGCTGTTTCTGTGTGACTCGAATATCGTAAGCATCCATACCACACTCCTCCTTATTCAAATATACAAACAATAATACCAAAAACAAATGCAATACATGCAATTGCTATAATAATTGAAAGCACAAAAATCACCGCCCAGATTGCTGCCAAGAGCAAATAAGGTGTCCCCGCTGGAATCAGCAACAGCAAAAATCCACCGTCTGCATTTCGCCACATTCTTCTTCCATTACTATTGTTATAAGTAATCAAAGCAGCAACGACACCCACTGCCCCAACACAAAGCATACTGTAACAGAAACCGATTCCAAAAGTGGCTTCGTAGAGAAACTCTGCCATACTTGGAAAAGCAAATGGAAGCAGTGAAACTGCGGCGGAAAGAAGTAAGAGCCATAACAGTGATGTAAGGGATCTTGTTTCAATTGCCGATGTTCCAACAGCCCTCGTACTTACCGGAGATGGAAGAAACGGAGAATGCCCACAGATAGGGCATCCACCTGATATGAACTCTGATTTTACAATCGTTCGGCACGACGAACACCTGACCACACGATCACCAACCCTGTAGGGACTCAGGGTGACCATGTCGCGTTCATTATTAAAACGTGTTCTCAAATCGCTCTCAGTAATAATCTGTTCATAGTCCATTCTCGTCTCCCCCTTCCCTTATTTCGATAAATTAGGCATTACCTCGTCAATATCTCCTGTCAATTCAAGATAAAGGGAGGCTCCCTGGCCATCTCCCGGTGCAAATTCCAGAATATGCATAAGCGGAACACCTAATTCCAGAAGTGTCATCTCTTGAACTCTGATTTCATCATTATCGGAAAACCAGTTTTTAACTGTTGCATTTGACGGAACAATTGGAACATTACCCACAAATCTGCATTCATTACAAAGCAGATCCTCGTCCTGTAGAGGTTGTGGTCTGAATACAGCGATTTCCTTCTCACAATGAACACAGAACGCGCTTGTGATAAAGCTTCGATCAGCACAGACATTATCCTTATACAGTGCCATGGAGTACTGCTTCTTGTAGTGTTCACGTACCCACAGTAAAGCATCCTTCAGCTTCCAATGTGCGGACATAGGCGTTTCAATCACACCGCCATGACTGTCATACGAATCATGATGCTCGCAATCATGCCTTACATGATCATACTTTATATTCTTTAGGGCGTTTTCTTCAGCATCGAAGAGATGAAGAACGCCATATCTCGGATAGCAAAATTCGCTTTCTGAATCAAATCTGTGCTGGCTAATTTTAATAGCTTCCTGTACAGCTAATGCTGCTGCTGCTGAAGCAGATACACCAATGGTAGGGACATGACCATCACTTGCAGCTTTGCGTCTTGTCACATCACACGAATTTCGAATACGATTAAGCGCCCGGGCTTCCTGCCTCTGGCTTAAGGTGCATGCATAGCACGGACAATCTTCTTTTCCGGAAGTAGGAAAAACATTCCAATTGAGACCGCCTATTCCGGTATCAATATATGGTTTCCCCAGAAGCTGACAAATATTGCTTACGAACAAACGTGTTTGGTCATTGTCCACACAGCCAATAACGATATCGCAGTGTCGAATTACTCCTTCTCCAAGTCCGTGACAAAGATCTCCGTCAAAATAATCTGCAACTGGACTATCATCAATGCACATTCCGCAGAAACGATCCGCCGCAGTCACGGCTTTGCGCTTTCCGACATCGCTTTCGTTGAACAATACCGTTCGAGAAAGATTACTGGTACTGATATGATCCATATCAGTAATGAACACATATCTGAATCCAGTAAGTGCAAGACATTTCAACACCTCGTTTCCGGTTGCACCAGCACCGATGACTGCAATTTTCGTATCCCTAATTGCTTCCTGGCTGAAGTGTGGAATTCTTTCCTGGCGATCAGTCTTTCTTTCAGTTGTGTTATACATAATTCTCACCCCAATTGTGGAGTGGGTGGTCAATGTGCCTAACCACCCACATGATATTTAGTTACGATTACATCCGGCTTTGGTAGGAAGTGCCAGATCAAGAATATCGCCATCAGCGATACCATTGTCTGCCAGGGAACGACCAAGATCCATTGCAGCATTGCCGCCCATCTTAGTTACAACCCAGCTCTGACCTTGGGGAAGACTGCCTCGATCACCAAGCTGCTGAAGCAGGTCATCCAGAATGATGTTGTCCTGAGTAGGAATAGACTGTTTTTCGCCACCATAGCGGATAATAATAGTAATGTCATTCATAATAGTTCCTCCTTTTTGTTAGTATCCCACAGGATGCGGGAAGTTGATATTTCCACATGGATAATGCTTGCGAATACCTGACTGTTTTGTTTTCCAGTCGGATGCAGCTTCCCCATTTGCCGGACTAGTTGGATCTGTGTGCGCCGGATCAAAGGCCAACACCTTGCCAATGTTAATTACAAGCTTCCAGAGAATAGGCTCCTTAGCCCACATATCACCCATGCAGAAATTACCATTGCTATAGATGTTCGGATGGAAAGGGATACTTCCACCAACAATTCTAGCGGTAGGAGTATCACCAGGGCTGTCGGACAAAGTAATAAGAACTTCTGTCTTTTCCTGAAGCTTTAATCTTCCTCCATCCTTTACCATAGTTTTGACATTATATGTAATTTGATATGCTTTGCAGCGAGGTACACTCTGACCAGATGCAACTTTCCAACTAAAAAGTTTGTTAATAGGGAACGCGCACATCGCTTTATATTCGTTCTCCTGACGAAGATTCCACTGTGCTGCAGTCATCAGCATAAGCATCACTTCCTTTCATTTAGTGCAATGGTGCAATATAGATTAGGCAATTACAAAAATTGCCTTGCAACGTTCACATATGTACTTCCAGCGGTTTCCGTCGGAACAGAGTTTATGTGCAATAAATCCACAATGCGGACATGTAACAGTGCTCATATTAGCTTCCTCCTTGCATTATTCTCCTAGAATTAGTTCTCTACCGTACCTGTTCCATCACAGGCTCTGCATTCTGTCTTACCATCACACTGGCAATAGTGACAAGCTTCGCCTTGGATTTTTACATCTCCGCCACAGCAGGACAAGTCATCTTGCCGAATCTGCCGCAACATCTGCATGTGTGTTCCATAGATTGTATCTCCTTTCTAAAAAATTGCTTAGAACATCTTCTTATCATGCGTCTTTTGCGATAATCAAAGAGTGTTCCTTAAGTCCATACTTAGATTTCCAGATAAAAAGAACACTTTTTTTAAGGCCATCTTGCTTAACCAGCTTTAATAGTTTCAAGACGGCGCAGGTGAATTGCCATATCCGTAATCTGACCCTGTGTACCTGCAGACGGCTGATGAATCATGATCTCGGCATTAGGAAGCGCCATGCGCTTGCCCTTTGCACCAGAAGCCATGAGAAACGCTCCCATGGATGCTGCCATTCCAACACAAATAGTCGCCACATCGCATTTGATGTATTGCATGGTATCATAAATTGCCATGCCAGCAGTAACAGAACCACCGGGGCTGTTGATATAAAACTGAATATCTTTATCTGGATCCTGAGACTCAAGGTAAAGCATCTAAGCCACAATAAGTGAAGCTGTAGTATCATTTACCTCTTCGGACAGCATGATAATTCTGTCGTCTAACAGCCGCGAAAAAATATCATAAGAACGTTCTCCGGTAGCGGTTTTTTCAATTATGTAAGGGACGAGAGCCATATTATTATCTCCTTTCATGCGATGCATGCCGGCGAAATACCATCATGCACCTATTTTTATCAGTTAACAAAATCCAGTGCGGCGCTTGACGGTTCCGAGTACAGCCTGCTCAGCATCAGCAAACATATCTTCAGTGACCGCAACAACTTCTCCAGTATCCTGAACCAAGGCAATGTTGAGAGCATTTCCTAACACAAATTCAATAAGCTGTTGATGCTTACGAAGAGATGTCACATTATGCTGAACCAGATTATCAATATGGGTTTCCATCAGTTCGTAATTAAAACGAATCCTGCTATACAGATTACTTGTCAGCTGCTTATCTGCATACTTTCTAGAGATGGACTTAATGCGCGATGCATTTGCGTTAGGGAATTTGATTACTGCACATCTATCTGCAAGAACAGGAGATACTTTCTGCAAATCATTTGCAGTAAAGAACATAGGGCAATGCTCTAATCCCACTAAAGTTGTTTCCAGATAATTGTCAGTAACATCCACGCAAGACTCATCTGTGATAGACAGCAGTTCATCATCTACATTAGCTCGATTGCGGTCATGAGATACCTTATCAATCTCATCAAAGACATAAGTAACAATCAGCGAATTGGCACGAAGTCTTGCTTTAGCAATACAGCCTACATCCGCAGACTGGTATGTACCGCAGTCACCGGTCATTCCATGACCGCCATCAGTCTGTGGAACTTTAATTACTTCAGTATGAAGTTTAAGTGCCTCCTCAACAAGGAGCTTAACTGCTGTTGTCTTTCCGCAGCCCTTCTCGCCGACAAAAATAATAGGTCTCATATGTCCTGTTTCAATATAAGTAACCAGTGCAGGTACTACACGAGCAACGATTTCTTCCGGGATATCATTAGTTTTACAAAAATCCACCAAGTGCTTATACATAGCCTTAGGATCAATTGTATTCCTGAAAAACGGAGGTACTTCAAGGCGCATCTTCTTAAGCTGTTCAAGATAACGAACCTGTTTTCTGTCAACATGATGAGAAGTATCTGGATTGCCGAGTTGTTTCTTCAGTTCCTCAAGATGTTTCTCACCTGATTTGTCTAGTCCTGAAATTGCTTTCTCATGCCATGACTTACCAGTTACTTTATCGCTTCTGACCGGCATCTTTTTCTTATCAACTATTCCAAGAAGAGCCATAATCTCCTTGTCGGAAAGCCCCAGTACAAACTTCTTAACATCGCTCATTTCAGCCATAATCATTGCCTCCATCTAGTTCATCTATTGTCGTTACTCCATCTGGCAGTGTATTTATGCCACCACCAGACGAGGTAACGGATTGTCTTATACGATACTCATAAACTTAAGCATCTTTATGCGCATCTTAATAGTGTGTGCATTATGCATAAGTTCCGGGAATTCGCTGAGCATGAGTTCATATTCAGCAAAAAGTGCATCAACTTCTCTCTTTTCAACAGCCTCGTTATTGCATTCTTTCTTGTGAATAATATGATCTTTTGCAAGAGCACGAATGTAATACAGATAAGGAACATTAATAGAAGGCTGTGTTTCTGCAGATGCAGCGATTCCATAATTAGCAGTAGCAATGACTTTCTCATAGAGACCACGTTCAAGCTGCATGTCGGCAAGACGAAGTGCACACTGGCTTGCATTTTCACGGGATGCAATGGCATCTTCAAGGATCTTCATGCTACGCTCGGAGTTACCAAGTGCCATTTCCAGTTCACTCTCTGCCATACATGCCTTTTCTTCGTAAGGAATATACTTCTTATAATTCTCTACGATAATGCGGCACTCTTCTTCGTTGGCAATCGGATCATCTTCGAGAAGGTAGTCGAATGCAAAAGTAAACGCTCTCCAATTCCAACGCTGAATAGGAACGGTTTTTTTAAGAATTGCAAAGTGCTTGGCAGCAACTTCCAGATCTCCAGCCTCGGCGCTATACTTGATGGTATCAGAAAGCAGATCCGCATTAAGCGGAAAGTGCTTAAGACCATCCAGACAGATTTCTGTTGCACGCTTAAACTTTCCATGACGTGCATACTCAACCGCTTTATTGTGATAATCATTTGCATCCATACTATTTTCTTCATCGCTCTCTTCGGTGTCATCATCATCGTCTCCCATGATGCCTTTCATACGGGACAGGAGCTCGAACAGATTGCTGGCATCTGCGTCATTTTCATCAGAAATGGTATCAACCACTTCTCCTACAGCTGCCTCCTCTTCACGGTCTTCAACCTCGCCATCATTACCGGTACGCAAATCCCAAATGTTTCCGTCAAAGATAGAATTGCTCATAATAAATCTCCTTTTCTTCATTACTGCTTTTGCAGTTGTTTTAGATGGTGTAATCGTACACTATTTTGAAAACTGGTTTTTTAAGCTTTTGCTTGCTCCAAAAGTGATTTCATATGCTGTGAATCCCTTCTGTATGTATCTTATCAGCTTTCAAGAATTCATTTTTTTAACGCATATTCTTTGAAGTTTGGGTTCGCTTCTGAACTTCTTGAATACACATAATAAATCTCGCCTTGTTCATCTCGTTACACATCAACCTTGTTAGGAAGCAGCGGATATAAAGAAAGCCTCTTACCGACACCATCACGAATAATCCGTGCATATGCATTTCACTAAATTAAAAGATGACTCATAAGTGTCTCTCGAAGCACAAATGAAGTCATCTCTGGATTGGGCTCATCATGAAGCACTTGATATAACGAATGATCACAGACCTTTTCTTTTTATAAGCGATTAATAAGACTTCCTTTCCTTCCAACGAATATATTTTCCCTAATGGTTTTTACCTCAATATATGTACATTTTCGATTTTGTTTGCTATAATATTATTGATATTTTATAACATTTTACACAAAACACAAATGATTAGTCATTTATTCTGAACGCATTTATTGGATAATCGTCTGCTAATTGATATGTGCGCACTACTAATTACTAAGAGGAAGATCATGATTAACACACTTAATGATTTTATTCGGGAATATAAAAAGATCGTAGGAATGGGTTGGATCACAACACATCGTTCAGGACCCACCGGTATTGGCAAGACACTGGAAGATTTATTAGATATTACAGAAAATAATTTTGACGGACCAGACTTTGGCGATTATGAGCTTAAATCTTGTCGTTTAAACTCAAATAGCATGCTCACTATGTTCACTAAAACACCACAACCCAGAGGAGCTGCTAACACATTAAGAGAAACTTTTGGATATTCCAGTGATGCATATAATAATAATGAAAAAGTATTACATGCCACTCTTTCTGCTGATAGATATGTTTCTATTGCCAATACAGGTCATCAGCTTATAGTTGTATGTGATTCAGATAAAATCGCTATCGTTGCCGAGGATAAGAAAGTCTACGCTTACTGGAATCGCCACCAACTTAAACAAGCCTTTGAGAAGAAATATAAGAATAAATTTGTCTATGCAAAAGCCTTTTCTCGAGGTGTAGGTGTCTCAGAACAATTTAAGTTTACAGAGGCTTACGAAGTATCCGGTTTTGATTATGATGCCTTTGTATCTTTACTTGAGCAGGGTAAGATTTACATTGATTTAAGAATCGGTCAATTCCATGGTGGTGCTAAAGATGGTCAAACTCATGATCATGGCACCGGTTTCCGTATCAAAGAAATTGATCAGCCATTGCTTTTCAAAATGAGCAATAAAATAGTGTAGGCGAGGTGATTATATGGCAGAAAGAAGAATCAAGATATCCGGCGATTTGACATCTGACGAAAAATTCAAAACAGAACTTTCCAGAATACGCGACAAGGGTTATATTAAATCGCATCGTTCAGGCGATACTGGCATAGGTAAAACCTTAGAGGATGAACTTGGTGTAGAAGAAAACTCCATCCAAGCCTCAGATATCGGTGATGTAGAATTAAAAGCTAACAGAGTAGGTTCAAACAGCAAAATTACTCTATTTACTAAATCACCAAATAAACGAGGTGTCAACAATAAAATCTTACGCAAAAAATATGGTTACAAAACCGATGAATCTAGAGAGCTTAATGAAAACATCAAGGTTTTACATACTTCGGTAAATGGTAATGATTTTAACACCCTTAATGGTAAACCTTTCATGAAGCTAACTTCAAAGGATAACAGGTTGTATCTTGAACATGCCAAAGACGGAATTTTAGAAGAAGTTTATTGGGATGAAGAACAGCTTCGTAAAGCGTTTAATAAGAAATATCCTGCAAAGAAAATGTATCATGTTCAAGCTGAAAGTGAGATGCAGGATGGTGTAGAAGCCTTCCATTACATAGAAGCATATAGTTTAGAGGACTTCAGTGCAGATAAAATGATGGATGGATTACTTACCGGCGAGCTTGAAATAGATATTAGACTAGGAGTATATGCCTCTGGAAAAAACAAAGGAAAAGCCCATGATAATGGGACTGCTATTCGTGTATCCCCAAACAAATTAGACAACTGCTTTAATAAAAAGAATAAACTGTTATAAAACAAACTGCCGAGGTATCACACATTTATGATATCCCGACAGTTTTTATTTAATTTTTTCTCAACACCACAATATGTTCCATAGTCATAGTGGTTACAGTTTTTCCTGATTCATTCGTAGGAGAGTTTAAAGATGGCATCACCTTGTTAGGAATGTTCCTATCTATGGTATATACTGTCTCCAATCCATACTGCTCTGCCAATTCTGAAATAATAACATCTGTTTGAAGAAGAATATTCTTCACTGTTCTATTACCCACTACCCAGAAATGATATCCATCTTTTTTAGTTTTTTCTGCGGAACTCTTTATTGCTGCATCTAAATCCTCATAAAAGCTATAAACATCTCCTGCTCTTTCCAGATCTGCATCTTTTATCTTATCCAAAGCAGCTCTTAAAGTGTCGCTTTTTAAATCCAATTCAAATCCGTTACGGTATTTTTTTCCCCCAAGCAAAGATTTGTCTACACTCATAATTTCTTTTTCAGACAGGTTATCAAGATTAATCCATTGCAAGGAAAGTCTACTGTATTCACCATAGGCAACTGTGGTTCTGCTATCCCCGTATGGAGGCGAAGTTATAATTAAATCATAGGTATCATTCGGAACATCCTCAAGTGTGCATGCACTATTTCTAAAAATTGAAACCTTTGGCATAACGCCATTCTCTTTGAGTTTTGCAACAAAATCCTCCATCTTCTCAATATTTCTATTGAGTATTTTTTCAAATTCTGCATACACATCCGGTCTAAACGTAAGTACCTTTGTCACTGGCATTCTGAACATTTTAAATTCGCCATTTCTTCTGTTTGAAACCAATCTAATAGACTCACTCATTGCTACAAATATAAAGTCTCTAATATCATTGTCCTTTACATTCTCTATGGCTGCCTTCTCAATCGCAAGTTCAAGAATTACTCTTGGTCTAAACCAATATCCAATATTCTTAAATTCCGGTATCGTAATGTCTATTCCTTTTTCACTACAAAACTGTTTTAGGTACTGTGGAGCCGAATCACCCCAGCCTTTTTTATCTGAAATGTCTAAACCTATTTCATTTGCGATATAATCATCGACCACATCTAAATATGCTTTGTTTTTATCTATAGCTTCCGCAATGCTCTTCTTAACTTCGGCGGCTTCTTTTCTTAATTTATTACAATCTAGAGGTGTTGACTTAACCTTAGTTAATAACAATGCTAATGGATTAATATCATTACCAGATACTGTTGGAACACCATTAATCATTCCTTCAACAACCACAGTGCCTGAACCTGAGAACGGATCCAACAATGCATTCACCGGTTGTATTCCCCTTACCAGACTGATAATATTTCTACTTATTGGGCATACCATAACCGCAGGATAGTTGTGCAATCCATGAGTATATTCCTTTGTATCATCATCCTTAAAATCCCAATAATCTAAGGGCAGTTTCTTAAGTTCCTCTATAATTTTGTCATCTTCGCTTGTTTTCAACTCGCGAACCTCCTGTTTCGTTTTCTTCTTCGGCTCTGGCTTTTTATAATATCCTTCATGTGTTTTTACTTCAACTGTACATATAGTATCGTTATGCCAGCCGCCATGAGGTACCAACAGAATTCTTTCTATTTCAAAACCATATTTATATCCTATTCCACCACTATTCCAGCCAAATGTAATAACCTTGCCGCCAATCTTAACAATTCTTGAGATTTCTCTTTTGTGATTCCCCCAAAACGAAGCCTTAGTAGTATCCCATGTCACATTATAGCCAACCTCGTTATAGCACTCGCTCACCTGCCTTGGAGAATACGGCGGATCGTATAAAACTCCATCTACTGAATTATCCTTAAATAATTTCATAAAATCCAAAGCATCTAAGTGATAATCTGTGTCATATTCCATACTCAAATCATTAGTTACTGTCGCAATCTTATTTCTATTTGCAAATGGATCAATCCAATATTTGCTTAAATCAACTTCCTCAGCAATCAATTTTTTAATTGGCAAAATTTCAAAGGTATTCTTATTTGGCATAGACCACACACGTTCAATTCTTATCCTTGAAGTGTCATTAACCCTTTGTGCCATTCTCCACCTCCTGATTTTTAGAAAGCTTCAAAACTAGAGCATTTTGATTCATATCGAAATAAAAATCCAACATACTCTTTCCTTTTTCGGCATTCATATTAGTTAAAATGCTCTTTTGTCTAATCTCTTGTAGAGAAGCAGGAAACCATCCCCTTCCCAAAGAAGATCCTTGATGCGGTTTGTTTTCTTGCCACAAAACAGAAAGAGCGTATTTTTATCGTAAGGATCAAGCTGAAAACGAAACCGGATCATTGTTGCCAAACCGTCTATGCCCCGGCGCAGATCCGTACAGCCTGCAGCAAGATAAATCTTTTTTAACCCGATTGCATCATTCAGCATGAACCAACACCTCCAGAATACTTCGGATGATATCTGCTGAAGTATGGTTATAAATATCGAGCGCCAGTCCTCTGGAGTTGCGAAGAACGGCTGCCGGTTTAACTCCGCAGAAATCTGCTGGTGGCTTTGGTGTTGGTGATGTTACTGGTATTGGAAGTTCCACAAAAGCCAGTTCTGGATTACAAACTTCCATGCATGCTTTTCTAACCCGGCGTAAGCGATAGTAATAATTCGCTTTGGTAATGCCATGTTCACTGCACCATGTTTCAACCTTCATATCTGCGGGACGGCTTTGGCATTCCTGTACCTGTGCAGCCCACTGCCGTAGCCGAACCTGCTCGGCTACTAAACTTGTTTGACTGCTCATAGTCTGACCTCCATAGTTAGTCAAAAAAGTTAAGCACTCAACTTTTTTGACTCTATATCGTGTGAGACTATTATTGCAGAAAATGAAGCGTATGAACAGGTACTTGCTATGGTGCGTTTACATTGCAAGAGGGCAGCCGGAAATCGAGTAGGAGGCGGTGACTAACCGCCGTCCTCTCACAGCACCATACGTACTGATGTTGTCAAGATTGGTTGACACATTTTTCTCAAGGACATCATGGGCTATGCTGCTATACGCAGAGAATCATAATATCTCTGTCGCTTGGTCATGGGAGGAAGACCACCGTTGGTGGTGCAAATCCTCCGATTGTTCCAGTAACTAATAAAGCATCTCCAGATTAGAGACTTCAGTTCGGATACAGTCAGTTTTCACTGTTGTATCGGTCATACAATAATTCTGTCTTTAGACGTGCCCACATGTTTTCACAACGGGCATTGTCATGACATCGTCCACCGGCACTGTTCATACTTTGGGTGATTTCGTATTTTCTCAGGGTGCTGCGATAAAGCTCACTGGTGTACTGGGTACCACGATCGGAGTGAAGCACGGCGCCTCAAATTTCAGGATATGCGATAAAAGCATTTTCCACCGTATGCTGGCAAAGCGTTGCCTTCATCGTGGTTTCCATTGCCAGCCCCAGTACTGCTGAACCAAAACAATCGAAGATTGCCGAAACATAGAGTTTTCCATCTTTTGCTTTGATTTCGGTGATATCTGTCACGCATTTTTCAAGAGGATTTTCTGATGTGAAATTTCTCTTGAGAAGATTGTCCGATTTTCGAGCCTCACGGTCTGCTTTCGTAATTTCTTTCGGATTACGCTTAGGACGATGACTGAGACCGATTTTTTCCATGACTCTATAAACAGTACGCTCACCGGGGATAGGAATGCCATCAGACCGTTTAAGAGTTAGTGCATGGAACATACGTACACGTCCATAGGTGTCGTTGCAGACATCCTCAGCATGGATTTCAAGCATGGTATCTGCAAGCGTCTGGTATTTCCACGGACGGTCTTTTACAGACAAATATTTATAAAACCCCTGACGCTCACATGTAGCATACGACAGTAAAAAGCCAGTTTCCCCTTGATGGCGCCATCGTCAGTCTTAATCGCAATGAATTTCATTCTTTCGGTCTTAGAGACTTCCGACGGCTCGCTGCGAAAAAAGCACTGGATTCCTCCAGAAATTCGTTTTCTTCTTTCAGACGGCGAATTTCTTTATCTTGATCTTTCACTCGTTTTCGAAGCATGGTTAGTTCCTCGGCAAGGCTCATGGCAGATTCAGGGGTATGGGAATCATCCCCAATATCCAGTTGTCCGGTTCTTACAGTTTTAGCCATGTATGGATAGTTCCTTCAGGAATTCCTAATTCTTTAGCAGCTTTCGCACCACCGATTTTATTTGCAAGCTTAACTGCCCGCACTTTGTACTCGTGATCGTATTTACGTTAACATCGTGCCATAGTTGGGCACCTCCTTATTCTCTTGATTATACTATGAAATCCTTGAGAATAGGCTGTCAACTTTATTTATACACCATCAGATCCTCGTCTGTCTGCTCATAGAGCATTTTAGTCACATAGAAAGGGCGAAGTTTTGCTTTTAGGTCCATATCAATTACCACTCACCACATGAGATTCTTCAAAAAACAAGGCACATCTTATGTACATTGGCAGGAGCTTCATTCACTTATTTTTGCTCCATTAATACGGAAACAAGTGTTTCTCCTATTATTTTTGCTTCTTCAATCGTATTGTCTTTTCCCAATGATATTCTGATTGTTCCTTTTGCATATGAGTCGGGCACATTAATTGCTTTGATTACATGAGAAACCTGAACTGAGTTACTGTCACAAGCAGAACCAGTAGAAACTAAAATTCCTCTAAGATCTAGTCGATGAAGAATAGCTTCGCCATCCTTGCCACGGAATGATAGATTAAGTGTTCCTTTTAATCCGTTGCTATAGCCATTTCGGATGTAATCCACTTCAGCGTCATTTAGAATTGAACAAATAAGCTCAACCATCTTTGCAGAATGGTTTTGAGATTTTTGTATCTGAGAACAATTCATACTTAATGCAGTTGCCATTCCAACAATCGAAGCAACATTCTCTGTTCCCGCTCTAAGAGAGTTTTCTTGTGCTCCACCGTTCAGCAGCGGCAAGATCGGAGTTCCCTCTCTGACATAAAGAAACCCTATGCCTTTAGGGCCGTTAAACTTATGCGCTGAAGCAGACAGGAGATCAACATTTAATTCATTCACATCAATGGGAATATGTCCAATCGCTTGAACTGCATCTGTATGAAAGAAAGCGCCATTTCTATGGGCAATTTCAGCAAGCTTTTTGATTGGTTGGATAGTACCTATTTCGTTATTGGCGGTTGCAACAGAGACAAGATTGGTAGTCCCTGCAATAACCTGTTCCAGCATCTCAACGGTAATTAGCCCGTTTGAGTTAGGGGTGATATAGGCCACAGGATAGCCAAGTCTTTCAATAAACTGACATGACCGCAAAACGGCATGATGCTCAATAGTCGAAGTAATTGTCGTGCGTTTACTTTCATCTGCGAATGCACAGCCCTTTATTGCCCAGTTGTCGCTTTCTGTTCCGCCGGAGGTGAAGAAAATTTCATTTGGTTTAGCATTAATACATTTTGCTATTTCTTCCCTAGCGTTTTTAATTGCAGCTTTTGCTTTACGAGAAAAGGAGTATGGTTGAGACGCATTTGCATACTCTTCTTTCGTAAATGGCGCCATTGCCTCCAACACAGTTGGATCAATTCTTGTTGTAGCTGCATTATCAGCGTAGATAATCCGTTTCATATTGACCTCACTTAAACAGAACACAGCCCTGCTCTTTGAATTCCTCTATTTTTATCTCAAGGTCTTCAACATCACACCCAAAGGTATCTGCCAAACACGAAATACACAAAAACTCTTTTGCGTCAATGTCCAAGAGTTTCCTGTGAAGTGCAATCCAGTCTTTCTTTAGTTCTATCCCGCATAACTTACACTTCTCATTTTTCACGGTATTGCTCCTTAATTGTGATTTCAGGGATTGTCATTCCACCAAATTCTCCCTCGTCAATAATACCAAGCTGAGTTTTGATGACTCTTCTCATCTCCATAGCTGGGGCAAGACAGTAGGTCTCAAATAAAGAAACATCCACTTTACTAACATCTGTTGCATTTGGGAACAAAAGCTTCAAATATCCGGTGCAGATACGCTTAATTGCTTCGGTATCTCTTGTCGCTGAATTCTTCGGGAGTTGCAATAGTTGGTCAACGACAGCGCGATATGCGAGTTCATCACGCAAATAATGCATAATTTCGCCAAAGTATTCTGTATTAAGAGCCCACCCATTAGCTTTAAGACTTTCCTTCATTTTAGGTATGTTCCAGCCTTTAATAAAACCGTGAAATCTGTCAAGTAGAGCTGATTCATGGAATATATCAGGAAGATCCTTAAACATATTCTGATTAACATCCATAAGTTCTGAATCGATATTTCCCAAAAGAATAAGTCCGGCGTCACCAACACCTCTCGAATCGCCTACGCGGTATTCACCGCTTTCAAGATAGCCTTTCAAGGCTCCTTGCATTTCCATTGCGTCTGTAAATTTAATGCTCTGGATTTCATCAAACGCAACATAGTCGTAACGGGATACAAGCCCCTGGGTCCTCTTGCTAATGTCATAGAACATCTTTGCCCTTGAAATACTTCCACCGCTAACAAGCCATCCGTACTTACTTATCTGTGCAAATACATATGACTTACCCGTTTCTTTGGGTGCAAGCTCAATCAAGTTAATTCTCTTTTCGACAAATGGAAGCAGTCTGCTGAGCATGGCCATTTTCTGAGTTTTGCTTACATATCCCTTGGGGTTATAATCAATCGCACTTAGAAGGACATTTATCCATTCGTCTATAGTAAAATACTGCCTGGCCTCAATATAATAGTCCAAGTCTATCGTGTAAGGACAAAACGGCTGGAAATCAATAAGCTTAAAAACATTCCCTTTATTGCCTTCCTCAGTATCTATCTCTACAATTCCCCAAACTTCCGTCGGAGAAAGAAGATATTCCCTATTTGCTTCGATTACATCCCAATCAACAATGGCTTCACCCTTTTTCTTGGGAACTTCAAAATCTGGCAATGAAAACAACGCTGTTTTTGTTTTAGCATCAAAGTCAATTTTAACTTTTGCCAAAAAACGAGCAGTCTGATCGTTATGAAGCAGATCCACAAGATATTCGTTCCATTGCTCTTTCTTGGGGATCACTCGTTTTACATAGTCTGAAACTTCCTGCTTATTTATGACCCCTTCGCTGTTGGAAAAACGCATTACCAGCCAATCTCGCATAAAAGAAGGCAGACTCAAGGCTGAGAAGAATTTTGAATTAGCCGATGATTTGTATACAAGCATATCGCCATAATATTGCTTGAGTTTCTTCTCGTATTCTGCTCCTTCAAGCATTCCAGAAGAAGTTGTGGTCTTATTAGTATCCATTTTCCATCACTCCTCATATGTCGAAATTGGTATTCTTCTTGATGCCTTGTTCTATTTCAATATCGAACTGACCAAGAATACCTCCGTCAGCAATCTTTACAGTAAGTTTTCCATCCGCCTTGGACGGAACAAACGTAAAGGAATACAATCCATCAGCCCATTCACATTTATACGAGTTGCCTTTAATTCTCGCGGAGACGTTTTGCCTCTTTTTACCACTGATAGAAAAGACCACTTTGACTTGCTTTGTTCCGAGAGCGGGTTTGAATTTCGTGGTTTTCGGTTTTGCTTCAACAGTCTCTGGTTTTTCTCCTATGTTACGTTCAACCGTGACAATCGGTACAATCCATTCTTCTAATGAGGCTCCACCATGTATCTCGTCTATGGGAGCTCCACTTTGAATAAATCGACTATAGTCAGCAAAAATCAAACGCTCATTATAATTTATCGCACTTGGATATTTGGGTTCATCTTCTGTTCCTTCACAAAAACGTCCGTATTTATAAATACCTACATTATCCGGTTTTGGATACGCATTATCGTATTCTGTGTTGCGAACCTTGACTGCCATTCTGCTTGTTCCATGATCTGCTGCAATGATGATACGGTGAGTGTTTCCAACCAGCAACCCAAGAACTCGATTCTTCAGATTATCGAGAATATGAATTTGCTTTATGAGACTTTCCGGGTGAGCATTATTAGCATGCTTAAGCTCATCAAGCTCTCTTATGGGTGGTTCAACAGTATTACGCCCATTCATGAAATCTTTGTTGATTTCTGTGACTGACGGTAATGTGCAAAAACCAGCATCAAAGAATACTGAAAACTGCTGCTCATCAAGGTCGGAGAAGAGATGCGCCAAGTAATCAACATATTCAATACCCATTCCATCCACAAATAGGATAGATGTATGCTCATCATAGTGTTCTGAAACAAAATGATTCCTTGATTGCATCTGGAAGACCGATGCCCCTTTTTCCAGAGAAATACGTTTGACCTTTGAAACAAATTCCTCCGTCAAAGTATCTGTCGCTTTCAGCCACTTGTACTCGCTAAAATATTGCTCATGTTCTGTAGACAGCCCCGCGCAATTCGGCTGTTCATCATTCTGCAAATAGTAGTACAGAGATGGATAAACACGCTTTAGGATAGAGAGAACGCTTTTTCTTTGCTGATAGCTAAACTCAGCGACTATTTCAAAGATAGTTTTCTGTTCTACGTCTGTTAAACAAGTAAGGCACGAAAGAGCATCAATCCTGTTAAGAGAACTCAGCTCATTCCAATAATGCTCTGTAGGAACTGCCTGCATTACTGATAGAATCTGTTTTCTGTCCTTGTAGAACTGCTCAAACTTATCGTCTCTGAGATAATCAATAATACAGCAATAGATATTGTCTAAATACTCAGCAGAAGATTTGCACGCTTTTGCTGCTACAATCTCATAGCTTTTTCCAGATTGCTGTCTGGACCACAGCCAAAGAAGCCATTTTTGAAAAGAATTGTACCTATTCCATCTCTCAAACAGACTTGATGAGTATCTATTTATGGAAAGCGTGGATCGGCAGGCGTCTTCAAAAGAACCCTCTTTGATGATTACTCGAACAAGATTGTTCCAATCATTGTCCGTTCCAAGTTCTTCAAATACACTTGCTGGCAATCCATATTGATACCTAATCAGATCGTAGGATGTCACAATTACGTGAACATCATCAAAGAAGTGGTTCTTTTCAAAGTGGATAGCATTGCCGGTGTGCAAAATCAATGGTTTGTCGGGGTTAGCTTCCCAATACTCAAGATAGCTTCTAAATCCGTCGATCTCATTACCTGCCAACTTAACATCTAAATCTTTTTGAATAATGGTGAGTTTATAGTCACTCTCTTCATCCGTCTCGAACAAAACAATGCAGTCTTTGGCTCTTGGATCGTCAGAAGGTACAGTACGAAGAAGGCTCTTCATTCTATACATCAAGAAATAAATGCGGAGTTTTCCGTTATCATTGTTTTGATAGTCTGCCTTGATAAACTTCTGAATTACAGGTTCAGCTTGTTCAGGGATTATGCGCAAATATTCTGACAATGGAGATACAAACTGCGACTTTTTGACTTTTTTCAGAGCAGCACTAACACGTTTGATATTTGGAGTTGTATCTTTCCCTTCACAGAACTTGGAAAGGGGTAGCGTCTCATCGGCCAAAGCAAGCAGAAACTTTTTTACCTCGATCCACATAGCCATAGAATCGACATTTATAAAGCGCACAGGATTTAGCGAGGCGCGTTTCGCGTCTTGCTTCAAGAATAATTGTAGGCTTTCCAAATCCTTAAAGGTGGTCATAGTGTCCTCCTTTGATTATCCCTTGAGGATATTGATTCCGAGCAGAGGATCTTTATCAATAAGCTCATCAAGGTATTTTTGTGCTTGTTCCGCAGTGAGCTTTCTGACTCGCTCTTTCGCTTGGGAACGATATTTTAACTGATAGCGCTCTGTGGCGAACTGGCGAATCTTCGATTTACAGCTATTCGCTTTAGCATACCAGTCATAAACTTTTGTCCCAGTTGCTGCGCGAATCTGATCTCTCAACTCATCGGCGGAGGTAATGACATATGCATACTCGCCAGCAAAGAAGTCTATAAATCTCTTAACACAGATGTCAGTGTTTTTCAGTATGCCAAGCTCTCCACTCTGCAGGAAATCAATGGCATCATCAATATCCTTTTCTGTCGGCAAATACGATGTTCTATTCAAGGCATCGAAAATCTTCTGCGCGGTAAGAATATCCTCAGTGAACAGGCAGAGTGCCGGAATACCGTTTTTCTGAGACCAATCTGCCGGACTGGTGCTGTTCGTAGCCTTCTCCCATGCATCGTACATCTTCCGTGTCTTCTTTGACTTACGGAAGTTGGTTAGTTCATGCTGCATGGTAGTAGTGAACTTATCTGCCGCTTCGTAAAGAGTCCCAGAGGGCACTTTGTTAAACAGATACTCATACTCATCGGCAGAGATAGTTGTGTGCAATGCGCGATCAAGAGCTTTACAGAATACTTCGTACTGATTATTAAAGAACTCAACAAAATCATCTGCCAAATTAGCGATTGTTGACGCAGTTTCGGCTTTGTTAAACTGAGCGTTGTCCTTAATTAAGCTAAACTGATCAACAATTGTTATAAGCTCAGGTCTCAGTTCCTTAAGCAATGCATAAGGAACCTTAACAATGTTAAGTTTTTCGATGAGTGCCTTTCTTGCTTCGACATATGTTTTTTGTTTAGTAGTGAGAACTCGGTTGATGTCATAAATAAGCTTCAGATCAATGTACAGATTATCAATCTGGCGGTTAGTATCTCCAAGTTCCCAAAGGTAGGAAGAATCATTCGAGAGCTTGGAATTTAACAATTCCAGATATTCCTTAGCATCAACCTTCAGATTACTGGCAATTTGAATCAATTCAGGCTTGTACTGAGCAATATAATAATTCATGCCAGCTCTCATATTCTCGGCACTAAGAATATCTCTAAACACCTCATCAATGGCGTTGTGCTGCTGATACAGCTTATAAATTTCTTCAACAACCTTTGAGCGTTCGCGGTCAATCTTTGATTCTGGCTTAATGAATTCGCAGAGGAGTGATGTGAGCTGTACCATGGCCTCACAATACTCATGGTCATACAGTTCTTCTTCGATGAAGTAACGTATAGCCCACATCGGATATTTGTTATTTGTCAAATAAATGTTGATATTCTTTGCAATGTCATCTACAGAATTGCGTTTTTCTTTCGCAATCTTAAAAATCTCACCCGTGATTTGACAGAATTTCATCTGCTCGGAAGTTTGTCTAACAATAAATTGCCCCTGAGCTTTGGGAAGATTCTTTATGACGCCGAAGATAAGTTCACTAAGATCAACGTAATTAAGGGATACCGTATTATTGTTCGTGTCTCTTTTGTAGTAGGTGCTATCAGCATACTCGCCAAGAAGGAAGCCAAGAAGAAACACAGAACCGGTATTCGGAAGGAGGCCAAAAGGAGGTTTTCTGAGTTCATTCCAAATATCCGTGACACTTACCATCGTACTCTTTTTAAAGCTCTGCTCAATGATTTCATTAATTGCAATTTTCATCTTTGAAACAGGGTGCGACGATTTAGTTTCCCAATACTTCGGTGTGCTCCAGATTCCGTCCATTTGCAGTTTTGATGAAATGTTTCTGACATACGAATAGTTGTTGGGAACATCAATATTGCCCATTGCCATTTGAGCAACAGTCTCTTTGAATCCGGTCTCAGCAAAGAGCTTATCATTTTGCGTGATTTCTTCGAGTCCAGCGCCAAAGAATTCACCGTTAAGTTCTTTGAATTCCTTTCTTAAATTGGCTCCACCAGTTTTCTGAACAGACTTATTAGGTGCAGAGTAAACATACAAAGATGCTGTAATCAATTTTCTGGTCCATTCATTAAGGACTTCCTGAGAAGTTTTCTTTGCAAGCTCAAGCTGGGATTTCTGATTGGGGATTGTAGAGAAATATTTTTCTTTTGCTTTGCTCTCAATGAATTTTGTAAACAATGCATCAGTGAACGGCAAAGAGCTAAAGTCAACCACGATACAGCATTCTCCAACTCTATCGAAGATCGCTGCAATGGTGTCTTTAATCTTACCTTGCTCGGCTTCATTCTTTGCAAACAAGAAAAATGTCGGAATATGATTCTCGGACTTATCAACCTTTTCTGCCTCTTGTTTTGCATTTGCGGGTGACACATTGATAATCCGCATTCTCCACTTTAGGTAATCCGTTGGCATAAATTGCTTAGCGACATCATATGTGGAGTCGGCAATAAGTTTTTCAAAAGTGATCGCTTTACGCGTTTCATCAATGATCTGATTCATGCGCTCGGTATCAATAGCGGCAGAAGTCATGACAAAGAGAACTTCTTTTGCGCTTTCAATCTTACCAACGATACCCTTTGAAGCAAAATAATTCAGATCCTGCTCAACAGTAGATTCCTGCGGCGTCCCGGCAAAGCAGGCTTTGATGTTCACTAAGGTTGGACGCATCAATGATGTTGCACCAGTTCTTGCCTCTGCGCTGTTCTTTGCTTGCAAGGCAGCAAGAAGCAAAGTCACCTTCAACACTCTACGTCTGCGATCACCAAGCTGCTTGTTGGTAAGATCGTCGCAAAGCGGTGCGAAGTTGTTGTAGTGACTAATTGTTTGAATAAAAGCTGCATCAAAATCGACATTACTTGTTTTGAAGAAGTAATCCCACAGGTAATCTGCCGTCAAATAGTTCCATTTACCGTACTCAAATGCAAAGTGCTCAATAAACCACTTGAAGTTGGTTTTGCCTTCGTCCCCTGAGTAGTCTCCGCTGAGGAACTGGAAAATGGTTCGCTGATTGGAGCTAATGTCCTTTGCAATAAACTTCAACAGATACGCCGCATAAGGGTGCATCGGCAAGAGGGCTCTAAAGTCATCGTCTTGAATATTATAATCCTTATTCTTGATAACATCCACACTACCACGCTTAACGCCGTCCCATAACTGTTCGCTGGTATGCTTCCACTCATCAGCAAGGTCGACTTCGTGTCTTAATGCTTGTCCAAGAAGTTTGAAGGCAGTGCTCTCTTCCAATTCTATGGTATCGAGCTTAAAACGCGCCTCAATAATAGATTTGGAGCCCTTGTCCTGGATAAGTTGTCCAGCAGAACTGTGAGTAATCAAGAATAGATAACAACTGATGCGCGAAGAGGCCTGCGCAATCTCCTGAAGGCCAGTAATGTTGTTCTGATTATTCTTAAAATACTCTGTGAATTCATCCCAAATAAAGACGATTGAAGAAAGATTGTTGCCTTTGCGCACGTCCTCCAACCAGTCAACAATATCCTCAGAAGACATAGACCAATTGAAACCTTCAAGCGCTGCGACCTCAATGATCGTATCGAGAAGGATCAGTTTATCTTCAAGATCCAGTTCCTCTAAGTCTTTGATAATGCTATCTACCGAGCTATACTCAGTGAACTTGCCACGGTATTTGTTAAATGCTCCTTGAAAATTAAAAGCCGATGTCTCTGGATGCTTCAGAATCGTCAGCACCTTGTCAGAAAGGCTTTCTGCTCCAATGTATGTAAGTCCAGCATCTGACACTGCTCTTCGCACAGATTCTATAATCGCATTAAAGAGTTTATCCTGTGTGTTAATTCCAGCCGACGCACTACGCTGAACAACAAGAATTCTCCCTTTTGCTCTAACCCCCTTAACTCGCGCCAGTAAAGTCTCCATACCATTCTGAATGAAATACGGGGTGATAGAGTCGATGCTATCTTCAAGGATATGTTTTATGACGAATGAAGCATAGGTTTTACCAGTACCATAGGCACCACTCATCCAAATGCTTCGATCTTTTGTTTCATTGCTCTTTTCCAGTGTCTCAACAACATCTTTGAGAATGTTCTTGAAGCTGGTGTGAGGATAAAACGACTGCCATTTGTCGGGATAGATCCTATCACTATTCCGGCTAAATACCGGGATGAAATTGGGGTCAACCTTTATGTATTCGTTATACAATCTTACCGCCATTGTCCTATCCTCCTCAAATCAGCGAGAGCACATCAATCGCCTTTTTACCGTTTTTGCCGGCAGGCAAATCAATGTTTTCCATGATGCCTTTATTGAAGTCTACTTGAATAAAGCTGCTGTAGTTATTTGCAAGACCCTGAAGAATCGGCTTTAGTGTTTCGCGTTCAATACCGAAAATAGCACGAGGGCTCAATCCTTCTCTCTCTTCGTTATCTTCGAGCAGATCAGAAAGAGTAAAGCTGTACATACCTTCCATTCTTTCTGCAAACATATATAGAGAATAAAGAATTACTATAGGCTCAGGCTCTGTCCATCCATTTTTTGTAATAGATAAAATCTGTTTGCCTTTCATTTCAAATTTCCCTTGACCAAGCAGCCAACCAATCGGAGAATTCCGTAGTGTATCCTTAAGAGATGTAAGTGCGTTTTTCCTTGTCCGTTCTTTGAGTTCATCTCCAAGCATTAACATAAGACTATCATTAGAATAAGTTATGCCAAAATTCACATGTCGAATAAACCAATTGACTATGGGAGAGTTATATGCCATGTTGACATAGAAATGCCCCCAAAGAATCGGGCTGTCACCGCCAAGCTCTATCATCTTGTTAACGAAAGACGATGGTGCCTTTTTTTCATCTATCAAACGAATTTCTCGCGCCCACTTATCAAAGGCATAAAACATATCGACCCCCAGGCGATCATTTTCCCAAAATGCAGCTGGGTCTTCAAGATACAGTTCAAGCCATTCTTGTCTAAATCCGAATGTCTTATAACGATCGATATTCTTGATGTCCATATTATTTCCGCCTCCCGTGATTACTGACCTTGCTACAATACAACCTTTTTGTCTGTCCAGACATCTGCCGCAGTGAAGACAATTATTTATCACAATGTCATCATTCGTTATAACCAATGCTCCGTTCGGACACTCAGCCATGCACTCTTTGCAGTTCTGACAATACGCAGTTTTATACAAAACATTTCTGAACAGATACATAAACCTAATGTTTTCTTTGGTTTTAGTCAGGACTGGCAACGAAATGATAGTTTTATCTTTCTCTTCACGAACCTCCATCTCAACCGAGATTGATCCGTGTTGAAGCGCATATACCCCTTTTCTACTCTCGACAAGCGATCCGAGAGTAATCATCCATTTTTTCCATGACTGAGTAGCATTTCTTATTACAAAGGTTTCTTTTCCACCATCAGTAATAATAGTTACTCTGTTTTCGCCAAATGTTAAGATTTTTCCTCCAGCGCGCTTTTTCCACCCACCAGCTTCCATATAATCTTTCCACTCATCTTCAGACTTAAAAGATGTATTAATGCTGTCGCGGATAATTCTGATATATGGAGCAACTTCTTCAGGATAAACTATATTCTGAATAAAATCAGTCCACGAGGACGACATTGGGCAAAGTACGCACCCAACACGATGTAAGCCAAACCTATAAGCGCGGTTGATTGGAAGGTTTCGTGCATAAGTGTAAAGGAACAGCTCTCCAGAAGACCACTCAAGAATTGGATTGCAATTTATCTGTACAGCGTGTTTATTTCCCTCCGAAACCATCTCATATGTAGATCGAGCTTCGCTTTCTTCTTTTCTAACCCCCACAAAGGCTAGCACCTTGAAGTTTTTCACATCAGCAATTTTGCAATTCTTTCGTTCTGCAAGAATTTCTTTAATTTTCAATACTGAAGGCGCAGATTTATGAACTCCACAGCACCATCTAATGGTTCTTGCTGGTGGACCGACAAATTTCCAAGAATCTGTAGCACTAAAATCCGTTCGCGCAATATGCCAATTCAGATCATCCCAAAATGCCTTTGCTTTTTCAACATTCTTGTAGGTATCTCCTAATTCCATCGTTGTATCTCCGAATACAACATCGAATGAATCATGCGGCAGTGCTCTCTGAACTATATCCAGCATAGCAACGGAGTCCTTGCCCCCGCTAAACGCCACATAAGACATATCAACTTTATTTCTATACTCTTCAAAGGTCGCATAGAGATCCTTTAAAGTCCGTTGAACTAAGCCGTTAAGAATATTCTCATTCTTGTCAACGAACCTGTGAATGTCCACTGGCTCAACAGAAATGTTGCGAGTAACATTTTTTAATACTGGAGCAGAGAAAAGGCCTCCCCCTGTCGCTTCCGCGACCAACTCTCCGCGGTAAAAGTATCTTCTGCCTTCTGCCCACATCAAAGGATTCTCTGCATTGGGAATTATCCAACCATAATCCCTATCCACCCCCAATAAATGAAGTTCATCATAGAATACCGGTCTTAGTTCTTTTGTAACGCCAGTTATTTTCGTTGGAAGAAGAATATAGCCACCAGTTTCTATATCCCATTCGTAATTATACATAATTGTTTCCTCGCCTTTAGCGGGTGCCTTGAGTTATCAGGCACCACACCGTTTGTTATGGTTACTCTCCTGTACAATGAACTCCAGTTTCGTTGACATAGAAGTATTTTGCACTTTCGAGAAAGTTGGGGAGTTTGACCTCAATCATTCCCTCTTCGCGCAGCCAATCTCTCATCTCAACCTTTGAGGTGAATGAGCCTTTATGGACTTCTTCTGTCAGCACCTTAATCAGGAATGAGTCAAATGTATCCTTGCTGAATTCCTCTGCGACATAAATAGCGTTCGGATGCCGTAATGGGTCACCAAACATATATACCACATTGATTTTCTTGCTCTGTACAATGAGGTTCTCAAGGAGGAATTCGTTCCAATCAACGTCTATCTGCGGATACCACAAATAATCGTTCACTTTTGAGGCAACAACATAGCCATTCACTTTAAGAAGATCATGTATGATACTATTTGCCTGCTCTATCACTTCATCTGTAATTCCGGTAAGCTCGCGACGCATCAGAGTAGTTCGATTAACTCGAATAAAATCTGGTGCAATCATCTGACATAAATATGCCGGAGCAACATAGTGGATACCGTTCTCGTCGCAAATATCAATTAATTCCTCTATCTCAACGCTGTCATAGTCCTCGATATGCTGCATGATAACACTTCGATTCGAAATATCGCTGGCTCCAAGTTTCGCAATATAAGGGCGAGAAAAGTTAAACTCTTCTCTGAACATATAGTTCAAAGCAGCAAAGAGTTTATTGCGATCCTCAAAGTCATTGCGATACATGAATTCCGGGAATTGTTCAGCAACAGCATCATAAACAGATCTGATATTAACCGGAATTTCTTTACACGCCTCGCTTAAATAGCCACGAAGCATTTCATAATCTTCCGGCTGAATATCAAACTGCTCTGCATGGATATAATAGCCATTGTCAATATTGAATACATTTGCGCTCCTGGACACGACTTGGCCAAGTCCCGTCTCCCCAAGCGATGTAAATTCTGCGAATATCTCTGACTTATGTACGATGCCACGATCTGAAACAAATGATTCGAGTTCATCCACAAAGGTTACCGATTTGGTTTTGCGAACAAAATCTCTGCCTGTACTAAATCTACACCCATACTTCTTTAAAGCTCCTTGAAAGAGGAATCTGTTCGTAATCTGTGTACCCTCAAACTTTTCTTTTAACGCATCAAAGAGTTCACCATACGGAAGGAGCAAACGCGGGGACACCTCAATATAGTCGTTTATAGCATTGATAACGCTTGGTTCCACAACCAAATAATCTGGGTGGATATACTTTCCTCGGTCGCAAAGTACACCAAGTCTACCGACATCAGCATCTATAGCTCTCGCAGTAATAGTTTTTGCACGTGTCCCGAAAAGTTCGACCATGTACTGCCTAAACCGATCTGCTTCAAAGTCATCTGCAATTTTGAAACCTGCCTGAAAGCGGTTTTTCAGAACATACTCACACATAAACATAACCGTAAGACGGCCTTTATGCAGGAAGTTTTCTGTTTGCTGATAAGTGCTGTCAAAGACGTCATTCAACGCCTCTTTGGGGATCGAATTTTTTTCTGCCAGTTCTGCAATAGTGCTTTCCTTCTCCGAAGCCAGCATCACATCAGGTAGCGTTGTAAGAAGGGCTTCTATCGTCGAAAGCAGAGCAGACTCGCTCATATTTTTAGCACCATCCGTCTTGACCACGATAGCATCCAAAGTCTTGGAGTAGTAATAATGCTCATGTTCTTGATTATGCTTTATGCAAGCCCAAAGAACAGCTGCGAACTCGTCCCCCACCGTGTTCTTCAATTCATCAAAGTGCAGAACATTATCTCCATTCCGCAATGCATAGACGAGCATAATGAGATCATATTTCTGCTTCTCATATACATTCCAGAAGGTCCTATGGACTTTGCTCTCTATTTGTCGAATGCGTTCGCGTGTTACACCATACAGGGAACCTACTGCTTCAAGTGTTTCGCCTTTAGACCGAAGCGTAAATATCTCTATTGCTCTCTCGTTTCTTCCGGCGAGAATGCTACGAATGTTCGCTGAGATAGAAGAAATAAGCGTGAAAACATCAAAGTTGAGCCATCCGAGAAACTTATTCGTATCAGATGATAGCACAGCCATATTCTCTTCTTTTCTCAATTTCTCATAGAGAAGCGGAATATGCTCAACAGTCGTATCATCTGAACATTCAGACAAAAGATATGACAGCTTTTCACCAGCCGTTGCACAGTAAGCCCTGATAAACGGCATTGCCTTTAGCTGACGCATGGAGTCTGGCAAATTCCCGATTTTTTGGACTGCTTCGTTCATAGCATTTCTATACTGAATATATGGTGTAGCGAACTCCATAAGGGCATTGCATATAGTGAGTACATATTCTGGGTTTAGATATGCCTCAAAACAAATATCTTCTCCCACAGTCTCTGAAGCATCTTTCAGTTTTTCAAAATGCCCCATTTGATTATCACTGAACCCATCTGTTGAGTACTCATCACCCATGAGCATAGCTTCAAGAGCGCTCTTGGATGCAGGGTCAAGTTCTATCCGCTCATGTTTTGGGGTGTGATTGGAAACATCTGAGATAGTTGCCACATCAAAATTTGCAGGATCAGACACATAATCCTTAACTTTTTGTACTATCTCATTGACCGACTTCACGCCCATGTTTTTAATGGCTTTTAACTCGTCGGTGGTTCTGGCCAACACTTCAGCAATCGTCTTAATCTTTGCATTATTTAAGCAGTTTGTCGGACGAACACCTAAATTAAGTGCAATAATGCCTACATCTTCAAACCACGAAGGATTTACATCAAACAAGTATGCAAGGGTATATTCGCTGTCATCAAAAGATCCTGTCGGACTTGAAGCTGTAGTTTCGGTTCCTGCTGATGTAACTGCAATTTCTTCTGTCGTTCTATCAGCCGTTTCATTCTTGGTTTCATTCATGGTGTCATTTTTCCTGTCAGAACAACTGATCTCATCAAGAGCAGCTTCTAAATTGTTTACAGGTTGTTCATTCGGCTGTATCCATGAAGTAGATTCTGTTTTAGATGGCGTTGACTGATCTTCGAGAGCGAGGTATTGACCCGCATCAAAAAGGGCTCCCTGCAACTCATTTTTTTCGCTCTCCGAACCTTTCTGGACGGTGTCAACTTCAGTAGTAGCAACAACAACTGGATTGTCCAGCATTGTTCTTATCGATTTTATATAGTCGCGTGATTGCCCGGAACTCGTTCTAAAAGCAACAAAATCAACATTCGTTAATTCTGAAATAAATATCTTTCCCGACGCGGAACAAAAGGAGAGAAAGTCCGAGTATTCAGTTGTAATCACATCGGCTATTCTAACCCGATCCATGTCCATAATAATGCCTCCAATTAGTCTTCTTCGATTACTTCCATCAAATCTCCTATGTCATAGTGAAAGACTTTACAGAGGTTGATTATTACTTCCATGCTGACAGGGCGATCATTATTTAGCTTTGTCATCGCGTAGGAGCTTATTTCCGCAGCTTTTGATAAATCGCTTTTCTTCATTTTGTTGTCCCTCATTAGCCTCCACAGCTTATCATAGCGAACCTTCGTGTGATACCTCCATACAGCACGGATTAGCCTCACCATCTCGTCGGCATAAAAATACATTATATATTGTACCATTCTTCTGCGCAGTTTTCAATAGGTTTGATTGAATTGCAGCTCAAGTAGAGAAAAGGTGCAGTAAAATGGTCGCACCATTTTCGCTAATAGTTTAGTTGCATGTAAGAAGGGTATATGATCTTATATTCGATAGCTATTTAGCAATATTGATTAATGTTAGCCCATGCTCCGAGGCATAATTAACAGTATAGGCCGTTCCGCTGGTGGGTTTCGTCAGATAGCAAATGCAGACGCTGCTGTTATCCGCAAGATGCCGATTGCGTTTTTGCATACAGCCCCGAAAATAGTGCTCCGAGGTGTAAGTCACCTTATCTGTGCGGCGCTTAATCTCTTCGTAAGTGTCGATATCCGCTTGGGGTCAACTGCGAGTTTGGTTAAGGCACTGCAACACAAGGATCAACCAGATCTGCGGATAACGCTCCCGCAGGCGGAGGACAGCCTGCGCTGCCAGAGTATCAAATTCCAAGGCACCGCCTGCGCCGAAATAGCGATAGCCCTGCTCTGTTGTGATAAACTATAGTTGTAACAGTAGTGGCTAATAAGATATAATCAATCTCATAAAGGAAAGAGGTATTTACTTATGCCACAAAGTTACACGTTAGAA
>CAKRPJ010000023.1:0-38535 GCA_934376955.1 uncultured Lachnospiraceae bacterium | reverse complement strand
CCACCGGTCTCCGTGGTCGAAATTAAAACGCTAATTTTTTCGACCGGGGGTATACGCTTTTTTCTGTGCTTTCTGTCCAATTTCCAGAGCAAAATCCGGATTCGTTGTGTGATTGCACAGCCCGTCTATCGCATTTATATTATGCATACAGAACTCTTTGTCACATTGCGTATTCTTTTCCGGATCACAGTTGAATACCTTTATCTTTTGTCCTCCGCATTTGATGATCTGTTCCTGCTTCATGTTATCCCTCTTTTATTTTTCCTATCTTCTGAATGATTCCGTCCACAGTTTCATTGACTGCTGCCACATCATCAATCAATCTGTCTAACTGGTCACGTTCCACATCTACCTGCACCGTGATTCTGCTCGTTGGTCTCTCCTGCAGTATTGCGTATCCCATCGGCATCAATGGCCCTCCGGAACAATCCGCACACACTCGACCGTCTGGATACTCTCTCGGTATCACATTCAGCATTCCGCACGCCTGGCATTGCGTAACCATATAATCTGCTGTATCGCTTGTCCTTGCCATATCAATCCCACCTTTCCTCTGTCAGAGTTTCTTTCTTCTCTGGTTTCCTGTATCCATGCACTGCCTCATGGCAGTCATGGCACAGACTGACCAGGTTCCTTTTTCGTACACCATGCCACTCATACCATATCTCCAGAGCCATGTCCGGATGTTTCTTGACATAGTTCACATGATGCACTGTCGTAGCTTTCGTGTATATCTTCTTTGCCTTGCATCTCTGGCACTCTCCATGATCCATCTGCAGAACCTCTCTGCGTACTTTCTTCCACGGTCCCCACACGTAGAATCTGTGAATGTCCTCTCTGATGCACTTTTTCACATAATCAATCTGTTCTTGTGTCATGTCTCCTCCAACGAAAAAAGCTCCGGGTTTTCCGGAGCCTTTGTGAGGGATAATGTCTGAGAATCTTGGTTCTCATCTTTTGGACCTTATCAATATAACATAAAAGTTGTCCTGTGAGTACCGCACTTTCAGATCCGCTTTGCCATGAGGTAATAGAAATATCTTCTGACCTCATAGAAATATGTCCTCTCACATGGTATCCCTTTCTGCTTCATCCAGTGAAACGTTGCTCCCTCCGTTGTCACATATTCCAGCAGATACTCATATAGGCTCTTATTGTCCCCTACCGCCTCCCTGACTGTATCCTCAACTTTCTGCATCTTCTCACGCAACTCTACTCTGCGCTCTGCCAGGTTGGCTGTTGCATCACTGCCACTGTGCGCCCCTGGCATTCCGGTTATCTGAGGACTCTTGACGGTTGATGTCCTGCTGCCCAGCTCCTCTCTCCATTCCGGATATTGCAGACAATATGAGTATGCCGTTCCGAATGCGTATTTGCTTATCCCATATTTCTTTTTGTTCAGTGGTCGCACGTTTGGCATCTTTATTCCTCCCTACTCGTTACAATCTCCCGCAAAGTCCTCAGTATCCAGAAATTTTATATATCCCGGAGATACCTGTCCCACGGTTCCGTCCATAAATTCCACAATTCCCAATGTGTACGCTATCTGGCCTCCTGGGTGTCCTCCGATCATCGGAGACGCATCTATAACCTGTTTGATTTCATCCCATTTATGAAACAGTGCCTTTCTCTGTACTTTTCTCGTCCTGCCCTTTGGATTCTTTTCAGAGCAAGTGACCAGGCACTTTCTGTATCTGTTTTTCTTTGATACCTGATGAAACTCCTCCAGTCTTTTCAGATTCTCCTCATGAACCTGTCCATGATATGATCCTGCCATGTTCTTTCCTCCTTATCCTGCTGGCATTGATACTCCGCAAATTCTTCCAGAGCCTTTCCCCACTCCTCTACAGTGTGCTTTTCTCCGATACTCGTGGAAAAATGTCTCTGCTGCTCTTTCATCAAATTCCTGACCATTTTTGCCCTGTTCTTCTCCAGGTAATTCTCCCATTCCCGTTTCATCTGTTCCATGAGCTTTTTCTGTCTGTAATGTCGGACAGGAGCCGTGATGATGTCATGAATCACTGCTCCTATATCGCACATTCCGTCTTTTATACAATCGAATCCGACTACAATCACAAACACGGCCACTATCACAACGGCCAGTATTGCAATCATTTCCTGTGTTTCTATCAATGTGTTCCTCCTCTCCTGTATGGTTTCGGCAACGGCATCCATGCATTTACCGTCATATCCATCTCATAATATGGCATATTTCCGATATAGCTATCCCATGGATGAAATGCCTCTTTTCCGTCATCGTAAATGATTCTCTGGCCAACTTCCGTATGGTCGCATTCTTCAAACGATAACAGTACCAATGTTTCCGGCTCTGGTAAATCATCCGCGATGTCTATCTATCCGTGTTTTTCCGGTATATCCCACCTGCATATATCCCAGTATTCACACCAGAGACAGCAATGGCGGCATTTCTTCTTTCTGGCCTCAATCATCCAGTGTCTCAGTCTTTTTATCATGTCTTTTCTCCTCGCAACGCTCGCATTGATTCTCTGATGCACCAAAACAACCGATACAATCCGGTTCCAGGAACATGAACCCGTCTTTTGTGTCCTTTTTCGGTTCTTCCTGTTTTTCTTCGTCCAGATAGTTCCTGCCGATCAGACTCATGAACTCTGCTCTGCTGTGCGTTCTCTCATAGGCTCTCTGTCCGTCTCTGTGCAGTATCCGCATATTCTTGTGATTGTTATGTACTGCCTCCGGCCCCATGATATGATGGTCCAGACACAAATACACCTTTAGGCCCTCCGCCTCAGAGTTCTGACGGTTAGGGCCATCGTATATGTGATGTTCATGGACTACCGGATATCTCCGATAGTCCCCTTTTAATTTCATGCAGAGATAGCAGGTGCCGTCCTTGCAGTGCAGGATACTGGCTTTGTGTTTTTTCCTCTTTTTCTTTCGTTGTGGTTTTGGGTGCATCATTCCTCTGGTACCTCCGGCGTGATATCTACACCTTTGAGGTTTTTCAAAACCTTGATGTTCTTGTCATCTGCCCGGAAATGTGCTCTCAGCTTGCAGACATTGTTTTTCCACAGGATTCCTCTGAATGGATTGAAAAGCGGCTCCGTGACTGTATATTCTCCCTTATCCTCTTCTACCATTGCATTATTGATAATCGAAACAAACACGTTGTTGACCGGATAGATCTGGCCGGTCTGCTCATCCTGCAGGAGCCTTTGAACGGTTCCCTGTGTTCCGATCAGTAGCACGTCAGTGATGGTCAGAGTATCCGTTCCGAATCCCTCCTCGTTTATTGCCATCGGCATCTCAATCTCAATCTGATTTCCCTCTTTCGTTGCCTTGAACCGTTCTCCCGGTCTTGGCAGCTCTCCGATCAGCGTGATGATGTCTCCCAGTGTTTTTTTCGGGATGAAATCCTTGTTGACACTTACCTCCCAGTATGATCCGGCCAGATACAGCCAATCATTTCCTTGTGCATCTTGCGTCCTGGCTACCACCAGGCCGGTCTTGTATGCCTTTTTCATCAAATTGTTTAATACGCTCGTTGATAAAAACATTGTTATGCCTCCTTTTTCTCCTCAATCGAAAATGCGGCCATCAGTAACGCCAGAATGATGTATGTGAGTTTTCCGTGTATCTCAAATCCATGAACAAAATGCACTGCTGCCATCAGCTGTATTATTCCGGATGCTAATGCCATGATGATCGTTATCAGCATGGCTATTCCTATTCCCACCCCGTTTCCTGGCAGTGCTGCCAGAATCAAGACTCCCATCATTATCACTGTCAGAACGATTGACGCTATCAGGAGCGTTGCCACTACCAGAACCATTGTCCTTGTATCCTGTATCTTTACATACTCCGGGAACATCCATGCTGCTCCCCAGATGATTGCAATTTTGATTATCATGTTGATTATGTTTCTCATAGCTTCATGCCTCCTATGTTTTCAATCGTTAAAATATAATATTTCTTTCCTGGTTCTGCTCCCCATTCTTCCCGGCCATATCCGGCCGATAGTGAGCACTCTGTCCATATTGTCGGTACATCTTTCCCATATCCGTTCCGGAATGCCACCAGTTGCACTCTGTTTTTCTGCAGTTCCGGCATCGGAGCGCGGATCAGTTCATCTCCCACCCATATCATTCCGAATGCGTCCATGAGCCTTGTGTCATAATATGGCTTGATATCTCTGTACTCCTCTTTCTTCTCTCCGGAGAGGATCATATCAAACCATTTTCGTTTTATTGGTAATATCAGCATCTTGTCCTCCTAGTTGAATGGAATATTGTCCTCAATGCCGTCCGGAATGTTCATGAATCCATCTCCAGCATCTGCAGGTTGTGGAACCGGTGCATTTCCGTCTCTTTTGCTTTCTGCGAACTCCTGCTCCTCCAGGACTACCTCAGTGGTATAGATCTTTCTGCCCTCTCTGTTGGTGTAGCTCCCTGTCTGGATTCTTCCAGAAATTGCCACCTGCATTCCCTGGCGAAACCATTTCTCTGCAAACTCCACCGCCTTACCGAACGCCACACACGGAACAAAATCCGCTGTCGGTTCATTATCTCTCTTGAATCTCCTATTGACTGCCAGGGTGTACCTGGCAACTGCTGTGGAATTGTCTCCTGCTGAGTATCGCACCTCTGGATCTCGTGTGAGACGTCCCATCAAAATGACCTTATTCACTCTTTTTTCTCCTTTTCACTACCTGTGTGTTTCTGATCCGGATTGCTCTCTGTGTTCCTGGTTCTGCATCGGTCTCCAGAATGCCCTCATCAATCATGTCAATGAGGTGTCTGTGCACTGTTGTTCCGGATATTCCTACAGCCTCTGCTATCTCTTTGTTACTTGGCGCGTATACGTGTTTTGTTATGTATGCGCCGATAAATCTATAGATTTCTTCCCGGATTGCTTTGTATTCCTTTGCGCTTCTCATACTGCTGCCCTCCTACATCCAGACGCCCACCAGAGACGGCACATCTGCCGTCCCTCTTGGAATGAATGTCATGGCCGTGTGCTCTTTGATATCCATTTCTATTTCTTCCAGTGTCTCTTTGACCATGATTGTATCTGTCGCTCTGTCCAGTTCGTAGATTCTGGCCACGTATTTGTCCGGGAAATCGTCCGGATGACCGTATACCGCTACAAATGGGACTTTCAGACCAGAGAAATCTACCTCTCTGATGCTCTCCACCCTTTTCTCCTGCACTTCTTTCTCCTTTCTGACAGTGTTCTGGCCACTACCACCGGCGGCTCCTCTGTCTCTATAACTGGTCTGCTGTATTTCTTTCCCATATCTTCAAACGCTCTGGCCATGCTCTCCTCAACTCTTTGGAGTGTTTTGAACATCTCTGCAAATGCGTCTCTCAGGCCGTTTCCGATTCTTTCAATATCCTCCGGTGTGAGATTGTACGCTTTCATTGTCTCCATTTCTTCCGGTGTATACTTCGTTACCGCTGTTTTTTGGGGATTGTGACCGTGGATTTTTTTGTATTGTTTCTTTGCTTGCCGTTTATTCATCCCTGTCCTCCGTCACATTGTCTACTCTGTACTGAGGCAGGCCGTCCACGGCCCGCTCCATGTTTTCATAGCAAAATCTGATGATGTCCCGTTCTGCCTTTCCTTTGTAGCACATCATGGTTGTTTCCATGTCCTCTCTCAGAGTGTCTGTCACATCACTTTTGATTAAATACCCCATGTTATTCCTCCTCTACCGGCTGGCCAAACCGGTCAACCTTTTCACTGAGCCATTTGCACAAATTCCATGTATTTGCCAGATCTGTCACTAGCAACCGGTGGCTCTTGTATTCATCAGCCATATATTCCGCCATTCCCTGCTCTGACAGCCTGTCCATGTACTCTTTTCTGGTACCATATACCGCCTCTATGACTTCTGTTTCTTCTGTCTGCTCTCTCTCGGCCGTTTCCGGTTCAGATTCTGCTGTTTGATTTTCTGCGTCTGAGCTTTCATTTTCTCCGGTTTCATCATCCTCAACCTCCTCTTTTTCTAGTGTTTCCGTGGATTTTTGCGCGGGCGCAATTTCCTCTCCCTGGCTCTGCGCTCCTGTCTGTTCATCGGTCCTCTCTGCAGGTTCTTCACAATCTGCTTGGCCGCTTTCTTCTCCATCGGTGTCATCTTCCTCTTGTCCTGTTCCTGCTTCATCAGCTGCTCCATGATCTTCCATGCCTCCTTTCTCAATCTCCTGGACATCATCAGCGCCAGTTTCTCCAACTGCTCCACCGTCATCCTCTGGCTTAGGAGCTTCTGTTGCATTTTCTTCTCTTCCTGGCTCATCGGCCGTATCCTGTACTGTGGTTTCTTCATCGTCTGCTCCTCCAAAATGGTTCTGCCAGGTCTTAGGTCCTGCTGCCGTATCATCGAAAATTTCCCTTGTCAGCTGATAGAACTCCCACCAGGTCATATCCTTTGGCGTATCTCCGAATTTCTTAAATGTGACGCGGTTCTCATACATCATCATGAAATACAGTCCTTTTTTGTATGAACGGTTTCCGGCCGGATTTACTATTTCAATGAATCTGTTGATTGTCTGCTCATTAAACTCCTCGCCATATACTGCATTGAGTATGAGTTCGTTGTCCTGATAGAATTTTTCGACCAGCTGACTGATATCATCAGCCACGCCTGCTGCCGGTTCGGTTTTGTTAAACCTTTTCAGCTCTCTGATATCCTCTCTGGACGTTTCCGGTTGAATCATCTGTCTGTCAGCGTCTGGCAGTTTCAGCATCTCCTCCAACTGGCTCCTGCCCAGTTCTGCATATTCCGGCCGGAGCTGTTCGGAATATCCGTCAATAGAATACTCCCGGTTGATGCTCATAAACCTGCTTGTGATAGACGGTCCCAGGCCATACTCGGCCTGAGCAAATTCCGCTATGCTTTTGTATCCGTCCTGTTCGTAGAGCTTCTGATCATCAATCTGTCTCAGAGCGTATCCGATCCGGACAAAACTCTGTTTCACTCCCAGGAGTTCCTGTTTCAATTTCTGTTTCATCTGTGCCCAGTCATCCAGGGTCATCTGTACATATTCCATCTTTACCTCCTTACGCTATGGCCGCCGTCTGGATTGTTTCCGTCAGCGTTCCTGTTTTCAGTTTCATCAGCCAGTTGTTCAGCCATGACTGCATATTCTTTTCATCTGGTTTTTTGTCCTTGTCTCCGTACCACTGCAATATCCTTGGATTTTTTGCATCTATCTCAACCGTGATGTACGGAACGTCAGGCTCTTCTTTGAATCTCAGCATCAGTATGTACGTCTTTCCAGTGTTGTGCTTAGCCAGATATGTGTTTCCTCCCACGCAATGATGGAGCAGGCGCCCCTCCATGGCAATTTCCTCTGCCGATCTGGCCGGTCTGATGATATATTTATCATCTTCGTAGAGATATTTATTTCTGAGTCCTCTGTAAACGTGCCGAATCTCCGGATAACGCTCTGCCACCTCTTTGAGGTGTTTGTCCATTTCTTCTTTGTTGGTTTCCATGACCATTTTGTTATGTTCCGCCTCTAAGTCCTGCGGCTGTTGATATACCGTGTTGTTGAGGTCGTATCCCAGGTTTATTCTCATGCTCAGATAGTCTGCATAGGTTGTGGCCGTGTGTCTGATTCTGGCTAAAGCACTGCTGCACTCTGTCCCATACTTACAGCCAGCGTATTTCTCTATACGGTTGAGTAATTTTTGCAATGTCATGTACTTGGTGGCCGTTTCCACCTGTGTTCCACTCAAATCCGTTTCTGCCAGATGCTCCACCTGTTCATCCGTCCAGTTCTGTCCCTGGCGTTTCTCCATCTGCATGAATCTCAGTAGGTGTGTGTCTCCTTTCTTTCTGATGAGCTGCTTTACTCTTTCCTTTCGGATTCCCAGGAACTGATCCGGCCGTCTTGCATTCTCATCAGCAACAATTCCGTAGTAACATTTGACCAGTTTTTCTACCACATCGGTCAGTCCCATTTTTACCAGAACCTCAATCTGTGGCGTCTGACTGTAACGCTCCAGGTAGTCAATCGGATTGACCTCCCTGACGTTCTTTGCATATTCCTGTAATGCACTGTACTGGAATATTGTCCCTTTCATTTCTTCGTATGTCTCTGACATGATCAGACCGGCGCCGATGGGGATATGTGCCATTCCATACAAATTGCAGTCATCCCAGAAATCTTTCCCCATGTACGGATCATGTTTGTGATAATCTATCTGGACTTTTTTCCCTGGCTCAAAATATGCTCTCGCAATCTCCACTCCAGAGAGTTCTTCACTTGCGTTGTACATCTCCGGACCTTTATCCCCACAAATGAATCCTAGCGTCCACTTTTTTCCAACTTCCACATAACGCATGACCATTCCGTTTTCTTTGTACTTCTGTCCCATGAATAGATAGATATATTTGTCATGAGTGCCTTTCACTTTTCCCTGGCACTTGTACTCTCCACGCGCTCCGCACATTGGACAGGTGCCATAGTGCCCCTCTCTCGGTTCTTCCGTCCATCTCTGGAACTGGCTTTCGTAGGAAATTCCGCTTTTCCATCTCGCATCTGTAACCCCTCCACACTTGCTGCAGGCTATATGTACCCAGCAACCATGCTTTTTGTAATACAGATAATGCTGATTGTGAAAATACAATCTGTCAGCTCTGTCCAGAATCTCTTTCTCCGGCAGTTCTTTGGTGTGCGCCATTCTATCTGCCAGTGCCTCCTGGCGGCGCATATACGCCTTGTGTTCTCTGTTCCGTCTTGCCGTTGTTACAATATCGTCCTCATGTTTGTATATGTATTCCCACCAGCGCTCCTCGTTGTATACGTTGGCTTTGCAGAACTTCTTTATCCTTTCCAGATCCTCTGTGCTCTGGAGTATATTTTCTTTTTTCTCCTGCTCCCATGTGGGATGTTCTTCTCCCCATATCACTCGGCCATAACAACTGTCCGGCTTTATTTTCTGCCTCGTCCATTCTTCCTTTTCCGGCCAATATGTGCCGAAATCCTTTTTTGTGAGCACGATCCGCACCATCGGTATTTCTTTTGATTCTTTTTTGTTCCTGTATACCTCCAGGAAAAGATGCTTTTCGTGTCCAACAATCTTGACCGCCGTGACACCAATGTATTTGACGTCTTTCTTTCTGCTGGTTTTCTTTAACCCGAAATACGGTATTTTTTCAATCGCTTTCTTTTTCATCCGTCCCACCTACTTTCCCATGTAGTAGTCCGTGATGATCTGCTTTGCTCTGGCCATGCCCGGAATCCCCAGTGTGACCTTTCCTGCAGATACGCCTGCTGCCTTGATGATATCCTTGTCCACGGTCTGCTGATTCTTGAACGACCACATCAAAAGCGCTGCTATGCAGCCTTTCAGTGACTTTCCTTTCTTCCGGACATTGAATGCCAGCAACTCATTTTCCACGCACTGGCCTCTCAGGTACTCCACCCAGTCCTCCATGATTTCTTTCGGTTTCAGTTCTGCCACCTCAACGTCAATCTTTCCCAGTGCCGCTGTCAGCTGATCGCACAGTACCGGAATTTCTCCCTGCAGATACATATCCACGAAATCACTCTGGATTCCGTTCTCCTTTGCCATGGCTCTCAGTGACTCTGTGTCTCCCTCATTGAACAGATTCTCCGCAAGCTCATTGATTTCTCCAAAAGAATTGAGTTCTCCAAACTTCTCAAACATTGCTATTTCTCCTCTTTATCTTTAAATTTCATGCCCAGCTTTTTTCCATCTTCCAGGATTCTCTGCATCTCTGCCTCATACTCTCCAGTGCTCTGCACTGGTGCAAACGTCATTTTAGTACCGTTCTTTGTCGGTTTTCCCATTTTCTGTAGTACCGCGCCTTTTGTCTGGAGTTCGTCCAGTCTGATGCAGATGACTGTGATCTGGTATATTCTCTCTTTTTCATCGAACAGCTTTTTTGTCATTTTTGGAAACATCAGCTGATATTTCATGATCGTGATCTTGTGTTCCATCATTGTCCCTCTTTCGCTTTTCTATTTCTCCCTGCAGCCAGCCGGTGTATTCATGCTTTCCTGGCTCTGTCAGTATGAGATGCCTGTTTGACAGTTTCCATATCTCCATCCACTCCTGCTGATTGGCCACTGGTTTCCGCTTACTGGTCAAAAACTCATTCCCGGCCCATATTGCCAGGTTGCGCTCCAGCATATTGAGAACGAAATCATCCTCTGTACAGATGCAGACCTCACAGGACTGGTTGAACCTGTCCAGGGCTTTTGCCAGTGCTGTCAGTACGGTCTGATGATATGTCCCTGTTATCTTTCCAAAACCCTCACGGGTTACTGCCTGTCCGGAGACCATTACCTCCAGCACATATCCATAGTGTTTCTCTGTTGCTTTCGGAGAGGAGCTGTCTGTCTCTATGTAGATTTTTACCTGCTGCATTTTATTCCCGCCTCCTTTTCAACCGAATCATGGTATATCTCCGGTATTTGTACCCCGTTACCGGATTGATACCCTCATGGATCTTGGCAATGTAATATCCTTTTTTGGGTTTTGGTTCTTCTTTCCATCTTCGGAGCTTGTCAACCTTTGGCTCCGGCAATGGCATATTGCGACTTGTGTTATAACTTGCCTCGCTGAGTCTCGGTTTTCCCGGTTTCCCGTCTTTCTTCTCCTCAGTGGTATGCTCATCCTTTGTCATGTAGTTGGCTAGCTTTGTGAAATCCTCGTCATAGTATTTGCTATTCTTGATTTCAATGGACCAGGTTCCTCCCTTTGTCCATGCCTTTGTGATGATACTGGCTGTGTCTCCAATCTCATTGATGACCAGATGAATGTGCCAGGCTCCCTTTGTGCCTCTCTCTATGTTTCTTATCCAGAAAACCTCATATCCTCGCTTTTTGAACTCACGTCTCACGTATCTCATGGCTTTCTGAAAATCTTTCAATGCCGCCTGCATATCTGGTGGCCTGTTTCTCACTTCATAGGTCCATGTTGCAAAGATGTCTCCCTCATGGAAATACTCCAGCATTCTCTGTCTGCACCTCTTGGCTTTGTTCTGAGCATTGACCGCCCTCATCTGTTCCTCTGTCGGTTTGGCTCTCTTTGCTCTCCCTGTTCCAGGACCTCCATACCTGCCATCATGGAACTCCTCTACATCAATGACATCTCCCTGTCTGAACCTGTATCTCTTTCTCTTAACCATAGTCTCTGTGTCCTATCTTTAATATCTTTATCAAGTCCGAACGGGGTCAGCTCATGCCCCGTTTTTCTTGACTTTTTCGGCCCACAATGGTACTATGATTCTAGGTTATTCACGTTTATTGTGAACCGGCTGGCGTCTCCGAAACGTCAGCTTTTTTATTGCTCAAATTACTGCCTCCACGGTTACTCCGAACTCTTTCGCTACCTGTTCGGCATATTCCCGGCATTCTTCCAGACTTCCGGATCTGCAGATCATATATCCAACCTCTCCGGATGGAAATGTCACAGGTCCGCTCCATCTGATAATCTTCACAGGATTCTCTCCCATTACATGTCTACTCATTGATTTATCCTTTCGGCGGTGATCTTATCATTCTGACCGCTCTCCTTTGTTCGGCTCTTGTATACCGTGTTTGCCTTTTCGCATTAAAAAGGACGAAAACCTGTTGAACATCCACACTCTCTCTGGTTTGGAGTGACCACCGCCATTTTTTCACGGTACCTATGCGCCAGCTGTTGGCTTGCTGTGCATATTCGCGGATGCCTTTCCGCGGATTGCGCTCTGCCGGAATCGGACCGGCCTATGGACTGCCCATGCAGAGAGCGCTCTTTCTTTTTCTCATTATTTCCGTTTTGCCATTACCAGTGCGATCACTACCACTGTTAGTGCACCCAGAAAAGCTCCTGCTGCCATTCCGCTCAGGAAAATCCCTACTCCTCCCATGGCTCATCCTCCTCATCTTCGTCATCATATAAATCCATCTCATCGAAAGCTCCGTTTGCGGCCATGAACATTGTCAGCCACCCTCCTCCAACCACAACCATGCTTACCTGCACCGGATACCAGTCCGGTCCCCATTCTGGCATCCCTGTGATACCGACTCCGCACAATACCAGGTATGCTGCCATGATTGTCATGGCTGTTAAACTCCATCCTCTGATTTTTCCCGCGATTCTCCGCATCTTCCGTCTCTGTTTTCTGTTCATCTTTTCTCCCTCACTTCTGTTGCTGTGACCTTTACTCCGTATTTTCTGGAAAGGATGGCCGCCAGCGTCTCATAGAACCTGTTTGCATTGAATTGTCCTTTTACTTCCATATCCCTCGGCCCTTTCTCTTGTCATTTATTGTTTTTGCTCCTATACTTTACTCACAGGCTCCCTGTCCGGAGCTGAGTGAATTAAGAAAGGAGTGTGTTTATGTATACTGAATATCCTGATGGTTCTATTTCCTGCTCCGCTTGCATCCGTGCTATGGATCTGATTCGAATTGCAGACCGCATGTTGAAAGAAAATATGCAATATGCTCAGGTCAGAGTGATCTTTGACGAAAACCGTGATGATTATGATGGTCTCGTCAAAATCTCTGCAATTCCGTCTGCGGATTCTGATGATGTAACTGTTTACCCAGACATCAAGGGCATGCTGACTATTGAGATTGATGATGATCTCGACTAATTAGCTTCGTTTTTATTCTTTTTTTGGAGAGCAACTGCATTGAATTTTTCTTTCTTATGTAGGTGTTCTCCTCTTCTTCTCTGAGTACAACTTTTTCTCCAACTTTCAGGCTTTCAAATATCTTTGCAAATTCCTTTGTTTCTTCCATAGGTTCTACCTCATTTCTTTATACGCAAGCTAAGGTTGATTTTAAATCATCTTCTTTTGCAAAAAAAATTCTTTCTTTCAATTCCAGATCTTTGATGTTCAAGAGTTCGCACAATGCCTCCACCTCACTTACTTTGAACTCCTGCTCATTGTTGACTTTCTTGCTAAAACCGTATGCTGACAGTCCCAGATGATCTGCCACATATTTCAGCTTCAATCCGCTTTTTGCAATCAACTCTTTCAATAGTGTTGTATTTGTCATCTGTATTCTCCTTTCGTTGATTTTAAATCATCTGTCTGTATAATAGCACCTGGTTTCTTTTGCGTCAACTATTTTTTATTAAAACATCAAATTTTATTGATTTTAAATAAACCATGTGTTATATTCGTCTTATACAAAGAATTGAGGTATACGAAATGGCAAACATAGGAAAACGGATACGTTTAAAGCGGGAGGAGCTTGGAATCACTCAGGAGGAGCTTGCAAAGCTCTTGGGATACAAAAACAAATCTACTATAGCAAAAATCGAAAACGGTACTAATGATATCACTCAAAGCAAAGTTGTTGAATTTGCTCATGTATTACATACAACCGTTGCCTATTTAATGGGATGGGATGATAAAACGGAATCCGGCTCTGATTTTTCTTTATCTGATATGGAAAAGCAGATTATACTCGAGTACAGGAAAGCGGATTCCATAACAAAAGCAATGGTATTGAGAGCGTTGGCTATTGATGAACAGTCCAACGTAAAAGGGGACGTACAAAAAATGGCATAAAATTCCATTATAGGAAAGATTTAGGTAATATTATTGAAATTGACTTTGAACAATAATGCATAGGAGGAAAAATATATGTTTGGATCAAAAGAAAGCAAGCAAGAGAAAAAGGATCAGAAAGTGTATGAAATGATGGAACAGTTTGGCCTTGATGCTCTGTCCGGTTCCGACCGTGAAATCATGGAGGACTTGCTCTCTCATGGTTGTCTGGTAAACAATGCAAAACTTGCATCTGCTCTCACTGGTAACACTACTCAGATTATCGCAAACTCTCTGTCTGTCGATATTTTGAAAACAAATATGATGCTCATTCGCCAGAACAACGAAATCATCAGTCTTTTAAAACAAATTGCAGAGAAATAATTGCGCGGGCGCAAATGAAAAAAGCTGCTCCCGCGCCAACGGGAACAGCTTCTCACTATACCAGTGATTTATGATATAGCCAATTCTGAACAAATTGATTATATCATAAATCTCCTGCACCGTATAGGTGTATTTTTTATACCCTTTTTAGGAGAATTATTATGATAAACAATGAATTGAAACCAAAACTCATCCGTGTAGCTTTGTATATACGTGTTTCCGGAGAGGAACAGAAAATCAAAGGGCTTTCTCTTGAATCGCAGAGGGAGCGTCTGGAGGCTTATGCCAGAGAGCAAGGTTGGGTTATTGTTGGGATTTATATTGATGCAGCAAAAACAGCCAGAAAGAAACTGCATAAAAGATCTGAATTTCAGCGGATGCTCGATGCCGTTCGGCATGATGAGGTTGATATGCTTTTATTCACTCGTCTTGACCGCTGGTTCCGATCAGTTCCGGACTACTACAAGGTCATGGAAGTGTTAGAGACTCATAATTGTGAGTGGAAAACCATTGATGACGGAGAGGGATATGATACCACAACCGCCAGCGGACGTTTGTATATCAACATTAAACTCTCTATTGCTCAGAATGAGGCCGATCTGGATGGAGAGCGTATTGATGTTGTCTTTGATTCTAAAGTGCAGCATGGTACTGTCCTATCCGGTAAATGTCCTTTTTGGCTCCGTGTCAATGAGGAAAAACGTCTGGAACTGGTTCCGGAAAAAACTGCTATCTTACAGGACGCTTTTGATTATTATGAGCAGAGTACATCTCAGCGGGCCACCATCAAATATATTCGTGAAACCTACGGCGTCAACTGGTGTGATGCCACGTTTCGCCGTATGCTCCACGACAAACTTGCTATTGGTGTGTATGATCGGAATGGCAGATACAATCCAACTTTCTGCCCTGCTGCCATCAGTCCAGAACAATTTGAGCGTGTCCAGGAACTCACAAAAAGGAACTCCCGGAGCAACCCAACCGGAAAAGTGTACATCTTTACCGGTATACTCGTCTGTGATGAGTGCCGGCACAATATGGTTGGATATAAATCCCGTGGCATTTATTATTATCGTTGTAACCAGCATTTTCAGAGAGGCCGATGTGAGCACAATCACTCAGCCCGTGAGGATCGTGTGGAGGCCTGGCTATTTGAACATCTTTCTGATGAAATTGAAAAGTATGAGGTATCCTGGAACGTGCAGGCTGCCGGCCGGAAAAAGACTGCTGCCGGTGTGGAACGTGCTACTCTGAAGCGTAAGCTCACAAAGCTCAAAGAATTGTATGTGAATGATCTGATTGATATGGAGGAATACAAGAAAGACTATGAGACCTATTCTGCTGCTCTGCTCAAATTGGATGAGACTCAGATTGAGGAGAAAAAGGTTGATCTGTCCGGTGTTCGCCAGATAGTTTCTAAAGGATTCCTGGAGATATATGACACTCTTACCAGAGAAGAAAAAAGGACGCTGTGGAAAAGCGTGCTGAAAGAGATCCGTATTGATAACGATCAGAATATTACTGGTATTTCATTTTTTTAGCCTATTGTTGTACTAATGTTACAGAACCTGTGGGTTGTGTAAACTTAGTATAACAAATACAAGCCCCAGCATTTCTGCCGGGGCTTTCTTAATTTCCGCATATTGCGGTTATTTCACATATACATCTCCATCATAATATGCTGCAATCCATCCAGACGGTACCAGAATCCATATATCACTGCCTACATTCTTGATAGCCTGGCACGTTACCTGAGTACCTGCATCCAGGCATCCATCATGATCTTTATCATGTCTCCGTCCGTCCAGTGTCAGCTGGCTGTAGCTCTTTGTTGGGCAGCCTGTTCCTGCTCCTGTTCTCACTTTCAGTTCAACCTGCAGAGCGTACACTGTTCCCACTTTGTAGGTCGGCGCCTTGTTGGAGCTGTTTCCGGAATTTGATCCAGCCTGTCTGATATACGATGAATCTACAAAACCATAAACCTTTTTAGCAATCAGGATATAATACCAATCATGGCCGCTGTTGTCCTTGATCGTATCGCAAATATCCACCAGGTTTCCTGCTCCCAGTACCGGCCAGGACTTGATGCCTGTGGAACTACCTGCCCAGGTCTTAACCGGAACATTGTCCTGTGTGATTTCTCCCACCCACTTCGGAGTCTTATTGATTCCTCCGGATGCTGATCCGCTGGAAGTTGTTCCGGAGTTCGTTCCAGAATTAGAACTGTTTCCTTTACCGGTTGCTTTGGATGCATAGTCAGGTATTCCGTATCCACGGATATATCTGCCGTTAATTGTGATCTTTCTTGTGCCGACCAATCCGCCGCCCATGTTGCACTCTCCTATTAGAATCTCTCTGGTGTTCTTATTGACCTCCAGGACAATTCCAACATGATCCGGCCAGCCTGTGCAATCCGTTGTTGCATAATTCGTTCCATCTTTCCAATAATAGAACACGAAATCTCCAGTATCTGGGATATATGCATCATTTTCAACCCACCGGCCCATTTTCTGGAACAGCTGAATCATATATCCACAGCTGCACTCTCTTGGAATAATGTCCGTGAGTCCGGCCTTGATTCCCGCTGCGGATGCTCCTGTTGCACAGTAGTCATCTGTTGGTTGTACTTTGTACCCTCTGGCCAATGGCAGGCATCTATTGTATAAGTTGATAATGACCATGTGTGATCTATCTGACCGTTTCAGTCCGATCCATCCTCTCATGTTATTTGCTACCATCTGTCTCAATTCATTCTCTGTCATTCCTGCACTCTCCTTTTCTTCTCCTACATACTGCTTGATCCATTTCACACAGCACTGATGTCTTGGCTGATACATCTCGTCTCCAACCTGATTGTTGTTTGATGTATCCTGCTGATCCAGAATCAGTGATGCATAGATGCTGTCCGGAGTGTATGGTTTTGCCGCACGTCCGAAAATTCTTTTTGTCGGTTTCAGGCCTCCCAGGTGTTCAATCTCGCACCACATCATCTGAGCCGGTACAGTATTGACTCCGTATGCCACGGCCTGTTTGATGTATGTCTCCATCAGCTGCTCAAACAGCTCATCCTGGCATTTCTTTCCGCTCGGTGTCGTGATGATTGCGATCAGCGCCGCTTTCTCTGTTGCCGATGGATTCCAGCCGATCGCCTCCCAGTCCTGGCTCAGTCTGGACTCAATTCCTGCAGTGTCAGCTCCGCGAAATGCTCCCGGATCCTCTTTCAGAATCATCTGGCAGAGTTTTCTGGCCTCATTGCCATAATTCTGTGCCCAGCCCAACGTGCAGGTTTTTTCATTCGCTGAGTTTGCTCTCTTTCCGGCGTATGCTTCGTATCTACGTTGTCCATATACCTGACCGCCAGACTCCACTCCTCCGATAATGTTCGTCAATATTTCAAGTTGCTTTTTGTCCATGATCTTCCTCCAATCAAAGAAAAAGGGACGGTTTCCCGTCCCCTATTCCTGTTATTTCTCTGTCTCATCTTCGATGCACGCTGCATCTGTCAGACCCTCTCCGATGATGTACGCCACCACGGATGCTCCGGCCATAATCAGTGCTGTGACCTGTGTTGCTGTGTTCTCAGCTCCACCTGTGGCTACAATCATCATGCTCACGAAAGATGCAACTGCAGTCCACAACTTTCTACTTGTCAGTTTTCTTACCCAGTTAATTTTCTTCATTTCTATGTTCCTCCTCTGATTTCTTTGTTAAAATCTCTATTGCCTTTGTGATCTGTGGCGGCATCGGAATCCCCATCAGACCCGCATTCTCCACAATGCTGATAGCCTCATTGGAAATAAATCCGATAATCACGGCGTCACGTATGTATTTCACATGAATCAACATATCGAACCGGTACGCCATCAGCACGATCAACAAAATCACTGCTTTTCTGCAGAGTCCTTTGAATCCCGCCTTGCTTTCCAGTGCTCCGTTTTTCGTCTTTGTAGACTTGTGGAACACTCCGGCCACAATCAAGCCAGTCAGGTAGTCTATGCCGATCAGAATCATCAGTGTCTGCAATCCTGTATCCCAACCACCCAAAAGTGCTGCTATGAATCCGCCGACCATTCCAACCGTGGTGCATAACTGCTCTTTCATCATCTTTCTACACCTCCCCTCTGCCCTCATACATCATCCACATCGTCCACATCAGCGTATGGCCTGCAGTAGTATTCCGTTATATCCAGCTCGTCCTCAATCTGTTCCAGCGTCTTGCTGCTCTGTCCTCTGATATACAACCGCAAGTCCGTGATGTGCGACCATAGCCTTGATATAATTCTCAGCTTAGTCATCATTCCTCTGTGATCTCTCCCATTCCGGATCTAACCAGAATATCTTTCACTTTTGTCTTTAAGAGACGTGGAACCCTTTCATACATTTTCTTTGCGTCCTCTACTGTCTCCTGGTTCATAATTTCCTGTGCCCATAACATTGCCATCATTGCAATACCATCCTTTCCTGTACATAATAAAAATAAATTGATTAGTAACTTACGCATAAACCGCCTCCGACATTTCCAGCAGGCATGATTTCAGCATCCTGATTGTTTCCTCCTGCTCCTGAACCTTTTGTTCCAGTGTCTTTTCTTTCTGTGGCTCATATTCCAGATATTTCTCCGGATTCTTCTCCACAGCTTCACGGTTTACGTTTTCCGCTTTTTCCCGGAATTGGTGGAAATCATATTCCCAGAACGTATCTGTCACAGTGATATACTGTTCTTTTTCTACCATCTGCTGATTTTCTTCTGTAACTTCCTGCCCATTGAGGCAGATTGTCACGTCCACCATTCCGTTATCAAGCGGCTGCCAGCTGACCGCCGGCTGTTCTGTTGTGAATCTTGCTTTCAATGCTTACCCTCCTTTTCGCGTATTTCATCAGTTGCTCTATTCCATACTTCTTTTTGAAGTGATTGGAATCTGAATTTTTGAACCAGCCATAATATGAAATGCAGCGGTACGCCAGATCTAGTGCTATCTCCATACGCCGCTGCACCTGTTTTCTCAATCTCAGATATGCCCGTCTTGCCCGGAGGAATATGCTCCGGCGGACTTCTGTGTGGTCCCTGTAAATTTTGTATCCCATCATATCAATGCAATCTCCGTGATGCTTTCCGTCTTTTCCGATATAGTCAACCTGGAACAGTTTCCAGTTCGGTTTTATCTCCAGGCCCAGCTCCTCTCTGAAAAATCGGATCAGCATGAGCATGGCCTTTTTAACGTCTGCCTTTCTCGGTCCCAGGATCAGGATATCGTCCATATAAAAGATAATTTTATAGAACAGTCTTGTCCGTTTCTCCTTGCCACGTCTTTTCTGCACCTTAAAGAGCTTTTGCTGTGCATAGTGGTAGGCAAAACTGAGGTAGTAATTGCATAGCCACTGGCTCAAATATGAACCGATGGATAGCCCCTGCTTGTACGATGCAATCAATGTCTCCACTAAATAAAGCAGGTCATCATTTTTGACCTGCTTTCTCAGAAATCTCATGAGCTTTCTTGTGTTAATAGATGGATAACAGTGCCGCACATCTGCCTTGGCTCCTGCCCTCGTTTTGTCCGGATTCTTCCGAATCCATCTCTCTATTGCATTCTTTCCGTATACCTGGCCACGGCCCGGCACACTGGCGCATTGATATTTTCCTATCTTTCTTTCAAATAATTCTTTCAGAGCATTGACAGCTACATAGTTATAAATCTGCTGTTTTATACTCTCCACACCTATCTCCCTGAGCTTTCCGGAGTTTCCGTCATACCTCATGGAGTAGTGTATTTCCGGGAAATGAACATCACGCTCCTTGATTTCCCTTGCCAGATCTTCCGCTGCTCTTTCCAGCAACGGATCCACATTGCTCCTATTCTCCTGGATCAGTCTGCTCACAGCCCTGACGGACAGTGGTTGACCGGTTTGGTATCCGGCCAGGAACCCTGCCACATCACGCCGTTTCCATTTATCTGAAAAACATTCCAGCATACAGGCCATAATCCAGTCTTTATCCAGTTGTATATTTTTACAGTATCGTTTCAACTGTGAGTCCTCGTTTCTTGATACAGGAGTTTCCGGTTTTTCTACTCACTCCGCATCATGGCCTACTGCGCCATGTGCCCGTCCAGTCAGGCTCCTCGGCTCCCAGCTGGGCGGTGTGGCTTCAATCATATTTTGGGGATATGCCCCACGCACCTGCTTTCCGGTGACTCCGTTCCTACAGAGCGAAATGTAACGCTGAAATTCAAATAAATTTCAAGAAAATCCAGAGACGATATTCCAGTTCGTGTTCGACCAGCCATTGTTCGCATTCAGAATCCAGAGGCCAGCATTCGCGCCATTGTTCAAATTGCCCAGCGCAAGCCACAGAGGAAACCGCCCGTTTAGCGTTACAAGTCCGTTATTTATTTATAAGGGGAAAGCCCCTCTGTCAGGCCGTTGCCTGCCATTCACCCCTGGTGCCGTTTGGAGAAACGCCAGAGACGATAAGCCAGTTCGCGTACGACCAGCCATCGTTCGCAGACAGAAACCAGAGGCCAGCAGTCGCGCCATAGTTCAAACCGCCCAGCGCACGCCACTCTCTCTGTCCAGATGCTCCTGCATCTGTATACAGTCCATCAGCAAATCCAGTGGTTGAGCCTCCGCCTACTTTCGTAGGAATCATGATACCCAGGTTTGGATCTGTTGTTTCTTCCGTGATATATTTCCAGTTTGCTGCTGTATAGGCCACCTGTGAGATAGCCTTTTTATAATTTGCCCGCACTGTCGCAATGTTACTGGACAGTGTGCTGGCGTCCTCGCATACATAGACATCTCTGGCCGGATTCCCGTCCGCACCGGTAACAATATCCATGACCACATTCCCCAGGACCTCATAGGCTCCGATACAGGTCTCAATGCCCTGGATCTTGTACGGATCTTTCCCATTGGTGTTGCTGTTCGGAGATCCGTCTGAGCCAGCCACCTCATCAGTCGCTCCACTGTGCCATGGCATTGTTGTGATCCATGTGGTCAATGTCGTATCGAATGCCTCCGGAGCATCCACATATACTGCTGCATTGCTGTCATCCACGTCCTCAATCTTTGTGACTTTGACGCTGTATGCTTTGTTGTGTATATAGGAAAAATACCGGTCTTTGTTTGTGTTTGAGCCAACGTCTCCGATGGATACATATGAGCCGATCACATAACCAGCCGCCTGTGCCTTTGTTAGTACCACTCTCATCACTCCGGTTTCTTCTACCAGGTTCTGGTTCTGATTGCTGTATGAGGTACATCCAGCCATGATGCTCTGGCTGTGTGTGGTTGCATATTTAATAATCATCATGAGCTGTCTATAGAACAGATCCCAGCTCGTTGTTCCACAGTAATGACCACCCAGTTTGTGCATGTATGTAATCATTCCCGTGTAGCTGACCGGATTTCTCGCCTGTGTTGCCTGGCAGCCATTGGCCGGTGCCAGGCCTTTTGATGAATACGGCACTCCATCAATGTCTCCCGCCGCATACTTGGCATGGATCATGAATGGGCTGATTGTTCCGTCCGGATTGATAGATTCTTTCATCGGATATGGTGTCAGCTCTGTCTGGCTGTCAGAATAATGATATAGGGCTGCCTCGGTAGTGTCCTCGATGCCGAACCAGGCGCTCATTGTAACCTCTCCGACCTGCACCTTGCCGTACTTGGTAAATCCAATCTGGCCCTCCAGGGCATCTACATGGTTGAAACCATTCTCGTCTACAGAAAAATTGCAGGTAAAATGATGAAATAGGCCATACTTAGCATAATCATCTCTGCCCTCTGTTCTTCCCACAGATGGCTCCGCAACCATATTCTCATTGGCATTCATTTTCACGCCCACAGGACTTGTGGAGGTCTCCCATTTATAAATCTTTGTTGTGAATACCTTTCCGTTTCTCCTGAGTGCAAAATAATTGGAGAGTGCATTTTCAACGCCCCCTCCGTTCTGCTTAATCAGATCAATCTGTGTCTGGCCAGCTGTTTCAATTTTCGTGACGCTGGCTGCTGTATTCTGTTTCAGATCTTTTGACGCCTGCTGTGCATTGTTCAGGTCAGTCTCCAGTCCTGTTTTGATCTGGTCAGCATTCTGGACCAGATTCTGCATGGTTGTGATGTTTTCTCCAGATGTTTTGATACTTGCGTCCAGTTTTGTTTTGGCTTCTCCGGCCGCTGTCACATCTGCCTCCAGACTTCTTTCTGCCTGTCCTGCTGCCGTGATATCTGCCTCAAGGCTCTGCTTTGCTTTTCCTGCAGCTGTGGTATCCGCCTCTAAAGTCTGAGCTGCCTTGTTGGCCGCTGTCACATCTGCCTCCAGACTTTTTTCTGCCTGTCCTGCTGCCGTGATGTCTGCCTCTAATGTCTGCACCGTCTTTGTGGCTGCTGTATTTTTTTCTCCCAGGCTCTTGTCCAGGGAGGTTGCTGTTGTGTTCTTCTTTTCCAGGTTTTCTGCCAGTGTAGTCCCTTTGTTCATTTTAGCCGCCAGGTCTTTCTGGACTTCCTTGGCCTCCTGTAAATTGCTGTTAAATGCCTGCTGTATCTGCTGGTTTTTTGTCACGTCTGCATTGATTGACTTTTGTTCCGCCTGGATGTCCGCCTTTGTCTGATTGTATGTATTATTCTCATCAGACACCTCATTGATCGCAGAAACAATCGCAGCTCTGACGTCCTTTCCTTTCTTGGCGCTGGCAATCTGTTCCGTGTACTTCCTTACGTTTGCCATGTTTAACCTCCTAACTTCATCGTATGGGCTGTATCTTCCAGAGCTACCGTTTCCAGATCCTCCGGATGTCCTGGTCTCGCAAGCCTTTTTTCTTCCGGTGTCTCTTGCCAGATATCATATCCTTGGACGCAATACAGCGCCAACTCATACGGTCTTATCATTGTTGCTCTGTTGTTTTTCTTCGCTGAGAATGTCTGCATTTTTGTCTCCTCCCTTTATTCCAACTTTTTTCTTGAAATCTTCGATATCATCCACCTCCGTTCCTGATTTTGGTTGCTGTTCTTCTGTTCCGATCTGCTCCGTATTGGCTACCGCCAGATCAATCTGTGTTTTCATCAATTCCTGGGCGTATTCTTCTGACTTCATCTGCCTCATGTGTGACTGGATTCTATCCAACACCTTATCCATGAGACTCGGTGGAATTGCGTACTCCTGCATATATGCCAGCACCTGTGCGTCCAGTTCTCCTGCTACATTATCCAAAATTGCTCCTACGTTCATGATTCTCCTCCTATCCCATCAATAATCCATTTCTATAGGTTTCATCTGTCCACGACCATTCTATAGCTCCGTTTCCGATGTCTCTTATATTCGTGATTTTTCTGCGTGTTCCGGTGTAAGTCGTGTATACTGTTCCAGCGTTCCAGCTGGTAGCTGTACACAGCTTTCCTTTGATATCCACGCAAGTGTTTCCCATGATTCTCAACGTGTGTTCGTTGGTGTTGTTGTAAGCTCCGTTGAAATCAATGTATCCATAGGTCGAACCGCTGTATCCTCCAGTGATTTCTCCATAGCTCATTTTTATCCACCAGTCTCCATTTTTCGCCTCGAAACTTCCCTGACAACTTGCACCTTTCATGGTTACATATCCAGATGCCGTGAGCGTAAAGTTTGTGGAACTGATGCTGATTCTGTTCGACTTAATTGAAATAGAGCCAGACTCTGCACTGATCTCTGAGGAAATTTTTCCTTTTGACACTCTCAGCTTGATAGCATCCGCATTGACCCGGATACTGCTTTTCAGTGTATCCTCTGCTTTTTTCGCTCTTGTGACTTCCGCCGTTATATCGTTTGCTGTCAGTTTCAACTGAGACTCAGTATAGGCCGCCGCATATCCCATGATTTCCACGTCTGTGATGTATACCGTTGTATTGGCCACGTTATTGTAGAAATATGTATAAAAATATGACGGTGTTGCAACATTCTCAAATTCAAATGTTTTCCAGGATGTGCTCAAGTCTCCTGCATTTGTATAGTGTGACGTTCCATCTATTGTCACTCTGATTCTGGCTGTTTTCTCCTGCCCTGATGCACAGGCCGCTTTGAACCTTACTCTGACTTTTCCCTTTTTGTCGAACGGTTTCTGATACCACCGTAGATAATAGGTGCTGGTCGTGTTCGTGATCTGAGCACATGATTTTTCAGAAAACGTGTTCTGTGTGACCTGTGTATTGTTAGACCGGTACCAGCCAGTGAACTTATCTTCGCTATCTGAAAAAGATCCGTTTGTGCAATAGTTATGACTGTTGCTCTCATACATCTCAGATACCTGCTGAGTGATCTTTCCGGCCTCTACCGTGATTCTTGCGTCCACATCGTCAATCAGTTCTTTCACATTTCTCAGTACACGGATATCCGTCAGATAGATCTGCTGTCCAGATGAGCCAGTAATAGAAAGATAAAAGGATCTTGTCCCGGCGCTTGTGTAGGTAACGGTTCTTTTCAGTGTGTACCATTTATCACAGTTTACCGTTGACAGGTACTGTGAGATTGTATTTCCGGAAAAGCCAAAATAACAATAGCTCGGTTTCTTTGCAGTAGGCGTGTACACCTTAACCTCTATCTCATAGGTGCCTGCCTGCAATGTTCCCAGGCTCTGCTGGATTGATGCTGTGTTTCCGTCTGTTTTGGTCATCAGGATGGCGTTCATATTCCCGGCTGTGCTTTTTGCCACTGTGGCATTGGTCGATGCCGTGAACCTTGAAACGTCCAGACTCTGGTTGTCTCCGCCTTTGATATAATCATACCGGTTCGTGATGCTTTTCTGATCCGTAACCGCCAGCTGTATCTTGTCCTCCATCGACTTGATGCTAGTTGTGATAATTTCTTTCACAGCGGTTTCCCGCTTGTCTGTATAATCATTGGCATTCTTTGTGGCCTGCGAGAATTTCCCCTCCAGTTCGGATTTATACTCAACCGTCAGCTTTTCTGAGCTGACAGAGTTGGCCGTGATCCGTTCGCCTATAATCTGGCCGTCCAGTGTCATTCCCACTGTGTACGGTCCTGCATATCCGTTGTGACTGCCTCCGATGCCCTCCTTGTTTATCTGTAGAATCTTTGTGGCCTTTTCTTTGCTCGGAGCGTCCATGTATAGCTCTCTGAGCCAGAGTCCATTTTCGTCAAATTCCTCCAGATGATATCCTCCGGCCGTTCCTGTCATCTTTGCTGTCAGGTTGTCAATGGCCGCCCGGACTTCCTGATTCTGGATTTTCCGGCGTTCCTCAGCCGTTGCTGTGACTCCGGAATAGATTCTGCTCTGCTGTTCTGTATAGGTCAGCTTTCTGTTCTCCCCCAGCGTCAATGTTGCTCCGTCTGGTTTCTGTAGAGGGATCTGCATCTCCATTACCGGAAAAACTCTGTTCATGCCGTATGGCTTGGCTCTGCACTGAATCCTATCTCCGCACTCAAAAGCATCATAGTCACTGTCCATCATGGACAGGTCTACCGCTGTCAGTTCCAGTGTTAAATCCTCAAACTGGTTATCCTCCAGCCACTCTTTTCCTTTTCTGAGCAGGTTTGATGGCTCTGTTACATCCTGCCAGGTGTTAGTTATCCACACCCAGCCAAAGTTTTCCACCGCGCTCTGGTTATAAATGTAATTTGATCCACCGTTTACGCTGGTAATGTCCACATACTTCTCCAGAGCGTCAATCTCTGACTCTCCCTCCAGACGTGCGCCCAGCGGAATCAACGCTGTGGCAATGTTCTCCGCCGTTCTGCTCAGTGAGTAGTCCAGCATATTCAACCCGAACTCAATCGGCTGGCTGCAATACTTTCCGTATTCTTCCAGTGTGATCCAGTCCAGATATAGTTTGTCATTCTCATGCCGGAGTTTCAGATATCCTCCCAGTTTCTCCACCAGTTTCTCTCTGATCGCTTTCAGCGTGTTCTCAAAGTTTGTATACCTGTATAGAGAATCATTTGCGTCTGTGATTGTCACTTTTCCCAGATAGACCTTTTTTCTATCCTCCACCTGGTTGTTGTGAATATCCAGAAACGTCTCCAGCATCTGTCGTGGTGTCATATCATGATACTCAGCTTGTGGCTGTATGGAGTCCGCCAGGAAACTCATTGCGCCGGCGCAATAGACATTTTTGTTTCTGTAACGGTCTACTTTCGGCTGTTTCCGGACCTCTCCATAGAACAATTCTGTTGTATCCCGGAACACACTGACCATGCTGCTCCGGTTCTTGATCTTGTCATACAGTGGGTTGTTTGGCGGTACCGAAAACTCAAAGGTTCCCGCATATCCCGTCTGCAGGTTTAGCGTTGGATTGGTCAGTACCGCCTCTTTATCTCCTGGATAGTAGAGGGTCTGACCGTCCATTTTAACTTTATACAATTACAGTGACCCCCTCCTGTACCGGATCGTGAGTGTGCCCGTTCCAGTGAAACTGAGCACCACGTCCTCTGTATTGACTGTGATATCCGCAAAACGGTTCTTTCCTTTCATCAGTGTGTAGGTTTCCCCGTTCGCCGTCATTTTGAGTCCGGCCGATCCCAGAACGCTCACGTATATGGTCGGAACGAACGGCATCTGATCCGGAACGATAGTGTACGTCTTTGTCTCTCCGGTCCTTACCGTGATTTCTGTACCCTCGTCTATGATCCCAGTCTCAAAATCAAACGAATCCCACAACCAGTCCTCTGTAGAATCCGCGACATTGTACTTGTATGGGTCAGCTTTCGGAATGGCCAATGTGAATGTGCCTATCTCCCTGTTTCTGTCGTATCCCTGGATAGATGCTCTGCCTGTCCAGTAGAACCCAGAGTCATTGTCGAAAATGACCTTGATTTCTCTGCCCTCTACAAGGTTTCTAAGGTCTGAGATAAAAATATCCCAGTTGTCTCTTGGTTTCTTACCGCCCAGCTCGATGCTGATCGGACGGTTTTTGAATATGCGGCGGCCCGTGATGGCTTCTGAGAAATCCAGAAAGCCATCCGCTCCAGGCACGTCCACATAATAGTTTTCCTGTTCCACATCTCCAATATAATCATTGTTTCCTATTGCCAGTCCCCAGTCATTCAGAGTGTGGAATCTTTCGCCGGTGGCCACGATCTCAATCGTGGCTCCGTTTGTGATTGCGTCCATTATAGGAATCCTCCCTCCTCTGCCAGGATACCCAGCTCTCTATCCATATCTCTTGCCAGTTTCGCTGCTACACCTCCGGTATCCCATTCGATGTTTAAGCTCTTGGCCAGGTATGGCAGATACTGAGCCAGCAATGATGTGATATTCATGATGGCGTTTGTCTGTTTTGCGTTGCTCTGATCCATCATTGCGTTTGCATTGATGGTCATGTCTTTGCTCACGCCCTCGATTGCATCAGCCACCACTGATTTACTCTTTTCGATGCCTTTAGCTAATCCCTGCATAAAGTCCGGCATCCAGGACTCATACTCTGTCAGTGGTCCCTCATCAGGCACTGAGAAATGCAGAAATGAGCGGATTGTAGATGCCACGTCTGACACGGCATCTCTGACTCTGCCAATGGCGTTCCTGATTCCGGAAACTATTCCGTCTATGAAATCTCGTCCCCACTGTACCGCCTGGCTTGGCAGTGATGTGATAAAGCTGATTGCTGACCAGAATCCGTTCCGCACAGTTGATCCCAGACTGCTCAGTGCGTTTCCAATTCCGGAAACCATATTGTGGAACGCCTGCACCGCTGACTCTTTCAGATTTTGTGCAGTTTGAACCACACTGCTCTTTAAATTCTCCCAGCTGTCGTGTGCGTTCTGCTTCATTTCCTGCCACTTCTGGTATGCAGATTCTTTCAGGTTCTGGAGCGCCTGGATTGCAGAATCTTTCAAATTTGTTGCGGTTTGAACCACAGAATTTTTCAGATTTTCCCAGGTATTGAGCGCCGTCTGCTTTATCATGTCCCACAAACTTGACAGGGTGTCCATAAATCCTGTAACCAGAGTGACCACATGAGTGACCAATCCCTCTGCAAATGATGTGACCACCTGCTGTATTCCGGACCAGATTTGTGATGCAGCGTCCTGGATATTCTGCCAGATATTTTGTGCATCGGACGCCAACTGAGTGAAATCTCCCGTTACCAGGTCAATCAACAAAAGCACCGGTGCAAGTATCGTATTTTTCAGCAACTCCCAGGCTCCTGATGCAATCTCCGTCAGACCGGACCAGATGCCCTGCAGTGTAGTGACTGCATTCTGCCACAATTCCTGTATGGTTGTTACGATTGATGACAGCACAGGGTTTTCCATCATGGACTGCCAGATTCCTGAGAAGAAATCAGCCACCTGCTGCCAAATTCCTGACCACCATTCCGGGATGCCCTGGAACCATGAAACCACGTTCTGCCATGCCTGCGGTATTGTATCCGTAAAGAATGAACAGATTGACTGCCAGATCTGAGAAAAGAAATCTCCGACCTGTTGCCAGATTCCTGACCACCATTCCGGGATGCTTTGGAATTTTGACACCAGACTGTCCCATGCCTGCGGTATCGTTTCGGTAAAAAATGAGCAGATTGATTCCCACACTTGTGAGCATTTCTCTTTCACTTTTACCCATAAATCTCCGAACCACTCCGATATAGCGCCCCAGTTTTTCACGATGGCTATGATTGCGGTAATTGCTGCAGCTACACCGGCAATAATTCCGATGATTGGTCCTAGGACCGCTGTTCCTAGCGTTCCCACAATCATCATAACCGCTGTTATGGCAGGGGCTAAAGTGGTAAAGGCGGCAATCACAGCCCCCAGTATAACCACGAAATTCTGTACCGGCTCTGGCAGTTTTCCGAAAAACTCTCCCACCTGTTTCAATCCTGCTGCTATCGGTGGAATGATATTGTTTGCCAGGTTCATCAGTGCCTCTCCCAATGGAATCAGGCTCTGCTCCAGCTGTCTCATGCTTGCCTCAAACGTCTGGGAGTCTGTCGTGGACTGGTCGAACATATTCTCTGCTGATCCAGCCACGTCATCATAGGTGTTTCCCACAGATGTGAGCGATTCTATGAACTTCGCATTGCCGTCCTCGGCCATTGTACCGAATGCCAGCGCTGCTTTGTTCAGTTTGTCCTGCTGGTTCTCTGTGTTTTGAATATCTGTCACAATGGCATCAATAACATCTTTCTGTGTAGCTCCGCCCTGCTGCCACTGTTTAAATACATCCTCAACTTCTTTGCTCCAGCCTCCGGTTCCGGCTTGTACCTCCCCGGTCTTTTCATCAATTTTGCTCAGGGAATCCGCTATTGTTCCATCAACCAGTCTGGTCGTGACTTCGTTAATGGCATCGTTTACCTTGTCCAGGTTATACGCTCCATTGTCCAGTCCGTTCTGCAATAGTTGGAAATACTCCTGAGCGGAATAACCGGCCTGAGCGAACTTTCCAGAATACTCTGAGAGGTTATCCCCCAGCTCGTTTGTCTTATCCAGGCCATTCTGTGTGCCCTTTACGATATAGTCCATGGCCTGCTGCGCCGTGAGTCCGTACTGCTCCATGAGGCTGTTGGCACCTCGGAGAGTCTCATTCATGTCAATTCCATACAGCTCATCCAGCGTGATTGCCTGCTCTGTCAGATGTGTCAGTGTAGTCTCATCCAGATCTTTCAGGTTCTTTTTTACCGTAATGACTGCATTTGATACAGAGTCCATGGAATCTCCCACGCCCTCAGCATATACGTCCTTGATGACTCCGGCTGTTTCCTCAGCCGCTTTCCCGGTTTCTCCAAAATAAGTGGACGCTTTTACTGTGGCATCTTGTGTCTCCAGAAAAGCGTCCTTTGCTTTGTCTCCTAATTCTGTTATTTTATCCCCCAGTCCAGAAAGCTGATCGGCAGCCTCCATCAATGCGCCTGCTGAGAGGGTTTTTCCCATCTCGTCCAGCTGTTCTGATGTGTTGTCTGCCTGTGTTCCTGCTTCTTTTAAGTCCTGGATGAGGTTTTTGATTGCCTGTCCATCGTCAACCGTGTCCAGAGCGTCTGTCATCTGTTTGATGTCAGCTTTTCCGTCTGTGGCTGATCTTCCGATCTTTTCAATGGCCAGTTTCAACTGATCTGATGATGCAGATCCGTTTTTTATTGCTGTTACCAGCTTACTGCCCAGGACGTCCGCATAATCATCCACGTCCGCTCCCAGAGCGTCAAATAATTTGCTGAGGCGTTCGGTGTTCGTAGCCAGTCTGTCCTGTTCGGTATTTAATCCGTCCAGTTCTGACTGATACCGGCTCAATGTTGCCTTGGTTGCCTCAACTTCTCGCTGGAAAGCCATGTACTCCTCCTGGCCAATCTTTCCGGCCTCCAGAGCTGCTGTCACATCTTTCTGTGCCGCCTCCAGCGTGTCCAATTTGCTTGCTGTGTCTGCTATCGCATTTTTCAGTAATTCCTGTTTTTGCGCTACCAGCACCGTATTTGATGGATCTAATTTCAGCAGAGTGTTCACGTCTTTCAGCTGTGCCTGAGTATTTTTCAGCTTGTCGTTTACACCGCTTAGGGCTTTCTGCAGGCCTGTGGTATCTCCGCCGATTTCAATCGTTATTCCTTTGATATTCCGGCCTGCCGCCATCCTGTTCCACCTCCTTAGAACTTGTCAAAATCCTCCTGTGTGGCCATTCTTGGATATTTGTATGAATCATTCTGTTGCTCAGTAAACATATCCATGACCATTCCGACCGTAACCAGATCCAGATCCCGGATAGAGATCCCGACCTGACAGCATCTCAGGAGAAATAATGGAGTGTTTAGCTCCCGGCTACTCGGTCTAAGTTTTTTTTTGCCTGACTTTTCGTCTCCTCATTCATATTCCAGAGTTCCAGAATGGCAGGCAGGATCTGATAAATGGAAAATGTGTTGAACTGTTCCAGCCAGTCCATGATATCCAGCGGTACATTCTCCGGATCCGCGTGCTGTGCCATGATATACGCGATATTTTCAAACATTTCCAGGTCCTCAATCGGAATCTCGCTTGACTCCTTATCCTCTTTTTTGCCTTTCTTTTTCACAGACTTTGCAATTTTCTGCAAATCCAAGAAAAGATCTCTGCGGAATTTCATCCGGTAGATTCTCGGCACCGCTGCTGACGCCTTGAACTCCACCTCTCTGCCATCAATTTCCACCTTTTTTCTCAGCATAATCTATCCCTCCTATTTCTTTGTTTCAGCTGCCTGTGCCACCTCGCTTGTCGCGGCAACCGGCTCATATACTTTGTTGTACCAACCTGTATATGTTCCATCTGCTGTGTCCGGTCCTGTCTGTACTTTTACCAGACCGTCTTTTCTCGGACTATTTGTGATTGTCAGTGTCTCTGTTCCAGGGTCTACTGTCTCCTCTTTTGTCTCGGATGCAATAGACGGTCTTGTGCATGTGCAGTTATATAAGCATCTGCGGATTGCTTTCACGTCTCCATCAAACTCGAACAGCAGAGCGAACGGATTTGTTGTTTTGTTTGCATTTTCCGCAAGGACGCCATTTTTGTCCTGTTCTTCATTGAGAATTTCCACGCGGAACCAGCTCGGAATGAGTGCCATTTCCAGATCTCCCTCATATCCGTTGTTTGCGCTTGTCACATAGTACGCAATTCCGTCTGCGTAGAACTTGGAAATCTCTCCCTGTGCGTCCAGGCTGATGCTGACCGCTCCAGGAATACTTTTCGGATTATCATACGTGTATGTAGTTGTTCCCTCTGTAGTCTTTTCTGTCTGCTTGGCCACATGGACGTTTTTAATGTTGTACTTGACTTTGTTCTCTGTTCCAGTCATTTTCTATACCTCCATTTCATATAGCGACTCCCACATTTTCTCCGACTCCAGCCACTCAGAGGCTGTCTGCTCCCAGGCAATGTCATGTTTGTCCAGGATTTCCTCCAACTTTTTCTCCAGCTCCCAGTCTTTGTCATCTGTGTAGAGTTCAATATCCAGTTTCGTTATCTTTTTGTATGTCTTGCCATCTGCGAAAAAATTATCTGTTCCCGGTGTCAGCCATACAACAATAGGGAGCGGGATGTCCTGCATCTCTTTCTGTGTGAAATGATGATATCTGAACGGGATTCCCATTTCTCCCAGCATCTGCTCAATCTGATCTTTTGTCATAGTCTCGTCCTCAGCTCCTTTTCTAGCTCATCTACTGCTGCCTCCTCTGCAAGTGCAATATGCACTATGGCCTTGGTTCTTCCGCCACTTCGCTTCTGGTGGCCTTTTTCCAGGAGATGTGTCAGAGCGTATTCCGGTTTTTCCGCATGGACAACCATTGTATGCTTTGTCCGTTTGGTCTCTCCTGTCCCGTAAGTCCATGACGCTGCATAGTCTCCTGTCAGCTTTGGAGATGTTTTATTCAGCATTTTGGCCGTATCCTCGGCAACTTCCTTGGATACTTTTTCAACCTCCAGGCCAACCGCAACGCCATAATCGTCCAGCTCTTTCATGACAGCCTTGGCCAGATCTCCAATTTTAACCGCCACCAGAATCCCTCCCGTCTTTGAATGGGTGCACCAGTTTTTCCAGTGACAGATACAGCGCCGGTGGTTTCGTGTCGTACTTCGGCTGTACCTGCTTAATCTGATAATGTCCGGCCCGGTCTTTCATCTCTGACTCGTCAAATGTCATGTTATCCCATAACCAGTCCGTCTCATTTTCCAGAATAATCACATCGTTGACCTCGATCTGCTCCGCATCCAGTATCTCCAGTGGAACTGCCAGGAGCTTATCCACCTGGTTTCCGGCCGTTTGCGCCTGCCAGTATCTGGTCACGCCTACCGTCCTGTTTCCAAAACGTATATGCTCCAGTTTTGTTCTAATCAGACTCCGTTCGTCTGCTTCACAGATCGTCAGCAGGCCATCTCCAAAATTTTCAAAATGCTTACTGCTGATCCGCGGCATATCCGTCCACCTTTCTGTCTATCTGCAGAGAAATGATCTCATCTCTGTAATTCTGCCAGAATTGAGGTATCTCCCCCGCTCTGGCATACATGACATAATCAAAAAGGAGCGCTTTTTCCTGAGTTTCCTCATAGAAATTGCACTCCCCTATTTTTCCGCTTATGGCAGCCATTCCTCTTTTGACCATGCCCCTCATCTTCTCATCTCCCAGGGAATCATCCCAGGTTATCTCCAGATAATTTTTGATCTCGTTTAGGAGCTTGTTGTCTTTATCGTCTGCCATAATTCATTTACTCCTTTGTCACTGTTACTTTGTAGCTCTTTGTCTGTGCTCCGTCAGTCACTTTTACAGTCACAGTATTGGAACCCTCGGACCAGTTTGCTGCTGCTCCATTTGTCACTTTCACATCTCCCACCGTGATCTCAATTTCCGCTGTGGAACTTGCCGGTACTGCTGTGATTGTGTTGGACGCATTCTGTGTGGTTGCTGTGTATTCTGTGGTTCCTGCTGCAAATGTCGGAGACAGTTTCAGTGCACCAATTTTTAAGTCGGCCAGTGTTGCATCATCTGTCTTTGTTTTTTCTGTCTCGCTTACAACCTTAAAACGTAACGGCTGGAGATCCTTGATATCCAGAACCTGGAAAGCATTGTTATCCAGTGCGAAACCATGAGCATACAGCTTGATGAGATATACCCTCTCATCTTCCAGGAATCTGTATTCGTCAGAATATTCAATTTTTCCATTTTTTGCCATTCCGACTCCCAGGAAATACTTGGTTGCCATTCCATATACTGCTTTCCCCTCCGGAACAGCTGCGCTCTGAATGATTTCAGCGTCCACCGGGAGCACAGATGCATAGATTCCATCCGGCGTCAACATCCTTGTGGCCGGGAGCACTCTGCGGAAATAATCTACCGGATTAACCAACAAGATGAGGCTTGTGACAGTTCTTGCCTGTCCTTTGTCGTTTCTGGCCATGATTGCTGTAATATTTCCCATCTGTGCCATGTCCAGTGCAGTCATTTTGATAGCGTTTTTGTCCGGATATTTTCCGCCCGTCACAACAACGCCCTCTCCGACCTGTTTCATCATACCGATTGGCTCATCTTTTCCAGTTCCCTGCACGATACCGTACTCCAGCCCGTTTGCCAGTGCCTCATAGAGCACCTGACGCACGTATGTATCCAGCCATGTCGGTCCTAAATCCAGCATAGCCTTGGAAACCGGCAGGAATGCGCTCAGTTTTTCCTGTGTTACATCTACCTCTTTGAACCCAGATGTCAGCTCCTCGATGATCTTGGCTGTCAGCTTGCCCCATGCTGCTTTCTGCTCGCCGTTTGTATTCATCATCATTCTTGTCAGACCTGTCACTGTGGTTGCGTTCAGCTTGGACAGGAGCGGGTGGTTTGTCTGGAGTTCATCAAAGACAGAATCAATGATTGTTTCCGGCATAACCACCTCAACGTCATTGAGAGCCTGTTTCGGATCTGTGGATCTCATAGCCTCAATGATTTTCTCGTAATACTGTTTTTCCTTGGATGTCAGCTGGCGTACACCTCTCTGTGCCAGGATTGTTGCATCCTGCTCCACCAGCATCTCTTTGGCCTGCTCCAGAACATTGTCCTCAATCTTCTGGCACAGCTCAGTGAACGCCTCACTGAATGCTTTTGCATCGTCATCTTTGATGGCCTGATTCATTTTTTCAACGATCTTGGCCTTTTCCATTGCTAATACGTCTTTATTCTTCATATCAGTTCTCCTTTACATATTTTGGAATAATTTTGCTAACTGGTTTGTGAGTTTCTTTTCTTCCGGCTCTGGTTTTGGAGTCGGTACCGGAGGTTTTGGTTCTCCTCCCTGCTGCCGCATAGACTCCAACTGTTCCCGGAATGATTTCTGCTGCGCAATCACACCGGACAGCTGCTGCACGCGGCTCATCAGTCTCTGCTGTACATCCTTATCATCAGCCTGGTAGCTGTCTACCCGGTCAATGAGGCCGTATTCCAGAGCTTTCTCCGGTGTTAGGAATGTTTCTGCCTCCATCATGTCAATGAGCTGCTGTTCTTCCAGGTTTGATTTTTCCAGAAAGATCTGTCTGTTTGACTCCATGAGCGTATCCAGATCATCTGCTGCTTTTCTGAGTTCTTTGGCGTTTCCATCCACACTCAGCCACATATTGTGAATCAATGCAGATGTTCCCAGTCCCATGACGCGCTCATCACACGCCTGCAGGATCAGGAACGCTACACTGTAGGCAACTCCATCCACATATCCAACCTTTTTGCAGTTCTTCTGTTTCAACTGGCTGTAGATTGCCACGCCCTCTTTGACAGATCCTCCGTTTGAGTTGATATGTAGCTCAATGGTTGCTGTATCAGGAATGGCTGCAAGCTGCTCCTGGAAATACTTTGCAGATGTCTCCGATTCCTTATAGCTCCATGTGTTCCAGTCAAATGTACCGTATGCTGTCACATCGTCATAGATGTATAATTTGTGAGTATCGTTCTCTGCTTTCTGAAAACATACAAATACTTTATCCTGTCTTGGCATTCTTCCCACCTCCTTTCTGCTGTTCTTCCAGGATTTCCTGGATAGTTGAGTAGTTTTTCGTGATGAAATGCTGGTCTGCCCAGTCCTCATCTATCGGAATCTCTCCCAGTGCTCTCAGAATCATATTCACTGTGTAAATTCCGGAGCTGATGAGCTTGTCTGCTGATGTTGCAATGCCGAACATGTCAATATGTTTGACTCTCATGGTGTCGATCTGTAGCTTTGTTCCTTTCTGTATCCCGTTTTTTCCAATCCTCTTGCGGTTGATCTCCTGCATGAACATCTGTGCAAGCGGGTCTAGGCAAAACGTCAACATCTCGTTCACTGCTTTCTCGGTGTCCTGCACGTCTCCCTTGGCCAGTGTAGGCGGCATGGAGAATCCTCTGGCTGTAAAGTCAAAGATGTCATCATACTGACTCTTGATATCACGACTGGTTCCCTCACTGTAAGTCTTTGAGCCAATGTCTGTGTATGAATATCCCTCAAACAGTGGCAGGACAGCGTTTGGGCTTTCAAAGAATGACTTGAAATACTCATTCATGAGCTTTTCCAGTTTCTCATTGAACAATTTGTCACTCTGAGCCATTGCCGAAATGTTCAGGGTTCCCCTGCTGCCTCTGCTTTTGAGATACGATTTTGCAGAATAATCAATCAGCTTGCTGTATGAGTCATACAGGTGCTGTATGATCCGGTTTACGTTCTTGTTGTTGAGTGTCCAGTGAAGCACGTCTGAACTTCGGAATGACCGCGAAAATGTGTAATCATCCACCTGCACATTGGTATAAGTGTCTCCATACAGTGCATTTTTCGTCACGGAAAAATCATCAGCCACCAGGAGCTGTCCGTCATAGCTCTCTACAATCAAAAGCTCATTGTTCCGGAACAACTGCTCCATAGCCTTTGATAAAAATTCTGCTTTGTTCTGGTTGCGGTTCGGTTCGTAGTTCCATAGATAATATTCATCTTTGAACAATTCCTCTCCCTCGTAAAACGTGCGAAATTCACATTTTGTCAGAGCGTTTGCAATCTTCCCTACGCAAGTCCAGAACGCCAGCTCTCTCAGACATATTTCTGTTACTACATCACGAACCTGTTGATCTGCAATTTCCACAGATGATACTCTTTGCACATCTTCTCCCGGTTTTTCTCTTGCCTTGAATAGCTTTCTGAGACTCAATCCCATGTCTGTTTCCTCCTTTCTGCGCTAATATGTGAATACGCCCAGATCCGGTGCGCTTACGCTCTGAGCATACGGCAGGTCATCCTCTACCGTCATAGATGCAGCCAATGCCATGAAAGGGTCTGTCTTTCTTGACTTTGCCTCAATCTTTGCATATACAAAGTTTCCAATATCGGCATCATCTTCCTTTCCCGGTTTCCGGCCGTATCTAACCATCTTTGTGTTATTTGTTGCCCAGCGCAACACTGGGTTATCTCCCCACACGAAATAGTCATTTGCAAAACAGCTGTCTATAACCGGCGCAACTTTCATGATGTCTGACGGTCTTACCAGTTTTAGGTTTTTGTACACTTTTGCATCAAAACCAATGTTCTGCAGATACTTGGCCAGCAGAGCATAGCGGAAATCATCTATTGCCATTTTCTTGATCGAATAGTATTCCATCTGAGTTGCAATATAGTCCACGATCAGCTCCGGGTGGATTTCCACATCATCAACCAGTGTGATATGTCCCTGATCCGCCCATTCTTTCCATGGTGCCTTTATTCTTGGCAAGTCTTTTGACTGCAGGCAGAGCCAGGAATGGTTTAGATCATACCTGGTATCCACGTCTCTGAAATGGAGATTGACAGAAATCATATCAGTGACTTTTGAGAAGTCGATGCCACAGGTGCACATTCTTCCCACTAGATCATCTACCGGTACAGGTCTGTTAGTGGCTTTGATTCTTTCATAAGCACACACTTTGATCTCGCTGGAACCGTCTGGGAGGTTCATTCTCTTGGTCATGAATGCCGTGAACTTCTCAGGCCGTTTCAACCAGTCTCTGTATTCTTTCCGGATCTCCTCCATTAGATCCGGTAGGTATCTCAACGATGGGTTTGCCTTTTCCCAGTTCTTCTCATCGTGTACCTCTGCCTTGCTGTCCAGCCGGCAAATAAACGGCAGTAGTCCGTTGTCCGGTTCTCCTCCGAACAGGATTCCCTCTGCTGTCTCCAGCAGATCATCCAGCGGTCCCTCCCTGACATCTCCCTGGGTAGTGTAATATGACCGGCGTGGGTGTTTCTTCTTTCCCAGGCCGGTCGTAAATACATTGATATTCTTATAGTCTTGATACTGATGAATCTCATTGAGCACTACCATTCCGGAGCGTAGACCATCTTTTCCGCCCGGATTGTTTGTATGTCCCTTTATCGTTGACCTTGTGCTCTTGCAGACCACTTTCTCCCTTGTCCACTTAAAAAATCGCTGGAGCTTTTTGAGCCACTTAGGCTGTTCGAATGCTCCAACGATATCCTGTACCGGCCGGAGAGCCTGGTCCTCATTGTTCGCACAGATATCAACGTCATATTCTCTGATTCCGTTGTATTCGGATGCCAGTGCCGTTGATTCCAGCGCTATTGTTCCGTCTTTTCCAGCACCTCGCCCAATCAGGCAGAACAGATCCGGCCACCTTGGTCGTCCATTCTCCCGCCAGTACGTGCAGTCATGCAGTCCAATCACGAACTGCTGCCACGGAAAAACCTCATCATACGGGAAATATCGTGCCAGTCCCAGGTAGTCCGTCAGCTGCTGCTGGTCCACATAGATGTCCTCCGTCTCAAAACACTTTCTGACATGTTTCATCAGTGCCTTGACATCTTTGGACGCCTCCACTTTTCCTGTCTCCACTGCCTCCATGTAGGCTTCTATTCGTGGATCACAGTTTGTCATCATCGTCATCCCTTATGGTTTTCTCCGTGGTCAGACCCAGCTTGTCCAATATCATAAGCATTTGCTTATTTACGGCCACCAGATCTTTGACGGATTGATTTTGTTTTATGATGGTGGCCTTGCCGGATGCAGATTGTGCCTCATAGGATACTCCTCTCTTTTTTATGTCTGTTTTTAGCTTTTTCTTGATATCGTAGAGGGCCATATAGTCATCTATGAGGTCCAAAAAACATGAAATATCAGCCTGTTTTTTCTCAAGCTGAGAAATTAAACTTTCTAATATATCCGATTTTTTTTGTGCCATATTCCCACCCCCTATTTTTTATTTTTTTATCATGTGCGAACTTTCTCGGCG